>REER01000043.1 GCA_007694945.1 Paracoccaceae bacterium | reverse complement strand
CAATCGTGCCAACGTTCACATGCGGTTTATTGCGTTCAAACTTTTGCTTTGCCATGGTCTCACAACCCTTTGTTGATAGGCCCTTCAAACGCGGCCCGAGAGGATACGCGGCGGGGCATATCCAGCTTGCGCAGGAAAATCAAGCGCCTTTGCGACAGAGGTTCAGAGCGGCTCTCCTTCCTCACCCAGCCCCAGCTCGGCCAGCAACTCCGGGTCGGGCGCACCTGTTCCCTTGGGCGGGAACCAGTCCGAGTTGTTGGCCAGCCAGCGCTCGATGGAAAGCACGGCGTTTTCCGAGAGTTGCTGCATCTGTTCCTCGCGGGTCAGAGTCAGGCCGGAGCCCACGATTGTCGAGCCTGAAAAGGCCTCGCCGATGATGATCTGATGCGGGCGACGGTTGAGCCGCTCGCCAGCGGCATCATCCCAGAGATCGACCGTGATGCCCAGCACCGAGCGCGGCGAGGCCACCAGCGGGATGCCGGGCGGTGCGAGCATGTAGCCATGGACCTTGACGGCGACATGATAGAGCGTGTCGCCATCATAGCGCCCCAGCCTGCGGCGCAACTCGTCAGTCAGCGATTCCTCCCATTCTTCGGCAGTGGCCGAGCGCGACCCGGGAAGCGCGGTTGCCTCATCGGCCACGACAATCGCATGCGACAGGAAGAAGTCACCGAGTTCGGCGCGCTCGTCCCCCAGTTCCGCCCCGCTGGCGCAGGCGGAAAGAAACGCCGCCAGCATGAGCGCGCCAGCCTTGCGCGCGAACGCCCTGATCCCTGTCATATGTCATCTCCGGCCAACATCTCGCCCACTGCTACATGATCCGGTCGCGCAGCGCAAACCAGCGGCGGATCAGTTAAAGCGATTGTCACGCGGGAAGCCGCGCGGGGCCATGCGGCCGGCGCTCGCGCGTTTGCCGATCCACTCGCTCAGCTCTGTCTCGGTACGGGTGCGCCCGGCGGGATCTTTCCAGCGCAACCCGTCAGCGAGGACGAAACTGGTCAGATCCGACAACCCACCATCCTTGTAAGCCTGCAGCCGCACGCCCTTGCCGCGTGTCATCTCGGGCAGTTCCGACAGCGGGAAGATCAGCAACTTGCGATTCTCGCCCACCACGGCCAGATGATCGCCTGTCGCCACGCGGCAGACATGCGCGCGCACGCCGTCGCGCAAGTTCAGCACCTGCTTGCCCGAGCGCGTCTGGGCGATGACCTCGTCGGCCGGAACCACAAAGCCGTCCCCCTTGCTCGAGGCCACGATCAGCCGCCTGCCCGCGCGATGCGTGAACAGATCGACGATCCCGGCCTCGTTGGGCAGGTCCACCATCAGCCGTACCGGCTCTCCCATACCGCGCCCGCTGGGCAGATTGGCCCCCATCAGCGTGTAGAACCGACCGTTGGAGCCGAAGAGCACGATCTTGTCGGTCGTCTCGGCATGAAAAGCGAATCGGCCCTCATCGCCATCCTTGAACTTGAAGGCCTGATCCAGCGCGACATGGCCTTTCATCGCACGGATCCAGCCCATTTTCGAGCAGATGACCGTGATCGGCTCGCGCTCGATCATGGCCTCCATCGGAACCTCTTCGACCTCACCCGCCTCGGCGAAGCTGGTGCGCCTGCGGCCGAGATCGGTGGCTTTGCCGAAACTGGCCTGCACTTCGCGCAGATTCTTGCCGATGCGCGTCCATTGCAACCGCTCCGAGGCCAGCAGGTCTTCGAGTTCGGCGCGCTCGATCAGCAGTGCGTCACGCTCCTTGCGTAGCTCGATCTCTTCCAGACGGCGCAGGCTGCGCAGCCGCATGTTGAGGATCGATTCGGCCTGCAACTCGGACAACTCGCCCTCACCCGGTGCGGGCGACACATAGTCCTTTTCCGAGGTCGCGCGTGGGAAGCTGCGCCCCCATGTCTCGCGCATCAGCGCGTCGCGGGGGGCCTCGTCATAGCGAATGATTTCGATCACGCGGTCAAGATTCAGATAGGCGATGATGAAACCCTCGAGCACCTCCAGCCGGTGGTCGATCTTGTCGAGCCTGTGCTGGCTGCGCCGCTGCAAGACCTCGCGGCGGTGGTCGAGAAAGGCGCGCAGCACCTCGCGCAAAGAGCAGACCTTGGGCGTCAGCCCGTCGATCAGTACATTCATGTTCAGGCTGAAGCGCGCCTCCAGATCGGAATTCTTGAACAGCAGGCCCATCATCAATTCCGGGTCCACAGTGCGTGCGCGGGGTTCCAGAACGATGCGCACATCATCGGCTGATTCGTCGCGCACATCGGCCAAGAGCGGCACCTTGCGGGTCTGGATCACTTCGGCGAGCTTTTCGATCAGGCGCGATTTCGGCACCTGATAGGGGATTTCGGTCACCACCACCTGCCAGGCGCCGCGCCCCAGATCCTCGATCTGCCATCGCGCGCGCAGGCGAAAGGCACCGCGCCCGTTCTGATAGGCGGCGAGAATTGCCTCGCGCGGCTCGACCACCACCCCGCCGGTGGGAAAATCCGGGCCGGGGATCAGGTTCAGCAACTCCTCATCGGGCAGGTTCGGCGTCTTGATCAGCGCAAGGCAGCCCTCGATCAATTCATCGAGATTGTGCGGCGGGATATTCGTGGCCATCCCCACCGCAATGCCACTTGCGCCATTGGCCAGCAGGTTGGGGAAGGCTGCGGGCAGCACGACCGGCTCTTCCAGTGTGCCGTCGTAATTGGGCCGGAAATCGACCGCGTTCTCGGCCAGCCCCTCCAGCAGCATCTCGGCGGCGCGGGTCATGCGCGCCTCGGTGTAGCGCGCGGCAGCGGGGTTGTCGCCATCGATATTGCCGAAATTGCCCTGCCCGTCCACCAGCGGATAGCGGACGTTGAAATCCTGCGCCAGCCGCGCCATGGCGTCATAGATCGCGGCGTCGCCATGGGGGTGGTAATTGCCCATTACATCGCCGGTGATCTTGGCCGATTTGCGATATCCCCCGATGGGCGAGAGGCGCAATTCGCGCATCGCATAGAGGATGCGGCGGTGCACAGGCTTCAGCCCGTCGCGCGCATCGGGTAGTGCGCGGTGCATTATGGTCGACAGCGCATATTGCAGATAGCGCGATCCCAGCGCCCGGCGCAACGGTTCGGTGGCAAGCGCGTTCAGATCCGGGGTGGCGTCATCATCTTGCGGCATGGGTGAGCAATACCCCCAGCAATAGCGCGCGTCCAGCCCCATGAACACGGCAAATTTACGCCTGCCCCGACAATCCCGCTTGTCGGCCTTGCGCCCTGCGCCCTAGGCTTGCGCCACAAGCGAAAGGAATGCCCCATGCGTCTTGTCCTGACCCTCTTCCTCGCAAGCCTCGCGCTGCCTGCCATTGCCGAACCGCAGATCCGCGCCGTTACGCTTTCCACCGGCGGGCTCGCCATGATCGAAGCAGAGGGGGTGCTCGATGCCGAGGGGATGCAGATGCAGATCCGCCGCACCGATATCGATGATTTTCTGAAATCCCTGCGCCTTGCCGACCCCGGTGGCGGTGTGCCGATGCTGTCCATGACCGGCCCAGGCGGGGTGGCGGATGTCTTCGCGGGCCTGCCCTTCGCGCCCGAGGCGCTGAGCGACCTGCAGGCGCTGCTGGCCGCCATGATCGGCGCACCGGTCGAGGCGGAGCGGCGCGGCACCGCGCTGAGCGGGGCCGTGATGGGCACCCGCCCGGTCCCCTGCGCGACAGAGGGCCAGAGCGGCTGCGTTGCCCTCGCGCTGCGCGATGAGGCAGGGCGTATCCGTCAGATCGCGCTGGATGAGGCCACGGAATTGCATTTCACCGACGAAGCCGACCGCTCCGCCATGGCGCGCGGGCTCGACGCACTGCGCGCGACCAGCCGCGCGCTCACGCTTGATGTCACGCTGACCAGCACCGAAACCGCCCCGCGCGAGGTCACGCTTGGCTGGCTGCAACCCGCACCCCTGTGGAAAACCGCCTGGCGCGCCGAGCACGGTGCGGATGGGCTGGTACTGACCGGCTGGGCGGTCGTCGAAAATACGACCGGGCAGGATTGGGACGCGGTTGATCTGACGCTCGCCACAGGTGCCGTGCAGGCGCTGCAGGCACAGCTCTATGATCGGCTCGAGCCTATACGCGCACAGGCCGCCGCAGTCTTCGAGCCTGCGCTTGCTGCCGATGCGCCCCGCCGCGGGACCCAGATGTTCGAGGCCGAGATGGACATCGCCGACGTCGCGATGGACGAGGGCGAGAGCTTTTCCCGCTTCACCCTCGCCGCCCCGGTCACCCTGCAGGCCGGTGACATGATCTCGCTGCCTTTCCTGCGCGAAACGTTGGAGGAGGCGCGCCTGACGCTCTATCGCGGCGGCTCCGGCGCGGCCCACCCGATGATCGCGCTCGAGATAAACAACCCCCTGCCCCTGCGCCTGCCTGCAGGCATCATGACGCTTTACGAGACCGGGCGCGGCCATGCCGGGGATGCGATGATCCCCGAACTGGCCCCCGGTGCGCGCGAGATGGTGGAATTTGCCCGCGACACGGCGATGCGCATAGCCGAACAGGCCTCTGAGGCGCAACGCCTGCAATCCGCGCGGATCGTGGACGGTGTACTGACGGCCGAGGACCGGATCGAGCGGCGCAGCACCTACCGTATAGAAGGCGCGCCCGAGGCCGACCGGGTGCTGACGCTCCTCCACCCGCTGCGCCATGGCTGGGAGATGCAGACCGAGGGCGGCGAGGCCAGTTTTGACGCCACACGCTTCACGATCCCGGTGCCTGCGGGCGAGCAGGTCAATCATGAAGTGGTGGAAACACACACCACCGCCACGCGCATCGCGCTTCTCGACCTCGAAGCCGAGGCACTGGCGGCATGGTCCACACGCCTGCCCGACCCGGAACTGGTGGCCCTTCTGCGCGAGATGCAGAACCTGCGCGAGGAAGAGCGCGAGTTGCGGCGGCTGCTGGCGCGACTGAGCGCCGCCGAGGCCGAACTGATCGCCGATCAGGAACGGCTGGTCAGCCTGATCGTGCAACTGCGCGATGACAGCCCGGCGACACGCGAGCGCCGCGCGCGAGTTGATGCGATCGAGGCCGAGATCACGGCGGGTCGCGCCGAACGGGCAACCACGCAAACGCGCCTCGACGCCATCGCCCGCGACCTGCGCGCGTTGATCCGCGATGCGGGCTGACAGGGCGCGCCCCTGCGAATGCCTGCGCATCCCGAACCAGTGCGGCAGTCATCCCGTCGAGACCGGCCCTGCGTTACAGCGACAGCAAGCTCGACTGATCCAGCATTTTCTTGCTCAAAATACTTAAATTCTGCCATTCGATAAATGCCCGAGCCAACAATGCCTCCCGAGGTCACAATACCATCGCGTCGAAACATCACCCCAGCAGACCGGGCGTTGACCGTCGCCGAATGAGCAGGATCGACCGGGTGCCGAATTGCCCCCCAACTACAAACGCGCTATCTCTCAAGTTCTGACCAGAACCTTCCCCACCTTTTGGACTCGCGGAGAACGCCATGCCAGCCGCTCTCATTTTTCGCCGGTTTGCAGCCCTCCTCGCCCTGCTGCTGGTTGCAAGCTGTGCCATCGCCCCACCACCTTCGCCAGTAACCAGCACCCCCGCGCGCCCAGCGGCAACTGTCACACGCGCGCAATTCGATGCCGTGGTGCGCCGCATGTCCCCGGTGGCGACCGAGGTCTGCCGCGAGCGTAGCCCGCAACTGCGCTGCGAATTCACCGTCATCCTCGATGACCGCCCCAGCCAGCCCCCGAACGCCTTCCATACCCGCGACCGCGACGGGCGCCCGATCATCGCCTTTACAGACGCTTTGATCCGCGAGTTGCAGACCCCTGACGAGATCGCCCTCATCTTCGGCCATGAGGCCGGGCACCATATCGGTGATCATCTGCCGCTGATCCAGCGCGAGGCACAGCGCGGGGCGATTCTGGGCGGGGTGGCCGCACTTCTGATCGGTGCGGATGAGGCCACCGCGCGGCAGATCATGGATGTCTCGGCCACGGTCGGTGCGCGGCGCTATTCCAAACCGATCGAACTCGAAGCCGACCGCCTTGGCGCGCTGATTGCCGAACGCGCGGGCTATGATGCGTTGCGCGGGGCCGAAATCTTCCGCCGCATCCCCGACCCCGGCAACCGCTTTCTGGCCACGCACCCGCCCAATGCCGAACGGCTGCGCGAAGTCGAGCGCACCGTCGCGCGGGTGCGCGCGGGGCAACCGATCTGACAGGAGGGTTCACATGCATTGGCTCTATCTTGGCGTGGCGATCCTGTTCGAGACCATCGGCACCACGGCGCTCAAGGCCAGCGACGGCATGACTCGGGCTTTGCCCGCGCTGGTCGTGGTGCTGGCTTATGCCCTGTCCTTCTGGCTGCTGGCCATCGTGCTGCGGGTGATCCCGGTCGGCGTGGCCTATGCCATCTGGTCGGGGCTCGGCATCTGCTTCATCGCCCTCATCGGCTGGTTCGTCTTCGGCCAGCGGCTTGATGCACCCGCCCTGCTGGGCATCGGGCTGATAATTGCAGGGATTGTCGTTATCAACATCTTCAGCGCCAAGGTCTGAAACTGCGAGCGCCGCCGAGACCCACACGCCCTTCGAGGATGCGCAGGGGCTGGTGTTCGGCACCGTCATGTGTGCGTTCGGCGTCATGATCCTGACTGGCGCCGGCTTGGTGACGGGCCAGACCGCAGGTCTGGCTGTGCTCATCGCCTATACCATGGGCTGGGGTTTCGGGCCGGTCTTCTTCGTCATCAACCTGCCCTTCTACTGGCTCGCCTGGCGGCAGATCGGGGCAGCCTTTGCTATCAAGACCTTTATCGCCGTGGCCCTGATCTCGGGCTTTTCCATGATCATCCCGTGGCTGATCAGCATCAACCCAGTGCATCCGGCGGTGGCTTCCGTGCTCTTCGGGATGGTGGCGGGCGCGGGGTTGCTGGCAATCTTCCGCCATCGGGCGAGCCTTGGCGGCATTGGCATTCTGGCCTATTGGCTGCAGGAGCGTACAGGCTTCCCTGCGGGCTGGGTGCAGTTTGGCTTCGATCTGGTGGTGTTTGCGGTCGCCATGACCCTGCTGGAGCCAATACTGGTGCTCTGGTCGCTCTTGGGGGCCTTGGTCCTCAATGCGATCATCGCCATCAACCACCGCCGTGATCGCTACATCGCCGTCTGACGCGGGCCTCAGGGCTTGCGCGGCAAGGCCACCATACGCTGGGCAAGGTCGTCGGCATTCATGCCCAACACCTCTGCTGTCTTCTGCAAATCATACTGGCTTTGGGCATAGGCTTCGCGGATGCACATATCCTCCAGCACCTTTGCCGTTTGCGAAACGATCTGAGCGACAGGCTGCCGTCCCAGTTCGCCCATTGTCTGATTGACCAGCATCTGCAATTGCGCCTCTGCAGCAGGCAGATTTGATGCGTTGCAATTGCCGTGATCGTTGCCGCTTACATCTGTCAGGGAAGGGGCGGGAGGCGGTGCGAATGGATCATCGAAGGAATCCCGATAGCTCTGCTCCATCTCCATCATGGCGGCATTGAACTGCTCCTGCATCCGCACAGCAGGGCGCAGATCGCGCCCAAGCAGGATCGACGCCCCGCCTCCGACATCGATGCGCTTTATCAGAAGCGGCAGGGTTTCGTCTCCGCGGTGGGTCCGGAAATTGAGATGCCGCCACCCGGAGATGGCATCGGCGCCCTCCTGCCAGAGCAGGTCAATCTTGCGCTGCCCTTCGGGCGCCACGACGCTGCGCAGAAACGCACCATCCCAACGCGCGCAACTGACGTCCTCAAGCGCATTGCCGAAAAAGACCTCCTGCACGCGCAAATCTGCATCTACCATGATGCAGAGATCGGCCGCCGCGAGCACCAGCTCACTGGAGACCTTCGTTGGGAAGGCCGCGAGGCGCTGTGACATGCGTGCGATGTCACTGGTCGTAATCGTCATGTCAATTCCACCTGTCGGCAGGGATCGCTGGAGTCATATTTGATAGATAAGATGCCACTTCGTCAATTGCGAGCCCTACCCGGTCCGCGCCCAGAAAGTCATATTGATCGAAGGGAGGCTGAATCGCAGCGCCGCCGATCATGAGATGCAGCTTGGGGCTGGTGCTTGCCATTCGGCTGGTCATGACGAAATCTGCCAGCCCAGCCAGATTCTCGTCACAACTGACCGAAATGGCCAAGGCCGAGTAGCGCTGCTGCGCAAGCGTTGGCACCACCCTTTCCCGTTGTCGATGCCCGAAAAACGTGACGGGCCAGCCCGAGAGCCGAAGGTGCTGTGACAGAATCTGCGCGCCGAAATCATGCGTATCGCCCGGAGCGACGGTGACCATCACCCGCGCGTCGTGGACAGGCCATGCCTGTCGCATACCAGTTGCCGCCCCGTTGCTGCGCGCGACATACTCTAGCAGCCGATGCAGAAGGATATGTGCCAGGGATGCCTGTTCAAAACTCGCGGAGTCATCCGCCCAGGCTTGACCGACAGCGCGGATTGTCGGCAGTATCACGATCTGATGAATTCGCTCTGGTCCGATCTCGGGACGCGCGAGGGCATCGCGGCAAATTCGCAATGCGCATATGTAATCTCCGGAGAGAACGGACTCGATCAGATCGCGCGTCAGATGGTCCATGAGTTCAGGCAGGTTCACGACAATGTCACCTTCGATCGACTTATTGCGCGCATTGGTTTCGTCAAGGAGTCAGCGGACTAACCGTCCTCGACTCGTGACTGGCCTTTCCGCTGGACTTGCGCTAATGCGGCAGCGCAGAATCCCGAAAAGGCCGGACCAATGACCCTTCGCAATATCGCGATCATCGCCCATGTCGACCATGGCAAGACCACGCTGGTGGACGAACTTCTGAAGCAATCGGGGGCGTTTCGCGAGAACCAGGCCGTGGCCGTGCGCGCCATGGACAGCAATGATCTGGAACGCGAGCGCGGCATCACGATCCTTGCCAAGGCGACTTCGGTCGAGTGGAAGGACACGCGGATCAATATCGTCGACACACCTGGCCATGCCGATTTCGGTGGCGAGGTGGAGCGGATTCTGTCGATGGTCGATGGGGTTGTGTTGCTGGTCGATGCCGCTGAAGGTCCGATGCCGCAGACAAAATTCGTGACCGCGAAAGCGCTGGCGCTGGGGTTGCGGCCGATTGTGGTGCTCAACAAGGTCGACAAGCCCGCTGCAGAACCTGACCGGGCGCTGAATGAGGTGTTCGACCTGTTCGCTAATCTGGGTGCGAGCGATGAACAGCTTGATTTCCCTGTGCTTTACGCCTCGGGAATCAATGGCTGGGCAGATGCGGAGATGGATGGGCAGCGCAAGGATATGTCGGCGCTGTTCGATCTGGTGGTCGCCCATGTGCCTGCGCCTGCGCAGATTGCACGCCGGGCCGAGCCCTTCCGGATGCTTGCGACGACGCTTTCGGCCGACCCCTATCTGGGGCGGATTCTGACAGGCCGGGTAGAGTCGGGCCGGCTAAAAGCAGGTGAGACGATCAAAGCGCTGTCGCGCGACAGCAAGAAAATCGAGCAGTTCCGCGTGACCAAGGTTCTGGCCTTCCGCGGTCTGGCGCAGGCGCCCATCGACTCGGCGGAGGCTGGCGATATCGTGACACTGGCCGGCATGTCGAAAGCGACCGTTGCCGACACGCTTTGCGCACTGGAGGTCGACACGGCGCTGCCCGCACAGCCCATCGACCCGCCGACGATCTCGGTGACATTCGGCATCAATGATTCGCCCTTGGCCGGTCGTGATGGGTCCAAGGTCCAATCCCGCGTCATCCGCGAGCGGCTGATGCGCGAGGCCGAGGTCAATGTCGCGATCAAGGTGACCGACACGCCGGGCGGCGAAGCCTTCGACGTGGCCGGACGCGGTGAACTGCAGATGGGCGTGTTGATCGAGAACATGCGCCGCGAGGGGTTTGAACTCTCGGTCTCGCGCCCTCGCGTGCTGATGCGCGATGAAGGCGGCGCGAGGCTCGAGCCGGTCGAGGAAGTCACCATCGATGTCGATGACGACTACACCGGCACAGTGATCGAGAAACTGACCGGCCCTCGCCGCGGCGATCTGGTCGAGATGAAACCCGCAGGTAGCGGCAAGACACGTATCATAGCGCATGTGCCCTCGCGCGGACTGATCGGCTACCATGGCGAGTTCCTGACCGACACGCGCGGAACGGGTGTGCTGAACCGCGTTTTCCATGAATGGGCGCCTTATCGCGGTACCATTCCGGGGCGGCGCGAGGGGGTGCTGATTTCCATGGAGGATGGCACGGCCGTCGCCTATGCGCTGTGGAACCTGGAAGAACGCGGGCGGATGTTCATCAACCCGCAGGACCCGGTCTATCAGGGTATGATCATCGGTGAGCATAGCCGTGACAATGATCTGGAAGTGAACCCGCTCAAGGGCAAGAAGTTGACCAATGTCCGCGCCTCGGGTTCGGATGATGCCGTCAAGCTGACGCCGCCGGTGATCATGTCGCTGGAACAGGCGATTGCTTATATCGACGATGACGAACTGGTGGAAGTGACGCCCAAGGCGATCCGGCTGCGCAAACGCTTCCTTGACCCGCATGAGCGCAAACGGCAGGCGCGCGCCAGCGCCTGAACCGTTTCGGCTGATACCTCGGAGCCGCGCCCACGCCCAACACACAAGTGCAATGCGCGCTCGGGCCGTGAGGGTGGGTGGGTGGGCACGGTCCGAGGGCGCATTACGGATGTGCCACACAGGTAGGGCGGAAACCTTCTCACATCCCGAGGCCCGCAGGGTCGGCTTGCCGCGACAGACGCCACGCCGCCTGCCGCGCGAATACCTGTATCAGCACCTTGCGCCGCGCCGCTGCAAGGCGTGATTCCGGCCCCATTCGCAGCACTTCGGCACCGAACCCGTCACCCAGCATCAGCCCAGTGCCCTCCGGCAGGATCTCGATAGGAAAGTCGGTATCGACAGCCCAGAAGAACCGGTCGCACCAGTCCAGATAGCCCCGCCATTTCTGATCACCGCGAAAATCTGCGCGGCTGGATTTGCACTCCACCACCCAGATCTCACCCTTCGGCCCCAGCGCCATCACATCCACCCGCAAGCCGCGCGCGGGCACGAACTCGGTCATTGGTGCAAAACCCAGCGAGGTCAGGCAACGACAAACCCCGCGTGCCAGCACCATGCCAGGTGCGTGTGCCAACTCTGTCGATCTGAAAGCTGCGCGATCATTCATCGAACAAAAATGAACAGAAAGTGAACATATGTCAAGCGCGCCTTGCAGACCCTACCCCCCTGCCCTATCTTAAACTCCGGCAGGTTCTGCTCCTCGCGTGTGCGGCCCTTTTCCAGTGGCCGATAAGTATGACCGAGGGAGCTGGCTCTGGCGGGGTCCTGGCCTCGTTATCTGGCGCCCACCTGAGTATTCAGGCTCTCGGGAAATTCACGCCGCCACGGTTGCTGCGGGCCTGTCGCTTTTCCCTTTGCTCAGCGGATCGAGATGCGCACCGGCGTCGGGTCATGCGCACGCACGGGCATGCCACGATCATCATCATCGTCGTCGTCATCCTCATGACCCATGCGCATGATGCGAATGGCGAATTGCACCCCGGCAAAAACCAGACCGTTGAAGAAGAAGATCAGGAATGTGCCCAGCCAGCCATCGGGCGAGTTGAGCAACAGACGCTGGAGACCGGCGACATCGAACCAGATCAGGATGACCGTAAACACGGCAGACAGGGCAAAACCGATGGCGACCTGCTGGATATAGACCTTGATGAGCTTGGGCATATTGACCTCCGATCGTCATATTCAAGGTAGCATGTCCCGGCATCGATACAACCCGCCGCGCCAGCATTCGGCGATTTGCCGCACATGGCCGACTGCAGCGCTGCTCAACTCCGTACGAACCGGAACAATGCCGAGGCCCCCCAGCCGAAGAAAACTGCGATGGCCAGTGCCATTAACCCGTAGATGAAGGGTTGTTCATAGGCGAGGTTGAAGAGCCAGCGCTCGAACACCGCCTTACGCACATCTATGAAGGTCTCGAACTCGTCGATCACCTCGCCCTCGCGCAGCAGGAAGATACGCGCATCATAGCGACCCTCGACGATCTGCTTGGGCAGGGTGATCCGGGTCGAGAACAGCGTGTCGCGCTGCAAATTCACAGCGCCGTCCAACTGCTGATAAAGCCCTTCGCGCTCGCGGATGCGGATCAACGCCTCGGTAAAGACTGCCGGATCGTGCACATCGACTGTGCCGCGCGCCTCGAAAATCGCAAGCCGCGGCGAGATGCGATAGGTCAGATCCGCCTCGGGCGACAGAATGTCGCGCAGCGGTGCGGTGGAAGCGACCGCGTAGAAACTCGGTGCCGCGCGCACGTCCTGACGTTCGGTATTGACCCAGATCCCAGCCCGCCGGGCCTTGCGCCAGATGATTGCTGGCATGGGTGGGCCCTCGATGGCGACAGCGACATCGAGCGTCGAATCCGCTGGCAGAGGCGCTTCGCGCCGGATCGCCCCAAAGATCAGGATTTCCGAGCCCTCGAAATTCACCGTCAGCGACACGCGGTCCTGCGAGAGCCCCGCGACCACCTCTTCGGCACGCAATGGCAGCACTGCAAACAGCATGAGGAGGAGGACCAGCGCGCGCATCAGAACTGCCTCGGCACTGTGACGGAATAGAGCTCTGCCGGTGTCCAGAGCAGGTCGAAGGCGATTTTGCCCGCGACCGAAAGCACCAGCAGCGCCAGCAGAATGCGCAATTGCTCGGCCCCGAGTTTCAGCCCCACCCGCGTGCCGATCTGCGCCCCGACCACGCCGCCAATGATCAGGAACAGCGCCAGCAGCACATCGACACTCTGATTGGTGACCGCGTGCATCATGGTGGTGAAGGCCGCCACGAAAGTGACCTGAAACAGAGAGGTGCCGATCACGACCTTGGTCGGCATTCCCAGCAGGTAGATCATCGCGGGCACAAGGATGAACCCGCCACCGACGCCCATGACTGCCGCAAGAATGCCCACTCCAATGCCCACAGCAAGCGGGGGAAAAACCGAGATATAGAGCCCCGAGGCGCGAAATTTCATCTTCAACGGTAGATTATGGACCCATGTATGCACATGCAGCTTGCGCCGTCGGGCATTTGGGTCTTTCGCCCGCATCAGTGCGCGCAGGGCTTCCTGAAACATCAGCGCGCCGATGATGCCGAGGAAGATGACATAGGAGAGCTGCACGATAAGATCGATCTGGCCCAGGCGTTGCATCAGGTTGAAGAACCAAATCCCGATGATCGAACCGATCAGGCCACCGATGAGCAGAACCATACCCATCCGCAGATCGACCGTCTTGCGCTTGAGATGCGCCAGCACCCCCGAGATGGAGGACGCGACCACCTGATTGACGCCGGTCGCCACGGCGATGGCAGGTGGCACGCCGATGAAGAACAGAAGCGGTGTGATCAGAAAACCGCCGCCGACGCCGAACATGCCCGAGAGCACACCCACGCCCCCACCCACCCCCAGCAGCGTGAAGGCATTGACCGAGGTTTCGGCAATCGGCAGATAGACCTGCATCGGCTGTCTTTCGCCCGTCAGGGGCGGTTAGTGTTCCTTGACATAGGGCGAGCCCCCCGCGCGCGGCGGGATGGCCTTGCCCACGAACCCTGCCAGAATGACGACCGTCAGGATATAGGGCAAGGCCTGCATCGCCTGAACCGGCACGCCCACCCCCAGAATCTCGATATTCTGGAACCTGTTCGCCACAGCTTCGAGCAGGCCGAAGAGCAACACCGCCCCCATCGCATGCCATGGCCGCCATTTGGCGAAGATCATCGCCGCGAGCGCGATGAAGCCGCGCCCGGCGGTCATGTCCTTGACGAATCCGGCCGAGAGGCCCGTGGCGAGATAGGCCCCCGCCAGCCCACACAGCACCCCGCAGATTGCCACCGCCCCATAGCGCAGCCGCACCACCGAGACGCCCGCCGTGTCCACTGCCGCCGGGTTCTCCCCCACCGCGCGCAGGCGCAGCCCGAAACGGGTGCGGAACAGCACATACCAGGTCAGTGGCACGCAGAGGAAGGCGAGGTAAACCAGAAGCGCATGGCCCGACAGGATGGTGTATATTGGTCCCAGAACCGGCACATCACGCACCACATCGACAAAGGGGAGGTCAATCCGCTGCATTCTTGCATTGCCCGATAGCGAGGGCGTGCGTCCGCCCTGCCGGAACCAGTTCTGCGCCACAACAACCGTGATGCCAGCCGCAAGGAAGTTGATCGCCACCCCCGAGATGAGCTGATTGCCCCGGAAGGTGATCGAAGCCACGCCATGCACCAGCGAGAGCACCACCGAGGCAAAGACTGCCGCAGTGAGCCCCACCCAGACATTGCCTGAAACATAAGCAATCGCCGCCGACATGAAGGCCGCCATCAGCATCTTGCCTTCCAGCCCGATATCGAACACACCCGCGCGTTCCGAAATCAACCCCGCAAGGCAGGCGAACAGTAGCGGGGTGGCCAGTCGCAGGGTCGATTCGAGCACCTGCACAATGGTTGCGACATCCATCAGCCTGCCCTCTTGCGCAGCGCGAAAAGCCGCGAGATCGGCATTCGCACCATATTGTCGAGCGCGCCCGTAAACAGGATCACCAGCGCCTGAATGACGACGATCAATTCGCGCGGGATCGAGGTCCAGAGCGCAAGCTCTGCCCCGCCCTGATAGAGAAAGCCAAACAGGATCGCGGCCAGAAACACACCGAACGGATGGTTTCGCCCCATCAGCGCCACGGCAATACCGATGAAGCCCGCCCCCTCTACCGCGTTGAGCACCAGCCTTTGCTGCTCGCCCATGACCGAATTGACGGCCATCATGCCGGCCAGCGCGCCGGAGATCAGCATCACATAGATCGTGGTCCGCACTGGACTGATGCCGGCATATTGCGCCGCAGGCTCGGATTCGCCAAAGGCGCGGATCTGATAGCCCAGCCGCGTGCGCCAGAGCATGAACCAGACTGCGAAACACATCGCGATCCCGAGCAGAAGTGCGATATTCACGGGCGGCACTGTGCTGAAGGGAATGCCGACAAGACCCAGGATTTCATGCAGCTTGGGTAGGGCGATCTCTGACGGGAAGCGTGGCGAGGCCGGGTCCTGCGAGCCAGGCACGCGCAGCACGCTGACCAGCATGTATCCCAGCAGCGACGCGGCGATGAAATTGAACATGATCGTGGTGATCACGATATGACTGCCGCGCTTGGCCTGCAGATAGCCCGGAATCAGCGCCCAGGCCGCACCGAACAGCGCCGCCCCCAGCGAGGCCGCAATCAGCGCAATCGACCAATGCGGCCAGGGGATATAGAGACACACCAGCGCCACGCCCAGACCGCCTAGCAGCGCCTGCCCCTCGCCGCCGATATTGAACAGCCGCGCCTGAAAGGCGACGGCAACCGCGAGGCCGGTGAAGATGAAATTCGTGGCATAGAACAGCGTATAGCCCCAGCCATAGGTGGAACCGAACGCCCCCTCGACCATCAGCTTGACGGCCTCACTCGGGCTCTCGCCGATGGCCCAGATCAGAACCGCCGAGATCGCGAAAGCCAGCGCCACGGAAAGCAGCGGCACCAGGGTCACATCGGCCCAGTGGGGGATCTTTCCCGTTCTCATGCCATGCCTGCCATCATCAGCCCCAGTTCTTGCGCATTGGTCTCATCCGGCATCCGCTCGCCCATGATCCGCCCGTCGAACATCACGATGATCCGGTCTGACAGCGCCATGATCTCGTCAAGCTCCACCGAGATCAGCAGGATCGCCGCCCCGGCATCGCGCAGCCGGATCAGCCGCTGGTGGATGAATTCGATGGCGCCGATATCCACCCCGCGCGTGGGCTGGCCGACCAGCAGAAGGTCGGGTTCGTATTCGATCTCGCGAGCAAGGACCAGTTTCTGCTGGTTGCCGCCCGAAAACCCGCTGGCCTTGAGTTGCGGGTCGGGCGGGCGCACGTCGAAAGCGCTCATCTTGCCCTCGGTGTCGCGAATGATGGCGGGGTTATCCATGCGCCAGCGGCTGGGGTTGTAGAGCGGGTCATGATGGTAGCCGAGCGCGATATTCTCCCAGGCGTGAAAATTCATGACCAGCCCGCGCCGCTGCCGGTCTTCGGGCACATGCGCGATACGGCGCGCGCGGCGCGCCTGCCCATCGCACCCCGCACCAGAGAGCGGCAGCGCCTCATTGTCCAGCACCACCTGCCCCTCGGCATGGCGCAGCCCGGCCAGCACCTCCAGCAGTTCCGACTGCCCGTTGCCCGAGACCCCGGCAATGCCGAGGATCTCGCCCTTTCGGATGCCAAGGGAAATGCCGCGCAAGCGCTCCACACCCTGAGAATCCACATGGCGCAGGTTCTCGACCCGCAGAACCTCGGCACCCGGCTGAGCGGGCGTCTTCTCGACGCGCAGCAGCACCTTGCGCCCGACCATGAGTTCGGCCAGCTCAGTGGGGCTGGTCTGGGCGGTCACGCGAGTCGCGACCATCTCGCCCCGGCGCATGACGCTGACATCATCGGTGACATCCATGATCTCGCGCAGCTTATGCGTGATCAGGATGATGGTCTTGCCCTGCTCCTTCAGCCCCTTGAGGATGCGGAACAGATGGTCGGCTTCAGACGGTGTGAGCACGCCGGTCGGCTCGTCGAGGATCAGGATATCGGCCTCGCGATAGAGCGCCTTGAGGATCTCGACACGCTGCTGGTGGCCGACCGAGAGATCCTCGATCTTGGCATCCGGGTCCACATTCAGTTCGAATTCTCGGGCGAGGTCTTTCAGCAGCCCTCGCGCTCGCGCCAGCGAAGGGCGCAACAACCCCCCGGCCTCGGCCCCGAGGATAACATTTTCCAGAACAGTAAAATTCTCGACCAGCTTGAAATGCTGGAACACCATGCCGATGCCCGCCCGAATGGCCGACTCGCTATCGGTTATCTCGGTGGGTTTGCCATTGATGAATATCTCACCCGAATCGGCGCGGTAGAAACCGAACAGGATCGACATCAGTGTCGATTTGCCCGCGCCATTCTCGCCCACAATCCCGTGGATCGTGCCACGCCGGACACGGATCGAGATATCCTTGTTGGCCTGCACCGAGCCGAAGGCTTTGGAAATGCCACTGAGCTCGATGGCATTGTCGGATGCGGCAGTTTCCTGCCGCATCGCGGGCGTATTCAGCGCCATGGCGTTCAGAACGCCGGGCAGGTGCTATCAGTGCGGTAGTCGTGAACGGTCAGTTCACCAGCGATGATCGCGGCCCTGGCCTCTTCGACAGCCTCCATCATCTCAGCCGTGATGAGATGCTCGTTGAACTCGTCCACAGCATAGCCCACGCCACCTGCGGCAAGGTCCATCACCACGACGCCGGTTTCCATGTCCGGGCCCTCGGTGAAGGCATCATAGACCGCCTGATCGACGAGCTTGAGCATCGAGGTCAGGACCGATCCCGGGTGCAAATGGTTCTGGTTGCTGTCCACGCCGATGGATTTCAACCCAGCATCTTCGGCAGCCTGCAACACGCCCAGACCCGTGCCGCCCGCTGCGGCAAATACAATGTCCGAACCCTGGCTGAACTGTGCATTCGCGATCTCACCCCCGCGCACCGGGTCATTCCAGGCCGCCGGCGTCGAGCCGGTGTAATTGACGATCACGTCGATATCGGGGTTCACGGCCTTGACACCCTGCGCATAGCCGCAAGCGAAAGCCGTGATCAGCGGGATTTCCATGCCGCCGACAAAACTGACAGTGCCGGTTTCGGTGGCCATCGCCGCCAGCATGCCCACCAGATAGCTGCCTTCCTGCTCGGCAAAGATGACCGAGCGGACATTGGGCAGATCGACCACGGCATCGATCAGAACGAAGGTCGTGTCGGGATAATCGGGCGCGACCTCGACAAGGGTCGACTCATTGGCAAAGCCCATCACGACAATGGGATTGGAGCCTGCCTCGGCCAGACGGCGGGCGAATTGCACACGCTGCGCCTCGGCAGAAATCTCGATCTCGCGATAGCTGCCGCCGGTCGATTCTCTCCAGCGCTCGGCGCCATTATAGGCAGCTTCGTTGAAGGACTTGTCGAATTTGCCGCCCATGTCGAACATGAGCGCGGGCGAGTCCGCCTGTGCCAGCCCGGCGGTAAGGGCAAGAACCGAGGCGGTCAGGGCAAAGGGCTTGAAACCTGTCATCTGTCATCTCTCCTGTTAAGATCCCGGTTGATGAAAGGGCGCGCCGGGACTGCGCTCGGGCACAGCGCACTGAGCCGCGATTGTCCTTGATTAACCTCGCAATTCGTCGCGCGGTCAACAGCAAAATCGCGCAACAGGCGAGCAGGCGCGGCACAAGGCCATGCTCAGTTAAGTGACGCCTCCAGAACAAGCGCATCAACAGGTGCAAGGCCATGGCGTCGGTAATAACCCTTGCGCCGCCCGACCTCGGCAAACCCTGCGGCGCGATAGAGCGCGCGGGCCGCGCAATTGCTCTCGGCCACCTCCAGAAAACAGCGCTCTGCTCCACGCGTGCGCGCTTTTTCCAGCCCTTGCGCCAGCAAGCGACGCGCATGGCCCTGTCGCCGAGCATGCGGCGCGACAGCGAGGGTCAGCAATTCCGCCTCACCGCCCGCGACGCGAAACAGCGAAAAGCCTGCGAGCGCCATGCCGTCATGGGCCAGTTCGACGAAGCAGGTGGGGTCCGCGAGGAAAGCGCGGAAGTCACGGGCTGACCATGGGGCAGGCCAGCGACATGCAGCCGCATGGACCGCGGCCAGCGCCTCGGGGCTCATGGCAGCAGGACGGGCGGGGCCTCGGAGGGCGGGGCCGCGTCCGCAGGGCGGATGTAGAGCGGCGCCGGGCGTTTGTGGTCATGACCCAGCCGGGCGCGCGCTGCGCGCGCGATCCCCTCCGCGAGAGGATAGCGCGCCGCCAGCACCCTTTCCCCTGTCTGTGCGGCCCAGGCACTGGCCGCGCTGCCCGTGACAACGCCGTCGCCAAAGGCGACGGCGCCTTCAAGAGCTTGCAGGAAAGGTTCCTCTGCCTCCGGCGTGAAACGCTGGACATAGACCTCGCTTCGCCGCGCCTGCTCGATCACGGTGAGCGGGCGCGGCTGCCCTTGAGCGCGTGCCTCGAAAACCGAGACCGCGATCGCGGGCCGCCCTAGCCCGAGCGCCAACCCGCGCGCCGCCGCAACGGCGATGCGAATACCAGTGAAATTCCCCGGCCCGACCCCGACCGCCAGCGCATCGAGCGCAGACCATGACACCCCGCCCTGCGCAAGCAGGTCTTCGAGCAGTGGAATCAAACGCTCGGCCTGACCGCGCGGCATTGTCACTTCAGCCTGTGCGAGGATCGTATCACCCCGCAGCAAAGCGGCCGCGCAATGCGCGGCCGATGTGTCAAAACCGAGGATCAGAGGTTCAGACTGCAACCGGGCGCACCTCGGTCACTTCTGGGATGTAGTGCCGCAGCAGGTTCTCGATCCCCATCTTGAGCGTGAGCGTCGAGGACGGGCAGCCCGCACAAGCGCCTTTCATGTGCAGATAGACCACACCGCGCTCAAACCCGTGGAAGGTGATGTCGCCGCCGTCCTGCGCCACTGCCGGGCGTACGCGGCTGTCGAGCAACTCCTTGATCTGACCCACGATCTCGGAATCCGGGCCGTCATGGGAGGCATGGCCTGCCTCGGCCTCCCCCTCCATCACGGGCGCGCCAGACTGGAAATGCTCCATGATCGCACCGAGGATTTCGGGCTTTATATGGGCCCAATCGACATCCTCGGCCTTGGTCACGGTCACGAAATCGCTGCCGAGGAACACCCCGGTCACGCCTGCGACCTGAAACAGACGGCGAGCCAAGGGTGAGGACGTGGCCGCTTCGGGATTGGGGAAATCCGCCGTGCCCAACCCCAGAACTTCCTGCCCGGGCAGGAATTTCAGCGTGGCGGGGTTGGGGGTGGATTCGGTCTGGATGAACATGGCGATACTCCTGCGTTTGCAGGGGATATGCGCCCTGCCCTGCACTCTGTCAAGCTTGGGGGCGCCTTGACACTCTGCGCCGCGCACCCCACCAATGGCGCATGAATTTCGCCTCTGACAACACATCCGGCCTGCCACCCGAGATCCTGGTCGCGATCACGCAGGCAAATGAAGGCTATGCGCTAGGCTATGGCAATGACGCGCTGAGCACCCGCCTGCGCGACCGCGTCCGCGAGGTCTTCGAGGCCCCCGAAGCCGAAATCTGCCTTGTCACCACGGGCAGCGCCGCCAACGCGCTGGCGCTCGCCACGCTGAGCCCGCCCTGGGGCGCAATCTATTGCCATGGGCTTGCGCATATCGAGGTCGATGAATGCGGCGCACCCGAGTTCTACACCGGCGGGGCGAAACTGGTGCATGTGGCGGGCGACAACGGCAAGATGACGCCCGAGGCACTGGCCGCAAAGCTGGCCCTGGCAGGGCGCGGTGTGGTCCATAGCGTGCAGCCCGCCGCGCTGAGCCTGACCAACCTGACCGAATGCGGCACCCTCTACAGTCCCGCCGAGATCAGGGCGCTGGCCGATATCGCCCATGATCACGGTCTCGCCGTGCATCTTGATGGCGCGCGCTTTGCCAATGCGCTGGTGGCTGCTGGCGCGACACCTGCCGAGATGAGCTGGCGCGCGGGCGTGGATGCGCTGGTGCTGGGGGGCACCAAGAACGGGCTGATGGGAGTCGAGGCCGTGGTGAAGTTCGACCCGGCCCATGCCTGGGAATTGCAGCTTCGGCGCAAGCGCGCAGGGCATTTGTGGTCGAAACACCGCTTTCTGTCGGCGCAGATGCTGGCCTGGCTGGAGGATGACCTCTGGCTGCGCCTCGCCTCGCATGCCAATGCCATGGCCGCGACACTCGAGGCCGGGCTCGCGCCCCATGCCGAGATGCTGTTTGCGCGCAAGGGCAACATGCTCTTCGCCCGCTGGCCGCGCGGCCTGCATCGGCAGATGCAGGCAAAGGGCGCGCAGTATTACCTGTGGCCCGAGGGCGAGACGCTGGAGGGCCCCGAGGCGGAGCCCGTCAGCGCGCGTATGGTGACCTCCTGGTCGACGACGCCCGGGCAGGTCGATGCGTTTCTGGGGATGTTTGAGGGAGGCGGCTGACGCTGCGCGTCAGCCGTTCGGCACCCACGCCAGCCGTCTGAGCCCGCGCAGCAGGCGGCTCCAGGTCAGTCCCAATATCACGGAAAGCGCCCCCAGAAAGGCAGCGATCATCTCACGCAGCGCATCGGCCAGCCGCAGCCCGACGCGCAGAAAGCGCGACTTGCCCAGAAGCTCCAGCGTGCCCACACTGCGGGTGCCGAGGGCTTCGGTGGCGCGCGCCATGCGGCGCGCGTCCGCAACCGTCTCGACCTGCCCCATCATGTAAAGCGCCCCGCGCGACCCAAGACGCGCTTGCATCGCCCCCAGCGATCCCGTCAACTCCACCGCCGGACGCAACGCCTCGGGCCGCGCCACCTGTGCCAGATCATCAGCGCGGCGGATGGCAGGCACCCGTGCCCAGTCCACGCCATCGCGAAAGCCGCGCCGATAGGTTGAGCGCACCCCCGGCGTCATCCGCCCCATCCGATGTGCGACCTTCATCAGCCCGGCACCCGATTTGACCGCATATGACGTGCCGCCGGTCACGACGACCAGCCCGGTCGCCCCGATCCCGATGAACGAGAGCGTCACATCCAGTTGATCGACCTCGCCGCCCTGCACCCAGACCCCGGCCGCGCGCCCCAGCGAGAGCAGATCGCCAAGCGCAGTCATGTTGACGACAACACCGCAGCCCAGAGCCGCCCCCATGGCACAGGTGCGCAGGTCGTAGGCGCAGGCGATGCAGTCCTGCGCCCGCCGCAAGCTGCCGTGATCCGCGGCATGAGCAAGCTGATAGGCTACGCGTGTGGCCTCGGGCAGGTCAACCGCTTGCGCCTCGGCCAGCGTCCAGAGCCCCTCCAGCGCGACCCAGTTGCGCGGTGCATCCTCCAGACGTTCCTCGACCCGGGCGGCAATGGCCTCGGGCGTTGCCCGACGCGCGAGGACGCGGTCATAGGCGGCGCCAAGCTCGTGAGCGCTGCGCTCGATCACCCAAGCGCCCAGGGGCAAGCGCGAAAGCTGCCACAGGGACCAGCCAGACCAGAGCAGCGAGGCGACCAGCAGCCCTCCCAGCACCAAATGCCAGAAGGGCCGCATTCTGCCTCAGCCCCGGCGCGAGCGGATCATGCCGACGATATCGAGCGTCTGCTCGAGGATCGGCTGAGCGATGGAATGGGCGCGTTCGGCCCCCTCACCCAGCAGCCGGTCGATCTCGGCCGGGTCCTGCATCAGGCGGCGCATCTCGGCATTGAGCGGGCTCAGTTTTTCGACCGCAAGCTCGGCCAGCGCAGGCTTGAGCGCGCCAAAGCCCTGCCCGCCGAATTGTGCAATCACCTCGGCAGGCGCAATATCGGCCAACGCGGCATAGATGTTCACCAAATTGCGCGCCTCGGCCCGCCCCTCCAGCCCGTCCACGCTCTCGGGCAAAGGCTCGGGATCCGTGCGCGCCTTGCGTATTTTCGAGGCAATCGCATCGGCGTCATCGGTCAGGTTGATGCGCGACTGGTCCGACGGGTCGGATTTCGACATTTTCTTTGTGCCATCGCGCAGGGACATGACCCGCGTCGCCGCACCTTCGATCACCGGTTCGACCACGGGGAAGAACTCCAACCCGAAATCATGGTTGAACTTGATCGCGATATCGCGCGCCAACTCCAGATGCTGTTTCTGATCCTCGCCCACAGGCACATGGGTCGCGTGATAGACCAGAATGTCGGCAGCCATGAGGTTCGGATAGGCAAAGAGGCCGACCGAGGCTTCCTCGGCATGTTTACCCGCCTTGTCCTTGAACTGTGTCATCCGCCGCAGCCAGCCCATCCGCGCGACGCAGTTGAAGATCCAAGCAAGCTGAGCATGGGCGGGCACCTGCGACTGATTGAACAGGATCGAGCGCCTGGGGTCGATCCCGGCAGCGAGATAGCCTGCCGCCAGTTCGCGCGTCGCATTGCGCAGCTTGGCCGGGTCCTGCCAGACCGTGATCGCGTGCAGATCGACCAAGCAATAGATCGTCTCGATCCCCTGCTCCTGCGCCGCGACGAAACGCTTGATTGCGCCCAGATAATTACCCAGCGTCAGCCCACCCGAAGGCTGGATGCCCGAGAAGATACGCGGCGAAAAGCTCTTGGGCGAGGTGTCGGTCATGGCTGTGTCCTGGCTGGAAAAACCTGTCGCGCTGCCTTAGCCTCGGGGCTGCAGGAGGTCAACCGAGGCTGCAGATGACAGGAGACAGGGACGCTGCGCTCAACCCGCTGCCCTGGGGTGTCTGGGCGCTGACACTGGCGATTGCCGGGGTCGAGATGGTACTCTGGGCGGGCGCGCATGGGCTGGTCAACTGGGTGGGCAGTGCGGGCTGGCGCACGCAGGCGTTGGTCGCGGTCGGTATCAGCCCGGCAGTGCAAGGCTGGATGGTCGATACTGGCCAGACCCCGCTGGCGCATCTGGTGCGCTATCTGGCCTTTGGCTTCGTGCATATGGGCCCCGCGCAGGCCGCGTTGGTGGTGGTGATCACGGCAGCACTGGGGAAGTATTGCGCCGAGCGGCTCGGCTCGCTGCGTCTGCTTGTGCTTCTGGCCTGCGCGCAGGCTGCAGGCGGGTTTGCCTTCGGGATGATCGCGGTGCCCGAGGCCTGGCTGATCGGGGGCTATCCGCTGATCTTTGCGCTGGCGGGCGCCTATGGCTGGTTCGCCTGGCACGAGGCCCATGGGGCTACGGCACGGATGCGGGCGATCGCGGTTGTCATGGTGCTGGTCATCGGGCGGCTGGTATTGGCCGCGCTCGTTGGAGGCGGGGTGGATTGGGTGGCGGATCTGACCGCCTGTGCTGCGGGCGTGGCCCTCGCGCCGATCCTACGGCCCGGGTTGCGCGCGCGGTTGCGCCGCCCCTGAACACCGCTACTCCGCGCGCGACCGCTTCAGCGCTGCGCGCATTTCACCCAGCGAAAACGCCCCTATCAGTTGCGCGAGACCCAGATACACGCCTGATCCGCCCAGAATGATGATCAGCAGCGCCAGATAGCGCTTGCCCGAGAGCACCAGCCACTCCTCGAACCCTGCTGCCAACCCGTAAAGCACCGCCCCCATCAGTGCAGCCGCCAGCACCATCCGCCACAGCCGCGCGCGCATCTGCGCGTCAAGCTGCGCCTCACGCCCCATCCCGCGTGAGCCTGCCCAGAGTTGCCAGACCATGACCCAGGCCGCGACGCTCGTTGCCAGCGCGGCGGCAATGAAACCGATAAACGGCATCAGCCCGATCGCCACGACAGCATTCACCACCATCGAGACCAGCGCATATTTGAACGGGCGCTTGGTGTCATGGCGCGCGTAATAGAGCGGCTGAAGTACCTTATGCAGCACGAAGGCAGGCAGGCCCATGGCATAGACCGCCAGCGCAAGGGCCGTCGCGTCAGTGTCGGCAGCGCTCCAGGCCCCGCGCCCGAACAGAACAGAGACAATCGGCGTTGCGATCACCACCAGCGCGACAGCCGCTGGAAGGGTCAGGAACAGCGCGAATTCGAGGCCGCGGTTGAAGGAATGCTGCCCCGCGCCCGCATCACCCGCGCGCAGACGGCGCGAGAGTTCCGGGAGCAGCACGACACCCACGGCAATCCCCACCACCCCCAAGGGCAATTGATACAGCCGGTCGGCATAGGAGAGCCAAGAGACCGCATTCTCCGTGAAACTCGCCACCTGCCGCCCGACCAGCAGATTGATCTGCACCACCCCGCCCGCCAGCACGGCAGGCGCTGCGATGACGGCCAGCCGCTTGAGTTCGGGCGTCAGCCGGGGACGGCGGAAGCGCATCGCGAACCCGGCGCGTTGCACGGCGAGCCAGAGCAGCACGAGTTGCGCCACCCCGGCCACAGGCACGGCCCAGGACAGCGTCAGCCCCATCGGCCAGCCGGCGCGGTCAGCGAGGATCATAGCCACGACGAAGACCACGTTCAGCAGCGCGGGTGCCGCCGCCGCCGCGGTGAACCGCCCGACCGCGTTGAGCATCCCCGACAGCAGCGCCACCAGCGAGATGAAGAAGATATAGGGAAAGGCCACGCGCCCGAAGAGCACGGCCATGTCGAAGCGATCATCTTGCGCGAATCCCGCCGCCATGGCCCAGACCAGCAGTGGCATGGCGATGATGGCGAGGATCGAGAAGACCAGCAAAAGCGCCGTCATGCCCCAGAAGGCATCGCGGGCGAAAGCCTCGGCGCCCTCGCCCGCTTCGTGCTTCTTGGCGAAAATCGGCACAAAAGCGAAGTTGAACGCGCCCTCGGCAAAGAAGCGGCGGAACATGTTGGGAAGCGAGAAGGCCACGAAGAAGGCGTCCGTCACCGGCCCTGCGCCCAGAAAAGCCGCCATCATCACATCGCGAACAAAGCCGAAAATGCGGCTGAGCAAGGTCCAGAGCCCGACCGTGAGAAACCCCGCCACCAGACGGATGCGCGCCATTCTCTCAGCTCCCCGAACAGCCCGCGCGACCCGCGGGCGGGTGGGTGGGGCGGGTTGCGCGGGCTGTTCGGTCAGACACGCCGCGCCAACCGGCTGACAGGCAACTCATGCCTTAGCCGCCCGTTCGGCCCCGTCGGAGATCGCCGCACGCAGCTTGCGCTCCAGCGCTTCCTGCTTGGCTTTCGAATGCAGCTTCAGCCCGAACATGTCCTTGACATAAAACGTATCTACCGCCTGCAAGCCATAGGTCGCGATCACGGCGCTGGAGATCGAGATATTGGCATCCGCCAGCGTGCGTGCCAGATCGAACAGCAACCCTGGACGGTCGCGGGTGTCGACCTCGATAATCGTATATATTTCAGAGCCTTCATTGTCGAAGCTGATGTTTGTCGGTACGCGGAAGGCGCGTTCGCGCTTCTTGACCTTGTCGCGATCCGCCAGCGCTTTCGAGGCCACAACTTCGCCTTTCAGCGTGCGCTCGATCATGGTTCGCAATCGCGGCAAGCGGTTGTCCTCATAGGGCCGACCCTCGGCATCCTGAATCCAGAATACGGCCGTCGCAAAGCCATCCTTGGTGGTATAGGTCCGCGCATCGACGATATTCGCTCCGACCAGTGCCAAGGCCCCTGCGAACCGCGCGAACAGCCCTGGATGATCAGAGAGCACGAATGACACCCGCGTGGCATCGCGGTCCGGGTCCGGGTGCAGGTCGATACTGATCTCGTCGGGTTCCAGATCTCGCAGAAGCCCGGCGAAGATCCGGTGCGACTCGGTCGGCAAACCCTGCCAGTAGGGGTCATAATGCCGCCCGATCTCGGCACGCAGGTCCGCACGTGACCAGTCTTCCAGCGCCTCGCGCAAGGCACGTTTCGCCTCGTCTGCGCGGTTCTCGCGGTTGAGCGCCTCGAGCCCGTTCTCGAGCGCATCCGCCGTTTCGCGGTAAAGCTGGCGCAGAAGCTGCGCTTTCCAGTTGTTCCATGTGCCCGGCCCGACCCCGCGAATATCGCAGACCGTCAGCGCGGTCAGCAGATCCAGCCGCTCGCGGGTCTTCACCAGCTTGGCGAAATCGCGCAGCGTGCGCGGATCGGAAATGTCGCGTTTCTGCGCCGTATCGGCCATCAGCAGATGGTAACGCACCAGCCATTCGACCTTTTCGCATTCGGATTTCTTCAGCCCCAGACGCGGCGCCACCCGGCGCGCGATCTGCGCGCCAAGGATCGAATGATCTTCAGGCCGCCCCTTGCCGATGTCATGCAAGAGCAGCGCCGCATAGAGCACCCGCCGGTTCACCCCTTCCTTGAGAATGCGCGAAACGACGGGCAATTCCTCGACCAGTTCCTCGCGCTCGATCTGCGCCAGCGTGCTGATGCATTGGATCGTATGCTCATCAACTGTGTAGTGATGATAGACATTGAATTGCATCATCGCCACGATTGTTTCGAATTCCGGTATAAACGCGCCCAGTACGCCCAGCTCGTTCATCCGCCGCAGCGCGCGTTCGGGGTTGGAATGTTTGAGCAGCATCCGGAGGAACAGTTTCTGCGCCTCGGGTGTCTCGCGCAGATTGTCATCGATCAGGTGCAGATTGGCCGCCACCAGCCGCATCGCATTGGGATGGAGCAGGAATCCGGTGATCAGCCCCTCTTCGAACAGCCGCAAGAGGTTGATCGGTTCTTGCAGGAATGCGTTCTGGTCTTCGATATCAAGCCGGTTCTGAACAACTTTAAGACCATAGCGCATCTTCTTGCGTTTATTTAGAAAATGCCGCAGTATTGGTTCACGTTTGACGTGCCGCGCCTCCAATTCGGTCAGGAAGATGCGCGTCAGGTCACCGACATGCGTGGCATGGCGGAAATAGTCCTGCATGAAATGCTCGACCCCGCGCCGCCCGCCATGGTCCGTATAGCCCATCCGCTCGGCGACACCGACCTGCAGGTCGAATGTCAGTTGTTCGACCGCGCGACCCGACAGGTGGTGCATATGGCAGCGCACGGCCCAGAGAAAGGTCTCGGCATCGCGGAAAGTCGCGTATTCCTCGGCCCGGAAGAACCCCAGCGCGACCAGTTCCTGCGCGGTATCCACCGCATGGATATATTTCGCGATCCAGTAGAGCGTCTGCAGGTCGCGCAAGCCACCCTTGCCCTCTTTCACATTGGGCTCAAGCATATAGCGCTGATTGCCGATCTTGGTGTGCCGCTCGGCCCGCTCTGTCAGTTTCATCTCGACGAATTCGGCATGGGTGCGGGCGAAAAGCTCGTCCCAGAGGCGCGCGCGCAACGTCTGGGCCAGCGCTTCATTGCCCCACAGGAACCGGTGTTCCAGCAGTGCCGTGCGGATGGTCACATCCTCCCGCCCGAGCCGCAGGCATTCATCCACGGTGCGGCTGGCATGGCCTACCTTCAGCTTCATGTCCCAGAAGATGTAGAGTGTCGATTCGATCACCTGTTCGAGCCAGCCTGTGACCTTCCAAGGCACCAGAAAGAGCAGGTCGATATCCGAATGCGGCGCCATCTCGGCACGGCCATAGCCACCGACGGCCAGCACCGCGATCCGTTCGCCCTCTGACCGGTTGTGGTTGGGGTGCAGATGTGTCTGCACCAGCTCCAGAACCAGTGTCACGATCTGATCGGTCAGCCAGCTATTGGCCGCGACGTAGGCGCGCGACGCGCGCGGATGCGCTGCGAAAAGCGCCTCCAGGCGCGCGGCTCCGTCGCGCAGCGCCGCCCGCAGTTGCGCTACGATGATGGCCCGCTGCTCTTTGGCCGCGGCCTCGGGCTGCGCCGCCAAGGCTTCCAACACCGCCTTGCGCAGCGCCGAAACATCCAGCATCTGCGCAGGCGGATAGAGCGCCGTGACATCTTCAGTCAGAAGTGGCGTTGCAAACGCGGTGTCAGGCGCGCGCGATGGTTGAAGCGTCGTCAGGAGCCACCCCCGACAAAGCTGCGCGGTGCCGGGCTCAGGATAACCCGCCGCTGATCGCGGATCTCGGCCAAGGCCAGACCGCGCTCATTGGTACCATCGCGGCGGAAGCGGAAAATGCCGGATGCGCCGACAAAGCCATTCGGCTGGCTGATGGCCTCGGCCGAGAAAGGCGCATTCCCTCCTCGGCGAATAAGCGCGCCTACCACATTGATCGCATCGACCCCGAGACTGGCCACCGGATTGGGACCGGTTCCATAAGCGGCGTTGTACCGCGCCTCGAAGGCGCTGCTCAGTGACGGGTCGGGCAAGGCGAACCAGCCGCCCTCAAGACCGCTGAGCTGCATCGTCGCTGGCGGAATATCCCAGCGCGTCAGCCCCATGAACTGGAAGGTTTCTCGTGAGACATTATTCTGTGGCAAAAGCTCGACCAGCAGCGGCAATGCCCCTTCCGAGCCCGCCGTCATCAGAATGCTCTGCGCGCCCGATGAGCGCGCCGCCGAGGAAATGCTGGGCAAAGCATCCACGATGCCCTGTTGCGAAAACGCGTAGGATTGCACAGCCACAACGCTGGCCCCGGTGCGCTGCGCGGCGCGCTGGATCGCGCGCTCGGCCACCTGCCCGGCTTCGCTCTGCTCCGAGATGATCATCACCCGGCCCTTGTCCTGCGCAGCCGCATAGGACAGCAGGCGCATCGCCGTATTCTCGAACATCGCGCCCAGCAGGAAAACATTGCCGCCTGCGACCTCAGGGTTGTTAGAGAAGCTGAGCACATTTACCCCGCCCTGCGCCGCGACAGGCCCCACCGCGCGAGCTTCCGAGGCAAGCAAGGGCCCCAACAGGATGCGCGCTCCGTCATTGAGCGCCTCGGCGGCGAGCGACTGGGCACGCCCCGGATCACCCCCGGTCTGATAAATGCGCAGATCGATCTGCGCCCCCTGCAGATCGGCCACGGCCAGCCGTGCCGCATTCTCGAGATTGCGTGCCACGACATTGAAATCCTCGTTACCACTGCCTCCCGGCAGCAGCATCCCGACCGTGACCGGGCCGCGTGCATCCGCGCCCGCGCCGGGGCCGGCACCGGGCGCGAGTGCGGGCATGTCACAGCCCGCCACCAGCAGCGAGGCTGCGGCCGTGCCCAGCAACCCGCGCCTGGTCAGAAAGGGGCGAGGATCGACCCGCATGGGGGTTTTCGTGCTGTCTGGCATGTGAAAGGCACTCCCGGCTTGCAACAGTTACGCTTGCGGCGCAGAGTAATCCAAGCCCGGCCCGGAAGTAAACGCTCCTTCGCGAGACCTTGGCCCCTCACCCCGACCAGCCCGCAAGTGATGCCCATGCAAGATGACACTCCCATGCCTGCGCCCGGCGCAACAGAAAACGCCCGCCCGATCCCGCCGGGACTGCACCTGATCGCGACCCCGATCGGCGCTGCGCGCGATATCACCCTACACGCGCTCGATCTGCTGGCGGGGTGCGACGTGCTGGTCGCCGAGGACACACGCAGCCTGCGCCACCTGATGGAGTTGCATGGGCTGCGCCCTGGCACGCGCCCGCTGCTGGCCTATCACGACCACAATGGCGAAAAGATGCGCCCAGGCCTGCTCGCGACGCTAGCCGAGGGCAAGCGCGTGCTCTACGCCTCCGAGGCCGGCACCCCGCTGGTTGCGGATCCCGGCTATCAGCTTGCGCGCGCCGCCATCGCCGCGGGCCATGCCGTTCACGCAGCCCCCGGCCCCTCGGCGATGCTGGCCGCGCTGACCGTGTCCGGCCTGCCGAGCGACCGCTTCTGTTTCATGGGATTTGCGCCTGCGCAGGCAGGGGCGCGGCGCAGTTTTCTGCAGGATGCCGCCGCGATCCCAGCCACGCTTATTTTCTACGAATCGGCAAAACGCGTTAGCCGAATCTTAGGTGAAATGTGCGAGCTTCTGGGCGATGAGCGTCCTGCTGCGCTCTGCCGTGAATTGACCAAACGCCATGAGGAAGTAATCCGCATGCCCTTGGGTGAACTTGCCGCCACAATCAAAGACCGCTCGCTGCGCGGCGAGATCGTGCTGGTGGTCGGGCGCGGCGAAAAACCGCTGGCAGATGCTGAAACACTCGATCAGGCGCTCACAATCGCCTTGCGCGAGATGCGCCTGAAAGAAGCGGTCGCGCATGTCGCCGAATCGTTGGGGCTGCCGCGCCGACAAGTCTATCAAGCCGCATTACAGAAGGAGAAGTCATCATGAGGCAGGCGCGCAATCATCTGGCAGGCTTGGCGGCGGAAAGCTCAGTGCTCCAGACCTATCTCGAGGCTGGCTATGACCTGCTGGCGCAGCGCTTCCATGGTATGCGCGGCGAGATCGATCTGGTGCTTGCACGCGGGGCGCGTGTGGTCTTCGTTGAGGTCAAGAAAAGCCGCAGTTTCGATGCGGCACTGGCGCGGCTCGGTCCGGCGCAGATCGGGCGCATCTTCCAGACGGCAAACGAATATCTCGCCACCATGCCCAACGGTCAGATGACCGAGACCCGCTTCGATGTCGCGCTGGTCAATGCGCGGGGAGAAATCTCGGTCATAGAGAATGCGCTCTGGCAGTGAATGCGCGGGGCTTTGCGCCCGACGCGTTTCGAGCGTACCACTGCCGGCGTTCACTATCGCAATTTTACTACTTGGGCCTACAGTGGCGCGGTTACCTTTGGTACTCCACGCGCCCCATTGCATCACCGCTCGCCATCCGCCATCTAGGGGCGGGGCAGGATTGGCACTGCCCAGTTAATGGATGAGGACAGCATGGCGCTGCGCGTTGCCTTCCAGATGGACCCGATCGAGACTGTCGATATCGCGGCCGATAGCAGCTTCCGTATCGCGTTCGAAGCGCAGGAGCGGGGTCATGCGCTCTTTGTCTACACGCCCGACAAGCTGATTTTCCGTGACGGTCAGGTGCTGGCGCGGGCGCAACCGGTCACCCTCCAGCGTGTCGAAGGCGCGCATGTGCATTGTGGGCCGGAAGAATTGATCGACTTGGCGACAATTGATGTCGTCTGGCTACGTCAGGACCCGCCCTTCGACATGAGCTACATCACCACCACGCATCTGCTCGACATGATCCACCCGCGCACGCTGGTGGTGAATGACCCTTTCTGGGTGCGCAATTACCCCGAGAAATTGCTTGTTCTGCAATTTACGGACCTGACCCCGCCCACGATGATCGCGCGCGATCTTGCCACCATCCGAGAATTCAAGGCCGAGCATGGCGATGTCATCCTCAAGCCGCTCTATGGCAATGGCGGCGCAGGTGTCTTCCGGCTCGACCCGAATGACCGCAACCTCGCCTCGCTGCATGAACTTTTCACCGGCATCAGCCGCGAGCCGCTGATCGTGCAGAAATACCTGCCTGCCGTGAGCAAGGGCGACAAGCGGATCATCCTTGTCGAGGGCGAGCCCATCGGCGCCATCAACCGCGTGCCCGCCGCAGGCGAGACACGCTCGAACATGCATGTCGGCGGGCGTCCCGAGAAGATCGGCCTGAGCGACCGCGATCGCGAGATCTGCGAGGCGATCGGCCCGCTCCTGCGCGAAAAGGGCCAGATCTTCGTCGGTATCGACGTGATCGGGGATTGGCTCACCGAGATCAACCTGACCTCGCCCACAGGTCTGCAAGAGCTTGAGCGGTTTGACGGCACCAACGGCGCCGCGCTGATCTGGGAGGCGATCGAGGCGCGCAGAGCCGCCACATGAGTTGGCAGCTCAAGGCCATGCGCGTCTTCCTGCGCCATGCTGTGCGACCCTCGCTTGGCCGCCAGCGCGACTCGCTTTCGGCTCGGGCATGGTTCGAACGCGGCGCATGGCTGAATGCGCGGGGTCGGCCCTATCTGGCCTTTCACGAGGACAGCCTTGCCGCGGAGGGGCGCGAGATTGGCGCGCTCTGGTCGGCGCCCGCCAAGCCCGGCGCGCCCTTCATTCTCTATTTCCACGGCGGCGGTTATGTCATGGGCAATCCGCGCACTCATGCCGCGCTCGGGGGCTATATCGCGCGGAAGGCCGGGATCCCTTGCTGCCTGCCAGACTACCGCCTTGCCCCCGAGCACCCTTTCCCGGCGGCCTTCGAGGATGCCGTGCTGCTCTGGCAGGCGCTGCTGGCGCGAGGCCACGCCGCTGATCAGATCGCGCTGGGGGGAGATTCGGCGGGGGGCGGGCTGGCACTGGCGCTACTCGGGCATCTCTGCGCCATAGGCGCGCCCCTGCCCAATTGTGTTTTCACTTTTTCGCCCTTCACCGACATGACGTTGTCGGGCGAGTCGATCCGGAAGAATGCCAAGAGCGAATTGCTGCTGCCCGCGGAGCGAATCGGGCAGTTGCGCGATCGGGTGATGGCGGGGGGCGACCCGGCAGACCCGCGCATCTCGCCACTTTTCGCAAGCTTCAAGGGCGCGCCGCCAGCATTGATCCAGATGGCCCGCACCGAAATCCTGCTGGACGATTCGCGGCGCATGGCCGAGCGGCTGCGCGCTGATGGTGTCGATGTCACCGTGCAGGAATGGGGCAATCTGCCCCATGTCTGGCAGTTCTATCATGGCTGGCTACCTGAATCGCGCAAGGCGCTGGCGGATACGGCCGAATTCATCCGGCAACGGCTTCCGGCGCGGCCATCAGCCGATAGCTGATCGCCTCGGCCATATGCGGCGCGCGCACACTCGCGCTCTGGTCCAGGTCAGCAATGGTCCGTGCCACTCGCAACAACCGGTGATAGCCGCGCGCGCTCAGGCCAAAACGCTCTGCCGCCTGTGTCAGCAGCTTACGGCCCTCATCATCGGGCGTAGCGATCTCCTCAAGCAAGGCGCCCTCGGCATCCGCATTGACGCGCATCCCGGCATGGGGTGCAAACCGCATGCTCTGGCATTTGCGCGCATCGGCGACACGGGCGGCGACCACGCGCGATGGGTCGCCTGACGGGGGCAGATCGAGGTCTGTGAAAGCCACTGGCGGCACCTCGACCCGCAGGTCAAATCGGTCAAGCAAAGGCCCTGAGATGCGGCCGAGATAATCCTCGCCACAGGCTGGCGCACGAGCACAGGCGCGCGCGGGCTCGGAGAGATAACCACATTTGCAGGGGTTCGCGGCAGCGACGAGCAGAAAGCGGCAAGGGTAGCGCACATGAGCATTGGCACGCGCGACCACGACCTCGCCGGTCTCGATGGGCTGGCGCAGGGTTTCCAGCACCATGCGCGGGAATTCGGGGAATTCGTCGAGAAACAGCACGCCGTTATGGGCCAGCGAAATCTCACCGGGCTTGGCGCCCTTGCCGCCACCCACAATGGCTGCAACCGAGGCAGTGTGATGCGGCTCTCGGAAAGGCCGCGTGCGCGAGATGCCGCCCTGATCCAGCAATCCGGCGATGGAGTGGATCATCGAGGTTTCCAACGCCTCACCGGGGCTCAGCTCGGGCAGGATGCCAGGCAGGCGCGCGGCGAGCATCGACTTGCCCGAACCGGGCGCGCCCACCATCAACATGTGATGCCGCCCCGCTGCCGCAATCTCCAGCGCGCGCTTGGCGCGTTCCTGCCCTTTGACGTCGAACAGGTCTCGCCCTCCCTCGCTGCGCAGTACTTCGCCGGGTCGCGCGGGGCTGAGCGGGGCCTGACCGGAATAGTGGCGGATCACCTCCATCAGCGATTTCGGCGCGAAGACGCGCGTGGCATCGACCCAGGCGGCCTCTGGCCCGCAGCCCGAGGGGCAGAACAGCGTATGCTCCCCCTCTGCCGCCGCCATTGCCGCCGGGAGGGCGCCCGTTACGGCCACCAGCGCGCCATCAAGTGACAATTCCCCCAACGCGACAGTCTCTGCCACGTCTTCAGGTGGCAAAATCTCCAGCGCAGCGAGCAGCGCCATGGCAATGGGCAGGTCGAAATGAGAGCCCTCCTTGGGCAGATCAGCGGGCGAGAGATTGACCGTGATCCGCTTTGAAGGCAGCGCAATGGACAGCGCCGAGAGCGCCGCGCGCACGCGCTCGCGCGCCTCGGACACGGCCTTGTCAGGTAGGCCGACGATCTGGAACGCGGGCATTCCGGGTGAGAGCGCGCATTGCACTTCGATCAGGCGGGCCTCGATCCCCTCGAAGGCGACTGTCAATGCCCGCGCGACCATCCAGAGCCCCTTCGCCAAAATTGCAAGGAGAGTTAACGCGCCAAGGCTTGATATTTTGTTAACGGAGATGTGTACGGCCCGCGCAAGATTATTTTAACGCCCGAGTGAACCAAACCGAAACAGGCCGCGTATTCTCTGCACATGCGAAAACGCAGGGGGAAAAAATGGCACTCGATTTTACCGACGATCGCCGGATGTCACGTCAGGCTATGAAGGCTGAACTTCTGGATGCGGAGACCGAACTGGAACTCGCCCGCGCTTGGCGCGACCACCGCGACGAGGCCGCCCTGCACCGGCTGATCACAGCCTATATGCGGCTCGCAATCTCGATGGCGGGGAAATTTCGCCGCTATGGCGCGCCAATGAATGATCTCATTCAGGAAGCAGGCCTTGGGCTTATGAAGGCCGCCGACAAATTTGACCCCGAACGCGGCGTACGCTTTTCTACCTATGCCGTGTGGTGGATTCGCGCCAGCATTCAGGATTACGTTATGCGCAACTGGTCGATGGTGCGCACCGGTTCAACATCCAGCCAGAAATCATTGTTCTTCAACCTGCGCCGCGTACAGGCAAAATTCGAGCGTGAAGCGATGGCACGGGGCGAGGAACTGGATCGCCACCAGCTTCGCGAGCAGATCTCGCGCGAGGTGGGTGTGCCCCTGCATGATGTCGAGATGATGGAAGGGCGTCTCTCCGGGTCCGATTATTCGCTGAACGCCCTGCAATCGAGCGATGAGGATGGCCGCGAATGGATCGACGCGCTCGAGGATGAAAATGCTCAGCCCGGCGTCGAAGTCGAACAGGCGCATGACATGGCGCAACTTCGCGACTGGCTGATCGAAGCGATGAAAGGGCTGAGCGAGCGCGAGCGCTTCATCGTGCGTGAGCGCAAGCTGCGCGAAGAGCCGCGGACGCTGGAATCGCTGGGCGAAGAATTGGGCCTGTCGAAAGAGCGGATCCGTCAGGTCGAGGCCGCTGCCTTTCAGAAAATGCGCAAGAGCCTTGAAACGCAGTCGCGGGAAGTGGTTCACTTCCTCGCATGAGAGTAGTTATACTGTTGCTGGCGTTGACGGGGGTGCCTGTCTGCGCCGACGAGATCGGGCCGGAAGCGCTGAGTAATCTGCCTCCGGCCCAAATCGTATTTCTGGGCGAAGTACACGACAACCCGTTGCATCATGAGTATCAGGCCAAGGCCATAGCGGCAATCGAGCCGCGCGCGCTTGTTTTCGAGATGCTGACCAGCGAGCAGGCCGGGCGCGTACCCGAGCCTCTGCCGGATGAAGCGGCCCTTGGTGACTTGTTGGAGTGGAGCGCATCAGGCTGGCCCGGTTTTGCCATGTATTACCCTCTGTTCACCGCTGCACCCAAGGCCTCGATTTTCGGCGCCGCCCTGCCCCGTGACCAGGCGCGCGCGGCCATGGGTCAGCCGCTGGACGAGGTGTTCGAGGGCGATCCCGCCCGTTTCGGGCTGGAAGAGGCACTTGACCCCGAGGTTCAGGCCACGCGCGAGGCGCGCCAGAACGCGGCGCATTGCGATGCCTTGCCCGCCGAGATGTTGCCCGCTTTCGTCGACATACAGCGCCTGCGCGACGCCATGCTGGCCGATGCCGCGCTGCGCGCGCATGAGGCGACTGGCGGGCCCGTCGTGGTCATTACCGGCACCGGCCACACCCGCACCGACTGGGGCGCGCCAGCAAAGCTGGCGCGAGCGGCGCCCGAGTTGTCATCACTCTCGATCGGTCAGTATGAGGCGCCGCTCAACGGCCCGGCCCCGAATGACCTCTGGCTCGTCACCGAACCCCACCCTCGCCCCGACCCTTGCGAGGCCTTCCGCTGAGCGGCTCGGGACTTCCGATTTCTGTCGCAAGCGCGTATGGCTGTGACAAAGGGGATGAGACATGCTGGCAGGCAAGCGCATCACATTGATTATCGGCGGCGGGATCGCGGCCTATAAATGCCTCGATCTGATCCGCCAGTTGCGCCGCGCGGGCGTGCAGGTGACGCCGGTGCTGACGCGCGCAGGGGCGGAATTCGTGACACCGCTTTCGGTCGCGGCGCTGGCCGAGGCGCAGGTGTTTCAGGACCTGTTCGACCTGAAAGACGAGACCGAGATGGGCCATATCCAGCTTTCGCGCGCTTCGGATCTGCTGGTCGTGGCCCCTGCAACCGCGAACATGACGGCGCGCATGGTGGCGGGGTTGGCCGATGATCTGGCCAGCACGCTTCTGCTGGCCACCGACAAGCCGGTGATGATCGCGCCTGCGATGAATGTGCGGATGTGGCAGCACCCGACGACGCAGCGCAACCTTACGCAACTTCGCGCCGATGGGGTGCAGGTGGTCGGGCCGAATGTGGGCGACATGGCTTGCGGCGAGCATGGGCCGGGCCGGATGGCGGAACCCACCGAGATTGTCGCCGCGATTGCCGCGCATTTCGGTCCGCGCCCCTTGGCAGGACGGCGCGTGCTGGTCACTTCGGGCCCGACGCACGAGCCGATCGATCCGGTGCGCTATATCGCCAACCGATCGTCCGGCGCGCAGGGCACGGCGATCGCCGCGGCGCTACGCGATCTGGGGGCCGAGGTGGTGTTCGTGGCGGGCCCGTCCTTGGTGCCCACGCCCGACGGCGTGCAGGTCGTACGGGTCGAGACAGCGCGCGAGATGCTGGAGGCTGCGCTTGGAGCGCTGCCCGCCGAGGTCGCGGTCTGTGCTGCTGCGGTGGCCGACTGGCGAGTGACGCAGGAGTTCACGCAAAAGATGAAGAAAACTGCGCAGGGCACTCCATTACTTGAGTTTTCTGAGAACCCTGATATTCTTGCCACCCTCTCCACCCACGCCCAACGCCCGCGACTGGTCATCGGTTTTGCCGCCGAGACCGAGGAGGTAATCGCCCATGCAACCGCCAAGCGCGCGCGCAAGGGCTGTGACTGGATCGTCGCGAATGATGTCTCGCCCGCGACGGGGATCATGGGCGGGGCGGAGAATGCCGTACATCTGGTCACCGAGACCGGAGTCGAGGATTGGCCGCGCCTGCCCAAGGGCGAGGTTGCGCAACGCTTGGCGCAGCGGATTGCCGAGGCGATTGCGTGAGCGTTACGGTCTTCTTCCAACGTGTGCCCGGTTTTGACCCCGAGGTGCCCCTGCCCGACTATGCGACAGAAGGCGCTGCCGGGGCCGATATCCGCGCGAATCTGCCCGTGGAGGTGCGCGAGGCCGGGCTGACGCTTGCGCCCATGGCGCGGCGGCTCGTGCCCACGGGGCTCGCCTGCGCCATCCCCGAGGGCCATGAGATGCAGATCCGCGCGCGCTCGGGCCTTGCCCTGCGTCACGGGATCACCCTGCCCAATGCGCCTGCCACCATCGACAGCGATTATCGCGGCCCTATCGGGGTGATACTGCTCAATCTGGGGGCGGAACCCTTTCAGATCGCGCATGGCGCGCGGATTGCGCAGATCGTGATTGCCCCGGTCGTGCAGGCAAAGCTTGTTCTGAGTGAAACGCTGGAAGCCACCGCGCGCGGCGCGGGTGGGTTCGGCTCGACGGGGACAAGCTGAGATGGGGTTTATCCTGTTCCTGATGGCACTGCTCTGGGCGCTTGGCTGGATGATGAAAACCCCGGTCAGAGCGCGACTGATCATGATCGGGCTGCTCTATGTCGCAGTGGTTGTGGCCAATCTGGTCCTGCCCGAGGGCACCGAATTGCGCGAGGCCACCGGCGGTGATGTGCGGCCCTGGCTGGTTTTGGGCGGTGTGGCGGGGCTCGGGTTGGCCTATTCTTCCGGGGTACGGCGCCTTCGGCGCCGCAATGCACACAGCCAAGCGGAGCCCGCGGCCAACCCGGACTCGTTTCGCGAGGCCGAACTCAACCGCTATGCGCGGCATATCGTGCTGCGTGAGATCGGCGGCGCGGGACAGAAGAAGCTCAAGGCAGCGAAAGTGCTGGTCGTCGGCGCTGGCGGGCTGGGCTCGCCTGCGCTGCTCTATCTGGCGGCTGCGGGTGTCGGCACGATAGGGGTGATCGACGACGACACGGTCGATGGCACCAACCTGCAACGTCAGATCATACATCGCGACGAGATGATCGACACTCCCAAGGTCTTCTCGGCACAAAGCGCGATGCGGGCGCTCAATCCCTTCATCACGGTGCGGCCCTATCACCGGCGGCTCGATGCGGAAAGTGCAGCCGCGCTTTTCGCCGAATATGATCTGATCCTCGATGGCACCGACAATTTCGACACGCGCTATCTGGTCAACCGTGCAGCCGTCGCAGCAGGCAAGCCGCTCATTTCAGGCGCGCTCACGCAATGGGAAGGCCAGATCAGCCTGTTCCATCCGGCCAGTGATGCACCCTGCTATGAATGCGTCTTTCCCGAGCGTCCTGCCCCCGGACTGGCCCCCGCCTGCGCCGAGGCCGGCGTGATCGGGCCGCTGCCCGGTGTGATCGGAACCATGATGGCAGTGGAAGCGCTCAAGGAGATCACCGGCGCGGGCACAGGGTTGCGCGGACGGCTGCTGCTCTATGATGCGCTTGAGGCCGAGACCCGGGTGATGCGCGTGTCACGCCGGGCCGGCTGCGCCTGCTGCGGGTGGGTGACGGCTGCGCCGTCAAAGGCCGACGCCTGAACCTGGCTCAAAGTGTGACCTTGACCCTAAGGAAACCGCTCTTGTCCACGCCACACAACTCGGGCGAGAACTCGGCGATCCTGTCCAGATAATCGAGCGCCGCTGTCCCCGTGCGCAAGATGGCCTGAACCCCGCTCACAGGCCGCATGCGAAAGGGTGTGCGGTCATCGACCACCAGCGGATCGCTGGCGCTGACATAATCGCGCAGGATATCGCGGGTGATCGCCGGGTGTTCGAGCGCAACGCTCTCGGGCCCGGTGCCCGCGAAGCCACCTGCCCCCTGCGCCCGGAAACTGTTGGTGCAGACAATGAACGGCTGTTCGGGATCGATGGGCGCACCGTTCCAGGTCAGGTTCCGGATGCGCGAATGCTCAGGGCTGATCTCGGACCCGTCACCTGCAAACCGCGCCGGTGCCGTGAGGTCCACCTCGTAATCGAACCCATAGATGATCTCGAAATTATAGCCCGGAAAGCTGGCATCCATAAGATACTGTTCGTCAACCTCAGGTGACAGGCAGTTGAAGGCCGAGACCGAGCGCTCCAGCCAGAGCCACAAATCAGCACCTGTCAGGCGCGATGCGGCGACCTGATTGGGGTAGATATAGAGATCGGCCAGCGAACGCAGTGTCAGCGGCCCAGCCGCGATATTAGTAAAATTGCGCGGCCCACCGAGCCCGCCTGCCTTGGATGGCGAGACAGAAGACACAAGCGGCAGATCAGCCAGATCGGTTCCCTCGAGATGCCGTGCGACAAAGGCACGCTGCGCTTCGGCGACAAGCGCTGTCGCCGCGCTGCGCCCCAGATAGGCGAAGAAACTGTTGATCGGCGTTTCGGTCCTGCCAATCGGCGTGCGGATACTTTCAAGCACCGCGTCATGCGCGCGGGCCACGATCTTGCGCACCTTGGGGCTGCGCAGGGGCACGCGCGGGTGCTCCAAAATGGCGGGCGCAAACTGGTTGGCGGCATCGCGCAGGGCAAGCGTGCTGACCTTTGCATCGAACACATGCCATACCCCGGCGGCCTTGGTCAGTTGCAGATCGATCAGCCCAAGATGCGAGCCGAAGAAACCACTCATCACGGTGGGCTTGCCGCAGACAGTGCCGCAGTCGATATCGACACCGGGAATATCGGCAAAGGCGCGTGATGGAAACAGCCGGTGCGCATGTCCCGAAAGGATCAGGTCTACCCCTTCGATCATTGCAAGGGGGATGATGGCATTCTCCATATTCTCGGTGTGGCGGATCGGACCGATGCCGCTATGGGCCAGCAAGACGACCAGATCGGCCCCGGATTCACGCATCTCGGGCACCCAGGCGCGCGCGGCCTGAACCATGTCACGGGCCTCGATGCGACCCTGCAGATGCTGGCGCTCCCAGATCATGATCTGGGGCGGCGCCACGCCCAGCACCCCGATCTTAATGACATGCGGCTGGCCCGAGCGGTCGACGACATCGCGTTGCAGAAGCTGATAGGGTTTGACCAGATGCCGATCGGCGCGCGGATTGCCGCCCTTGCAGCGCAGGATATTGGACGAGACCACAGGGAAATCGGCCAGCGCAATGGAGTGCATCAGGAAATCGAGCCCGTAATTGAACTCGTGATTGCCCAGCGTGATCGCATCATAGCGCATTGCGTTCATGGCGGCGGTGACCGGATGCAGGTCGCCCTCCTTCAGCCCCATGTCATAGGCGATATAATCGCCAACCGGCGTGCCCTGCAGAAAATCGCCATTATCGAAGAGCAGGCAATTCGGCACCTGCTGGCGGGCCTGATCGACGAGTTCGGCCAGTCGGGCAAGGCCCAGGTCGGGATTTGGGCAATCCGCGTAATAGTCGTAGGGATGCAGATGGACATGCAGATCGGTCGTTTCCATGATGCGCAGGTCCACTGCCGTACGCACATCAATGCTGGATGCGGTATCAAAGCCGTCTTGTTTCATTTTACCGGGCACTATTCTCGTTCAACTCGCTGCGAAATTCGACCAGGGTCAAGGCGATATTCCGACCAAGATCATGATCATTTTGTGTCACGGCAAAACATGATGTGCGTAGAGTTACGACAGTCCCGCCGCTCGCACAACCCTAGATAGATTCGTCCAGTAGGAAGGGTAAGGCCATTGTCGCGATACGCAAAAGCTGCGAGACCGGGCTGCAAAGGGGCGTTACAGGCGGACAGGCAGGATGAGGAACGCGTTCAGCGGCGGATGGCAGGACCGGGACGCGCAGGCCCGGGGCAATGCGGCGCGTCAGGCGCAGATGCTGGCCAGCGCCCGCACCCGCGTGCTACCGATGTGGCGCGGCAAGCCGCAGTTGGCTTCTGGCGCTCTCGGCTATGTTGCGCCGCCAGACCCGCTCCTTGCACAGGCCGAGACTCCGTTCCTGTACCTGGGAAAGCAGGAAGGGCGCGCCCATTTTGCCGCCGATATCTCGCGCTGGGAGCCTGAAGTCCTCGACCGCGCTGCGCTGGCCATGTTCACCGACACCACGCATCAGGTCCACCCAGCGGCCACGCCGGGCGCCTATTTCGGTGAATTGCGGCTGGCCATGACCCAGTTGCCCGCATCCGAAGCCGCCATGGCCGCTACGGCGCGCGCAATCTTCAACTGGCACCGCACACACCGCTTCTGTGCCCGCTGCGGCAGCCCGAGCGAGATTGCCATGGCCGGGTGGGAGCGCCATTGCCCTGCCTGCGGCGCCAAGCATTTTCCGCGCACCGACCCGGTGGTGATCATGCTGGTGAATCATGGCAACGCGCTGCTGCTGGGGCGCTCGCATGGCTGGCCTGAAGGCATGTATTCGGCGCTGGCCGGTTTCGTCGAACCTGGTGAGACCATCGAGATTGCTGTCTCGCGCGAAGTCCTGGAAGAGACCGGTCTCTCCACCCGATCAATCCGCTACATTGCGTCGCAGCCCTGGCCGTTTCCGAATTCGCTGATGCTGGGCTGCGTGGCCGAGGCGACCAACCGCGACATCACCCTTGATGACGAACTGGAAGACGCGCTCTGGCTGTCGCGCGAAGAGGTGCTGGCCGCCTGGAGCGGCCAGCACCCCAGGATCACGCCAGCACGACGCGGCGCGATTGCGCATTTCCTGATCGGGCAATGGCTTGCCGGGCATGTCTGATCGCCTTTGCAGCGGCACTTGCATTTCATGCCCGGCGCTTCCACAGTAATGCCATGACCTCGCAGCCCACACCTCTTGCCCGACGCGCCAATATGTTCTGGACCCTGCCCAATATCCTGACGGTTCTGCGTCTGCTGGCCGCGCCCGGTGTGGCGGTAATGTTCCTCTATTTCCATCGCCCATGGGCGGACTGGTTCGCGCTGGCGCTCTTCGCGCTCGCCGCCATCACGGATTTCTTCGACGGCTACCTGGCACGCGCCTGGAAACAGGAAAGCCGCCTCGGCGCCATGCTCGACCCGATCGCCGACAAGGCGATGGTGGTGATCGCACTCCTGGTCATCACCGGCTATTCCGGCATGGACCCGTGGTTGATCCTGCCCGCCACCGCGATCCTGTTTCGTGAAGTCTTCGTCTCGGGCCTGCGCGAGTTTCTGGGTGACAAGGCGGGGCTTCTGAAAGTGACCGGACTCGCGAAATGGAAGACCACGGCGCAGATGACCGCCATCGCCGTGCTGTTTCTTGCCATGGGGCTGGAATATGTGCGCGAGGTGGGCAGCCTGCGCAGCCATGCCGATCTCATTGCCACACTTAGCGATATCGGCACCGAAGATGTCAGCCTGGTTGACGTCGCCGTTCTTGGTGGCAATTTCGTCTGGCACGCAGGGCTGGCCCTGATCTGGCTGGCGGCGATCCTGACATTGATCACTGGCTGGGATTATTTCCGCAAGGCCCGGCCCCTTCTGCGAGATGATGCGCCATGAAACTGGATATCCTGTATTTTGCCTGGCTGCGCGAGCGCATCGGGCTGCCGCGCGAAACAGTCGAGACCGAGGCCACAACCGTAAATGCATTGGTCGAGGAATTGCGCGCGCGCGAAGAGCGCTATGCGCTGGCCTTCTCGGACCTCGCTGCGGTGCGTGTGGCGATCGACCAGGAGTTGCGCGATTTCGATGCCAGCCTCGCGGGCGCGCGCGAAATCGCCTTCTTCCCGCCCATGACCGGAGGCTGAACCGATGACATCCATCACGATCCGCGTGCAGCGAGGGCCCTTCGATTTCGGCGCCGAATGCACGCAATTTGCCGATGGGCGGCAGGATACCGGCGCGGTGGTCACCTTCTGCGGCATCGTGCGCGAGCATGAGGGTGCAACCCTCGAGATGATGGAGATCGAGCATTACCCCGGCATGACCGAACGCGCGCTTGACAAGATCGCGCGCGATGCCGCCGCGCGCTGGAGCCTGACAGAAGTGCTGATCCTGCATCGCTATGGCCCCCTCACACCCGGTGAGCGCATCATGATGGTCGCGACTGCCTCGGCGCATCGCGCCGAGGCCTTTGCTGCGGCGGATTTCCTGATGGATTACCTCAAATCCCGCGCCCCCTTCTGGAAGAAGGAAACCACGCGCGTCGGCAGCGACTGGGTGGCGGCAAAAGACAGCGACGAGGCCGCGCTCTCCCGCTGGTAGCATTTTCTTGCCAAGAATACTCATTCTGCGGCGAGTCATGGCCCGCGGCCACGGGTGAGCGCGCCGGCACGATCGGGTATCCCAAACTGCACACCGAGCTTCCGCCCAGATAATCGCCATATGAGTGGCAAGGGGGCCCCGAAGCGGCAACGAAAAAGCCCGGCCACAAGGCCGGGCTTCCTCAATGGTCAGTTTTAAAATCCGGTCAGGACCAACGTGCCTTGAACGCTGCCCATGCGCCGGTGACGATCAGCGCGGCCACAGCCGATTTCACGACCCCGCCCAACTGGAACGGCACCGCGCCGCCCATGATGGCCGCGTTCAGGTCCAGCGGCGTGATGATCCAAACCCACAACACGCCCGGAATGAACAGCAGCAGTGCCGGGATAAAGGCCGCGAGGAACAGCCGACCAAAGCCGCGCGACAGCCCGCGCTCGACCAGCCAGCCGGTCAGCCAGGCCATCGCCACAAAGCCAAACAGAAACCCTCCAGTCGGTCCAAACAAATAGACCACCCCAGACGCGCCACCCGCGAAAAACGGCAGGCCAGCCGCAGCCTGCGCTAGATAAGCAGCGAGGGTCACCCCGGCCAGGCGCGCGCCATAGGTCAGCCCGATCAGCGAAATGGCCAGTGTCTGCAGCGTCATCGGCACGGGATACATCGGCACGCTCACTTGCGCGGACATGCCCACCAGAACCGATCCGAAAAGCACCATCGCCAGTTTGCGCGCCAGCGTGTCATTGCCACCAAGCGCCGTCATCAGCGGGGTTGAAACAGTCATCAGCGTCAGCCTCCATGGAATTTGCGCTCTTTATGCCTGCTGGCCCGGTCTGTGACAAGTCTCTCCTTCCGGCCCTGCACGCACTCTTGCGCACGCCCCCCGGATCGGCTATGGCCCCACCATCTTTCCGCGAGACAATGACACCTGTGCAGCTCTCGTAGGCAGGGGCGGAAAGAGAGCCCTGTCTTTTGAAATGCACGTAAATGATGAATGGAGATCGCATGCCGCTTTACGAGCATGTCATGATCGCGCGTCAGGATCTGTCGAATACGCAGGCCGAAGCGCTGATCGAGCATTTTGGAGCTGCCCTGGCCGATAATGGCGGAAAACTCGTCGATCACGAGTACTGGGGCGTCAAGACCATGGCCTACAAGATCAACAAGAACCGCAAGGGGCATTACGCCTTTCTGCGCACCGACGCGCCCGCGCCCGCCGTTCAGGAGATGGAGCGCCTGATGCGTCTGCATGATGACGTTATGCGCGTGCTGACCGTCAAGGTCGATGCACATGCCGAGGGCCCCTCGGTCCAGATGCAGAAACGCGACGAACGCGACCGCGGCGACCGCCGCCGCGCCTCATAAGGGAGATCTGATCCATGGCTGCAAAACCGTTTTTCCGCCGTCGCAAGGTCTGCCCGTTCTCGGGCGACAATGCCCCCGCGATCGATTACAAGGACACGCGTCTGCTGCAACGCTACATTTCCGAGCGTGGCAAGATCGTACCGTCGCGCATCACCGCTGTTTCGGCCAGCAAGCAGCGCGAACTCGCCCGCGCCATCAAGCGCGCGCGGTTCCTCGCCCTGCTGCCCTACGCCGTGAAATAAGGAGCCACAGACATGCAAGTGATCCTTCTGGAACGCGTGGCCAAGCTGGGCCAGATGGGCGACGTGGTCAACGTCAAGCCCGGCTATGCCCGCAACTATCTGCTGCCGCAGGGCAAGGCGCTGCGCGCCTCGGATGACAACATCAAGTCCTTCGAGAACCGCAAGGCCGAGCTCGAAGCGCAAAACCTCGAGACCCGCAAAGAGGCCGAGGCCGTCGCCGCCAAGCTGAATGATGCCGCCTATGTCGTGATCCGTCAGGCGTCCGACGCTGGCGCGCTTTATGGTTCGGTCAGCCCACGCGACGTGGTTGATCTGCTGGCAGAGGCCGGCGTCACGGTCGAGAAGCGCCAGGTCGTCATCGGCGCACCGATCAAGGCGCTTGGGCTCTACAATGCACAGATCGTCCTGCACCCCGAGGTCGAAGTCGAGATCGGGCTGAACGTGGCGCGCTCGACCGAAGAGGCCGAGTTGCAGGCGAGCGGCAAGACCATTCAGGAAGTGGCTGCCGAAGAAGAAGCCGCTGCGGAATTCGAGATCGCGGAACTCTTCGATGATATTGGCGCAGCGGGTCAGGATGATGACGACCCGCGCGACCGCGGCGAGAGCACGGATCCGCGCGACGCATAAGTGCGCCACGCGAGAGCTTTGCCCTGCGCCATATTCACCTTTCGGGGCGCGCCATATCGTGGCGGGCCCCGATTCTTTCGGAATCCCAAAGAATATTTTTTCGGTTTCGCTCAAAATCGCAGTATTTTGTTACCGATCCGCAACGCGATGCCGGATTTGGGATTTTTTCCCAGTTATGCGCTTGCCTTGCGGCCTTTGCTGACACATATTCAAGAAATCATAACTGAATAGCGGAGCAGCATGCCACAACAGGCTTCGTGACACATCCGCCGCCGATCATGCACTCCAAGTCAGGATATTCGCCATGGCATATGCGCAAAGTTTGACGACGCAGGACACGAACGAGTTTGAGATTCAGGCCGAAACCGGCGACTGTGCGACGGTTGCGCCGACGGACATGATCGAACAGGCGCAGGCTGCTTCGAATTTCCTCAAGGCGCTGGCGCATGAGGGTCGGTTGATGATCCTGTGCCATCTCTCATCGGGTGAGAAATCGGTTACGGAACTGGAGCATCTGCTGCAGTCGCGTCAGGCGGCTGTCAGCCAGCAGCTCGCGCGGCTGCGCCTCGAGGGGATCGTGTCGGCCCGGCGCGAAGGCAAGACCATCTACTATGCCTTGCACGACCCCAAGGCCGCGCGACTGATCAGCGTGGTCTATGACATGTTCTGCGCACAGGCGAAGTCCTGACCAACGCGAGACCCTGCGCCCCGCGTCATCAGCCCTGACAGGTTCCAAAGCCAGCCTATAGGGTGCTTTTTCGAAATTGCTTGATCAGAAGCGTCAGTGAGTTCTTCGAGCCATGCCCGCTTTCGTGGGCTTTTCGGTCAGCCTGGGTCATCCCGTGCCCTTGCGCTGGTCGCGCGAACAGGGCATCACCATTGCCGAATTCCCTGCATGAAGACCCCAGATGAGCCGAATTTGCCAGATCGAGATTGACGACAGGGGGCTGCCCACCCCCACGCCGGAAATCGAACAGGAGCGCAAGGTCGCCATTTTCGACCTGCTCGAAGACAACAGTTTTTCGCTCTGTGCGCGCGACGGACAGAAGGTGCAATCCGGGCCGTTCCACATGCAGCTTGCTATCCGGGACCGGCGGCTTGTTGTCGCGCTCAGCGACGAGAGCGGCGCATCCATCGGCGAAATCATACTCTCGCTCGGGCCGTTCCGGCAGGTGGTGAAGGATTACTACCAAATCTGCGGCAGCTATTTCGATGCGGTTAAACGCCTGCCGCCCAGCCAGATCGAAGCCATCGACATGGCCCGACGCGGTATCCACAACGAGGGCGCGCGCATTCTGCAAGAGCGGCTCGAGGGCAAGGCCGAGATGGATATCGACACCGCACGCCGCCTTTTCACCCTTGTTTGCGTTCTGCATTTCGGGGGCTGAATGGCCGAGCGCTTCCCCTCTTCGGTGCTGTTCTGCTGCGACCACAATTCCGTGCGTTCGCCCATAGCCGAAGGATTGATGAAGAAGCTCTATGGCCAGCGCGCCTATGTGCAATCGGCGGGTGTGCGCAATGATCGCGAGATAGACGGGTTTTCGATCGCGGTCAGTGCCGAAGAGGGTGTGGAACTGGAACGGCACCGGTCGCGCTCGTTCGAAGAGATGGTCGAATGGGGCGATGATCTGACAGGCTTCGATCTGATCATCGCGCTGTCGCCCGCGAGCCAAAGACAGGCACTTGAGCTCACGCGCTACGCCCATATCGACGTAGAATACTGGCCGATCATGGACCCGTCAGGTCTGGGCGAGACACGCGAAGCAAAGCTTGCCGCCTATCGTCAGACCCGCGATCAGATCAGACAGCATCTGCTGGCGCGTTTCGGCCCGCCGGAAAAGGAATGAGAGATGAGCAAAGAAACGATCCAACGCTATTTCGATGCGTTCAATTCGGGTAACGCCGAGGGCATGCTGGCAGTTGTCAGCGACGATGTGCAGCATTTCGTCAATCAGGGCGATCTGCGGCAGGGCCGTGCGGCGTTTGCCGAGTTCTGCTCCCATATGGGCGTAAGCTACCGCGAAGAGCTGCGCCATATGGTGATCTTCGTCAATGACGATGGCAGTCGCGCGGCTGCCGAATTCACGGTGCATGGCGAATATCTGCAAACCGATCCGGGCCTGCCCGAGGCGCATGGGCAGCGCTATGTCCTGCCTGCGGGGTCTTTTTTCTCGCTGGCGGATGGCAAGATCACGCGGATCACGACTTATTATAATCTGCAGGACTGGATCAGGCAGGTCTCGGCATGAGCCTTCGATTCGAATCCCTCACGGGTGAGGCGATTGCCCCGATCATCGATGGGCTGGCGGCTTTGCGCATCCGCGTGTTCCGCGACTGGCCCTATCTCTATGATGGCGATGCCGATTATGAGGCCAGCTATCTGCGAGTCTATCAGGACAACCCCCGCGCAGTCGTCGCAGCCGCCTTTGACGGTGACAGACTCGTCGGCGCTGCGACGGGCCTGCCGCTCGCAGATGCCGATGCCGAATTTCAGGCCGCTTTCGCCGGGCAGGATATCTCGGATATCTTCTACTGCGCCGAATCTGTCCTGCTGCCCGAATACCGCGGCCAGGGCGCGGGTCATCGCTTCTTTGACCTGCGCGAAGACCACGCGCGCGCTCTTGGCTTTCGTCGCACCTGTTTCTGCGGCGTGATCCGCCCCGAGGATCACCCTGCCCGACCGGACGACTATCGCCCGCTCGACCCGTTCTGGCGCAAGCGAGGCTATGCGCCGCTGCCCGGTGTCACGGCCAGTTTCAGCTGGCGCGACATCGACGCGCAGGGGGACACTGAAAAGCCGATGCAATTCTGGATGAGAGAGCCATGAAACTCGCCGCCGCTGCCTATCCGCTCGATTTCCTGCCCGACTGGGCGGCCTATCGTGCCAAGCTTTCGGACTGGGTCGCGCGGGCGGCGGGTGACGGGGCCGATTTGCTTGTCTTCCCGGAATACGGCTCGATGGAACTGGCCAGCCTTGGTGGCGCGGCTGTCGCCGCTGATCTGGAAGCTGCGCTGCACGAGGTCATGCGCCACGCCCCGCAGGTTACGGCACTGCATGAAGAACTCGCCGCGCGCCATGGTGTTCATATCCTTGGTGCCAGCGCACCAGCCATATCCGACGCCGCACGACCTGTAAACCGCGCCACCCTCTACGGGCCTTCGGGGATGATCGGGCATCAGGACAAGCAGATCATGACCCGGTTTGAGCGTGAGGAATGGGATATCGCACCAGGACAGGGCTTGCAGGTGTTCGACACTCCTTTGGGCCGGATTGGCGTGATCATCTGCTATGACGCCGAATTCCCGCTGCTGGCCCGCGCTTTGGTGGAAGACGGCGCCGAGATCCTGCTTGCGCCTTCTGCAACCGAAGCGCTGGCAGGCTATACCCGCGTCAAGGTCGGTGCCATGGCGCGCGCTCTGGAAAACCAATGCGTTGTCGCCCATGCACCCACTGTCGGGCCGGCCCCCTGGTGCCCTGCGGTCGATTTGAACACAGGCGCCGCCGCCATCTACGGCCCGCCCGATCTGGGCTTTCCCGAAACCGGCATTCTGGCCGAGAGAGCGCTCAACTCCCCCGGCTGGGCCATCGCCGAGATCGACCGCGCGGCGATCGCGCGCGTACGGCGCGAGGGTGCGGTGCTGAACCACGCGCATTGGGATGAGCAGAAAATGCGCCTCGAGCCCCTTCGCGAGCGCGTGAAGCCCTCATAAAACGCTTGAAAACCGCCCCTTTTGAGCGCATTTAAGCGGCGCATCATGGATGCATGCAACAATGATGGAGTGACCATGGCCAAGGAAGAACTGCTCGAATTCCCCGGCGTCGTGAAGGAACTCCTGCCTAATGCGACATTTCGGGTCGAGCTGGAAAACGGCCATGAGATCAACGCGCATATGGCAGGCAAGATGCGCAAGAACCGCATCCGGGTTCTGGTCGGCGACAAGGTGCAGGTGGAAATGACCCCCTATGACCTCACCAAGGGGCGGATCAATTACCGCTTCAAATAAGCCCGTGCGGCTGATCCTAGGCTCCGCGAGCCCGCGCCGGAAAGAGATTCTGGCGACAATCGGGGTCACGCCCGATGCTGTCATCGCCGCCGATATCGACGAAACACCGCTGAATGGCGAATTGCCCCGGCACTATTGCGAACGCGTCACGCGCGCCAAGCTCGACGCGATTGCCGCAGACTCCGCCAACATCGTGCTCTGTGCCGATACCACGGTCGCACTCGGGCGGCGCATACTCGGCAAGCCTGCGGATGCAGGCGAGGCCGCGTCCTTCCTGCATATGCTCTCGGGGCGCAGGCATTCGGTCATCACCGCTGTGGCTTTGCGCTGTGGCGCGCGACACTGGGCGCGCACACAAGTCAGTCAGGTCAAGTTCAAGCGCCTCTCGGATGACGAGGTGAATGGCTATCTGGCCTCGGGCGAATGGCAGGGCAAGGCCGGGGGCTATGCGATCCAGGGGCGTGCATCGGCCTTCATCCCGTGGATATCAGGCTCCTATAGCGGCATCATGGGTCTGCCCGCTGCCGAGACCGCGCAGCTTCTGCATGCCGCAGGCTGGAGGGTCTGGGCATGAAGGGCAGCGTGATCGCGCTTGACAATTTCCGGGGCCGCGAGGCAGCTGCGCGGATGGTCGATGGACAGCTTGAGGATTTGCTGATTGCGCTGCCCGACAGCATCATCGCGCCCGAGACCATCCTGCGCGGCAAACTGGGGCGCCCCGTCAAGGGACTGGGTGGGGCCTTTGTCGATCTGCCCAGCGGCCAGAGCGGCTTTCTGCGCCAGACCAAGGGGTTGCGACCGGGCGATCCGGTGATGGTGCAGGTGACCGGGCTGGCCGAGGCGGGCAAGGCCGTGCCTGTGAGCACCCGGCTGATGCTGAAAAGCCGCTTCGCCATCATCACCCCCGATGCGCCGGGGCTGAATGTCTCGCGCCAGATCACCGAAGCGGACACCCGCGCCCCGCTGGAACAGCTTGCCGCGCAGGGCATGGACGGCGCCAAGAACAGGCTTGGGCTGATCCTGCGCTCGGCCTGCGAGGGCGCGCCCGAGGAGGCAATTGCCGAGGATATTGCGCGGATGCGAGACCTCGCCGAGAAGCTGCTGGCTGATACCAAAGGCACGCCCGAGACCCTGTTCGACGCCCCTGCCCCGCATCTCGCCGCCTGGCGCGACTGGCCCACGCCCGACACCTTGGACGAAGCCGCCGGCAGCTTCGCCCGCCATGGCGTGATCGAGGCCATCGACGCGCTGTTGCGCCCCGAAGCCCCGCTGGGCAAAGGCGCGCATATGGTGATCGAGCCGACGCGCGCGCTGATCGCGGTCGATGTGAATACCGGCCCCGACACCAGCCCCGCTGCCGGGCTCAAGGCCAATATCGCCTGCGCCCGCGCCGTGCCCCGCGCCTTGTATCTGCGCGGTCTGGGCGGGCAGGTGCTGATCGATTTCGCGCCCTTCCCCAAGAAAGACCGCCATATCCTCGAGCAATCCCTGAAAGCGGCCTTTCGCCGCGACGGGCGCGACACGGTTCTGGCAGGTTGGACGCCGCTCGGTAATTTCGAGCTGACCCGCAAGCGCGACCGCGTGCCTTTACATGAGGTGCTGGCATGAGTTGCCCGATCTGCACCAAACCCACTGACCCGGCCTGCAGACCGTTCTGTTCGCGGCGCTGCGCGGATGTGGATCTGGCCCGCTGGCTGCGCGAGGATTACCGCCTGCCGGTAGCCCCCGAGGAGATGGATGAGACCATGCCGCCAGCACCTGGCGCGGGTGACCCGGGGCGCCGGAATTAGCGGGCTGACTACAACAACGCGCGCGCTCGCAGATTTTTCGAAACGCCCTCTGGACAGCGCGAGACGGCTGCAATAAGACGCTCTCACCCAGCGCAAAAGACAGCGCTTACATCGCAGGATGCACCCGTGCCCGGGTAGCTCAGGGGTAGAGCAGTGGATTGAAAATCCTCGTGTCGGTGGTTCGATTCCGCCCCCGGGCACCATATTTTTCAGATAAGCGCCTGTAATGTATAGAGAAATTGGATAGTTTGGTTGCGCGTATCCCCCTAATTATATACCCTTTGTCGCTTGCTTGACGCATGGATTTCCACATTCAGGGGGCAGAAGCGTCAGGACGTGCCGCCTTCCGCCATAGCCTGCAACCGCCTCTCAAATTCAGCTTCGGTTGTGTCTGCCCCGGCGGATATGGTTTGCCATCCGGTCGGGGTCAGGGCCTTTCCGAGATAGGCTTTCACGTCACCATTCGCCCATACGATTTGGTGTGTGATGATTTTCACGGGATTGCAGTCAAGGCCCCGTTTGCTTTCAAGCTTTGCAATCCGCCGTTTGATTGTCATGTCTCGCCTCAGTCCGATTGGCTTTGGTCATTCAGACGTTCGAGTTGCTCACGGGTGATGGGCACACCCGCAGTAACAACCTTTCCCTTGAGATAGATCAATCCCAGAACCTCGCGCGCCGCGTCCAGCTCCG
>REER01000139.1 GCA_007694945.1 Paracoccaceae bacterium | reverse complement strand
GGGATGACCGGCACACCGGCTTCGATGGCCACGCGCCGCGCGCTGGCCTTGTCGCCAAGCGCGCGCATGGTGTCGGCCCTGGGGCCGATGAAGGTGATGCCATTGGCCGCGCAAGCATCGACCAGCGCGGGGTTTTCCGACAGCAGTCCATAGCCCGGATGGATGGCATCGGCGCCCGACTCCTTCGCCACGCGGATTATCTCGTCAATGGACAGATAGGCCGCGACCGGCCCTAGCCCCTCGCCAATCCGATAGGCCTCATCGGCCTTGAAACGGTGCAGACCGAGCTTGTCCTCCTCGGCATAGACCGCGACCGTGCGTTTGCCGAGTTCATTGGCGGCGCGCATCACCCGGATGGCGATTTCACCGCGATTGGCGATGAGGATCTTCTTGAATTCGGCCATGGCTGTCCCTTTTTCCCGCAAGGCGCATCGATCAGTCAGATAAGTAGACCGATTTCTGCGCTGCGGTAAAGCGGCTGTAAGGTTTCGTCACATTTCGATCTGTCCGCCGCCGCGCAGAACGCGGCGCTGCGAATTTCTGCCAGCAATAGGGAACAATATTGGAACACCGCTTCCCCTTTCCGACATGTCGCGCTAGACTCGCGACCATGAGCGATTTCAACTCTGACCTGCCGCTATCCGCCCGCGCCATGGCAGCGCGTCCTGCGCCTTATCTGGACGGGCTGAACCTCGCGCAACGACAGGCGGTCGAGGCGCTTGATGGGCCAGTGCTGATGCTGGCGGGCGCGGGCACCGGCAAGACCAAGGCGCTGACAGCACGAATCGCGCATCTCTTGAACACGGGCCGGGCCTGGCCGTCCGGCATTCTGGCCGTCACCTTCACCAACAAGGCCGCGCGCGAGATGAAACTGCGCGTCGGGGGATATCTGGGCGAGGCGGTGGAGGGCATGCCGTGGCTCGGCACCTTTCATTCGATCAGCGCGAAACTCTTGCGCCGCCATGCCGAGCTTGTCGGGCTGAAATCGAATTTCACGATTCTGGACTCGGATGACCAGTTGCGCCTGCTCAAGCAGTTGATCATAGCCGCGAATATCGACGAGAAGCGCTGGCCTGCGCGTCTGATGGCGTCGATCATCGACCAGTGGAAAAACCGCGCCTGGCGGCCCGAGCAGGTGCCCTCATCCGAGGCGTCTGCCTTCAACAATCGCGGCACCGAAATCTACGCCGCCTATCAGGCACGGCTGAAAACGCTCAATGCCTGCGATTTCGGTGATCTGCTGATGCATTGCGTCACCATCTTTCAGGCGCATCCCGATGTGCTGGAGAGTTATCAGCGCAAGTTCCGCTATATTCTGGTGGACGAGTATCAGGACACAAATGTTGCGCAATATCTCTGGCTGCGGCTCTTGGCCTCGGCGCATCGCAATATCTGCTGCGTGGGCGATGATGATCAGTCGATCTATGGCTGGCGCGGGGCCGAGGTGGGCAATATCCTACGGTTCGAGCGCGATTTCGAAGGCGCGCAGGTCGTGCGGCTTGAACAGAATTACCGCTCGACCCCGCATATTCTGGCCGCCGCCAGTCAGGTCATTGCCGCAAATGAGGGGCGCTTGGGCAAGACACTCTGGACCGAGGCGCGGGAGGGCGAGAAAGTCCGCCTGATCGGGCATTGGGATGGCGAGGAAGAGGCGCGCTGGATTGGTGAGCAGATCGAGGACCTGTCGCGCGGCACACGCGGGCTCGACCCGTTCAGTCTGGACCAGATGGCGATTCTGGTGCGCGCAAGCCACCAGATGCGCGCGTTCGAGGACCGGTTTCTGACCATCGGGCTGCCGTATCGCGTCATCGGCGGGCCGCGTTTCTACGAACGCATGGAGATCCGCGACGCGCTGGCCTATTTTCGCCTCGCGGTCAGTCCTGGAGATGATTTGGCTTTCGAGCGGATCGTGAACACGCCCAAACGCGGGCTTGGCGACAAGGCGCAGCAGGTTATCCAGCGTTTCGCGCGGGCGAATGATGTGTCGCTGGTGCAGGGCGCGGCGCTGGCCGTTGAGGCGGGCGAGATCAAGGGCAAGGGGGCAGGGCAGCTCCGCGCGCTGATCGAGGGGATTGGGCGCTGGCATGCAGCGATGGGCAATACTGGCCCGATGGTCGAGGACGATCTGATCGAAACCCTGGCGCCTGCAAGCCTGTCGCATATCGAACTGGCCGAGCAGATCCTTGAAGAGTCGGGCTATACCGAGATGTGGCTCAACGACAAGACGCCCGAGGCGCCGGGGCGGCTGGAAAACCTCAAGGAACTGGTCAAGGCGCTGGAAGAATTCGACAATCTGCAAGGGTTTCTCGAACATATCGCGCTGATCATGGATAGTGACAACGACGCCGCCGAGGCCAAGGTCACGATCATGACGCTGCACGGCGCCAAGGGGCTGGAATACCCGGTCGTGTTCCTGCCGGGCTGGGAGGACGGTCTCTTTCCCTCGCAACGCTCGATGGATGAGTCCGGCCTCAAGGGGCTCGAGGAAGAGCGGCGGCTGGCCTATGTCGGCATCACCCGGGCCGAGCGGCTCTGCACGATCAGTTTTGCGGCCAACCGGCGGGTCTATGGGAAGTGGCAATCGCAGATGCCCTCGCGCTTTGTCGATGAATTACCTGCCGAGCATGTCGATGTGCTGACCCCGCCGGGGCTTTACGGTGGGGGCATGGCCAGTGCCGCCAGCAACATCGAGGACCGCGCGACCCGCGCCGATGTCTACAACTCCCCGGGTTGGCGACGGTTGCAGGCTGCGGGCGCGCGCGGGTTGGGCCAGCCGCGCGAGGCGCGCGAGATGGTGATCGACGCGACCGCGAGCCCGTCTTTCGAGCCCGGCGAGCGCGTATTTCACCAGAAATTCGGGTATGGCCGCGTGGCCTCGGTCGAGGGTGACAAGCTTTTCATAGAATTCGAGAAATCCGGCCCGCGCCATATCGTGGCGAAATTTGTCGTTCCGGCCGC
>REER01000104.1 GCA_007694945.1 Paracoccaceae bacterium | reverse complement strand
GCTTCCTCGTGCACTCCTTCGCCGACACGGTGGCGGCCAAGTTCCCGATGTATGTGGTGCGGGCGCTGGGCGGGACGCTGTTCCTGCTGGGTGCGATCATCATGTGCTACAACCTGTGGAAAACTGTAACGGACAGCCCCGAGCGCAAGCCCGCGGCCGCCGCTGCAGTCCCCGCTGAATAACGGAGGGTGTGATGGGAATTCTTGATCATCACAAGAAAATCGAAACGCATGCCACGCTGCTGCTGGTGCTGTCGTTTCTGGTCGTGACCATCGGGGGCATCGTGCAGATCGTGCCGCTCTTCTATCTCGAGAACACCATCGAGAAGGTGGAAGGGATGCGCCCCTATTCTCCGTTGGAGATCAAGGGCCGCGAGATCTATCTGCGTGAGGGTTGCTACAATTGTCACAGCCAGATGATCCGCCCGATGCGGGACGAGGTCGAGCGCTACGGCCATTACAGCCTTGCTGCGGAGTCGATGTATGACCACCCGTTCCAGTGGGGCTCAAAGCGGACTGGCCCGGATCTGGCCCGTCTGGGCGGGCGCTACAGCGATGACTGGCATGTGCAGCACATGATTGACCCGCAATCGGTGGTGCCGGAATCTATCATGCCGCCCTATGGCTTCATGTTGAATCGCGAACTGACCCGCACCGACGCCGAGCATGTCCGTGATATCATGCGCGTCTACCGGACACTGGGTCATCCCTACACGGATGAGATGATGGAGTTGGCAGTGTCTGACTTCTTCGCACAGGCCGATGAATTCGGTGATCCGGTTGCCGAACGCTATCCGGGCGCGCAGCAGCGGAGTTTTGACGGGCAAGAAGGCATCGTGACTGAAATGGACGCTATCATCGCATATATGCAGATGCTGGGCACATTGGTCGATTTCGACACATTCGTGCCAGACCCGAGCCGCTGAGAGGAGGCCACATGGAAACCTACACCTGGCTGCGTACCTTCGCAGATAGCTGGCACCTGCTCTTCATGTTCCTGTTCTTCATCGGGGTGTTCATCTTCATCCTGCGCCCCGGTTCCAAGAAGGTGCATGACGACACGGCCAACATGATTTTCCGCAACGACGACAAGCCGGGGGGCGGCAATACCGGCCCCAGCACCGGCGGTCGCAAAGATTCGAAAGAGGCCCGCTGATGGCTGAAGAAACCGAAAACAAGGTCAAACCGCCTTCGCGGCAATACCCCGACCCGGCCAAGAAGATAGAGCAGGAAGTCAAGACCACCGGCCATAGCTGGGATGGGATCGAGGAATACGACAATCCGATGCCGCGCTGGTGGGTGTGGATATTCATCATCACCATCGTCTGGTCGTTCGGATACTGGATCGCTTACCCGGCTTGGCCGGGTATCCAGTCGGCGACCTCAGGTCTGCTTGGATATTCCTCTCGCGCCAATGTGACTCAGGAAATCGCCGAGTTCGAAGAGCGCAACGAGGTATTCTTCGCGCAGCTTAATGATACTGAGCTGGACGAGATACGCGAGGATGACGAGTTGATGCGCTTCGCCGTCAACGCTGGTGGATCTGTCTTCGCTGCGCAATGCTCGCAATGCCATGGTGCCGGGGGCGCGGGGGTGCAGGCGGCGGGATATCCCAACTTGCTGAATGATGACTGGCTCTGGGGCGGCACGATGGAGGATATCCATCAGACCATTCTCTACGGCATCCGCAACGAGGATTTCCCTGATGCGCGCTGGTCGGAAATGCCTGCTTTCGGGCGTGACGGCCTGCTCGATGACGAGGAAATCGATCAGGTTGTGCATTATGTCCTGTCGCTCTCGGGGTCGGATCATGATGCCGAACTGGCTGCTGCCGGGGCCGAGAACTATGAGATGAACTGCGCGTCGTGCCATATGGATGACGGCAGTGGCGATTATTTTATCGGCGCGCCTGCGCTCAATAACCAGATCTGGCTCTACGGTGGGTCGTTTGAGGCTATCCGGCATTCGATCTACTACTCGCGCTTTGGTGTCATGCCCGGTTTTGCCGAGCGGCTGCGCGAGGCCGAGATCCGGGCGGTTGCGGCCTATGTGCACCAGCTTGGTGGTGGCCAGTAACGCATTTGATCATCCGTAACGCAAAAACCGGCCCGTATCGCGGGCCGGTTTCTTTCACTCGTGATCTCTGATCTGCTTAATGCCCTGTAGCGACCGGGGCACGCAGGCGCACGAATTCGCTTTGCCGTGGGGCGGGGGTAAAATGCCGGGGCGCTCCACCAGCGGCGGCATCGGATTGCCGCAAACGTGCGGCGATAAAGAAGGTTTTTGCATGGATAACTAACATGACACTCTCCGTGATGGGGTTGCGATGTTGTCTATATGGTCGATAATAGCACCTGATACGACTCTGGAATAATTCTGATATGTCAGAAAAACTAACATGATTGATTGGCAGACAATGCCGCAGCTCTCGGCACTCAGAGCCTTCAGCGCAGTGGCCGAGACTGGCTCTGTAACAGCAGCGGCGGGGCAACTCGGTGTGACCCACGCTGCGATCAGCCAGCAAATCCGGGCGCTGGAAAAAACTCTCGATCTGAGCCTCCTCGTGCGCACTGGTCGCAAGATCGAACTCACGGATGAGGGTCTGCGTCTGGCCGAGGGTCTCCGGTTGGGCTTTGGTGAAATATCCCGTGTTGTTCGTGAAGTGACAGAAGCGCAGGATACTCGCCCCCTGCAAGTGACAACCACGGCCATGTTCGCGAGCGCCTGGCTGGTGCCGCGCTTAGGCCGCTTCCGTGCCGCGCATCCGGAGGTCGATCTGGTGCTTGACCCGAGCGCTGCACTGCGCGTGCTTGAACCGGGCGGGTTTGATGCGGCCATCCGCCACGGCACTGGCAACTGGCCGGGCCTTGATGCGCAGATGCTTCTCCCGGTGTCGCTGGTTGTGGCGGCTGCGCCAGAACTGCTGGAGGGCAAGGACCTGAATGATACCGAGATGCTGGCGGGCCTGCCGTGGCTGAGCGAGTTGGGGCATAATGAGGCGATGCAGTTTCTCGCGCGGCAAGGTGTCATCCTGCCCCGGCGCGGAGGCATGATCCATTTGCCCGGAAATCTGATGCTCGATGCCCTGCGCGCGGGGCAGGGGCTGGCGGTCGTCACTGAAGGTCTGGTCGCAGAAGATCTGGCAAACGGTCGCTTGCGCGTCGTGCTGCGCGATGACACGCCGCGCGGCTATTACCTGCTCACACGACCCGGTGTTCAGCGCCCGCCCTTGAAGGCGTTCTGCCGCTGGGTCAGGCGCGAGGCCGCCGTTGCACCCGGACTGAATGTCGCAGCCCCGCAGGTTTGATCTGCACACATGCATCGGGTATTCAAATCGCGCTTCGAATTGTTGGCGTGTTCTGCCGTAGGGTAGGCCGCTCATTGCGCAAACCGTTACGCATTGGCGCCCCCTTCATCTAGGTCTGTGCACCGTGACATACTGTCCAAAGATGTATTTTCGTTGAGGGTTTTGATTCAGGTCAAGGCCCGTTCCGCTACCCTGTGGGAAGAGCGCAATACCAAGTTCAAGGAGTCCGCGCGTGTCATCCGCCGATCAAACCCCGCCCCCCCTCTACGCCAAGCGCGAGCCGATCTTCCCGCGCCGAGTGAAAGGCAGTTTCCGCACGATGAAGTGGTGGTTGTTGGCGATGATGCTGGGTATCTACTACGTCATCCCATGGATCCGGTGGGATCGTGGCCCTGAAATGCCCAATCAGGCGGTGCTGCTCGATCTTGGCAATCGGCGCTTCTTCTTCTTCATGATCGAAATCTGGCCGCATGAGTTCTATTTCGTGGCCGGGTTGCTCATCATGGCGGGTATCGGTCTGTTCCTGTTCACCTCGGCGCTGGGTCGGGTCTGGTGCGGCTATGCTTGTCCGCAGACTGTCTGGACTGACCTCTTCATTCTTGTCGAACGCTGGATCGAGGGCGACCGCAATGCGCGGTTGAGGCTGCATCGCAAGAGCTGGGATTTCGAGAAGTTCCGGAAATATGGGCTGAAATGGACGGTTTGGTTTCTAATCGGCATGGCGACGGGCGGGGCATGGGTGTTCTATTTCGCTGACGCGCCGACTCTGTTCGTTGATCTGTTCACGGGTCAGGCGCATCCGGTGGCCTATATCACTGTCCTGATCCTGACCATGACGACCTTTCTCTTCGGCGGATTTTTCCGCGAGCAGATTTGTATCTACGCCTGCCCATGGCCGCGGATTCAAGCCGCGATGATGGATGAGGACACGCTGACCATCGACTATCGCTTCTGGCGGGGTGAGCCACGTGGCAAGTTGAAAAAGGGCGAACTCGACCCCAATCAGGGCGACTGCATCGACTGCATGGCCTGCGTCAATGTCTGCCCGATGGGGATCGACATTCGCGACGGCCAGCAAATGGAGTGCATCACCTGCGGGCTCTGCATTGATGCCTGCGATGAGGTAATGGACCGGATCGGAAAGCCGCGTGGTCTGATCAGCTATATGGCATTGTCCGATCAGGTGGACGAACAAGCCGGTAAACCGCCGAAGTCGGTCTGGAAACACGTCTTCCGCCCCCGCACAGTCCTCTATACGAGCATCTGGGCGATAATTGGCGTTGGGCTGATCGTGGCACTGTTCCTGCGGGCGGATCTTGATATGAGCGTGGCGCCTGTGCGCAACCCGACACATATCGTGCTGTCGGATGGGACGGTCCGGAATGTCTATGACATCAGATTGCGGAACATGTATCCTGAAGCGCGCATGTTTGTCCTGTCCGTCACCGAAAACCCCGATCTGTCCCTGTCCATCCAGGGTGAACCGAGCAACCGCGTGATGGTTGGTCCAGACGAGCAGGCCCTGTTGCGCGTCTATCTCACCGCTCCTCCTGACACCCCCTCCAACACGGCAGAACGCAGTAACTTGCGCATTTGGGCCGCGATTGCCGAGGGAACGGAGCGCGTCTATTCCGACACAGTCTTTAACGGGAGAAACCAATGACCGAGGAAAAGCAAAAAGGGTTTCAAATGACCGGGCGCAAGGTCCTGATCATTGCGGTGTCTTCATTTGGTGTCATCCTCGCGGCCAATCTGACACTGGCCTTCAATGCGGTCAGTACCTTTCCGGGGCTGGAAGTGGATAATTCCTTCGTGGCCAGCCAGAATTTCAATCAGGAACTTGCCGAGCAGCTTGCGCTGGGATGGGATGTGGAAGCGGATCATCAGGATGGGGTCCTCAGCCTTTCCATTACCGACCCGGAGGGTCAGCCCGTGCGTGTGGCCCATCTGGACGCGGTTCTTGGCGCAGCGACCCATGTGCGCAACGATCAAACCCCCGATTTCCGCTTTGTGGATGGTGCCTATCGTGCGCCGGTCGATATCGGGCCCGGAAACTGGAATATCCGGATGCACGCCATGGCCGCCGATGGCACCGAATTCCGTCAGCGTGTTGTGCTGTATCTGCGCTAAGGTCTCTTGATGTCCCTCGCGACCGTCCGTCCCTCGGCCTGTCCGGCCTGCGAAGCCGCCCCCGCCGCAGAGGCGCTGGCGGCCCACGCGCCGCAGCCGGATGCGCGGCTGCTCGTCTCTGTGCCAGGGGTCCACTGCGCTGGCTGTATCTCGAGTATCGAGCAGGATCTTGCCCGTATGGAGGGCGTGAATTCCGCGCGGCTGAACCTCACGCTGAAGCGGTTGAGCGTCGATGCCAGGGCCGGGATCGAGCCGCAGGACATCATCGCGCGGCTAGAGCGTCTGGGTTATGATGCTTACGAGATGGATGCGGGCACCATCTCGATGACCGAGACCGAACGGCAGGGGCGTGACCTCCTGATGCGGGTGGGCGTCTCGGGCTTCGCGATGATGAACATCATGCTGCTCTCGGTCGCGGTCTGGGCCGGAGCTGATGGGCCAACGCGGGACCTGTTCCATCTGATCTCGGCACTGATCGCGATCCCGACTGTCGCCTTTGCAGGCCAGCCATTCTTTCGAAATGCATGGAAAGCGCTGCGCGCGGGCCGGATGGATATGGACGGCCCGATATCCGTTGCCATCATCCTAACGCTCTTCATCTCGCTCTACGAATCGCTACTGTCAGGCGCGCATGCCTATTTCGAGGCAGTGGTGATGCTGATCTTTTTCCTGCTGGTCGGGCGCTACCTCGATTTCCGCGCCCGCGCGGCCGCGCGCTCGGCAGCACAGGAACTCGCCGCGCTCGAGGTGCCGCGCGCGCTTCGGCTGGAATACGGGCAGGAGCGCACGGTCAATGTGACTGATTTGGCTGCGGGTGATGTGGTTCTGGTGCGCCCCGGCGGGCGGGTTCCGGTGGATGGCGTGGTGCTGGAAGGACAGTCCGAGATCGACCGCGCGCTGCTGACGGGTGAGACATTGCCGGTTTATGCCGCGACAGGCTATGCGGTCAGCGCGGGCGAGGTCAATCTCACGGGGCCGCTGCAGGTGCGGGTGACGGCAGCGGGCAAGGACAGCTCGCTCCACCGCATGGCGGATCTTGTCGCCAATGCCGAGTCGGCGCGGACGCGCTACACGACCATCGCGCAACGGGCGGCGGCTGCCTATGCGCCGACGATCCCGATCCTGTCATTCGCGGCCTTCATCGTCTGGTACTGGATTTCGGGTGGCGACCTGCGTCTTGCCCTGAATATCGCAGTCGCGAGCCTGATCATTACCTGCCCCTGTGCACTGGGTCTTGCTGTGCCTGCGGTGGTAACGGCGGCGAGTGGCAAGCTCTTTCGCAAGGGGCTGCTGATCAAGAATGGTAGTGCGCTGGAGCGGCTGGCCGAGATCGATACCGTGATCTTCGACAAGACCGGTACGCTGACCATGGGCACGCCGGTTCCGACCAATCTCGATCAGCACCCCGCAGAGGCCGCAACCGTGGCGCTGGCTTTGGCCGAGGCATCGAGCCATCCGCTGGCACAGGCCTTGGCGCTGGCGCTTCGTGACCAGGGCGTGACGCCTGCTGCCGTGGAGGCAATTACCGAACAGGCTGGCTATGGGGTCGAAGGCGACTGGTATGGTCGTCGGGTCAGACTGGGCCGCGCGCCATGGGTGGGCGCCGAGGCTAATAGCATGACTGCGGCCTATCTCGCCATTGGTGACAGGACTCATGCCTTCACCTTTACTGACCAGTTGCGCCCGGGTTCCGTCGACGTCGTGCAGGCATTGCAGGCACAGGGAAAATCCGTGCGGCTGATCTCGGGTGATGTCCCTGCCGCGGTGCGTGATCTCGCTGCCCGCCTTGGCATCGCCGACTGGCAGGCCGAGGCATTGCCGCAGGACAAGGCGCAGGCCATCAGCGAGTTGCATGCGGAGGGCCACAAGGTATTGATGGTCGGCGACGGGCTGAATGATACTGTCGCGCTGTCGGCTGCACATGTCTCGATCTCGCCCGCCTCTGCGCTCGATGCGGCGCGGGCGGCGTCGGACATGGTGCTTCTGGGTCGCGACCTTTCGCCTGTGGCGGACGCTGTGCGCATGTCGAAAATTGCGCTCAAGCGCATCCGGGAGAACCTGTGGCAATCGGCGATCTACAACGTTATTTTCATCCCGATTGCGCTGTTCGGCTTTGCCACCCCGCTCTGGGCGGCCTTTGTGATGTCGATTTCGTCGATATCTGTCACGCTGAACGCGCTGCGGCTGAAATAGGAGGGAAGCGATGGAAGTTCTGGCGATCCTCATCCCTGTGTCGCTGTTCCTCGGATTCCTTGGGCTCGCAGCGTTTCTCTGGACCCTGCGCAAGGGCATGTATGACGACCCAGAGGGCGACGGACAGCGCATTCTTGACACGCGCTACGACGACAAGCCCAAACCGGTGGAACGCGATCAATAGGTTTGTGGGGATGTATGAACCTGCTCCTTACCGGGCAGATATGCATCACCCTATGCACCGGTTTTTTTCGGTTCCGCGCCGACGGGCTGGTTCTTCTTCCAGCGCCGGTGTGACCACATCCACTGATCCATATTGGCACGTATGCGCCGTGCCAGAGAGTCGTTGAGCGCCCGGGTCATGGTCAGCGGGTCGGAATGCGGAATGGGCGCCTCGACCTCGATGTGAAAACTCAGCCCATCGGGGTTTCGAAGGCCATAGAGCGGGACCAGAAGCGCGTCATGCTTGAGCGCCAGTTCAGCGGGCGCCAGAGATGTACGGGCCGGCTTGCCCATGAAATCAAGCAGAATGCCATTCGACATGTAGTGATCGGCGACCAGCCCAATCATCCCGCCTGCGCGCAGATGTTTGACGATGGCGGCCAGTCCGGCGCGGTTGCGAGGAAAAACCGGCGGTGCAAGCTTCTCCATCGCGGCGACATAGCGCGCGTTGAAAGCGCGGTTGCGCATGGGCATGTAGAGGGCGGCAATTGGATAGCCGCGTTCACGCAGCACGACCCGCCCGGCATTGTAGTTCCCCAGATGTGAGGTCACCAAAACCACGGGCCGACCCGCATCGCGCGCCGCATCCAGCGCAGCGAGGCCCTCGCCGGTCAGTGTGCTGGTGCGGCGCGCATGCACAATGAAGTCGTCGCCTGACAGCGTCTCGGCCATGGCGCGGGCCATATTCGCCGGCACTGCTCTGCAGAGGCGCCGCACCTCTTGCGCGGGTAACTCGGGACAAACCAGCGCGAGATTGGCTTTGACGCGCGGTGTCACGCCGCCAAGCGGCCCGATAACATAAGCGCCCAACCAGCCATATGTAGAGATACGCCACTCATATGGTAAAGGTCGTGCAAGGCCGAGCAGGACACCGGTGAGACGATCTTCAAACCAGTGTTTCCAATTCATGCGGTCACGTGATCGCTGAGCTGCTGCCTTTTTTTGACCTTTCGACATGGCGGTTGCTTGCACCTTGCCCGTGTTCAAAGTCAAGCTGCCTTGCCTGATCGGTTCAGTAGCTGTATTCGGCATAAATTCGGCTCAGGTCGCCCTGCCAGTCACCGTGATAACGCGCGATCAATTCGTCTGCAGGGGTTTGTCCTGTCTCGACGCTCTCTTTCAATGCGTTCAGGAAATGTGTCTCATCCGGCAAGAGACCCCCTGCTCCCGGGCGGGCGCGGGCCTTGAGACCTGCCTCCGCTATGGCGAGGACCTCGCGGGAAAGATCATGCATGCGGATACCATGCGTTTCGCCCTGCAAACCCTCCACCGAGGCTGCGACCCGCAATGCCTCGCGGGTCTCATGATCCCAGTCCTTGGCGAGATCCCAGGCGGCATCGAGGGCGCCCTGCTCATAGGTCAGCCCGACCCAGAGCGCGGGCAGGGCGCAGAGCCTGCGCCATGGCCCACCGTCTGCGCCGCGCATCTCGATGAATTTCTTGACCCGGGCCTCGGGGAAGATCGTGGTCAGATGGTCCGCCCAATCCGACAATGTCGGTATTTCGCCGGGCAGGGCAGGCAGCTTGCCTTGCAGAAAAGCGCGGAAGGACTGGCCCAGCGCGTCGATATATTTGCCATCGCGATATACGAAATACATCGGGACATCGAGCGCATAATCCACCCATTGCTCGAACCCGAAACCCTCGTCAAAAACGAAGGGCAGCATGCCGGTCCGCGCCGGATCAAGATGCCGCCAGACGCGTGCGCGCCAGCTTTTGTGGCCATTGGGTTTGCCCTCGAAAAAGGGCGAATTGGCGAAAAGCGCCGTTGCAACAGGTTGCAGGGCGAGCGCGACGCGCAGTTTCTGCACCATGTCGGCCTCGGAGGCGAAGTCGAGATTCACCTGTACCGTGCAGGTGCGATACATCATCTGCTTGCCCGAGGTGCCGACGCTATCCATGTAATCGGTCATCAAGCGGTAGCGGCCTTTGGGCATCATCGGCATCTGTTCATGGGTCCAGACCGGGGCCGCGCCCAGCCCGATGAAACCGACGCCGATTTCATCGGCCACACTGCGCACCTGACGCAGATGCTCGTTCACCTCGTCACAGGTCTGGTGAATGGTCTCGAGCGGCGCGCCGGAGAGTTCCAGCTGTCCGCCCGGCTCCAAGCTGACATTCGCACCGTCCTTCTCCAGCCCGATGATATGACCGCCTTCGAGTACCGGCGTCCAGCCAAAGCGGTCGCGCAATCCCTCAAGGACCGCCTTGACCGAGCGAGGGCCCTCATAGGGGATCGGGAGCAGATTGTCGCGACAATAGCCGAATTTCTCGTGCTCGGTACCGATGCGCCATTGCGCCGTGGGCTTGCAGCCCGCAGCCAGATACTCGGCCAGTTGCGCCTTGCTCTCGATCGGCCCGCCGCCGGATTGTGGGATGGACATGCGCGCCTCGTTCCTGGCTGATTTCGTGCCGCCGAGACTTGGAGGCTGCGCGAGGGCAAGTCAAGCCTCAGCGCAGACCCAAATGTTGGCCTTGCCGGGCCGGGTGCAGCCACAAGGCACGCGTCGGCGGAGCGTTGCTGTCCTCGAGCGCGGCGAGCACCATGGACATCCGTAGCCCGTCGAGGCTGGCAAAAGCATCGAATAGCGCCTCGCTGCCCGAAGCAGCGACCGGTATCTCCAGTCGCGTGTCATCAGCCGAAACAAGAAGCCAGGTTTGGCCGCGATCTGTCAGATGCAACTCGATAAGATCGCGCAAGGCAATGAAACCGCCAGTATCGGGGCCGAAATAGGAGATCTGTCCCTCGACCACCTGCACGATTCCCGGCGCAGTACCGCTGCCTTTGAAGCGCAGCCGTCGCCAGCCGATCAGTGCGAGCCCCATCCCGGCAAGGACGACGAGCGCAGCGAGTAGCTGAAAGAATTGGTCCTGCGCCTGCAGGGCCCAGAGCCCGAAACCCGCAACCGCCAGCCCGCTCAACACTTCGGACCAACGGGATAGAACGGCGCGGAGTTCTGGGCGGAAAAAGGCCTTCATCGCCAGTCGCCCTGTGCGGATTGCCAGAGAGTCAGCGCGGCGACGGCGGCCGTGTCCGCACGCAGGATCCGCGGGCCAAGTGTGATTGGATGGACCATGGGCAGGCTTGCAAGGCGCTGTCGCTCGGTGGGTGAAAACCCGCCTTCGGGGCCGATCAGGATCGCCGCCGGGGCCGGGGGCAGCGGTGACATCTGCGCCGCGTTCGCCCGCGCCTCGTCGCACCAGACCAAGGCACGCCCTCCGGGCCAATTATCCAACACCCGCGCCAGCGGGGTGAGTGGGGCCACTTCGGGCACGTAGGTGCCGCCACATTGCTCGGCGGCCTCAACTGCATGCGCCTGCAACCGATCCTGCCGGATTCGCTCGGCATTGGTGAAATCACTCTGCACGGGCAGGATGCGCGCGGCGCCAAGCTCAGCGGATTTCTCGACAATGAAATCGGTCCGCGCCTTTTTGATCGGTGCGAAGAGCAGCCAGAGATCCGGGGGCAGGCGCTGCGGCGCGCTCTGCGCGACGCAGCGCGCCAGCGCGCTGCGCTTGCTGGTCTGTACCAGGTGGGCCAGCCATTCACCGTCACGGTTGTTGAACAGCGCCAGCTCGGCACCTGCGCCGAGCCGCATGACATTGACCAGATAATGCGCTTGCGCCTGCGACAGGGCTATCTCTTGCCCCTCGCCCAATGGCTGCTCTACAAAGAGCCGGATTTTCGCGCGCGGCGTGACCATGAAGGTGACCATATGACCGACCCAGAGCAAAGGCCAGAGGGCGCGAATGCGCCCGAACGCGTGGCCGACGCACCGGCGCTTAACTGGGTCGATGCCTATGCGCCCGACGACCTGAAACCCTATCTGCGGCTCTCACGGGCTGACCGCCCTATCGGCACATGGTTGCTGTTATTGCCCTGTTGGTGGGGTGTTTTCCTTGGCGCCGCCGCGGTGCCCGAGACGGCGGGTTGGCTGACCTTGTGGATCTTCGTCGGCTGTGCGATCGGGGCGTTCCTGATGCGTGGCGCGGGTTGCACGTGGAACGATATCACCGACTGCGACATTGACGAAAAGGTGGCGCGCACCCGCTCGCGCCCGATTCCCTCGGGGCAGGTCAGTGTGCGCGAAGCGGCGATCTGGATGGGTGTGCAATGCGCGGTTGCCGCGCTGATCCTGTTCACCTTCAATTGGGTCGCAATCGGGCTGGGCATACTGTCACTGGCGCTGGTCGCTATCTATCCATTTGCCAAGCGTTTCACATGGTGGCCACAGGTCTTTCTCGGGCTGGCCTTCAACTGGGGCGCGCTGCTGGCGTGGACAGCGCAGACTGGCGCTTTGGGCTTGCCGGCTGTGTTCCTCTATCTGGCAGGTATAAGCTGGACGCTGTTTTACGACACAATCTATGCGCACCAGGACCGCGAAGACGACGAGTTGATCGGCGTCAAATCCACGGCGCGGCTGTTCGGAAAAAATACCGAGACATGGTTGCGTGGCTTCCTGATCGCTACCGTGGTGCTGATGTCGCTTGCGATCATCTATGCGCTGGCGCCGCAGGCCGATCCGCTCAAGATGTCCATCGGTCTCGCCGGCGCCTGGGCGCTGGGCGGGCATATGAACTGGCAGTTGTCGAAATTGGATATCGACAACACGGAGAAGTGTCTGCGGCTGTTTCGTTCAAACCGCGATGCAGGCTTGTTGGCTGCGCTGTTTCTTGCCATCACCGTGTTCGTATGATTGCGCCTGTGCCACCTTGGCATTAGGGGACCGTCATGAAGGAACCTGTCTTGACTGTCATGCTGCGCCTCAAAGCTCTGCTGGAGAATCTTCAGGGCGCATACCGCGGCTATTTGGTCATGGCTGTGGCATTTGGCTTGGCAGCGGGTCTGTCCATTGTGGCTGCAAACCTGGCTGCGCGGGGTATTGAGCATGTCGTGACCCGCGATGCACTTGAGGCCCTGGCCGAGGAAGAACTCGACTGGGCAGAAGTGTCGACAGATGGCTTGCTTCTGTTCCTGTCGGGCGAGGCTCCGTCCGAGGCGACGCGCTTCCGGGCAGTGTCTGCAGTCAGCAAGGTAGTCGCGGCGGAACGTGTCATTGACAATGTAACCGTCGCCCCGTCCTTGGAGATCGCGGCCCCGCGGTTTTCCATGGAGTTGTTGCGCAACGAGCTGGATGTATCAGTGATCGGGCTTGTTCCCGCAAGCCTCGGAAGCAGTGACATCATAGCGCGGATCGAGGCGATCGACCCCGAAATCTCGGCCTATGACATGCTCGAGACGGCCAGCCACCCGGTTCCTTTTGGGTGGGAACAGGCAGTCCAGTATGGGCTCGACGCGCTTGCGCTGATACCGGTCAGCAAGATCTCGATTGCTGCTGACGAGGTCGAGGTTACAGGGCTGGCACAAAGCGAGCGTGAACGCGATGAGCTTCGTGACCAGCTTGTCCGGGACCGGCCGCGCGGTTTGATCACCTCTATCAGCATCACTGCACCGAGGCCGGTCATCACGCCTTTCACCATGCGTTTCGTGCGCGATGACGAGGGTGCGCGTTTCGATGCCTGCTCGGCCGATACTGTGGAAGCACGCAACGCCATCCTGCGGGCAGGCCGCGCAGCCGGGGCATCGGGTGTGCTGGACTGCCCGATTGGGATGGGCAGCCCGACACCGCGTTGGCAGACCGGCGCGATCGAGGCCATTCGCGCCATTGAAGAGATGGGCAAGGGCTCGGTTACAATGTCCGATACGGATGTTGTCGTGATGGTGCCAAATGAGGTGCCCGCTGGGACCTTCGACCAGGTCGTAGGCTTGCTCGAAAATCGCCTGCCGGACATTTTCACACTCGCGGCAACCCGCCTTCCCCCGGCTGAAGAGGATCTTGCGCGTGCAGAGGATGGGCTCGAATTCGTCGTGAACCGCTCCACCGAGGGAGTGGTCACACTGCGAGGTCGCTTGATCGACGAGCGTTTGCGCGACGCGGCCAAGGCGCTGGCGCAAGCCGAATTCGGAGTGACTGCCGTGCGCATGGCAGCGCGCATCGACCCCGACCTGCCCGAAGGCTGGCCGGTGCGCGCGCTGCTGGCTATCGACACGCTCGCGCAACTCGAACACGGCATCGTCCGCGTTCGTGGGGACCGCATTGATGTGCAGGGGGTCTCGGGTGATGCCAATGTTTCGGACCGAGTTTCGCGCATGATGGTCGAGAAGCTCGGCCGGGGGGCAGTGTTCAATCTCGATATCGAATACGATGAGCGCTACGACCCCATTGCAATGCAGCCGACACCGGGCCGGTGCGAGCGCTGGATTGAAGAAATTCTGACCGAGCAGCAGATCACTTTCGCCCCGGGTTCCTCGTCGGTGGTGGATGCAGCTGCGAGTGTGCTTGACGAGATTGCCGAGATTCTGCGGGAATGTGGTCGTCTGGAAATGGAGGTTGCTGGCCATACAGACAGCCAGGGACGATTGGAGACCAACATGCGTCTCAGTCAGCAGCGCGCAGAGGCCGTGATTGCTGGACTCCTTTCACGAGGCGCACTGGTCTCAGATTTCGAGGCCAGGGGCTATGGTCCCGAGTTTCCGATTGCCGATAACGCTACAGCAGAGGGCCGTGAGGCCAATCGCCGGATCGAGTTCAGGTTGATCGGGGCTTCGGCCGAAGCGGCGCAGGCAGAGAGAGCCGAGGGCGGGACGGAACCAGATGCCGACGAGACGCCCGAGCCGCGGGACGAATCGGAACTCGAGATTGTGGTCACGATCGGGGCCGGCGATAATCCGCGCCCGCCGGCGCGCCCGCAACGCTGACACAGCCGGGAAAAAAGGGGAGCTAACCGACCGATGAATCGCACTGAATTCGTGATTGTCACGGCCATTATCCTGTTCGTGGCCTTTGCGTTGGGTTGGTTCGCAAACTGGCTTGTGCATCGGTTCACGCGCGTCAGGCAGCAGGACCTCGGTGAACTCGACCGCATGGCTCAGGCGTTGCACGAGGCAGAGGAAATCCGCGATCAGGCGATTGAATATGTCGAAACACGTGAACGTGAACTGACAACGCGGCTGAGCCAGACCCAGGCTGAACTCGATGCAGCGATGTCGGGTCTGCGCGAGGCAAGGGCAGAAGCAGAGTATTACCGCGCACAAGTTCAGGGCCTACAATAGCGGCAACTCGGCGCATCACTGACCGTTCACCAAGATTTTGATCTCTAGGAACTTGTGCCGACCCGTTTTTCCCCTTGGCAAAACAGTCTGTAGGGTCTAGTGACCCGACCGTCGTGGCATCAGATTTAGATCTGTCCGATACGATGATTCGTCCGAGACGGTGGGTGATGGTGCAGCCATCATAATTCCTGCCTGAGACGGGAGTGAACAATTTCTCCGGGGTTTTCCTCGGGCGATATTGGAAAATGCCCGTTTGGACATTCGCTCAGGCGCTCGTCGCCTGACAAAACGAGCCGGAGGGGAAACCCTCTGATAATTGGAGAGACCCTGTGGATAGAGCCCAAAAAGAGAAAGTGGTCGAGGAACTCGGCCAGATCTT
>REER01000007.1 GCA_007694945.1 Paracoccaceae bacterium | reverse complement strand
TCACCACAAAGCGCATCCGGCGCGGCAGCTACTCCAGCGTCGATGATCTGGAGACTGCGATTTTTGACTATCTCGCGCAGCACAACGAAAAGCCCAAGCCCTTCAGGTGGACCAAGAGCGCCGAAGACATCCTCGGCAGCGAACGCAGCGCGCTCGACGCGCTGGATGAAATCAGGGGAAACAGGTAGGAAGTGTCAGACTAGGAACACTAGTCGCAAAGGGCGCGCCGGATTGTTCGACTGTAGCGAGCAGTAAGCGCCGCATCAGTGTGGCCCAACCGCCCCTCGATGTGCCGCCTTCAGGTGCCCAGCCGCGCGCGACCATGAAGCAGCAACACGGCCAAAGCCGCACCAAGTGCCCCACCGAACAGCAGCAGTGAGCCGGTGAGGTCTTCCATGAGCGTCGGGCGCAGTGCCAGTGCTCCGGCCAGCGCTACCATTACCATGCCGCCGATCAGCTTCAGCGCGCGGCCATGACGTTCGCCCATGCGGCCCAGGCTCATGCCAGTGACAGCCACGGCGAATATTGCCAGTTCGACACCGAGATAGATCAGCACGTAAAGCGCGAGCAGCCCCCAGAATGCTGCACCTGTGGTCAGGCCACGGTCGGCGAGGATGCCGGACCAGACCACTGGGAAGCCTACCGTGCACGGCAACTCGACCAGCGCGATTCCTGCCGCCATTGCCACAGTTGCGGCAATCAGCGCAGGTGTGCTCAGGTCTTCCTGCCGCAGCTGGCGGAGGCGGGTATAGATGCCGGGTTTCTGCCCCTCGGGGATGGAAAAGCTGATCCCGCGCCCGTGCCAGAAGTAATCCTTGATGCTGACCAGCCCGAAGCCCAGTGCAAAGACTGCCACTACCCAACGCACCCATGGCAGCGCAAAGGCCCACGCCATGACGCTGAACAGCCCGGCGATGAAGGCACCATAGAGCAGCGCCGTTGTAAGCAGGAAGCTGACCCCCACCACCGCCACACGCTTGCGTGAGCCTGAAGCGATGACCATCCCCAACAGCAGTGTCAGCACCCAGAGCGAGCATGGGTTGAACCCATCGACGAAGGCGATAAGCGCCGTCAGCCCGGCGAGCGAGGCCGACTCCGTATTGACCTCGCCCAGGAAGGGGAGGCGTAGGGCATCGTCGGGGGGAAGCGCGGCCCCCATCAACGCGGCGCTGATCGCCGCCTCGATCCCGGTGCGCTGGGCCGGCGTGTCCCCCACCCAGGCGCGGTTGCCAAGCATGAGCGTGGGCACGAATTCGGCGCGGATGCCGCGTTCGGCGGCCATCTGGTCAAACAGTGCATGGTGGCGGTCCGAGCGTGACAACTCCATCAACTCGACCTGCAACCCCGGAAAACGGGCCTCCAGCCCGTCGATCCATGGTTTCTGGCGGATGCAGACTGGACAGGTCAGGCTCCAGAACACATGCAGCACCGGGCCATTTATGTCTGGAGCTTCGGCCTTTGCCGGGGCAAGGCTGGTGACCAGCATTACCACCGTTAGCCAAAGCCCGGTCAGCGCCTTTGTTATCGCGTGCGACAGGCGCATGCGTTAGCCCGCCATCGCTTTTCCGAGATAGCGCACGGCGCGGGTGGTGGTCGCCAATTCGGGGTAGTCCGCTTCCGGGATCGGCAGACCGAAGCGTTTGTGCAGCGCGCTGACAAGGTTCAGGAAATCCATCGAGTCGAGCCCCAGATCGTCCTGCATATGCTCGTCATCATCCACCGTATCGGGGTCGATGTCCGGGGCGACCGAGGTCAGGTCTTCAAGGAAGGCAGCGCGAATGTCGTCTGGGGTCATAGTGTCTCTGGCTCCTGCAGCAGTCGGTCGATTTCGGCAAGGAATGTGGCGCCGCGGCGGCCATCGCTGACGCGGTGATCGGCGGCCAGCGTGGCGGTGACGCAGACCCGCGCGGCCACGGTGCCGTCCTGTGCCACAGGTTCCGGGCGCGGGCTGCCGAACCCCACCAGCGCCACCTGCGGCGGATAGATGACGCCATAAAGCGCATCGACGCCATTCTCGCCCAGGCTGGAAATAGTCAGCGTGCCCTGCGTCACCTCGCTGTTCCTGAGCCGCCCGGCGCGGGTGCGGGCGACCAGATCGCGCATCGCAGCCATGATGTCATCAAGTCCCTTCTCGCGCGCATCCATGATCGCGGGTGCGATCAGCCCGCCGCCGCGCATGGCCACCGCCATGCCGCAGTTGGTGGTCTCGGATGGTGCGTAATCGCCGCCCTCGAAGCGGCCGTTGAGTTCCGGCGCCTTCGCCAGCGCGCGCACCGTGGCGCGGATCAGTAGCGCGCCCATCAGGAGCCGCTGGTCGGGGGGGCGTTCGGCGTTGGTGCGGGTCAGCCAGTCCTGCGCAGCCTGCAGGTCGATCCGGTGCGAGAGGTAGTAATGCGGGATCTCGCGTTTCGCGCGGGACATGGCGGCGGCGATGGCGCGGCGCATCTCGGTCATGTCCAGGCCGGGCTTGCCTCTCGCAGCGGGCTTTTCGGCAAGTGTCTCTGGGGGCTTCGCGGGCGCCGGGGCCTCGTTAAGATGCGCCTCCACATCCGCCAGCAGCACCGCCCCGCCGGGGCCGGAGCCTGTGACCTCGGCCAGTTCAACCCCCGCCTCCTCCGCGCGCGCCTTGGCAGCAGGCGAGGCGACCCCGCTCATTGAAGCAACCCCGCCCGGCGCCTTGGCGCCCGGAAGCGCCCCCGAAGCGCCATGGGCGGGTGGGCGGGGCACCGAGGGGGCGCTTTCTGGCGCAGGCGGCGTCACGGGAGCAGCGGGTTCCGGTGCGGTCGCCGCCGCCTTCGGCGCCGGTTCGGGCGGGTCTTCCTCTACCTCGCCCGGCTTGCGGATCCGTGCGAGTGGCGCCCCCACTGGCAGGGTCTGGCCCGGTTCGGCGATCAGTTCCGCCACCTCGCCCGCCTCGAAGATCTCGATCTCGATGGCCCCCTTCTGGGTTTCGACCACCG
>REER01000006.1 GCA_007694945.1 Paracoccaceae bacterium | reverse complement strand
ATCCTCATGCTGAGGGATGTCATGGTCGCAGGCAGCTTTGCCGGTGCAGCCGAGCCGCTGGGCCTAACGCCCTCGGCAGTCTCGCGCGCAGTTTCGCGCATCGAGGACAAGCTCGGTGTTCGGCTGCTGACACGCAGCACGCGCCGCCTTGCACCAACTCCCGAAGGCGAGGCCATGCTGGCGGAGGGCGAGGCCGTGATCGAGGCACTTGCGGGGCTGGAGGCCGAATTGACGCAGGGCCGGGCGCGCCCCGCAGGACGCCTGCGCGTGTCCATCACCACCGCGTTGGCGCAATTCGTTCTGGCCCCCAACCTGACCCGCTTCGCCGCGCGCTTTCCGGAAATAGACCTCGATCTCAATGTTTCGGACCGCCGGGTGGACCTGCTGGCCGAGCGCATTGATGTGGCGATTCGCACCGGCCCGCTCTCGGACTCTGCTTTGCGGATGCGGCGCATCGGTTCGGCGCCTCGGGTGATCTGCGCCAGCCCGGCCTATCTGGGCCGTTTCGGTACGCCGACCCAACCTTCCGATCTGAAGCGGCACACCTGTCTGGGAATTCTGGGACATGAAGGGTTGGCGCGCTGGGCCTTCGATAGTGGTGATGTGACCGTCAACCAGAGGCTCTGCGCCGACAGCGCCGTGATGCTGCGCGCCATGGCCATTCATGGCGCGGGTCTGGTGCGCCTGGCCGACTTTGTGGTGGCCGAAGCGCTTCGGGACGGAACGCTCAAGGCGGTTCTGACGGATCGGCATCGGTCAGAAGCGGTGCCGATCCACGCGCTGACACTGCCCGGCCCGAAGCCGCCACCCCGGATAACGGCCTTTGTCGAGTTTCTGGCCGAGGTACTGCACGCGCCATCTCATGGAGGTAAGGATGCCTGACAAGGTTGATCTATCGGTTTTCGTGGTCGATGCCTTCACCGACCAGCCTTTTGCGGGAAACCCGGCGGCTGTCGTGCCCGTGCCGCAATGGCCCGAGGACAGCCTGATGCAATCCATCGCAGCGGAGATGAACCTCTCGGAGACCGCCTTCATTCGGCCGCGTCCCGTCACTGGCTGGGACCTGCGCTGGTTCGCGCCGCTGCATGAGGTCGATTTCTGCGGCCATGCCACACTGGCTGCGGCCCATTTGCTCGCAAGCGAGTATGGAGCCGTGGGGCCGATGGAGTTTCACACTCGCGTCGGCGTGCTGAGGGTAACGCGTGATGGCGCGGCATTGCGGCTGGACATCCCGGCGCTGCCACCCGAGCCGGTGACCGCGCTGCCCACGGCGTTGACGGGGCTATTCGTGAGGACGCCCTGCATGGTCTTTCGTAATTTCGAGAACCTGTTCTGCCTGCTCGACGGGCAGGAGGCCGTTCGGGGCTTCGCCCCGAATATGGGCCAGCTGGCGGCTCTCGGCGCGACCGGCCTTTGCATCACAGCGCCCGGTGTGGGCGGAGTTGACTTCGTGTCGCGCTACTTCGCGCCTGGCGCAGGGATCCCCGAGGATCCGGTCACAGGGTCAACCCATGCCACGCTGGTCCCGTTCTGGGCCGCTCGGCTGGGGCGCGGAACGCTTCACGCGCGTCAGTTATCTGCCCGGGGCGGCATACTCGACTGCCAATTCGCGGGCGATCGCGTCTGGCTCACAGGTTACGCTGTCACGGTGCTGCGCGGTACCCTGTCACTTCCCGTCACTTACCCGACTGGTGGCAAGCTGCCGCCCGGCGAAGGAAATTGAACGCATGTCTCTGGAAATCTGGGTGGCCTTCCTGCTCGCCGCGGTGATCCTTGTCATGATCCCCGGCCCTACAATCCTTGTGGTGCTGTCGCAGCCGCTGGCACGCGCATTGCTTGCAACGTCGGCCGCGCTGCTCACAGCATTCAATCTCAAGTGCCTTGTGTTCTTCGTCGGCTTTTTGCCGCGATTCATCGACCCTGCAGGTGACTTCGCGATCCAGTCAGCGGTGCTGGTGGCGCGCTTCGTGGCAGTCGCGTTTGTCAACGCGGTGGCATGGGCGGCGCTCGGGGCGCGCGCGCCAGACTGTTGCTTCGCCGCGCGCGGTCCGGGTGATGGACCGGCTGGGCGGCGGCGCGCTGATCGGCGCGGGCATTCTGACAGCGCGCACAGCCTGAGCCGCCGTGATGCGTCATACTGCCCACCATGATCCTGGCATTTCGCGCGTGCGCACAGGCGCGTCAGACCGCGCCATACCACTGCGAGGGGCCTGCGCGCCTTCAGGTTGCCAAACGCCGCCGCGCTGCGGCCAACGAGGCCGGGTGTGCGTTCTCCGTCGCACAATGGATATCGGGAACGGGTGCGCCCGCCACCATGGCCAGCGGCAGAAGCCCGGCCCAACCGCCGGCGGCGATGTCTTCGGCATCGTCCCCGGGCGGGCCACTGCGCGACTTGGCGCTTGCGGCCTCTACTTCCAGCGCGATCACGCCGGTGGCCTTGATTTCCTGCGCCGTGGCTGCGCGCAACTCGGCGGTGCGGCCCGGCAGGGCGTGGTCGGTGATGGCGGTCAGGGCAGCCAGGCTTTCGCTCGCGTCGGTCACACACCGCCCACGCCCATGCAGGACCACCGAGCGATAATTCATGGAGTGATTGAAGCCCGAGCGGGCCAGCACCAGTGCATCCACCAGTGTCACGGCCAGGCACAGCGCGGCCCCCTCTGCAAGCGTCATCACCCGCGTTTTCGAAGACCCATGCAGATAAACCACGTCACCGATCCTGCCATAGACCATCGGCATGACCATCGGTCGGCCCTCTGCCATGAACCCCACATGCGCTACCAGCCCGGCATCGAGCACGGCATGGATCGCTTCCTGATCGTAATGGGCCCGTTTGGCATGGCGGACACGGGTGTAGCGCGGTTGCATGGCGGACTCCTGCTTTCTGTGCGCCGTTTATTGGACAGATAATGGCCCTGCAAAAGAGCCAGTTTCGGAGGATATGATGGAGCCGGTCGAACTTTCCGCCCT
>REER01000102.1 GCA_007694945.1 Paracoccaceae bacterium | reverse complement strand
GCGGTTCTGCCAGCGGACCCAGCAGAACCTATGCGACGAACTTTAGATTCGGGTGGCTAGGAAAGAGAGGCCCAATGCTCTTTGCCGTCCTTGATTATCTGGCTCAGCGTGCGCGACATGTCCTGCTCTGGGGGCTGGCGCTGGGCATTCTGACCGGGCTGGTCGCACCGCAGATGGCTGTGGCGCTGCAATGGGCGGTCGCCCCGATCGTTGCCACGCTCTTGTTTCTGGCCGTCTTGCGGTTGGGCCCCGAGGGTCTGCGTGCAGGGTTACACGGCTGGCGGCAGGGCTTGGTCATGGTGCTGGCGTTGCAGCTTGTGGTGCCGGTTGTGGTCGTGCTGGGTGCACGCGGGCTCGGGCTGGATGGGGCTTTGCTGGTGGGCGTCGTGCTGGTGCTGGCAGCGGCTCCGATCACGGGCAGCCCGAATCTCGCCATCCTGTCGGGCGCTTCGGGCGCTGTTGCGCTGCGCCAGCTCGTCCTCGGTACGGCGCTGCTGCCGGTGACGGTGCTGCCTGTCTTTCTGCTCATGCCCGGACTTGGTGCCACGCTAGAGGTACTGGCCATCGCCGCCCGTCTGCTCGTGCTGATCGCGCTCGCTGGAGTTCTGGGGCTTTGGCTGCGCGCGCGCGGGATCGTCGGGGGCAATGCGCGGAGCCTGCGGGTAATCGACGGCTGCGCGACTCTTCTGCTTGCGGCGATTGTGATTGCGCTGATGGGAGCGGTGGGTCCGGCGCTCGTCTCGGGGCTGGAGGGCTGGGGGGTGCTCGCGCTGGCGCTGGGGCTTGGCTTCGGCATGCAGGCGGCGTTGCTCTTCGCCCTCCGCCGCCACCTACCCATGTCCGAGGCCGCGGCGCTCAGCCAGGCTGCTGGCAATCGTAATGTCGCGCTGTTCCTTGGTGTGCTGCCGATTGGGATGGTGAGCGAATTTTTCCTGTTCATAGGGCTCTATCAGATCCCGATGTATTTGACCCCTGCGGTGATGGGCTGGGTCTATCAGCGCATGGGGCTGGCCCGCAGCGCCAGTTGACTTTCGCGTCTGTCCTACGGTAGCCACCCTGCACGATTACCAGCCTAGAAAGGCGCTTTCCATGACTCTGCCCGCCTCTGCCATGACGACGGATTCTGCGCTTGAAGATGGCCGAGACGTACTGCGCGCGGAAGCGACCGCACTCTCGCGTCTGGCCGAGGGGCTTGATGCGCGCTTCGTGCAGGCGGTCGACATGATCCTCGCTACGCGTGGGCGGTTGATCGTGGCGGGAATCGGCAAGTCCGGCCATGTTGGGCGCAAGATTGCGGCCACCTTTGCTTCAACCGGGACGCCTGCGCATTTTGTGCATGCCGCCGAGGCAAGCCACGGTGATCTGGGCATGATCACACCCGATGACGTGTGCCTCCTTCTATCGAAGTCGGGCGAAACGAGCGAGCTCAGCGACCTGATCTCCTACACGCGTCGTTTTGGCGTGGCCCTGATCTCGATCACGGGCAACCCCGAAAGCACGCTGGCGCAGAAATCCGATGTGGCGCTGATCTTGCCAGATGCGCCCGAGGTCTGTGCCATCGGTATGGCACCAACAACCTCGACCACGCTGACGCTCGGACTGGGTGATGCGCTGGCGGTGGCCGTGATGCGCGCCAAGGGCTTTGACCCGGCACGCTTTCACCTGTTCCATCCCGGCGGCAAACTGGGCGCGCAGTTCCTACGCGTGGGTGAACTGATGTACCAAGGCGATGCGCTTCCACTTGTAACCGAGGTTTCACCCATGGACGAAGTCCTTATGCGCATGACCGGCACCGGTTATGGTGTCGCGATCATGGTTAATGACGGGCGCCTTGCAGGGGTCATCACCGATGGGGATCTGCGGCGCAATATGGAGGGGCTGATGAGCAAGGTCGCAGGCGATGTCGCGACGCGAAGCCCCAAGACCATCGGCCCGGATGCGCTGGTATCCGAGGCGGTTGCAATGATGAATGGTAACAAGATCAATGCGCTCTGCGTGATTGACGATGCGCGGCATGTTCTCGGTATGATTCGCTTGCATGACTGCCTGCGTGCCGGGGTGATTTGATGCAGACCGTGATCATCATTCCCGCGCGCTATGCCTCCAGCCGCTATCCGGGCAAGCCGTTGGTGAGGCTGTCAGGTGCCACAGGCAAGTGTCGCAGCTTGATCGAGCGGAGCTGGCGCGCAGCGCAGGAAGTGGAGGGGGTCGATGCTGTCTTTGTCGCAACCGATGATGACCGGATCCGCAAGGCGGCGGAAGGGTTTGGCGCCGACGTCGTGATGACCGCCGAGGATTGCGCCAATGGCACTGAGCGCTGCGCCGATGCTATCGCGCGGCTGGCGATTGCACCCGAAGTGGTCGTGAACCTGCAGGGTGATGCGCCACTGACACCGGCTTGGTTTGTCGAGGCGCTGGTGAGCGCGATGCGCGCGGGTGCCGAGATGGCAACACCCATCTTGCGCTTGACGCCCGAGACCCATGCCCGTTTCGTCGAGGACCGCCGCAACGGGCTGGTGGGTGGGACGACAGCCGTGATGGATGCACGAGGCCACGCGCTCTATTTCTCCAAGGAAGTGTTGCCCTATACCGGTCGCAGCTATCGGACGGGCGAAACTGTTCCGGCCTTTCACCATGTCGGCGTCTATGCATACACGTCCGACGCTCTTGCGCACTACGTGGCAGCAGGGCCTTGCGCGTTGGAAGAATTGGAGGGGCTGGAACAATTGCGCTTTCTTTACAACGGCATCCCGGTCACCTGTGTCGAGGTCGAGGCAAGGGGTCGTGAATTCTGGGAACTGAACAACCCCGCGGATGTGCCCCGTATCGAGGCCGTTCTCGCGCAGGAGGGGATGGCATGAGCGTCGCGCTTGCGGGCTTCGAGATCGGCAATGACCGGCCTTTCGCGCTCATTTCAGGCCCCTGCCAGATGGAATCGCTCGACCATGCGCGCCAGATCGCGGGGTCGCTGGCCGAGACTTGCGCGCTTCTCGGCATCCCCTTCATCTTCAAGGCCAGCTATGACAAGGCCAACCGATCCAGCCTGTCGGGCAAGCGGGGGCTGGGGATGGAAAAGGGGCTCGAAGTACTGGCCGCCCTGCGCGATGAATTCGGCTGTCCGGTGCTGACCGATGTGCACGAGCCCGGCCATTGCGCCCCTGCGGCCGAAGTCTGCGATGTGCTGCAGATCCCGGCCTTTCTCTGCCGTCAGACCGACCTGCTGCTTGCGGCGGGGGCCACGGGGCGGGTGATCAACATCAAGAAGGGCCAGTTTCTTGCGCCCTGGGACATGGTGCATGTCGCCGGGAAAGTGGCATCTACCGGCAACCGGCAGATCTTGCTCTGCGAACGCGGCACTTCCTTTGGGTACAATACGCTGGTCTCGGATTTTCGTGCCCTGCCGATCATGGCGCAGACGGGCTATCCCGTGATCTTCGATGCCACGCATTCGGTGCAGCAACCCGGGGGGCAGGGCAGCAGTTCCGGCGGACAGCGCGAGTTTGTTCCACCGCTCGCTCGCGCAGCGCTGGCGGTGGGCTGCGCCGGACTGTTCATCGAGACGCATGAAGACCCGGATAACGCGCCGTCCGACGGGCCGAACATGGTGCCGCTTTCGCAGATGGCGGGGTTGCTTGAGGGGCTGAAGACTGTGGATGCCTTGGTCAAAACGCAGGCACCATAGGCTCGCATGTCATCTGAAGCGATCCCATCCACCACTGAGCCAGCAGAGCAAATTGATCTGGGGAAATACTCTCCGCTGGCCGGAGGTCGATCCCGTCTCATCTATGATCATCCTCACAAACCAGGCCGCCTGATCAAGGTGATTTCGCCTGAAAAGCGGGCGCGCACGCTAAAGAAGCGCGTGCTGCGCCCCTCGCGTCGACGCTACAAGGCGCTGCGCGGGACGTTCGTTGAACTTGAAGAATATCTGGCATTGCTTGCGCGGAATGAGAAATTGCCGGAGTTCCTGCCCCGACATTTCGGCTTTGTGGATACCTCATACGGACCAGGACAGGTCGTCGAAAAAATCTGTCTTCACGGCACAGCACTGGCACCGGCACTCTCAAGTTGGCGTGACAACGGATTACAGGAAACAGAAGTTGTCGAGATGCTCGACCTCCTTTTGGGTCAGATCGAACGAGCCGGGATGATGGCATCCGACCTGTCTATCGAAAATATCGTCATCTCAGGCCAGCCGGAACGGGGGCTGGTCGTTGTGGATGGGTTCGGGGGAGATATGCACTGGCGCGTCCTGACAGGCCTTGTGCCGGGGCTTTCCCGGGTTTATCGCAGCCGGATTCGGAAACGGTTGTTCAGAGCCTTGGGTGTCGGCTGAGCACCGCGAACGCAAGGTGCATTGGTTGACCAAGAGGGGCAGGATGAACAAGGCTCTTTCGGCTATCAGGAAACTGGGCCGCATCTTGAGAATGGTTTGGAATGGACCCGCGAGCGTTCGGCAACTCAAGGCGCGATATGGCTCAGTGAACCTGCGCGCAATCAGTCGGATTGTCGTGTTCCCGGAACTCGGTCTTGCGTATAACCGCATCAAGAAGAACGCCAACACCTCGACCGTGATCTTGCTACGCGAATTGCAAATCAAGTCAGTAGAGACACGCAATTACGCTAAATGGAATGCACTGCGCTATTTCGATCTTGACCGGGAAGAGTGGCACCGCCTTGACGAAATGCACCTCTTCATCATCATCCGTAATCCCTATTCACGCGTGCTTTCTGCCTTCCTCGACAAGTTTCGCTCCGAACGCTACAAGCGCAAGCACGGGCATTTCGAGTTGACGCCCGAAGGGTTCGGGCAGTTCTTGCGCTGGCTCGAAGACGGTGGCCTCAAGCGTGATGCGCATTGGGACCTGCAGACAAAGCTCATGATGTTGCCGCTCGAGAAATATGACACGGTGATCCGCTTTGAAACCTACCGCGAGGGACTGCGCAATCTGTTGGAGAGCCGTGGTCTGACGCTTCCGCCGGATGCCTTGAAGGAACTCTATCCGTCCGACCGTGCGAAAGAGACGAAATCAAGCAGCAAACTCGCGCAATTCTACACACCCGAGCGCGCTGCGATTGTTCGCAGACTCTATGCCGAAGATTTCCGCGCGCTGGGTTATGACACAGAATTCCCCGAGCCTTTATCGTGACGGGCGGCCCCAAAGGCCGCCCGCCCGGTGATCATTCCGCTGCCTTGACCTTCGCCTCATACTCGGCCGCTTCGGCCAGCCACTCGGCGGCGTAATCGACCTCCTGCCATTCCTTGAACCACGGGCCGCCGCGGGTGTGGTGGACGGCCTGCGGGTAGCCCTCGGCAGGCTTGTCATACCAGCCTTCGAGCCAGTTCCAGCCAGTGGGCAGGGCGCCGATCTCGTCATCCTGTGCCCATTGCATGCGGTGCAGATAGGCGCCGCTCTCGCGGTTCACGACTTCGGGCGTGAGCTGTTTCGTCGAAGGATGAGCGCAGTTCATCAGCATGAAGGACGACCAGTTCTTGCGCGGATAGGCCGATTGCGGCACGCCGTCCATCTTGGTAGTTTCCTTGGGCTTGTAGTCATGCTGCACGCACAGGACCGCATATTTCGGGTCCATGTATTGCTGAAGTTCGGCCACATCACCGAAGAACAGAAAATCGCAATCCACAAAGATCGCCCAGCCCTCATAGCCCGCCAGATGTGGTACGAGAAAGCGTGAGTAGGTGAATTCGGTGGAGGCGAGCGGGTCAATCTCGCGGGTATAGAGGCCCTGCGCAACCAGATCCTGCAGCTTGAGGGGGATCACCTCAACAGGTATCGTCGCGTGTTTTTCAAGTGACTGCTTCGCGACCTGATAGGCGATATCCTCGCGCGAGTCCCAGCCAATGTAGACACGAAGTTTCTCCATGGAGCTCATCCTTTCCGATGTTGCACTCGGTTCGGGCTTGCTTAGCGCAAATTGGCGGTGAAGGAAATTGACCTCGCGCAAACTGCGCGGTTGCGGGCAGAATCATTTTCGCCGATCAAGCCGCGCGGTTATGGCGGCAAAGGCATGCTCGAGTGGGGCCATCATGTCGGCTTGAACGCGCTCTGCGCCCGCGACGTAGGGCGCGCGGAAAACCGCATCCTGTGCCGCGGCGACTGCCCGGGCGAGGGCTTCGGCATCGGCTACTTCGAGTGCACCGCCTTCGGCCTGAAGCCGGGCATAGGCTTCGCGAAAATTACCGATATTGGGGCCATGCAGGATCATCACGCCAAGGGCGGCGGCCTCGAACGGGTTTTTGCCGGTCAGAGTCATCCCATGCACGGGCAGCGAGTTGCCGGTGTAGGCAACAGGCACCATGCGTAACCAGAGGCCCATATCGCCCAGAGTGTCGGCGATATAGACGCAGGTCTCTGACGTGATCGCGTCTCCGCGCGAGCGGCGGGCAATGCGCGCGCCCCGGAAATGAGCGCGGGCAGCGGTTTCTGTTCCATCTGCCAGCGCAATCTGCCGGGGCGCTATGATAAGCATCAACTCGGGGCACGACTCCATTGCCCGTGCATGGGCTGCGAAGATCTGCGGCTCCTCCACATCGCGAGTTGAGGCCGCAAGCCAGCGTGGCCGCGCGGTGATCAGCGGTGCGAGAGCTTCTCGCAGTTCGGGTCGGTCGGGGGGTGGGCTGGAGGCGGCCTTAAGCAGTCCCGTGACCCGCATCTTCTCGGGCCGCGCGCCCAGATCGAGGAAAAGCTCGCGTGAGCGCGCATCCTGCACATGGATTTCGTCGAACAGGTCCATCAACCATCCATTTGCACGGGCAAAGCGGCTCCGACGACGGTGGCGTCGGACGGTGACATGGGCGTTGAGCATCAGCATCGGGATGCCCCGTGCATGGGTCTCGGACAGGAGGCGCGGCCAGAGGTCCATCTCCGAGAGCACGAACAGATCAGGCCGCCAATGGTCAAGAAAGCGCCGCACCGGGTTGGGGCAATCCATCGGCGCGTAATGGTGCAAGACGCGCGAGGGCAGAGTTCGCTTGCCCAGGGCCTCAGCAGATGCGCGGGTGATCGAGGTCAGCAGGAAATGCGTCTGCGGTCGCGCAGCGCTCAGCCGTTCTAGCAGAGTGAGCAGTACTGCTGTCTCGCCCACACTGACCCCATGCAGCCAGACGACTTCTCCTTCGGGTCTTGGCACAGCAGGATGGCCCCATTTCTCGGCAACGCGCCTAGGGTCCTCTTTGCCGTTGCGAGCGCGCAGATGAAGCGCCAGCGCCCAGACAGGAGGCAGGAGCAGCGATAGCGCCAGATAGAGACGGATCAGGAGCGGTCTAGCGGGCATTGTTTCGGGCCATCAGTGCGGTGCGGATGGTCGGGGCTATATCATGCCGAGCGTCAGGGGCAATCAGTGCGCCGGTTCAGGCCCTTCGCCGCAGCCGCGCACGATAGTCATGCGCGCGCCAGTCCGCGCGTGCGAGCCATTGCGCCTCGGGCTGGCGGGCAGCCAGTGCGTGGGAAATCTCGACCTCGTCAAAACCTGCCCGCCGCGCCATGGCGTATTGATCGGCCAGCACATGCCCTGCAGCGCGCAGCCGCCCTGTGAACCCCGCGCGCCGCAGACTCGCCGCGAGCGTGAAACCGCGTCCATCTGCAAAGTTCGGGAAGGCGATGCGGATCGCGCCAGCCTCCCGCGTGATCCGGGCCATTTCCTTGGGCGGTGTATCGGGGGCGAGGTCGTGCCAGTCCGTTGCCTTGTCCGGGGCGAAGCCCGCATCGGTAACGATCACGCTCATGATGCCCTCTGCATGGTCTGCCGCTTGGCGATATGGATGCCGCATTCGGTCTTTGCCTGCCCGCGCCAGCGCCCGGCGCGGGCATCTTCGCCTGGCTTTACTGCACTGGTGCAGGGTGTGCAGCCGATGGACGGATAACCTTGCGCCACCAGCGGGTGGCGTGGCAGGTCGTGGCGGTCCATATAGGCGCGCAGATCCTCAGCGCTGCTGCCCGCGAGCGGGTTGATCTTGACCCTGCCGGTCAGCGGCTCGAACTCGAAGACCTTGAGACGCGCGCGCACCCCGCTCTGGAAACGCTTGCGCCCGCTGATCCAGCTCTCAAACGGCGCCAGCGCGCGCTCCAGCGGGCGCGCCTTGCGCAACTGGCAGCAGGCATCCGGGTCCGAGACGTTAAGCGCGACTTCGGAGTCCTGCAGAAACAGCTCCACCCGGTCAGGCTCGGTCCGGCGCACATCACTCAGGCCGAAATGCGCGATGAGGTCTTCATGATACGCGATGGTCTCGGGGAACAAGAGCAGCGTGTCGATGAAAATGACCGGCAGGCTGCGGTCAATCTGCGCTACCATGTGCAAGAGCACCGCAGACTCAGCCCCGAAGCTCGAGACCAGCGCGACCGGCCCCAGCGGCCCATTGGCCGCATAGAGAATCGCGCCCGCCGGGTCATTCCCGAACCGGGCGTTGAGCCGGTCGAGGTCGTACAGCTGGTTCAGGTCACGCGGCATCCTGTGCCTCCGTCTCGTAAAGTGCGGTCTTGAAAGGGGCCAGGCCCAACCGCTGGACGGCCAGTGCGAAAGTCTCGGCAGGCTCCAGCCGCAGGTCGAGATAGGCAGAGAGCAGCCGCTCGATGGCCGGCACGATCTGGTCATAAGCAAAGCCCGGTCCCATGCGGGCGCCGATGCGCGCATTCTCCGAGGCACTGCCGCCGAGCGTGATCTGATAATTCTCGACCCCCGCCCGGTCGAGCCCCAGAATGCCTATATCGCCGACATGATGGTGCCCGCAGGCATTGATGCAGCCCGAGATCTTGATCTGCACCGGGCCAAGCTCCTGCTCGATATCGAGCGCGCCGACCAGCCCCGCGATCTGCTGTGCGACCGGGATCGAGCGCGCGGTGGCGAGCGCGCAGTAATCCATGCCGGGGCAGGCGATGATGTCGCTCGCCAGCCCGATATTGGCGGTGGCGAGGCCGTGCTCCCGCAGGACCGCATGCAGTGCAGGCAGGTCATCGAGCGCGACATGCGGCAGGACGAGGTTCTGCATGTGGCTGACGCGAATTTCGCCCTGGCTATAGCGCTCTGCCAGATAGGCAACCGCCCGCATCTGCGCAGCGGTGGCATCGCCCGGGGTCTGGCCATGGGCCTTGAGGCTGATCGAGACGATGGCATGGCCGGGGGCGCGATGCGGCGTGAGGTTCGTATCGGCCCAGGCGCGGAAGATGGGGTCCCTGCCATGCGCAGCCTCGAAAAGGGCGCGCCCCCGAGAGGGCAGATCACGCGCGGCGAACATGGCGCGCAGCTCCGCGAGCGCGGCCTCGGTCGCGGCGCGGTCGAATTCGCGTGCGATTTCGGCAAAGCGTGCCTCGACCATCCCGCGGATGGTGTCGATTCCGGTCTCATGCACGGTGATCTTGATCCGTGCCTTGTATTTGTTATCGCGCCGCCCCAGCAGGTTATAGGTTGCGACAATTGCTTCCAGATAGGGCAGCAGGTCCGCGACCGGTAGGAAATCGCGGATCACCTGCCCGATCATGGGCGTGCGCCCGAGGCCACCGCCGACAATCACCTCAAACCTTGGCACGCCATCGCGTGTGACCATGCGCAACCCGATATCATGCGCGCGCGTTACCACGCGGTCATTCGGGCTGCCCGTGATCGCGATCTTGAACTTGCGCGGCAGGAACTGGAATTCGGGGTGGTCGGTGGACCATTGCCGGATGAGCTCGGCATAGGGCCGCGGGTCTTCGATCTCATCGGCAGCGGCGCCGGCGAAATGGTCGGAGGTCACATTGCGGATCGTGTTGCCGCTGGTCTGGATGGCGTGCAGCCCGACTTCGGCCAGTGCATCGAGCATGTCGGGCACATCGGGCAATTTCGGCCAGTTGAACTGGATGTTCTGCCGCGTGGTAAAATGCCCATAGCCCTTGTCCCAGCGTTCGGAGATCTCGGCGAGCTTGCGCAATTGCGGAACGCTCAGCGTGCCATAGGGGATGGCTACGCGCAACATATAGGCGTGAAGCTGCAGATAGAGCCCGTTCATCAGCCGCAGCGGGCGGAACTCCTCCTCGGTCAGGCTGCCATCAATGCGTCGGGCGACCTGTGCGCGAAACTGGCGATTGCGCTCGGCCACGAAGGCGTGGTCGAATTCAGAATAGCGATACATGAGGCTCGGCTCCTGTTTGGGACTGCTTGCCATGGCGATAATTGGACGGCCCGCGGGTGCGGAAGGTTTCGCGGAAATGGGCGGGCACGGCGCCATCGGCCGTAAGCCGGACATCGGCCAGATAGGCACCCACAATCTCGGCTGTGCGCGCGCTGGCTTGTGCCAGCGCGTTCTCGGCCTCGGCGCGGTCGGTAAAGACCAGCGCTTCTGCGAGATCACGGGTCAGTCCACCGGATGCGGTCAGCCAGACGACATCACCCTCCAGCAGCGCATTGGCGGTGATGACAAGCCCTATGCGCATCAGCCCAACTCCGCCAGAAGCTGCGGCAGTTCCGCGCGCGCAGCGCCAGGCGTGAGGCCCAGAAGCAGAATCGCGGGTCCCTCGATCACGGCCTCGGTCAAATCGGTGGCCAGCGAATCGAGCGTCAGCGGCAGGATGCGCTGGTCGGGGCAGCTTGCATTGGCGATCACTGTCACCGGCGTGGCCGGGTCCGCGCCGTGCATCAGCAGGCGGCCCTGCAGAAAGCGCGCGGCGCGTTTGCCCATATAGACCGCCGCAACGGAGTCCGGAAGGGCGAGGGTCTTCCAGTCCTGTTCGGCCAACCCTTCCACATCATGCGCAGTCAGCAGTTGCAGCGCCTGGTTACGCCCGCGCTTTGTCAGGCTGGTGCCGATGCTGGCAGCGGCGGCGCTTGCCGCCGTGATGCCGGGGGTGACGGCCCATTCGATCCCGGCGGCGCTCAGCGCCTTGGTCTCTTCATCCAGCCGCCCAAAGATGCTCGGATCGCCCCCCTTCAAGCGCACGACGCGCGCGCCAGCGCGCGCATGCGCGACCATCAACTCGTTGATCCGTTTCTGTGGTGTCGAGGGGCCGAAGCCTTGCTTGCCAACGGCGACGAACAGCGCTTCGCGCCGCGCAAGCTCGAGGATCGACTGCGTCACCAGCCCGTCATGGATGACCACATCCGCCTGATCGAGCAGCTTGCGTGCGCGCAGGGTCATCAGGTCGGCCGCACCGGGGCCTGCGCCGACCAGATCGACACGCCCGGCCTCCGGAGCTTGGGAGAGATGCTGCTGCAATAGCGTATGCAGCGCATCGCCAAGCCCGTCTGCACCTGTGGTCTCGAGCGCGTGAGGGCCGGTCTCGAAGTAATACTCGGCCCAGAAATCGCGGCGCGCGCGCCCTTGGGGCAGCGCCTCGACGGCCTCTCGGGCGCTCTTGCCGACCCGCGCGAGGGTGCCGAGCGACTCTGGCAGGCGCTCTTCCAGCTCGGACTTGATCGCACGCGCAAGAACAGGGGCGGCACCTTCGGTGCCGATTGATACTGTCACTGGCGCACGGTCCACAATCGCTGGCGTGATGAAATCGCTGCCGGCGAGATTGTCCACGATGTTGAGCAAAACCCCCGCCGCGCGCGCCAGAAGGGCGATGCGTGCATCTTCGGCAGCGTCGCCTGTCGCGGCGTACACCAGAGCGGCGTTATGCAGATCGTTTGCTTCAAGCATGCGGGGCATGAGCGCAACGCCGACTTCAGCGGCAAAATCCGCAAGCTCCGGTTCGGGGTCCGGTGCGAAGAGCGTTAGCCGCGCAGGCGTGCGTTCAAGCAGGCGCAGCTTTGCGAGCGCAATCTCGCCTGAGCCTGCCAGCAGGACATCTCGGTTGGTCATGTTCAGATAGATCGGAAAATGCTGCATGGGATTACCTTTCTTGCAGCGAGTTTAGAACAAAATACTTTTGAAAAGAATATATTCGGAAAAAAAAGACTGCTATACCGCCAGAATAGACGATTTAAAGGAAAAATTTTCCTACCCTGTGTTGATGCGCTATATCGGTTCCATGTTTTGGCCCGAGCGCAGGTTGATCCTGTCGCGCTATTCGAGTTCAGACGATCTTCCGACAAGAGAGATGTTGCGTTGCAGCAATCTGGTGTCGGTTTTGGAGGTGTGAAATCAGCCGAAAAGCGCATAATTCTGCGCCGCAGCATCTAAGGGCTGCGAAAAAATGAGGCAGTTCTCTGCACCTGCGAACTTTCCGGCCGTATCAATCTGCCCGGCGACTCGCCAAAGCATATGCGTAAGTGAATAATCATGCTGCTGATGCAATATCAGAACCATGTCCAGCGGCGTGATCCTGGCAGATGCTGGCCGCCGGACATGTGCAACATATGACTGCTGCCCTCTGGAGATAGGCGCGCAAACCGCCTGTTGCAATTTTGGGTGGCGCGACCCAGAGGAGCCTTGCCCTGATGATCAAGAAAACCCTGCTGACAACTGCCGCTGCCACGGCGCTCATGGCCACGCCTGCGCTGGCCAACTGTCCGATCCAAGTGGGCGTGCTGCATTCGCTCTCAGGGAGCATGGCAATTTCGGAAACCACGCTGCGCGACGTGATGCTGATGTTGGTCGAGCAACAGAACGCCAACGGCGGACTGCTGGGCTGCGAACTGGAAGCAGTTGTTGTGGACCCGGCCTCGGACTGGCCGCTTTTCGCCGAGCTGACGCGGCAGCTCATCACCGTGGATGAGGTCGATGTGATCTTCGGGGCGTGGACCTCGGTCGCGCGCAAAGCGGTATTGCCCGTACTAGAAGAGTTGAACGGCCTGATGTTCTACCCGGTCCAGTATGAGGGTCAGGAGAGCTCGCGCAACGTGTTCTACACAGGTGCCGCGCCCAACCAACAGGCAATTCCAGCGGTGGATTACTTCCTTGAGGAACTCGGTGTCGAGAGTTTTGCGCTTCTGGGCACCGATTATGTCTATCCGCGCACCACAAATGCCATTCTCGAAGCCTATCTGATCGACAAAGGGATCGACCCTGACGATATCTTCGTCAACTACACGCCCTTCGGTCATTCCGACTGGTCGACCATCGTGTCGGATGTGGTTGCCATGGGCGCCGCTGGCAAGCAGGTCGGCGTGATCTCGACCATCAATGGCGATGCCAATGTGGGCTTCTACACCGAATTGGCCGCGCAGGGTATCGACAGTTTCGATCTGCCTGTGGTGGCGTTTTCGGTCGGTGAGGAAGAACTCTCGGGCCTCGACACGTCGCGTCTGGTCGGCCATCTGGCGGCGTGGAACTACTTCATGTCCGCTGATACCGAGGCCAATGACGAGTTCATCGCGGCCTGGCACGAGTTCATTGGCGACGAGAGCCGTGTGACCAACGACCCGATGGAGGCGCATTATATCGGCTTCAACATGTGGGTGAACGCGGTTACCGAAGCTGGCACCACCGATGTGGACGCTGTCCGCGAGGCGATGTGGGGGCAGGAATTCCCGAACCTGACGGGTGGCATGGCGGTTATGAACCCCAATCATCACCTGTCGAAACCAGTGCTTATTGGCGAGATTCGGGCTGATGGTCAGTTCGACATCATCAGCCAGACCGAGGAAGTGCCGGGCGAGGCATGGTCGCCCTTCCTTGAGGAGAGTGCAACGCTGACCAGCGATTGGCAGGAGCTGGGATGCGGTATGTTCGACACTGCAACCGAGAGCTGCGTGCAGCTTACATCGAACTACTGAAGCAGGATGCAGGGCAGGGGGCAAAATTCCCCCTGCCTGATCTCCTTGTTGCGAAAGACATGACTATGCCGCGCCACGCCCTGCTCGCGATGCTTGCCCTTTTTGTGCTGTCCCTATGGACCCCTGCATCGGTTGCTGCGCAATCTGAAACGTCGCTTCAAGACGTGCTGCAAACGGTGCAAGAGCAGGTCGCACGCCCCTCGCGGGCACAGGTCGGGGCTGTGCTCGATGCCCTACAGGCAGCTGACGCGCCCGGCACGATGGAGTTCCTGAACCGCTGGGCCGCGCGCGACGTGTTTGAACGCCCCGAGGATGGGCTGTTTTTCTACGCTCGCGAGGGTGAGGGTCGCAGTCTGACACTGATCGACCTCGATACGGGCGCAGATGTGGCCGAAGTAACCAGCCGCGATGTCAACCAGATACGCGTGAATGCGGGCGTGCGGCGCGAAATCGAGGGCGCGCTTGTGACATTCGAGCTACTTGCCGCGGATCGCGACCGCCGAATCGCTGCAGTGCGCACCATTGCCCGTAACCCCGAGGCCGATCACATCCCCGCACTGGAAACCGCGCTTGCAGAAGAAGCGGACGCGGCGGTCGCCGAACGGATGGCGCGCGTGCTCGACCTTCTCAACGCACGCTTCGCGACCGACAGCGCGGCCCGCGTCATCGCGATTGAAGGACTGTCGGGCGATATCACCACCGAAGCCCGGCGCGCGTTGAACCAGATCCTCGGCACGCAGTCGGAATTCGCGCCCGAAATCCCTGAGGGGGTAAATGTAGCGCGCATACGCACGCCCGGCGATGATCTCGATCTGATTGCCGCCTATGCGCGTCTCGCTGAAGCTGGTCTTGTGGCCCCGCGCCAAGGTCGTAATGCCATCCGCGATGCGCTGCGCGCGAATGTGGTCGATGGCGAAGTTGGCGGTATTCCAGTGCATCAGCTCGACACCAATGAGATGCGGCGCGCGGCCTATACGGCGCTGGAAGAAGCGGGCAGCGTTGCCCCGCTTGTCACCCAGTCTGACATGGAAGCCGCTGTCGCAGAGTATGTGTTTTTCGATGCTTATAGCGAGCCCGATCAGGCGGTAACCGACGCCGCCCGCGCGAGCCTCGACAGTACGCGCACGGCGATTTCGCTCTGGCAGTTTCTGGGCATCTCGCTCGATGCGCTCTCGCTCGCTTCGATCTTCTTTCTGGCGGCTATCGGGTTGGCCATTACCTTTGGCGTGATGCGCGTGATCAACATGGCGCATGGTGAGTTCATCATGCTGGGCGCCTATACCGGCTATGTCGTGCAAACGGTGATCCCGAACCTCACAACCTCGCTGATCGTGGCGCTGCCGCTGGCCTTTGCGGTCACCTTCGCGGCTGGCGTGGCGATGGAGCGGCTGGTGATCCGTCACCTCTATACCCGTCCCCTCGAGACCTTGCTTGCCACCTTCGGCATCTCGATTGCGCTGCAGCAACTGGCGAAGAACATCTTCGGCACGCAGGCCCGACCGCTGACCTCGCCCGACTGGCTGGCAGGCGCGATCCAGATCAATGACGTGGTCTCGGTCGCCTCAATCCGGGTGGCGATCTTTGTCATGGCCATCGGCTTCCTTCTTCTGTTGCTGTTCATCCTGAACCGTACCCGGCTGGGGCTGGAGGTGCGCGCCGTCACTCAGAACCCCGGCATGGCGGCCTCGATGGGCATCAACCCCGACCGGATCAACATGCTCACCTTCGGGCTGGGGTCGGGGATTGCGGGGGTGGCCGGCGTCTCCATCGGGTTGGTGGCGCAGGTCACCTCCGAAATGGGGGC
>REER01000008.1 GCA_007694945.1 Paracoccaceae bacterium | reverse complement strand
CCATGGGTAAAGAGACAAATCCGCGCCGCGTGGCCGAAAACGAGGCCATGGCGAAATCGCGCATGCTGCGCACCTCGCCGCAAAAGCTCAACCTTGTCGCGGCGATGATCCGCGGCAAGAAGGTGGACAAGGCGCTCAACGATCTGACCTTCTCGAAGAAGCGGATCGCGGGCGACGTGAAGAAATGCCTTCAATCGGCGATTGCGAATGCCGAGAACAACCACGGTCTGGACGTCGATGAACTCGTCGTCGCCGAAGCATGGGTTGGCAAGAACCTCGTGATGAAGCGCGGGCGTCCGCGCGCGCGGGGTCGATTCGGCAAGATCATGAAGCCATTTTCGGAACTGACCATCAAGGTTCGCCAGGTCGAGGAGCAAGCATAATGGGTCAGAAAGTCAATCCGATCGGGATGCGCCTTCAGGTCAACCGCACCTGGGACAGCCGCTGGTTCGCCGACAGCAAGGATTATGGCAGCCTGCTGCTCGAAGATCTCAAGATCCGCGACTTCATCAAGGAAGAGTGCAAGCAGGCCGGTGTCAGCCGTGTCATCATCGAGCGCCCGCACAAGAAATGCCGCGTGACGATCCACACGGCACGTCCGGGGGTCATCATCGGCAAGAAGGGTGCGGATATCGAGACGCTGCGCAAGAAACTTGCCAATCTGACGGAGTCGGATCTGCATCTGAACATCGTCGAAGTGCGCAAGCCCGAACTCGACGCGCAACTTGTGGCCGAGAGCATCTGCCAGCAACTTGAGCGCCGGGTGAGCTTTCGCCGTGCGATGAAGCGTGCCGTGCAGAACGCCATGCGCATGGGCGCACTTGGCATCCGGGTGAACCTTGCAGGCCGTCTTGGTGGTGCCGAGATTGCACGGACCGAGTGGTATCGCGAGGGGCGTGTGCCGCTGCACACGCTGCGTGCCGATATCGATCACGCTCATGCCGAGGCGCAGACCGCTTACGGGATCATCGGCGTGAAGGTCTGGATCTTCAAGGGCGAGATCATGGAGCATGATCCGCAGGCCCGCGATCGTCGTGCGCAGGAATTGCAGGATTCGGGCGGCGCCGCGCGCCCGCGCCGCTGAGCGGCGTTGAAGGAGTAGAGCAATGCTACAGCCAAAACGGACGAAGTTCCGCAAGCAGCACAAGGGCCGCATTCATGGCGAAGCCAAGGGCGGGTTCGACCTGAACTTCGGCAGCTATGGTCTGAAAGCCGTCGAGCCCGAGCGCATCACCGCGCGCCAGATCGAAGCCGCCCGCCGGGCCATGACGCGCCATATGAAGCGTCAGGGTCGGGTCTGGATCCGCATCTTCCCGGATGTGCCGGTCACTTCGAAACCCACCGAAGTCCGGATGGGTAAGGGTAAGGGCTCGGTCGATTTCTGGGCCGCCAAGGTAAAGCCCGGTCGCGTCATGTTCGAAATCGACGGTGTGAATGACGCCACCGCGCGCGAGGCGCTGCGTCTGGCCGCCATGAAGCTGCCGATCAAGACCCGCGTAGTCGCGCGCGAGGACTGGTAACGGCGATCTGGCCCCATTTGACAACAGGCGTTCCGGCAGATGTGATGCCGGGGCGTTTTCTTTCGGGAAAGCCTTGTCAAAAAAGGTGATCCCGGATAGAGCACACGCTCATCCATCTCCGCCGGGAATCAGGGTGACCCTTTCAGGGGGCTCTCCGGTGATTGTTGACTAAAGGAAAAGGCCATGAAAGCCGACGATTTGCGATCCAAGACACCGGATCAGCTGCGCGACGAGCTGGTCTCGCTGAAGAAGGAGGCGTTTAATCTGCGCTTCCAGAAGGCGACCAACCAGCTTGAAAACACAGCGCGTATCCGCCAGGTGCGCCGCGACACTGCGCGCGTTGCCACGATTCTGAACGAAAAAGCCCGCGACGCGGCGGCGAACTGAGGAGCACGCACATGCCCAGACGCATTCTGCAAGGCAAGGTGACGAGCGACAAGAATGATCAGACGGTCACAGTTCTGGTCGAGCGCCGCTTCACGCACCCGGTGATGAAGAAGACGGTGCGTAGCACCAAGAAATACCGGGCACATGACCCGGAAAACCAGTTCAAGGTCGGCGACACTGTACGCATCGTGGAATGCGCGCCGGTCTCGAAGAGCAAACGCTGGCAGGTGGTGACCGAAGCTACGGCTTGAACCTCTGCCAGTCTATCGAAACCCTGGGCGTATGCCCAAAGGTCGGGAGACTGAAAAATGATCCAGATGCAGACCAATCTGGATGTCGCTGACAATTCCGGCGCACGCCGGGTGCAGTGCATCAAAGTCCTCGGTGGGTCCAAGCGGCGCTATGCGTCCGTAGGCGACATCATCGTGGTATCGGTCAAGGAAGCGATCCCTCGGGGCCGTGTGAAGAAGGGCGACGTGCGCAAGGCTGTCGTCGTGCGCACCGCCAAAGAAGTGCGCCGTGAGGATGGCACCGCTATCCGCTTCGACCGCAATGCAGCCGTCATCCTCAACAATGCAGGCGAACCAGTCGGCACCCGTATCTTCGGGCCGGTGGTGCGCGAATTGCGTGCGAAGAACTTCATGAAGATCATCTCGCTCGCGCCGGAGGTGCTGTGATGGCTGCGAAACTGAAAAGAGGTGACACGGTTATCGTGTTGACCGGCAAGGACAAGGGCAAGAAGGGCGAGATCGAGCGCGTCATGCCCAAGGACAACAAGGCCGTGGTGTCCGGGATCAACATTGCGATCCGCCACACCAAGCAATCGCAGCAGACCCAAGGCGGGCGGTTACCGCAGGCGATGCCGATCGATTTGTCGAACCTCGCGCTGGTCGATGGCAATGGCAAGGCAACGCGCGTCGGCTTCCGCATGGAAGGCGACAAGAAAGTGCGCTTTGCCAAGACAACCGGGGAGGCGATCTGATGCTTGACGCAGCCACATACACCCCGCGCCTCAGGGCTGTCTACAAGGATAGCATCCGCGCGGCGATGAAAGAAGAATTCGGCTACAAGAACGACATGATGATCCCGAAGCTCGACAAGATCGTGCTGAACATGGGCATCGGTGAGGCCGT
>REER01000009.1 GCA_007694945.1 Paracoccaceae bacterium | reverse complement strand
AATTCGAGAAATCCGGCCCGCGCCATATCGTGGCGAAATTTGTCGTTCCGGCCGCGCAGGCCGATGACGTGCCGTTCTGAAATCTTGCGAAAATGAAAAAGGCGACAGCCCCAGGGAGGAGGAGGGGGCTGCCGCCAAATTTGCAAGACCCCAGGGAGGAGGAGAGGGCCCTTGCAATCTGTGGACCCGAAGGCCCGGTAATCACGAAACGCAATGGCCAGGGAGGAGGAGGGCCAAGGCGCTTCTCACGTCTACACCCGAGGGAGGAGGAGGGTGCAGGCGTCTTTTGACCGGTTCAGAGCGTGACACGCTCTGCCCGGAAAGTGTGACGGTGGCCAAGGGAGGAGGAGTGGCCACCGTCGCAATCAGACCCCAGGGAGGAGGAGAGGAGTCTGAAAACTGTCATTTCCCGTAAGCTGCCTCGTGAGCGAGGCGCGAGATCATAGACCGGCTGATGCCAAGGTCATCCAGTTCGCGCGTACTCAATTGTGCAAGCTCGGCGTATGTTTTATTATACACTCGACGACGCGCGATGCGGTCGGAGAGTTGGGCCAAGGCACCGGCAATGATACCGCTTTGGCGCTGGCTGCTCAGTGTTTCGGCAATGTGAGCCATCGTTGTGCTACCTTCGTATCGGAGCGCTGGCGTCTATCCGGCGCTGTTGAGTTGAAGATAGCCTCTCGCTGCGCCTGCACAATGATTATTGCTGCATTGCAGCTATGCGCTAGGTGCATGTTTACGCTAGGTAATCTTGGAATTGCCCAATTTTTGCGCCATTTCACCGTTTTGCGCCCAAAGCGCTTGCAAAGAAAAAACGCATTCCCTGCATATGAGCGATTTTACAGATCGTTACGCAACTTTGAAGCGATTTCCTGCATTTTCGCGGCTGACAGACGCGGTGGCGTGCTGAAAGACTCAAGCCCGTCCTGCAAGTAAGCCTGTGAAGTCACGTCATGCATATGGTGCATGGGCACGACATGGGCATGCGCATGCGGCACATGAATTCCGGTGTAAAAGAGCGACACACGTTCGACCGCATAGATCCGCTTCATTGCGCGTGCGATGCGCTGGGCGCAGGTCGTGATCCGCGTGGCCAGTGGCTCGGGAAGATCCTCATACCAGACATGGTGTTCTTTCGGGATGACCAATGCATGGCCTTCGCGGATCGGGTGCAGGTCGAGAAAGGCCATGACATGCGCATCCTCGTAAAGCACATGGGCGGGCAAATCCCCGGCAGCGATTTTGCAGAACAGGCAGTCTTGCATGAGTCTGGACCCCGGAGGCATGGCAGTTTCGCCACATTTGCATGACCTTAGCGCAGGCGCAAACCTGAATGCGCGGCGCTGCCCTTGTCGTGCAGGTCGGAATGCGCATTTACAGGGCGAGGCGAAAGGGATGACCGACATGACCGTGACCCGCGATGAGGTTCTCAACAGGCTGCGCACCGTGAAACTCCCCGATGGGGGCGATCTGGTGGCGCGCGATCTTGTGCGCGCGCTGGTGGTCGAAGGCGGCGCTGTCCGTTTCGTGATCGAAACCGAGAACCCCGAACACGCCCGCGCGCTTTCATCGGTTCGCAGCGAGGCCGAGGCCGCAATTCAGACGCTGGAGGGCGTGGATCGTGTCTCGGTTGCGCTCACTGCCCATGGCCCCGCCGCGGACCCGAAAAAGCCCGCCCCCGCCTTCAAGCTCGGGCGTCATCCGACCAACACGCCGGGCAAGCAGGATGTGCCGAGCGTGCGGCATCTGATCGCCATTGGCTCGGGCAAGGGGGGTGTGGGCAAATCAACCGTCTCTTCTAATCTTGCAGTAGCACTTGCGCGTCACGGCTTGCGTGTCGGTCTGCTCGATGCCGATATCTACGGGCCCAGCCAACCGCGGATGATGGGCGTGGACCGCAGGCCGGCCTCGCCCGATGGCCAGACCATCATCCCGCTCAAGGCGCATGGCGTGACCATGATCTCGATCGGGCTGATGCTGAAGGAAGGCGATGCCGTGATCTGGCGCGGCCCGATGCTGATGGGCGCGCTGCAACAGCTTCTGACCCAGGTCGAATGGGGCGAGTTGGATGTGCTTTTGGTGGATATGCCGCCAGGTACGGGCGACGTGCAACTGACCCTGTGCCAGAAATTCGAAGTGCGCGGCGCGATTGTTGTCTCGACCCCGCAGGATGTGGCGCTGCTCGACGCCCGCAAGGCACTGCGCGCCTTTCAGACGCTCAAGACCCCTGTGCTGGGGCTGATCGAGAATATGTCGACCTTCATCTGCCCCAAATGCGGCCATGAAGAGCATATCTTCGGTGAGGGCGGCGTGCGGCGCGAGGCCGAGAAGCAGGGCCTGCCGTTTCTGGGTGAACTGCCGCTGAGCGTCGAAGTGCGGCTGGCAGGCGATGGCGGCGTGCCGGTCGCGGCGACCGACAGCCCTGTCGCCAAGGCCTATGAGCGCATGGCCGCGCGTCTGATCGAAGTACTCTGAGCCCGGTTCCGGGCCGTTTCAGGGCATATCTGGAATCTCACGGAATCCGATTGGGGCGCTTGCAGGCCTCGAATCACTCGTCCGTGAATCGCTGTGATTCGGGGTTCACGGTGCCGTTTTTTCCTGTGATTCTGTTTATGACTTTGCTTTTGGGGCGCAAATCTGTGGTGAAATGGTCACAATTTATGCAGTAATCAGAAGTTTTCTGAATCTTATGGAACCCGGATGATCAGAGTTGGAGTAGCGGAAAATCTGCCTTTATCTCGTCTAGTTCTGCTTATGTTCTAACAATATTTAGGGAATTTCGTATGTTATCCATAATGGACTGTGGGCAACTTCTGAAAACTTTAGGCAGACTGCACGCAATCGATCGTTCTTTTTTCTTGCTGACCATGCAGTTCCATGGCATCCCATAAGACAAGATAAACGGGCAGCAAGGGGCACAAAGACCCCACAGAGGCAACGGTTTCATACAGGCACCCGCTTTATCTTGAAAAAAGAGATCCGGCGCGCTCGCGAGCAGCATCCCCCTCCCCCCAAGGAGCGAGCGCCAACCGGGCACCCAGCGATGGGACAGTCGGCGGATCG
>REER01000101.1 GCA_007694945.1 Paracoccaceae bacterium | reverse complement strand
TGCATGTTCACATACATCGCACCACAACTTGGCCTGCCCTGTCAAAGCGCACCTTTACCCAGATCAAGTATTGGAATTATCCCAGCGCTCGATTTGAGACTGGTTACTTTGTTGCAATACCGGAGGCCAGACCCGCGCCGCATCAGCAGAAATCCAGGCCCGAACCCATTCCGGCAGCGCCGGGCTCTCTTCTGGCAGCGCCATCGCGCGCATGACCTGCGCCGGGGGCACAATCCCGCTGGTGGAGGTGATCGCCGAGCGTATCAGGATATGGTTGGCACATTCATCGCCGATCCACATCCCCTGTTCGGTATAGAGAAACCGATTGTCCCAACCGATGCAGCGGCTGCGCAGCTCGAAGCGCTGGAACGCCCGTACCCGCCGCCGGTAGCGGGTCGAGTTGCCCGCCACCGTGATGCCCCATCCCTGCGCACGCAAGACGTCGATCAGACCAGTTCGCATCGCCATCGGGATCCGCCCGAGATCATAGAGTGTGAGCGTGCGCCCGTTGTTCAGTTCCATCCACGGATCGAGATCCCATGGCCAACAACGATGATGCGATACATGTGTATCGCAAACGCCCAGCGCCGGGGCGTTGCGATACCGGACCATTTCCTTGACGAAGCGGATGAAGGGATACATGGGCTACACTCCTTACGGTCGCACGCTGCGGCGCAGGCGTCGTCGGGTCAAGCCATGCCGCTGCGTAATGGCAGCCGGAAACCCAAAGACATGGTTCTGCGCCCTAAGGGGCAGAGACACTCATGGGAAAAAATGCCCACTGCGTAAAGCTGCGCAGAGAAAACACAGGGCGACTCACCCTATCTTTAGACGCCGCGCCGAAAGCAGCCACGATATATTGTGATCTTTTTGTTTCCTCTGCGAAAATACCACATTTTCGGGGGGTTAATGCCGTATCGCGCTCCAATTTCTGGACCTCGCGCCGCTCACGCGATATCCTTTGCGAAAATAACAGGGCACAGACCCTGAGCAGTCGAGGCAGTCCATGGCATTTCCTGAGCGGTTTTCGAACCTGCCAGAATACGCATTCCCGCGCCTGCGCGCGCTTCTGGACCATCACCAGCCAGGTGATGCGCCCGTCTCCATGTCCATTGGAGAGCCGCGCCACGAGATGCCACCTTTTCTGTCCGAAGTACTGAACGCACATCTGGATCGATTTGCGGTCTATCCGGCAAACGAGGGGATTCCACCGCTGCTCGAGGCCATTCGCGGCTGGTTCTCGCGTCGCTACGGGCTTGAGCTTGCGCCCGAGAACCTGATGGTTCTCAATGGGACCCGCGAAGGGCTGTTCAACGCAGCCCTCGCCCTTTGCCCCGAGCGTAAAGGGGGCAAGCCCCCCCTGATCCTGGTGCCCAACCCGTTTTATCAGGTCTATGCGGTCGCCGCTGCCGCTGTCGGGGCCAAGCCAGTTTTCGTACCCGCAACAGAAGCAGCAGGCCATCTGCCGGATTATACGGCCCTGCCTGCCGAAACGCTTGATCAGGTCGCCATCGCCTATATATGTTCGCCCGCGAATCCGCAGGGGGCTGTCGCAAGCGAAGCCTATTTACGGAATCTGATCACGCTTGCCGAAAAGCATGATTTCCAGATATTCTCGGATGAATGCTATAGCGAGATCTGGCGCAACACCCCACCGCCCTCTGCGCTGCAGGTAGCCCATTCGATGGGCGCTGATCCGGAGCGTGTGGTGGTGTTCAACTCGCTTTCCAAACGGTCGAACATGCCCGGCCTGCGGTCGGGGGTTGTTGCCAGCGGGCGCGAGAGCGTTCGCCGCATGCGCCAATTGCGATCCTATGCCGGGGCGCCTTTGTCCGAGCCGCTCCAGCATATCGCAGCGGCCGCCTGGTCTGACGAAGAGCATGTGAAGGTCTCTCGCGCGCGTTACCAGCAGAAATACGCGCTGGCGGACCGCATTCTGGCACAAGTGCCTGGCTACCAAGGCCCCGAGGCGGGGTTCTTCCTCTGGCTTCCGGTAACCGATGGCGAAGAGGCCGCGCTGCGACTTTGGCGCGAGACCGGCATAAGAGTACTGCCCGGGGCCTACCTTTCGCGCGATGTGGAGGGTGTGAACCCGGGCACTGGGTTCATCCGGGTGGCGATGGTCACACCGATTGACGAGATCGAGGACGCGCTGAAGCGTCTGCGCAACTGTCTGTATTCGTGAACGAGGCTTGAAGGATGGCATCTTACAACACGCATCAGCGCGATCCGCTTTTGGACAGCAACCTGCAGGCCGTGCTGCAGAAACGCGGGCGCGAGTTGCTCGGTGTCTGCTTTCTCATACTCGCTGGACTTTTTGCTTTGCTGCTGGGGTCCTATGCCCCGACCGATCCAAGCTGGATGGCCTCGACTGACCTGCCGATCCGCAATTCGCTGGGCCGTGTCGGCGCCACAATCGCAGCCCCGTTGATGGTGATCATCGGTATGGCGTCCTGGGGGCTGGTGCTGTTCTCGGCAGGCTGGGGTCTGCGGCTGGTTTCAGGCCGCGGCCACGGGCTTGCGCTGTCTCGCGGCGTCTTTCTGCCCATCGCACTCGCGATCAGCGCGATCTGGGCCTCGGCACTGGTTCCTGTTGCTGGTTGGGATACGCTCTATGGCATGGGCGGTGTCTTCGGCGATACGGTCCTTGGTGCTGTGGTCAATGCCCTGCCGCTGTCGGTTGCGACTGGCGTCAAGGCCATGGCTTGGGTGATGTTCGCGGCAACTCTGGCGATCTGGGGCTACGTTCTTGGTGTGAACCGGTATGAAGTAATTGGCTTCGCCCGCTTCCTGATCGCGGGCGTCATCCTCATTTATGCCGGGGTTGTCGCCATTGGCCGCAGTGGCCTCAAAGGCTCATGGCTTGGGCTTCAACGCACCGGGCAGCATCTGTCGCACAAGCTCCATGAACAGCGCGCGAAAAAGGTACATCATCGCGCAGAACCGGATCCTGCGACCGCTCCTGTAGCGGCGCAAGAACAGGCGCCAAAGGGTCGCCGCGTGCCACCCGTCATTCGTCCGACTGGATATGCACCGCCGCCTCAGCAAGCAGCCGCCCCCGCGCCGGAGCCAGCCTATCGCGTTCAAGCACAGCCAGCCTCGCCAATGATCCCTCCTTTATCGGAACCTGCTCCTACGCCTTCGATGCAGCAAGAACCGGGGACAGGTCTTTTGGCCCGGCTGAAAGCCCTGAGCAGCCGCCCACAACAACCGCCCGAGCCGGATCTGCGCGGTGAACTGGTCGAGCCCCCGATTTCGGCAGCAGCCTTGCAGGTCGAAGCCGGTGGTGAGGCCCGCATCCGCTCGCGCATTGCCAATGCGGTGCGGCAGCGCAAGAGTCAGAAACCCGTAATGCAGTTTGACCACCGGCGCAGCCCTCTCCCCGAGCCGCCGTTGCGGGCCCAACCGAAACCATCCGCTCCAGCACCTGTTCAGCCTCCACAAGCCGTAGAACCGATGCAGCTGAACGCGCAGATACCGGCGCCGCAACCAGCCGTTCCAATGCCGGACTGGATGCTGGCGGCGCAGCCCCATACACCAACAGCGCCCAGCGCCCCGCAGGCTGCACACGCTGAGCGCGAGACCCCGCAAACAGTGAGCGAGACCACTGCGCTGCGTGCAAAGCCCCTCTTCCAGCCCGAGAGCCCGCGTCAGCCCCATGTGCTGCAACGCCGCGTTGTGTCGACGGCATCGCGCAAGCCTCAACCCTCGCGCCGCGCACAGGAAGAGGCCGAGCCGAGTTTCCGCTTCGAGCCCGAAGAGACAGTTTTCGAGCTCCCGCCGCTATCGCTGCTGGAAAACCCCGACAAGGTCCGGCGCTACACATTGAGCGACGAGGCGCTGGAAGAAAATGCCCGCATGCTCGAAGCAGTGCTCGATGATTATGGCGTCCGCGGCGAGATCGTGAGCGTCCGGCCCGGCCCGGTGGTCACGCAATATGAACTGGAACCCGCACCGGGGCTGAAGGCCAGCCGCGTGATCGGCCTCGCCGATGACATCGCGCGCTCGATGTCGGCGCTATCGGCGCGGGTCTCGACCGTGCCGGGCCGTTCGATCATCGGGATCGAGCTTCCGAACGCGCATCGCGAGAAGGTCGTGCTGCGCGAAATACTTGCCGCGCGGGATTATGGAGACACCAATATGCGCCTGCCGCTGGCGCTGGGCAAGGCAATCGACGGTGAGCCCGTGGTGGCCAATCTTGCGAAGATGCCGCACCTGCTGATTGCCGGGACGACTGGTTCGGGCAAGTCGGTCGCGATCAACACCATGATCCTGTCACTACTCTATCGGCTTGGCCCGGAAGAATGCCGCATGATCATGATCGACCCCAAGATGCTGGAACTCAGCGTCTATGACGGGATCCCGCATCTGCTCTCGCCAGTCGTGACCGACCCGAAAAAGGCTGTCGTAGCCCTGAAATGGGTCGTGGGCGAGATGGAAGAGCGGTATCGCAAGATGTCCAAGATGGGCGTGCGGAATATCGAGGGCTATAATGGCCGTGTGCGCGAAGCGCTGGAACAGGGCGAGATGTTTAAGCGCACAGTCCAGACCGGATTTGACGATGAAACTGGCGATCCGGTTTTCGAGACCGAGGAATTCGCGCCCGAACTGCTGCCTTTTATTGTGGTGGTGGTCGACGAGATGGCCGATCTGATGATGGTCGCGGGCAAGGAGATCGAGGCCTGCATCCAGCGGCTGGCGCAAATGGCGCGCGCTTCGGGGATTCACCTGATCATGGCGACGCAGCGACCCTCGGTCGATGTCATCACCGGCACGATCAAGGCGAACTTCCCGACCCGGATTTCGTTCCAGGTGACGTCAAAGATCGACTCGCGCACCATTCTCGGCGAACAGGGCGCCGAGCAGCTTCTGGGCATGGGCGATATGCTCTACATGGCGGGTGGCTCGCGGATCACTCGAGTGCACGGGCCCTTTGTCAGCGATGAGGAAGTCGAAGAAGTGGTCACCCACCTCAAGAGCTTCGGACCGCCCGACTACAAGTCGGGTGTTGTCGATGGCCCCGAGAGTGACCGCGAGGCGGATATCGACGCCGTGCTGGGTCTTGGTGGCAATACCAGTGGCGAGGATGCGCTCTATGATCAGGCGGTGCAGGTCGTGATTCAGGACCGCAAATGCTCCACCAGCTATATCCAGCGCAAGCTGGGCATCGGCTATAACAAGGCCGCGCGTCTGGTCGAGCAGATGGAGGATGAGGGGCTCGTGACCCCCGCCAACCATGTGGGCAAGCGCGAGATTCTCGTCCCTGAGCAAGGGTGACGTGCCGCCGTCACGCCGCGGCAATTTCCCGAATGGTGGGTGCTTCGCACCCGCCATTTCTGCTCAATCCGTTACCAGCATATAGCCTGCACCGCGTACAGTCTGCAGATGACGCGGGGCTTTCGGGTCGCGCTCGATCTTGCGGCGAAGGCGGGTGATCTGCACATCCACTGCGCGTTCCTGACCGACACTGCCGCCATGCGCCGCACGGTCGCGCCCCAGATGATCGACTAGAGCCTCGCGCGTGATCACCTCTCCCGGATGTTGGCAGAAAAAGCGCATCAGCGTCGCCTCGGTCTGGGTCAGGCGCACGGTTGCATCGCCATGCTTCAGTTCCCCACGCTCGATATCATAGCGCAGCGGGCCTAGCACCAGCACCTGCGGCAGCACTGGCGTGGGGTCGGGCGTGGGGTTTCGACGCAGGATCGCTGTAATCCGCAAGAGCAATTCGCGCGGCTCGAAGGGTTTGGGCAGATAGTCGTCGGCCCCTGCTTCGAACCCCGCGATCCGGTCGTCAGCCTCGCTCTTCGCAGTCAACAGGAGGATGGGGGTGCTGTCGCCCTCGGCGCGAAGGCTGCCGGTCAGTGACACGCCGTCTTCACCCGGCATCATCACATCGAGCACGATCAGATCAAAGGCCAAGCCCTGCAGCAGCCTTCGGGCCTGCGCCGCATCGCGCGCGACAGTGACCAGATACCCATTGCGGAGCAGGTATTTCTGCAGCAGTGACCGGATACGGTCATCGTCATCGACGACGATCAGATGCGGCTTGGTCTCAGCGCTCATTTCCGCCGATCCTTCAGACCGTGATACTGGCGGCGGATTTCGTCATCCATCATCGCCTCCAGAACCTGCCGGAAGCCCGCCACAGCCTGCGGCCCAGCTGCGCGATAGGCGACACGCATCCGCTCGCGCTGCGCTTCCGAGAGGGCGCGCTCCAGTTCACGTCCGGCTTCGGTCAGATAGAGATTGCGCTCGCGCCTGTCCGTGCGCCCCACCCGGCTTTCGACCAACCCATCCTCGATGAGTGTTCGCAAGACCCGGTTCAGCGATTGCTTGGTCACGCCGAGCACGGCCAGAAGGCTGTTAACCGTCGTACCGTGCGTACGGTTGATGAAATGCAGCGCCCGATGATGGGCGCGGCCATATCCGTGTTCTTCCAGAATCCGATCGGGATCAGCGGTGAAGCCGCGATAGGCGAAGAACATCGCCTCAATCCCCTTGCGCAACTGCTCATCGGTCAGGAACAGCAGGTTTTCGCCGCTGATCGTGCCACTTGTGCTTTCTGACATTCCCACTCTCCTCGCCAAGATATTTTATGTCAGCCTTGTTGACATTCCAAGTGCGAATTGCTAGCGATTCAGGCGAATTTGCGAAAGAATATGTTCGAAACGGACCTAAATCGCGCAATATCTGAAAAACCTGAGGAGGAGGCAGCCATGGCCGGCGCGTATGATGACAGGGACGGACAAATCTGGATGGATGGCAAGCTCGTGCCCTGGCGCGACGCGAATGTTCATATTCTGACGCATGCGCTGCATTACGCCTCGTCGGTTTTCGAGGGCGAGCGCTGCTATGATGGCAAGATTTTCAAAAGCCGCGAGCATTCTGAACGTTTGCTCGAGTCGGGTCGGTTGCTCGACATGCCGATTCCCTGGACTGTCGATCAAATGGAAGAGGCCAAGGCAGAAGTGCTTGCCGCCAATAATCTTACCGATGCCTATCTGCGAGCGGTTGCCTGGCGAGGGGCGGGCGAAGATATGGGAGTCGCGGCGCGGCGCAACAAGGTGCGGCTGGCCATTGCGGCATGGGAATGGGGCGCGTATTATGGTGACGCGAAATGGCAGGGCGCAAAGCTCGATATCGCGAAATGGCGCCGCCCCTCGCCGGAAACGATTCCGACCTCGGCCAAGGCCGCCGGACTTTACATGATCTGCACCATGTCCAAACACGCCGCCGAAGAAAAAGGCTGCTCAGACGCGCTATTCATGGATTACCGCGGCTATGTGGCCGAAGCGACCGGCGCCAATGTGTTCTTCGTCAAGGATGGCGAAGTGCATACGCCCATCCCCGACGCAATCCTTAACGGCATCACCCGCCAGACGGTCATAGCGATGCTCAAGGATATGGGTATCGTGGTGCATGAGCGCTATATTATGCCCGAGGAATTGGCAGGATTCAGCGAATGCTGGCTGACCGGAACGGCCGCAGAGGTGACGCCTGTCGGCCAGATCGGCGAGCATCATTTCCAGGTCGGACAAATGACGCGGAATGTAGCAGAGAGCTATGAGGCTTTGGTGCGGACATAAAGGTCTGGGGCTTGAAATAGCTTGCGACCAGCGAGCGTCCGGCCCATGCGTCAGATGCGCATGACGCCGGTCCTCTGGTCCTTCCGCCGCTGCCCTTATGCGATGCGCGCGCGCCTCGCGATTGTAGCCAGTGGTGTCAGCGTGGCCTTGCGCGAGATCGCCCTGCGCGACAAGCCTGCGGCGTTCTTGGCCGACTCGCCTTCCAGCACAGTACCCTGCCTTGTCACCATCGCAGGGGAGGTCATTGACGAGAGCCTTGATATCATGCGCTGGGCGCTGGCGCAGCATGATCCAGCGAAGTGGCTCGATATGCCCGTCGACGGCGATGACTGGATCGCGCGCTGTGACGGGCCCTTCAAGCACGCGCTTGACCGCGTGAAATATGCCAGCCGCTACCCGGACACCGACCCTGCCCTGCATCTCGCCACGGCCTGCGCCTTCTGCGGCGATCTCGACGCCAAGATAGACGGCTGGATCTTCACGCGCCCGACGCTGGCCGATATGGCGATTCTGCCCTTGCTGCGTCAATTCGCGATGATCGACAAACCGTGGTTCAATGCGCAGCCTTGGCCGCATCTGCAAGACTGGCTGGAGCGCTTCCTCGCCTCGTCCGAATTGGCCGCGATCATGGCGAAATACGCGCTCTGGCGGCCCGATCAGCCTGAGATAAACTTCCCCTGACCCCCTTACCCTGTTGCAGGCAAAGGGTCAGTTCCGTTGCGCAACTATGACCGGGCGGAAATCGCGGCCACCGCTGGAGTGATATTCCAGATTGCAGATTTCGAACCCGGCACTGACAATCGACGCGCGGAGGTCAGCCTCGGAAAGCGCGCGCATCCATGGGGCGATGCGGACCAGTCGCAATACAGGCAGGGCAAGCCGGATCAGGGGCGGCGCGTCACGCAGGCAGACTGTCTTGCTGATAAACACGCCCCCGGGCTTCAGCATCTGATGGAACACGCGCAATGTCCCGTCCAGATCGGGCAGCAGGTGAAGCAGATTGAATGCGAGGACCGTGTCGAACCGCCCTCCCCACCCGACCAAACCTGCCGCATCTGCCTGTTGCAGGCGCAGTTGCGGGACTGGATCGACGGCCAGCCTCTCGGAGGCAATGTTGATCATGCGGGCAGCAAAATCCGTCGCCAGATAGCTGCGGCTCTGTGGTGCCAGTCGAAGCGCGGTCGTGCCCGTGCCTGCGCCCAACTCCAGAACGTCGCGTCCATAGACATGGGGCGCGCAGAGCGCAAGGCTGCGAGCATAAGCCGCTTCATCGCGCAGGGTCATCCGCGCGTAGCGCGGTGCCAGCCAGTTCCAGTAGCTTGCGCCGGGGTCATCTGCCATCTGATTTCCATCGCCACGCAAATCGCCCTGGCACGGGTTCAAAAACATCCTCGTCGAGCGCGACCCCGCGCGCGATGGCGCTCGCCTCGACAGCGACACGCAGCGAGCGGTTACGCGCCAGAAGTCTCTTGAACCGGATCTCGTCCAGCGTGAACAAGGTGCAATGCGTGATCGCACTGACCATCGCACTGCGCGGCTTGCCGGTCAGCATCCCGATATGCCCGAAAAACTCACCCCTGCCGAAACGTTGCTTCTGACCCTTTCGCTCCATTTCCACGGCGCCGGAGGCGATGAAATACACTTGCCGCGCTACCTCGCCTTTGCGGATCAGGATTGTGCCGGGCTCGACATGCAGCGTGCGCAGGGCGCGCGAGAGCTTGTTGCGCTGCGCCTCGCTCATGCCGGCGAAAAGCGGAAAGGCACGCAGGAAAGCATCGCGTTGCAGCGCGAAATCCAGCGGCGGGCGCGCTTCAAGCTTGATGCGCTGCACGTTCAGGCGGTTGCGTAGGGTGGAGTGAAGCTCGCGGCTGATCAGCCCGTCATCAAACAGAGTCTCATACTCGCGCTCTTCCAGCCGCAGCGAGGTGCGGCGGATGAAGCGGCGTTTGATATCCTCGGCATAGCCCGGATATTGCAGCCGGAGCCCGTCAAGCGCAGCATCGGTCTCTTCTTCGCGTCGGCGCAGCAATTCATGCAACAGATCCGCCACCCGGCGGCCATGGATGCGCCGTATCTTGCGGTCGATATACCCATGGAGTTCGCGCAGGATGAGTCTCTGATTCAGCAGAATCTCGAAACGCTCGGCCGTCATCTGCTCCAACGCCTTCGACCAGCGCAGCCGATTGTGCAACCAGACCGCAAGCCGATAGGCCCGGCCATAGCCCAGCGCCCGGCGCGCAGCGATGCGGTAGTCGTTACGCCCCCCGCCACGAGTTTGCTCGATCAGCCTGTCGACATCGGTCAGCATCCGGTCGACCAACCGCATCGAAAAGATCTGTTGGCGGAAATTATCGATGATGAGATCGCGTTCACGTCCAGCCAGCGCCACTAGCCCGAGCGTGATGCGTTCGCGGTCGGGGATCTCTTCAGCCGTTTCGGCAAGTTCGACCGCCATATCGAGGCGTTGAGCGAATCGTTTTGCCTCGGAGCGGACGACCTCTTGCGGAAGTTGATAGCCGCGCATCGTCCCGGCAATCTCTTCGCGCACATTCTGCAAGGCAACTGCGATTACTTGATGCGACAGTGCCTGATCAAGCCGCGGCAGCCGGTTGAGCCCGAGCCGCGCGATAACCCATCGCAGCGTGGTGCCCTGCACCAGAAGCGTGAACAGCGTGAAGCCTGTGGCCAGAATGCCCACCTCGCGCTTGATCGCGGGCGGCACGAGCACGCTCTCGGTCACCGCCAGCGCGAGCGCCAAAGTGACAGCACCGCGCAACCCGCCCCAGAGGATCGCCGCGCGATAGGTCGGCTCGACCGCGGGCGAGAGGCTAAGCCGCGAGAGAAGCGGGAGCATCCCCCAAAGTATGACCGCGCGCGCCACAAAGGCGGCCAGAATGATGATACCAATCAGATAGACATCGCTCGGCCGCAGGTCGCCCATCAGGCGCGGGATGAGAAGGGCCGCAAGGATAAAGATCAGCGCACCTGCCCAATAGGCCAGCACCTCCCAGACCTCGCGCAGATAGGTCCAGCTGGTCGGGGTCAAGCGTGCTGGCCCCAATAGGTTCAGCGCCAGCCCCGCCGTCACCACAGCGATCACGCCCGACGTCTGGAGGACCTGCTCTGCGAGGATATAAGTCAGATAGGGCAAGGCGACGCTGATTGACACCTGCGCGCGGGGAAAGGTTGGGATCAGCGCCATGAAATTCGTCGCAACGCGCGCGAGTATCAGGCCCAGCCCCACCCCGCCCAGCACCAGCCATGGAAAGATGACCAGAGCCTCCTGCAAGGAGGGATCCGGCACGCCAAGCTGCACGAAGGTCAGGAAGAAGCCAAATAACGCAATCGCAGCCGCGTCGTTGAGCAGTGATTCGCCCTCGACAATCCGGGTCAGGCGCGGGGGAGCCGCGATGTTTCGAAAGATACTCACCACTGCGGACGGGTCAGTGGTCGAGACGATAGCCCCGATCAAAAGGCAGGCGGCGAAAGGCAGCGCCGTGAACGGCGACAGCGCATAACCGATGACGAATGTCGCCACCACCACAGCGCCCACGGCCATGACCAGAATCGGCACCCAATCGTCGAGCATCCGCCGCGCATTGACCATGAGCGCCACCTGAAAAAGCAGCGTCGGCAGCAGAACATAGAGAAAGACATTCGACCGGATCGGCAACTCCAGGAAGCGTCGGACAGTGGGGTTCAAGGCGTCGCCCATATCGCTCGACAGCAGGGTGAGTGCCCCCGCGCCGATGATGGCACCAACAATCGCGAGGCTCACGGTAAAGGGCAGGCGCAAGCGCTCGGAGAGCGGCTCGGAAATGCCAATCACGATAAATAGGATCGCGAGTGCCGCGACCAGAGCGATGATGTCCATACCGGAAGTATAGGCAGGAAATCGCGCGAAAAGAACGGATTGGAGGCGCTTTTCTGGCCTTCGGCGTGATTATTCTGCGGCCAAGGGAAGCGTCGGCGACGCTGCGCCTCCAATCCGGGCCAGTTTGCGCACGACATCATCCATCAGTGCCTGGAACTGTGCGAAATCGGAACTCGGCTCGACCCGTCGTTCATCCATGTAAAGGCTCCGGTCGATCTCGATCTGGATCGTGTGCTGCTCGATCGAGGGCATGCCGTAGCGTTGCGCGATATAGGCGCCCGCAAAGGGTGAATTGCGCGCGACGCGCAGCCCCGCCTCGGAAAAGACCCGCGCGACGGCATCGGTGATCTCGGCATGTGCCGCCGCGCCGAACCGGTCGCCCAAAACAATATCGGGCCGCAGGGTTGTGTGCTGCCCGTTCATGCTGACTGCGTCGCGCGGCATCGAGTGCATGTCGAGCAGAATGGCACGCCCGAAGAGCTTGCGCTGCTCATTCATGATCTCGGTCAGCTTGTCATGATATGGCTGCCAGTAACGGCGTAAGCGCTCATTGGCCTCGTTGCGCGTAATCTTGCCACGATAGATTGCGCGCCCACCCGCGACAACACGAGGAATCACTCCCAGCCCCGACGCGATGCGCGGGTTGAGACCGCGAGTCGACAAGCCGGCTATCAACGCCGGATCAAGCTCCGAGGCAGCACGGTTGAAATCCACATAGGCGCGTGGAATGAGCCCTGTCAGAACCGGCGCACCAGCTTCTGGCGCCGCGCGTAGGAAGCAATCCACAAAGGCATCTTCGGACGACCGCAGGCTCCGGCGATCTAGGATCGAAGCCGCAAGGAACGCGCGCGGGTAATCGCGCCCGCTATGCGGCGAGGCAAAGACCACGGCACTGCCGGGGACGACTGCGGAAGAATAATCGTAAGCGCGCATACTGGCCTGTCTTTTTTCCAGATATACAGCGAAGCGAAAGGATTGCAAAAGCTCTTGATCATGACAGCGAGTCTATTTATAGACCCGCAGTAATGACGCGGTCGTGGCCCGCGTCCCTTTTCGTTTAGGGTGTGGTCACGAGATGCGCAGGGCGCGTAGCTCAGTGGTAGAGCACTACGTTGACATCGTAGGGGTCACAAGTTCGAACCTTGTCGTGCCCACCATTCACCCCTGCCATCCGGCAGGACAACCCCTCAAGGCGCGCGTGCGCCGCGAACAGGAGATAGGCCGATGAAGGTCAGAAACTCGCTCCGGTCGCTCAAGCAGCGTCACCGCGATTGTCAGATCGTGCGCCGCAAGGGCCGGGTCTATGTGATCAACAAGACGCAGAAGAAGTTCAAGGCCCGCCAAGGCTGAGATGCATTCAGCGCAAAGATTAGCCGCTTCGGGGAGCATCCCGGAGCGGTTTTTTTAACACAAGCAAAAAAGCACCCGCAGACTGTGTCCGCCCACCTTCCCCTGCCCATCTTGAGGGCACTGCCCGGTTGCGCCGGGCGGGTCGCTTAGAACGGATGCCAGGAAACTGACAAGGCGTTGATTTTCTTTCAAAAAATACTAGAAATCAACGCGTCAGATTGAAACGCGTTCGAGGATCTGCTCCCGCGTCACTGCGCTTGAGGGCTGATCCAGCACCACCTCGCCCCGGTTGAGCACGCAGAAGCTGTCCGCCAATCCGTAAGCGAAATCAAAATACTGCTCGACCAGCACAATGGCGATCTCGCCCTCGTTGCGCAGAAGTTCGATCACCTTGCCGATCTGCTTGATGATATTTGGCTGGATACCCTCGGTCGGCTCGTCCAGCAACAACACCTTGGGTCGCGCGATCAGCGCTCGTGCAATCGCAAGCTGCTGTTGCTGTCCGCCCGAGAGATCACCGCCGCGCCGATTCTCCATCTGCTTCAACACCGGAAACAGCTCGTAGATTCGCGGCGGAATCAGATGCTCAGACCGCGGCAGGCAAGCAAAGCCAGTCTGCAGGTTCTCCGTCACAGTGAGCAAAGGAAAGACTTCGCGCCCCTGCGGCACATAGGCGATCCCAGCTTGCGCCGCCTGTGCAGCGTTGAGATGGTCCAGAACCTGCTCATCGAGCTTTATGGTCCCGCCCGAATAGGGATGCCGCCCGGCGATCGCACGCAAAAGCGAGGTCTTGCCGACCCCGTTCGTGCCCATCACTGCGGTCACCGCGCCTGGACGCGCCTCCAGTGACACACCCCATAGAATCTGCGAGGCGCCATAATGCAGGGTCAGGTTCTCGACTTTCAGCATCCCTCAGCGCCCCAGATAGACATCGATCACCTGCTGGTTCTTCGTGACATGGTAGAGCGAGCCCTCGGCCAGAACCGACCCTTCGTGCAGCACTGTCACGCGGCATTCCAGGCGGCGGATGAACTCCATATCATGCTCGATCACCATCACCGCACGGGTTTTGGCCGCGCGTTTCAACAGGTCCGTGGTATGCTCGCGCTCTGCAGGCGTCATGCCCGCGGCAGGTTCATCAACCAGTAGCAGGCGCGGGTCCTGCGCGAGAAGCATGCCGATCTCCAGCCATTGCTTCTGGCCGTGGCTCAGGTCGCCCGCGCGATGGTCCAGTCGCTCGGTCAACCCGATCTCTTCGGCGAGTTCCTCGATCCTCGCCCGCTCCTGCGCGCCCGCTTTCCAAATCAGCACCGAAAGGGGGCCGCGCTTGTTCTTCAACGCCATCGCGAGGTTGTCGCGCACCGACTGTTCTTCGAACACGGTTGGTTTCTGGAATTTCCGCCCGATCCCGATTTTGGCAATGTCGCTCTCAGAGAGCTTCAGCAGGTCAGTGGATTTTTCGCCCCAGAGCACCTTGCCCTCATCGGGCTTTGTCTTGCCGGTCACGATATCCATGAAGGTGGTCTTCCCCGCGCCATTTGGACCGATCACGGCGCGAAGTTCCGGTTCGCCAATTGCGATAGAAAGATTGTTGATCGCACGGAACCCGTCGAAGGTGACAGACACGCCCGAAACCTCCAGTAGCGTGCTCATGATTTCCTCACCAGATAGTCGAAGAGCCCACCAATGCCCTTGGGGAAGAACAGCGTGACCAGTACAAAACCCAGCCCCAGCAACACCAGCCACCAGTCGGTCCAGACAATGCGGAAGAGACCAAGGTCGATATTCGGCGCGCCACCGCCAGTGAGCCAGCTTGACAGCAGCGACACCAGCGCCGCGCCGATTACCGCGCCATAAAGTCGTCCACGCCCGCCGATAGCGACCCAGACCGCGAGGTAAATCGACGCAATCGGCGCGATCTCGGCGGGGTTGATGATGCCGGCCTGCGGGTAGTAAAGCGCGCCTGCAATGCCCGATATGATGGCCGTCACAGTAAAGACGAAAAGCTTGTAGCCCTCTACATTATAGCCGAGGAAGCGCACCCGCGCCTCGTTGTCGCGAATGGCGCGGATCACCGAGCCGAACTTGCCCGACACCAGCCACGCAAACAGCAGATAGCCCGCGCCCAGCGCAAAGGCCGAGGCCCAGAAGAACCAGACCGAGATGATGGATTGCGGCACATCAAGGAAACCGGGGATATTCTGCAGCCCCGATAGCCCGTTATTACCACGCAGGCCGGTGTCGTTCTGGAACAGGTAGAGCGAGAGCGCCAAGGTCATCGCCTGTGTCAGGATCGAGAGATAAACCCCTGTCACGCGCGAGCGGAACGCCAGCCAGCCGAAAACCAGTGCCAGCAGCCCCGGCACAAGCACCACCATGACCAGTTGAAACGGCAGCGAGCCGGCGAAACTCCAGATCAGCGGCAATTCGCTGGAGCCAACCACGCCGAAAATCTGCGCGGCGACAGCCTCGGAGACCTCGGTCTCTGTGGGCGGAATTGTCCCACGCCCAAGCGAGTCGCGGATCACGATTTCGGTGCGCGCATACATCAGCCACATGCCGATGGCATATCCTCCAAGCCCGAAGAAGGCGAAATGCCCGAGCGAGAGGATGCCGCAATAGCCCCAGACCACATCCATCGCGATAGCGATCAGGCACAGGCACAATGTCATGCCAAGGATCTTGACCAGGTTGGTAGATATAACCCCGATCCCGAACGCCTCGGACAGAATCGTAACGCCAAGCGTGAACAGCCCCAGAAGCCCCATGAACCACAGCACGGAGGGGTTTTCGCGGAGGAAGCTTCGGCGGGACTGGGCGGCTGTCTGACGAGGAATATACATCGCCTCAATCCCCCGCTGCGCGACCCTTGAGGGCAACAATACCCTTGGGCCGGAACTGGATGAAAAGGATGATGAACAGCACCATATAGGTCTGCGCCGCGAGCGTATTGGCAGGGTTGAACCACTCGATGCCCTTTTGCAGCGCCCCGATCAACCCGGCACCAGCGAGTGTGCCAAAGACCGAGCCGACTCCGCCCACCACGACGGTCATGAAACTCTGCACAATGTAATTTGCCCCCATTTCGGAGGTGACCTGCGCCACCAACCCGATGGAGACGCCGGCCACCC
>REER01000082.1 GCA_007694945.1 Paracoccaceae bacterium | reverse complement strand
CACCAGCGTCTGATCGGCGAAGCGCACCTCGATCCGGCCGGTCAGCGCGGCGATGCTTGGGTCCGCGCCGTCGATACGCCCATCGGCGCGGATGGTCTCGATCCGGTCGAGGTTGTTGGCATAGGTGATCTCGGCCGAGACGACATTGCCCAGCGCGGCGCCATTGCGCTTGATCGACCCGTTGAAGTGGCCGAAGCGCTTGAGCGTCAGCTCGGCGGGTGTTCCAGCGCTGGTGGTCGTACCGACCGCCTCGCCCTGCGCCACCAATCGCGCCGTCGCCGTCAACAGCCCCGAGCGCTGCATTTGCCACGACAGCTGATCCAGCACGCAGCCCGAATACATCGCATAGCGCGGCACCTCGGGCATGCCGGTCTCGATGGACATGCTGGGCAGCGTCCATGCGCCGGACTGGAACTCGTGGGTGTAGGGCGCCTCAGATCCGGTGGTGGTCGGCGCACCGAAGGCCGCCTTCAGCCAGAAGCCAAATGCCTGCGCATCGATGGGCACGACCACATCGCCGTCCGAGGTCACCGCATCCTTGATCGGCGGCAGTGGATCGCGGCCATAGCCCAGCAGCTCGGAGTTCAGGAGTGGCTGCTCGGCCCCCAGCGTCGCGCTGGCGAAGGGCATTCGGGTAAAACCGCTGGCAGGCGGCGTGCCATAGGTCGTCTCGAACGCAAGCGCCATCTGCGCCCGCGCCCCCTGGGCTCGTGCCATTGTCGTCTCCTCGGGTTGTCGGGTGGGGTCAGGCCAGGGGATCGGCCGTGGTGTAGTGCAGCACCACCGGGATCACGGCGGCCTTCAGGCTGGCCGCGCCCTCGACCGGCAGATCGACCGGGCGCGGCGCTTCCGCCTCGATCCAATCGCAAAGCCCGCCCAGCGTGCGGTCGGCCGCGAGCGCGCTGCCGATGCTGGCGGTCAGCGTATCGAACTCTGTGTCTCGGTCAGCCCCCTGCACGACGGTCTCGATCTCGGCGCGGTGCTGGTAGTGGTAGCGAAGGGGCGAGAGCGTCACCTCCGGATCGCCTGGTTCGCCGTCGCGCAGAATCAGCAGGCCCTCGGCCGGGACACGCTCGGGCAGTACGTCGCCGCGCAGGGCGGTAGCCGGCAGCGCCGAGAGCCGCGCGTGCAGCGCGGTGAGGATGGTTTCGCGAGGGGAGGGCATCTGGTGCTCCAAAGCAAAGGGCCGGAAGGAGCCCATATTGACCTATGTTGCGGGGGGTGCGAATGGCGGCTTCCGTGGATTTCCGTCGAACTCATGTCCCTCATGCACGTGCGACGATGCCCACACCCGTGATGACCAAGAGCATTCCAAGCCCCTTGGCAAAAGCAAACCCCCGGACTTCCAGACCCATTGCCCCCAGATGATCGTAGATCGCCGCGCCGACGAGGTTGCCGGTCACAACGATGACCAAGAAGAGCGTGACCCCCAGCACCGGGATGCCCTGCATGGAGATGACGACATGGATCGCGCCAAACAGCCCACCCAGCCAAACCCAGAGCGGTAACTGTCCGAGGGTTGCGACAGCCAGGTTCCGAAAACTCCCGGCGAAGAGCGCGAGCACGCCCGTCACAACCGTCGCAGTCGCGAAGGCCAGAAAGACGGCGAGCAGGTAGTCCCGGTTCAGACCCGTCGAAAGCCGGGCGTAGATTGGACCTTGAGCCGCCACGAGCATCCCGCCCGTGAAGGCCAAGGCCGCACTGATCAGGGTTGCGGCAGGGACCATCGCTCAAAGATACCGATACATGTAGGTCGTTGCGTGCCGCGCTTGCCCATCCGGGTCAAAGGCAAAGTCGGGAATCACGCCCGCCTGTTCGAAGCCGACGCTGCGATAAAGCGCTTCAGACACGTCGCCCGTGCGGGTATCGAGCGTGACGAGGACCTTGTCGGCGCGCCGTGCGGTGTCGAGCGCAGCAGTCATCAATGCCTTGCCCAAACCGAGACGACGGCTTTCAGGATGAACGATCATCTTTGAGATTTCGGCGCGATGGGGCTGGTTTGGGGGCATGCCCGTGATCAGCTGAACCGTGCCAACCAGGCGACTATCAACGAATACCCCAAAGAGATGCCGCCGCCCACTCTCAACTTCGGTGCGGACGTCTTTGCGCCAGAACCGATCTGCCTCCGCCACTGTCAGCGTCGCCATAAAGCTGATGGCTGCGCCATCCGCGACGCTGTCCATCAGGATCCGGCACAGGTCGCTGGCGTGCTTGTCGATATCGCAGGATGATAGATCAACGACAGAAAAAGAGCGGTAAGTCATGAGAGCGCAATCACATATGTGCAGGGGGTTTCGGTGGTTTTGAAAACGGTCTCTCCAAAGAGGATGTATCGCAGGCAGTCTCCCGCCTTCAGATCATGGGCCGTGCCATCGACGGTGATCTGCATCTCGCCGGATAGAACATAGACATGATGTTCTTGGCCTGGGATCGCGGGGGCCGCGTATGCGATCAGTTGAGCCTTGCCGAGCTGGCCCTCGATAATTTCGATCGAGAGAGGCCCATTTGGTGGTGAAACGCTCCGCCGCACAAAGTCATGCTTCGGGTCACGCCAAATGGCCTGATCCTTGCGCTTTACGACAGGTTGAAAGCCCTTTTCGAGCGGAGCCAGGAGTTGCGAGATGGGGAGGGCATAGACCGAGGCGAGCCGTCCAAGCGTTTCGGCAGTGGGACTGACCTCTGCATTTTCGATGCGCGAGAGCGTCGCTCGACTCAATCCGCTGCGCTTTGCGAGAACGGCGAGAGTCAGGTTATGATGTTCGCGGAGCCCGCGCAGATGGTGTGCCAGCTTTAGGCTTTCTGAAAGATCAATGATTCCCATATTTGGAATAATTCCCACTTTAGGGATGACATGTCAAGTCGAACAAGCGGGCATTCACCCTTGTCCTATGAACGGCAAGTGTGTCCGCAAAGCGGCCACTACGGCAGCCGTCCCGCGATCCAGTTTTCCACGATCGCCCCCGGCAGCGCGTCCTGCGCGCGCGCTGCGTCGCGGGCCAGATCGAGCCGCTTCGGCAGCCTGACCTGTGGGACCATGAGGAAGATCGGCACGGTGGTCACGCCGCGTCCGGTTTTGGAGCGGGAGGCGACGGCGCGCCCGCG
>REER01000084.1 GCA_007694945.1 Paracoccaceae bacterium | reverse complement strand
TAGGCACTTCGGCGCCATCAATCTCGATTACTGCGTTATGAAAGCCACAACCATGCAGCGCCGCCAGAAGATGCTCTACTGTGCTGACGCGGATACCGTCGCTGTTTTGCAGAACGGTACACAGATTCGCCTCGACCCAGTTTTCGGGGCAGACCTGAATCATTTGTTGCCGTTTGGGCATGTCGACGCGGCGGAACACCAGACCGGTATCGGCGGCAGCCGGGCGCAGACGCAGACGCACCGGCTTGCCACTGTGCAACCCGGTTCCAACGATCTGTTTTTCTGTACCGATAGTGTTCTGCATTTACCCGACCCGCGCTGCTCGTTTATTCTTTTTGCTGTTAACGGAAAGTAACCTTTGCGGATCAGGGTCGCAATTCACAGATTGTGACCTGCTGAAACAATAGCATTTCTGTGCTACGGCGCAGGGCGTGCCGCGCAGTCTTGGTGGGTCTAATCTTATGATTTATAGTATTAATTCGTTCACTTGGCGCAGCAAATCAGCGGCCTTCACCGCTTTTTGCCTTTCGCGCTTTCTGCCATCTTGCGGGCCGCCTGTGCTGCGGCGCGCAACTCCTCGGCGATTTCATCGGCCTCATCAGGGTCGAAATCCAGTGGCAGATCGACGCCATCACCGGCAACATAGATCCGAACCATGCCAATTGTGGTGGGTCCGATCTGCAAATGTGCCGAAATCTCGCTTTCGGAATTGATGCCCATGGTATGCTTTCCTTGTCTGATGACTATATCCTTTTCTGCGATACGTCGTCAGAAGATGATATTCAAGCTTTCGCCCCCTTGCATTCATCCGCATCCAAGGGTAAATCGCGCAAAGTGCCGCCTTAGCTCAGTTGGTTAGAGCGCTGGATTGTGGATCCAGAGGTCCCCCGTTCAAGCCGGGGAGGCGGTACCACTCCCCCCCCTCTTGTCTCGGCGTCCTTCTCTGCGTATCTGTCGCGCCTGTTTGCGATGAGGCTGCCTTGGGCAGCTATCGGATTTGGGAAGGACGCTGCCTTTGCCGGTTTTGCTGCGCCACGCATTGCCGCATGCCCCGCATGGAGCACGGATCGGCCTCTTTGGTGGATCATTCGACCCTGCGCATAAGGGGCATGTCCATGTCAGTCAGCACGCCTTGCAACGCCTGCACCTCGATCAGCTCTGGTGGCTGGTCTCGCCCGGCAATCCCCTGAAGGCGCAGGGGCCAGCGCCGATTGACCAGCGCATGGAGCGCGCGCAAGCGCTGATTCAGCACCCACGCATCAAGGCCACATCGGTCGAAGCTGCGCTGGGGACACGCTACACGGCCGATACACTTGCCGCGCTACGCAAGCTGTATCCCAGCCAGCGAATGGTCTGGGTCATGGGCGCGGATAATCTCGCGCAGCTTCATAAATGGGAGAACTGGCGCGCGATCCCAGCGATGATGCCGGTCGCGGTCATTGCGCGCCCTGGCGCACAACGCGCGGCGCTTGCCTCGGTGGCCGCGCGCAGTCTGCGCGCGGCGCGCCTGCCTGCGCGCATGGCCGCTAGACTACCTGATCTGGACCCGCCCGCCTGGTGCTTTCTGACCATTCCGATGCGCAAGATTTCATCGAGCGAGCTGCGCCGAAAGGGCGCGTGGCATAGCCGCGACTGAGCAAGCCTGGCAACACGATGTTTTCAGCATGCAGCGCGCGTGCAAGACTTGCGCGGGAGCTGAAAATAGCGGTTAATACAGGCGATTGGCGCATATAATCGCGTCTGACCGCGCGGACACCATCACAGGGAGCGGCAGTTGACACATCGCAAGACGGGCGACGGGTTTGCGCGGCATTTTTCAGGACGGCGCAACTTGCTGAAGCTGCTGCTGTCAGGATCGGCGCTTATGGCCATGCCCGCTTGTGCCAATGCCCCTGATCGCTCGCTGCGCCCCCCTGCCAAGCCATTGCCGCCGCTCGATGGCATCATTTCGCGCGCGGGGCTGGGTGCGGATCTGGCCTTTGCGGTGATGGATATGCGCTCGGGAAATCTTCTGGAGGGGCAGGGCGCCAATACCGGCATGCCTCCGGCGAGCGTGGCCAAAGCGGTGACAGCGCTCTACGCACTGGAGGCGCTGGGGGCAGGGCATCAGTTCCGCACGCGGCTGGTGAGCAATGCGTCCATCAGTGACGGTGTCCTGCGAGGGGATCTGGTGCTGGCGGGTGGCGGGGACCCGACGCTCGCGACCGATGATCTCGCAAGCATGGCGGCCGAACTGGCGCGGGCTGGTGTACGAAGGGTCTCGGGGCGGTTGCTGGTCTGGGGTGGCGCGCTGCCCTTTGTCGAGAGCATCGCCGATGACCAATCCGTGCAGGCGGGCTATAACCCCTCGATCTCGGGGTTGAACCTGAATTTCAACCGGGTGCATTTCGAGTGGCGCCGCGCGGGGGAGGGCTATGCCGTCACGATGGATGCGCGCTCGAACCGGTACCGGCCCGAGGTGACCATGGCGACGATGCAGGTCGCTGCCCGTTCCAGCCCGCTTTACACCTATCGGCGCACTGCGACGCAGGATCAGTGGAGCGTGGCGCGTTCTGCGCTCGGTAATACCGGCTCGCGCTGGTTGCCGGTGCGCCATCCCGAGCTTTACGCGGGCGAGGTGCTGCGCGTGCTGGCGCAGGGGCAGGGCATCATCCTGCCGGCGCCGCAACGGAGCCAGAGCGCGCCTGTGGGGCGCGATCTGGTGGCGCATCGCTCGCAGCCCTTGCTGGAGCTGTTGCGCGACATGCTGCGCTTTTCGACCAATATCAGCGCCGAGGCCATTGGGGTGAGTGCGAGCGTGGCGCAGGGGGCGCGTCCCGCAAGCCTCGAGGCGTCGGGGGCGCAGATGAGTGCCTGGGCGCGGGCGCGCTATGGCATGTCGAGCGCGCGGCTGGTGGATCATTCGGGGTTGGGCGCGGACTCGCGCGTGTCGATGGTCGATCTGGCTAACATGTTCAGGCAGGCCGGGCAGGACGGTACCCTGCGCGCGATCCTGCGCGAGCATCCGTTCCGCGATACAGGTGGCCGGATGATTGCCAATCCGGACTTTGAGGTGCGGGCCAAGACTGGAACGCTCTATTTCGTCTCGGCGCTGGGTGGCTATCTGCGCAGCCCGGGCGGTCGCGATCTGGCTTTTGCGATGTGCTCGGCCAATCTGGAGCGGCGGGCGCGGGTCGCTGGCGGGGGCGTGGATCGGCCCGAGGGCACGGCGGCCTGGGCGCAGCAGGCCCGGCGGATGCAGCAGGATCTGCTCTATCGCTGGGCACAGGCGCATTCGTAAGGGTGAATTCTTCGGAGTTTGAGGGAGGCAGGGGGCCCGCGGCCCCCTGCCTGGCCAATCAGGCGAGCATGGTCATCGGGTTCTCAAGATAGGTCACGACTTCCTTGAGGAATTCGGCCCCGAGCGCGCCGTCGATCACACGGTGATCGACCGAGAGGGTCATGGACATGACCGTTGCCGTGGTGACCGCGCCCTCCGTGTCGATGACGGGTTTTTTCAGACCTGCCCCGACGGCGAGGATCGAGCCATGCGGCGGGTTGATGACGGCGTCGAAATTCTCGATCCCGAACATGCCGAGATTGGAGATAGCCATCGCGCCACCGACATATTCATGCGGCGCGAGTTTCTTGTTGCGGGCGCGGGTGGCAAGGTCCTTCATCTCGGCCGACAGCGCCGACAGGGATTTGAGATGCGCGTCCTTCAGGACCGGCGTGAAGAGTCCGCCTTCGACGGCGACCGCAACGGCCACATCGGAGGGCTTCAGTCGCAGCATCCGGTCCCCGGCCCAGACGGCATTGCAATCTGGAACGGCCTGCAGCGCCATGGCGCTGGCCTTGATGATGAAGTCATTGACCGACAGCTTGATCCCGCGCGGCTCGAGCTGGGCGTTGAGCTGACTGCGGAACTTCATCAGCGCATCGAGTGTCACATCGCGGCGCAGGTAGAAATGCGGGATGGTCTGCTTGGCCTCGGTCAGGCGCGCGGCGACCGTCTTGCGCATGCCGTCGAGAGCGACTTCCTCATAGTCGCGGCCCTCATACATGCGCGCGACCTGATCGGCGGAGGGGCCAGAGGCCATGGCGGCTTTCGCAGGTGCCTCGGGCTTGGCGGCGGAAGCCTCGCCTTTGGCAGGCGCCGCAGCGGGCCTGGCGCTCTCGACATCGGCCTTGACGATGCGGCCATGCGGACCGGAGCCGGTGATCTGGCTCAGATCGAGGCCCTTTTCGGCAGCGATGCGGCGCGCGAGCGGCGAGGCGAAGATGCGTTTGCCATCTGACTTGGGGGCAGGCGGGGCCGCAGCGGGGGCGGGCTTGTCGGCGCCCCCCCCCTTACTTGTATTGGCGGGGGCCGCCTCCGCGCCCGCGTCGGGCTTCGCATCCGGCGCTTTCGCTGATGTATCACCGATATCATCGGCGGATTCGCCGTCTTCAAGCAGCACCGCGATGGGGGTGTTGACTTTTACACCATCGGTGCCGGCCTCGACCAGGATCTTGCCGATCTTGCCTTCATCGACGGCCTCGAATTCCATCGTGGCCTTGTCGGTCTCGATCTCGGCGAGGATATCGCCAGAGGCGACCTCATCGCCTTCCTTGACCAGCCATTTGGCGAGCGTGCCCTCTTCCATCGTCGGCGAGAGGGCGGGCATCAGGATTTCCGTTGGCATCGCGATCTCCTCCCTCAGCGATAGGTGACTTTGCGCACGGCCTCGACCACTTCATCGGTCGTGACCAGGGCGAGTTTCTCGAGATTGGCGGCATAGGGCATGGGCACATCCTTGCCGCAGAGATTGATCACCGGCGCGTCGAGATAGTCGAAGGCCTGTTCCATAACCACCGAGGTGATGTAATTGCCGACCGAGCTTTGCGGGAAACCTTCCTCGACCGTGACCAGCCGGTTGGTCTTCATCACAGAGGCGAGGATCGCGTCGGTATCCATGGGGCGGATGGTGCGCAGGTCGATAACCTCGGCTTCGATCCCGTCGCCTGCCAGCTGCTCGGCGGCCTCGAGCGCATAGGTCATGCCGATGCCGAAGCTGACGATGGTGACGTCCGATCCCTTGCGCCAAGTCTTGGCCTTGCCGAAGGGCACGGTGAAATCATCGAGATCCGGCACTTCGAAGCTGCGGCCATAGAGGATCTCATTCTCGAGGAAGATCACCGGGTTGGGGTCGCGGATGGCGGTTTTCAACAGGCCCTTCGCATCGGCAGCGGAATAGGGCATGGCGACTTTCAGCCCCGGAATGTGCGAATACCACGCGGCATAGCACTGGCTATGCTGCGCGCCCACCCGGGCGGCGGCGCCATTGGGGCCGCGGAAGACGATGGGGCAGCCCATCTGCCCGCCCGACATGTAGAGCGTCTTGGCCGCCGAGTTGATGATCTGGTCAATCGCCTGCATGGCGAAGTTGAAGGTCATGAACTCGACGATCGGGCGCAGCCCGCCAAAGGCAGCGCCCACGCCGATGCCGGCGAACCCATGCTCGGTGATCGGTGTGTCGATCACGCGACGCGCGCCGAATTCATCAAGCAGCCCTTGGGTGATCTTGTAGGCGCCCTGATATTCGGCGACCTCTTCGCCCATCACGAACACCTCGTCCATGCTGCGCATCTCTTCGGCCATGGCGTCGCGGAGCGCCTCGCGCACGGTCTGGGTCTTCATCTCGGTGCCCTCGGGCCAGTCCGGCGAGGTGTCGGGCTTGGGGGCGTCAGGGGCAGGGGCAGCTGTTGCGGGGGCTGCGACCTTGCCCTCTTCGCCATTGAGCGTTGCCGGGGCCGGGGCGCTCTTTGTCTTCGCGCCCTCGGCGGGGACCTCTTCGCCCTCTTCGACCAGGATCGCGATTGGCGTGTTGACCTTTACCCCTTCGGTTCCGGCCTCGACAAGGATCTTGCCCATCACGCCTTCATCTACGGCCTCGAATTCCATCGTCGCCTTGTCGGTCTCGATCTCGGCCAGAATATCACCGGAAGAGACCGTATCCCCCTCCTTGACCAGCCATTTTGCCAGCGTGCCTTCTTCCATGGTTGGCGAGAGGGCGGGCATCAGTACTTCGGTTGCCATGTCGGTAATCCTCCCCAAGCCTTACGCGTAGATATCCGTCCAGAGTTCCTCGAGCGCGGGCTCGGGGCTCTCCTTGGAGAATTCGGCGGCCTCGTTCACGACGGCCTTGATCTCCTTGTCGATCTCTTTCAGATCATCCTCGGTCGCATGTTTGCCCTGCAACAACAGGTCGCGCACATGCTCGATGGCGTCGCGCTCCGAGCGCACCTTCTGAACCTCGTCGCGGGTGCGGTATTTGGCAGGGTCCGACATCGAGTGGCCCCGGTAGCGATAGGTCATGATTTCGAGGATATAAGGGCCCTTGCCGGCGCGGCAGTGCGCGACGGCCTTTTCACCTGCGGCCTTGACCGCGAGCACATCCATGCCGTCCACTTCCTCGCCCTTGATGCCATAGGCAGCGCCGCGCTCCCAGAGCGAGGGCGATTTCGTGGCGCGCTGAACGCTGGTGCCCATGGCGTATTTGTTGTTTTCGATCACGAAAATGACCGGGAGTGTCCAGAGCATGGCCATGTTGTAGGTCTCATAGACCTGGCCCTGATTGGCCGCGCCGTCGCCGAAATAGGTGAAGGTGACGTTGTCGTTGCCCTTGTACATGTCGGAAAAGGCCAGCCCCGCGCCCAGCGGCACATTGGCACCGACAATCCCGTGGCCGCCATAGAAATGCTTCTCCTTCGAGAACATGTGCATCGAGCCGCCTTTGCCCTTGGACAGCCCCCCCTCGCGGCCCGTCAGCTCGGCCATCACGCCCTTTGGGTTCATGCCGCAGGCCAGCATGTGGCCGTGGTCGCGATAGGTGGTGATGCGCTTGTCGTCAGGCTTGGCCGTGGCCTCGAGCCCCACGACAACGGCTTCCTGCCCGATATAAAGGTGGCAGAAACCGCCGATCAGCCCCATGCCGTATAGCTGCCCGGCCTTTTCCTCGAATCGCCGGATGAGCAGCATGTCCTTGTAGTAGCCGAGCAATTCCTCGGCAGACACATTTGATTTGGCAGTGGATTTTCGCGCGGCCATAAGCGTCGCCTCCTCCCTGAAAGCAATGGTTCAACGTTAAACCATTCCTTAGCGCAAATTCGGAGGGCATGCGAGGGTTTTTCCGCGCCCGGCCATGCTCCGGGTGCAAAGCCGCTATCCGGGCTTGGCGACCAGCATGTCAGTGGGCGGTGCGCGCATCAGGTCGCGCGCGTAATTGCCCAGGTTTTCAGGGTCGCGCCCGGAATGCGAGCCGATCACGACCAGATCGGGCTGCAGTTCCCCGATCCGGAATTGCAGCACCTCGTGGACGCCCCCCGGCACGATCTCGGGCAGGTGCAGGTGCTCGGGCCGTCCGTCCAGCGCCATGAAGGCATCGCGCAGGAGTTCGGCCTTGGTCATCTCGGGCGTTTTCATCAGGTCGGCAGAAGTCCGCTTCGCGGCAAACGGCATTTGCAGTGCATGAATGGCGTGAAGCTCTGCCTCTGGCGCAAGGCGCGCGGCCACGCGCAGCGCTCGCGCCGAGGCAGGCGCGAAGGTGATCGCGCCGAGCGCCCGGCGGTAGGGTACCGCAGTATCGTTATGGGCAATCAGCACCGGGCAACGGGTCGCCTGCGTGATGCGCTCGAGATTGGACAGGCGCAGGGTCTCGAGCACACGGCGCGGCAGGTGCAGACCGAGCACGATCAGGTCGGCGCCGTGCTTGTCGGCAAGTTCGGGGATCACCTTTGCAGGGTTGCCCTCGACAACCCGACAGGTGATCTCGATATCCGGAAACTGCGCGCGCAGCGTGCCCATTTCACTCTGTGCGCGGCGCAGGCGGTCGTCCTTGCGACCGAGCCGCAGTCGCGCGACGCCCGTTTTGGCAGGTTCGAGCACATGGACCAGCACCAGCCGCGCGTCATGCGCTCGGGCGATCTCGGCGGCGCGGGCAGGAACAGCAGCTGATCGCCGGGTCAGGTCGGTTGCAGCCAGAATAGTCTTGGGTTCGAACACAGACGCGGGCCTCGAAAGGAAAATTTAGCAGCACCGAAATCACATAGCAGATTGCATCCTGCCCGTCACTTTTCTTTGGGCTGCAATAATGCCGCGCGCAGATTTTCGGTCATCGGCCCGGCGGGCAGTTCCTGCGCGAAATGCGCGCGCTGGTTCAGGCCGGGAAAGCGTGTGGCGAGCACGCTGGCGAGTTCCTCGGGCAGGCGCGCGACGCTGGCGCGCGACACAAGCAGGCTCTCGACCGGGATGCCCTCGGCATAGATGATCTGATGATGGTCAAAAGCGAGGCTGAAATGAGTAGCAAAACCGCCCTCGCGCTGCAGCACACGCCGGCCATCGACCAGATACTGCGCCTGCACCAGCACCTCCGCGCGGCTGCCCAGCCTGTCTTCACCGCGCTGATAGAGAAAGATACGCTGCAACGGGCCAATTGTCAGTGGGCCGAGATTGCCCAACAGTCCCGGCGGAAAGGTGACCGGCGCGAAGCTGCCATGCGCGCGTTTGGTGAGCTTGCCCACCCAGCGTAGCGGTTGCGCGCCGTGGTCGCGGGTGCGCACCTCCATGCCCGGGGCGAGGTCTTCGACCGGCACAAGCTGCCCGTCGCCCATGGTGATGCGCGTGCCGGGACCGAAGCAGCCCATCACCAGTTCGGACATGCGCAGCGCGGGGCTGTCCTCTTCCATGCCGATCAGCGCATAGTCCGTCTCGGCCCGCATCGGCGAAAGTGGCAGCAGATAGAGCGTTGTGCCAGCCTCGATCAGCATGGCGGGCAAGAGTTCGCCATCAGATGACATCAGCTGCAATTCGGCATGGACCGTGACCACGCCATCGACGGTTTCGCTCTTTGCCAGCGTGATTGTCTCGCCCATGCGCAGATGCAGGGCCCTGGGCGTTGCGTTGCGTTCCAGCGCGTAGATATCGCCCGCGCAAAGCTGCGCGGGCAGGCCCAGCCCTTCGCCTTCATTTATCCCCCAGCGCACACGGATATCCGCCGCATGGAAGACCTCGCACTCATAGAGATAGGCCAAGATGCTATCCTGCGTTGCCTCACGACAGAGCACACTATAGCGAGTGTCTGGCCAGTGTCATTGGGTTACGCGTACGAGCGTTCGAAATACAAGGAAGCTTATATCCGGGGCCATGGCCGGATGATCGATTACTTGACGCGCGGCCCTCCGGGCCGCGCGGTTGCCACTCACTGGACGCGGGTCCATTCCTGTTCACGGCAGATCCCGAGCACGCAGCCCGAGACCCCGAGAACATTGCCGCGCAATTCCATGCGCGAATTATAGGTGCGGTCGCGGTCGGGTGCCCAGATACGGCCATTGCGGTATTGCCCGTCCGATTGCGGCTCCATCTCCCAGACAATGGCCCGGCCGATATTGTCGGATTCAATCGACTGGCCGCCGCCGTCGAAAGCCGCGATCAGCCCACCGCATATGAGCCCATCTGGGCAGGTCTGCATCCGGACATGACCGAAATTGCCGTTGTCATCGGGTTGGGTTTTCCACACGCCATGGACCGGATCGGCCAGCGCGGGCAGGGCCAGCAGGCTGAGCGCCATGGCAGCAAGAGTTCTTTTTCGCATGATACCTCCTCCCAGACGATTCCAATTTCGCGCCGAACGACTGATCGCGCAAGTCCGACCTCGCGTCAGCCTGTGGCCGCCAGAAGAAAGGCGCCCGCAATGGGGCGCCTTTCGGTCGGCATTCCTGCGCGGCCTATCGCGGCTCACTCATCAGCCCGCGTATCAACGCATAGCAGGCCAGCAGCAGGACCAATGCGAACGGCAGGCCGGTTGAAACCGACGCTGCCTGCAACGCCACCAGCCCACCGCCGATCAGCAGCGTCGCGGCGATGAGGCCCTCGAAGATCACCCAGAACACGCGCTGGCTGACCGGCGCGTTGATCTTGCCGCCTGCCGTAATCGTGTCGATCACGAGGCTGCCCGAGTCCGAGGAGGTGACGAAGAATACGATCACCAGCACGATCCCGATCACCGAGGTGATGGCCGCAAAGGGCAGTTCCGAGAGCATCCCGAAAAGCGAGAGTTCCGGCACGTAATCCGCGACCACGAAGCCATAGACAGCGCTTTCCGTAACCTGATTGATCATCTGGTCGATGGCAGTGCCGCCCATCGCCGTCATCCAGATCACCGAGACGACCGTCGGGATCAGCAGCACGCAGGTGATGAACTCGCGCACCGTGCGACCGCGGCTGACCCGGGCGATGAACATGCCGACAAAGGGCGACCAGCTGATCCACCAGGCCCAGTAGAAGGCGGTCCAGCCCTGACGGAAGCCATCATCGTCGCGCCCGACCGGGTTCGACAGCGCCAGCATCTCGGAGAAATAGGCGCCGACATTCCCGAAGAACTGGCCAAACAGCACTGCCGTCGGCCCCACCAGGATGACGAAGGCCAGCAACACCATTGCCAGGATCAGGTTCAGCTCGGACAGACGCTTGACGCCGCCCTCAAGCCCGCGCAGTACCGAGATCAGTGCCAATGCGGTGATGATGGCGATCAGGACCACTGCGAAGGTAACGCTCTCGCCCGCGCCCTCGATCCCGAAGACGAAGCCGATCCCGGCAGATGCCTGCTGTGCGCCAAGCCCCAGCGATGTGGCCAGCCCGAACAGCGTGGCAAACACCGCTAGAATGTCGATGACATGGCCCGGCCAGCCCCAGATCCGCTCGCCGAAGATCGGGTAGAAGATCGAACGCACGGTCAGCGGCAGGCCCTTGTTGTAGGCAAAGAGCGCGAGGCTCAGCGCCACCACGGCATAGATCGCCCAGGGGTGCAGGCCCCAATGGTAGATCGTCCCGGCCATGGCCGACAGGCGCGCAGCCTCGACTGCTGCCGGATCCGCCAGTTCGCCATCGACAATGCCGATCTCGTTCATCAGTGGCTGATCGCCCCAGGGGGTGGCGAAGTAATAGGCCGGTTCAAGCACGCCGAAGAACATCAGCCCGATGCCCATGCCGGCGGCAAACAGCATCGCGAACCAGCCGGGGTAGCCGTAATCAGGCGTCGCATCCGCGCCGCCGATCCGCACCTTGCCGAGCGGAGAGACCAGGATGCCGAGGCAGACAATCACGAAGATATTGCCTGCCATGATCAGGAACCAGTCGAAACTCGAGGTCAGGAAGCCACGCAGCTCGCCCAGCGCCGGGCCGACCACGTCCTGGAACGCCAGCGTGATGATGACAAAGGCAATCACCACAATGCCCGAGACAAGAAAGACGGGGTTGTGAATATCAAGGCCGAAGGGGCCGATTTTGGGTGTCACATTGTCCTGACCGATTTCGTAATCGGTCTCGATGATATCGGACGCGCCCTCTGGTTCGGGCAGGGCGTCCGTTTCTGGCTCTGCCGACTCGTTCTCGTTTGTGTCTGACATTATCCTCTCCGATTTTATTTGTTATGGGTTTCGCCGATAGATCAGCGCACAAGAAAGACCGAGGCTTCCGAATGCGCGGCGATCGTGTCACCATGCCCAGCCCAGATGTAATCAAGCGCGCTAGGTGCATGGGTCTGCATGATCACCAGATCCCCGCCTAGTTCGCGAATGGCGGCGAGAAGGGTCTTGTCAGTGTCAACGCTTGGGTCCGGGCTCAGACAGGCTTTGGCAGAGGTGCTCAAACCGGACTCAGCGGCGTGATCCTTCGCCAGACGTTCCAGCTTTGCGGTGTATTCGGACGGTGTGTGCGCGATAGCGCTGGGCGCCGTGCCTGTGACGCCCACAAAGCACATCTCGGCATCGTAATGCCGAGCGAGATCCGTCGCGATTTTCAGGGCTTTGTCGAGTTGGTCGAAATGTGTCATATCGACCGGAAAGATGACTTTCCGATACATGGTCCCTCCCCACATGGTAGGCTGTGTGATCTTTTCTGTGTGTGACGTCACGGTAACAGGCCGCGCGTCCGAAAATCCACCCCTAGCGCCAAAAAAACGTCTTTTGCGACATTCATTTGCGACATCGCGAGGGCTTTTCGCGTCGCGCGTGTCTTGCTAAGGCACACGGGAACCACATGGGAGTGCAACAATGGATCTGGGAATTTCGGGCAAACGCGCATTGGTCTGCGCCTCGTCGAAAGGTTTGGGGCGGGGCTGTGCCGAGGCGCTGGCCGCCGAGGGTGTGCATCTGGTGATGAACGCGCGCAGCGCCGAGGCGCTGGAAGAAGCCGCTGCAGCCATCCGTGCGGCGCAAGGGGTCGAGGTGGTCACCGTTGCCGCTGATGTCACGACCGCGGCAGGCCGCGCGCAGGTGCTCGAGGCCGCGGGGGATGTCGATATCCTTGTCACCAATGCAGGCGGTCCGCCGCCGGGCATGTGGACCGACTGGGACCGTGACGATTTCATCGCCGCGCTCGATGCCAATATGCTAACACCGATTGCCCTGATGAAAGCGCTGGTTCCCGGCATGATCGAACGCGGCTGGGGGCGGGTGGTGAATATCACCTCGGTCTCTGTCAAATCACCCGTGGCCGTTCTGGGCCTGTCGAACTCGGCCCGCGCGGGCCTTACGGGCTATGTCGCAGGCACGTCGCGTCAGGTGGCAGGCAAGGGGGTGATCATCAACAACCTTCTGCCCGGCATTCATGATACCGACCGCGCAACGGCGCTGGATGGGGGCGTGTCGCGCGCCGAGGGGATTTCGGTCGCAGAGGCGCGCAAGAAGCGGGAGGCGACCATCCCCGCCGGGCGCTATGGCACAGCCGCTGAATTCGGGGCCGCCTGCGCGTTCCTGTGTTCGCAACATGCGGGCTTCATCGTCGGGCAGAATGTGCTTCTCGATGGGGGTGCCACCAACGCCACGTTCTGAGCCTCCCCGCGCGCCAGCCTTTGCGAAAGGGGTAATGCGTACCAGCGGCCCCGGTGCAAACCGGCCCGAATGGTTGTCTTGCTTAATTGGTTGGCGCGGCCCAGGCACGTATTGCTGCGGTGCTGCGCGTTAAGGAAAACGTGCTTTCGTTTGGCGGCATCGTGGCGCGGTATCGCGATTACCGAACGCCCGGGCTGGCGCCAACCAAAGATTATTCGCGCAGGCTGGCGGCAAGTTCCAGAAGGTCCTCGGCTTCGACAAAGCCGCGGATCATCTCGTCTTCCATCACGAAGGTCGGCGTTCCGCTGATTTGCAGGCGCTGGGCTAGCGCACGGTTCTCGGCAATCACCTGCGTGACCGCTTCACTCTCCATCTCGGCAGAGACAGCTTCAAAATCGAGGTCTTGCTCGGTCGCGAGGTCACCCAGAAACTCGGGCGTGATCGCCCCGTCATGGCGCAGCAAAGCATAATGCACGGCCGCATAGGCATCCGGCCCGCCGAGATTCAGCACCGAGATTGCGAAGCGCGAGGAGAGTTCCGATTCTGGGCCAAGGATGGGGAATTCCTTCATGATCAGCCGCACACCGGGGTCCGCTTCCACGACGGCCAAAACCTCATCGAGTGCGCGCTGGCAAAAGCCGCAGCGGTAATCGACGAACTCGACCAGCGTGATATCACCTTCAGGGTTGCCGCCGACCCAGGAATGACCGTCATTGAACAGCTCGTCGGCATTTGCCTCGAGCAATTCGCGGCTCATATCGGCCTGCGCATCGGCATTGCGTTGCTCGAACACGGCGACGGCTTCGAAAATCACCTCGGGGTTTTCCAGCAGATAGGCGCGGACCCGCTCGCCGAACTCGGCGTCGACCGTGACCTCTTCACCGGCGGTGTCGATGCCAAGCTGGGCCAGCGCCTCACCCGTGGCAGCGGGGGACGGTGCAGGCTCCACCACGGCCACATCCGCAGGGGCGGCATCGCCATTTCCGCCCGAGCTGGTCAAGACCAGAATGCCGAGGGCCGCGGCGGCCATGCAGGTCCCGATCAACGCGGTATCGGACAATGGAAGGGTCATGGCAGGCTCCTGTTCTCTGCTGGTCTGTTCTGGCGCGGCGCTGCTGGTCGCAAGTGCAGGCAGGCGCGAAATTCCGCCCTCTTAAACCCTGCAGCGCGGCGGGAATCAAGTCCTTCGCCGATGCCTTGTTGGGGCTGGCGGCTTTGTGAGCGCAAACCTGTGCGGTCTTGATGCGGCAGGAGGTTTCCTGCAGCGGTCCAGCCGTGTATCCTGTACGACAACAAGACCAGACCCCATGAGGCAGATCGTGCAGATTTCAGGCGCCCTTCGCGCTCTGTGGACAGTGATTGCGCTGGCTCTCCTGCTTGGCGCAGGCGCGGCCCATGCGCAGGACCGGCTTGGGGCGCAGGCGCGGCTTCTGGCCGATGAGAGCCGTATCACCGCCAGCCGGACGCAGCTGGATGTCGATCTGGCGCTGAGCCAACCTGTGCCCTACCGGCTGCGCCTTCTCGCCGCTCCACCCAGGTTGGTGATCGATCTCAACACGCTGGATTGGGGCGTGGAACCGGTGCCGCAATCGGGCACTGCGATTGCGGCGCAGCGTCGCGGTCATCTGTCCGATGGCTGGGCGCGGATGGTGCTCGACATGGCCGCGCCCTACCTGCCCGAGACTGCCGAGCAGAAGATCGACCCCGAGAGTGGCGAGGCCCGGATCATGCTGCGCCTGAAGCGGGTGCCGCTGGAAGAGTTTGAGCAACAGGCGCATTCCGAAGAGGCGCTGATCGCCCGCACCAGCGAGGCCTTGCTGCATCCCGACGCCGCCGCGCCTCAGCCTGCACCGGTGCGGCGTCCGGTGGTGATGCTCGATCCCGGCCATGGCGGCGTCGATCCGGGTGCCGAGCGTGACGGCCATCGCGAATCCGATATCGTACTCGATTTTGCGCGCATCCTGCGCGAAGTGCTCTTGCGGCGCGGTATCTTCGATGTCGCGATGACGCGCGACGCGGATGTCTTCGTCTCGCTCGACGGGCGTATCCGCGCGGCGCGGGCAGCGCAAGCGGATATGTTCCTTTCGCTTCACGCTGATGCGCTGCCCGAGGGTATGGCCAGTGGCACCATTGTCTACACGCTGGGGGATGAAGCGAGCGACGACTCGGCGGCCTATCTGGCCGAGCGCCATGACCGCGCCGACATGCTGGCGGGCGTGGATCTGGCGGGCAATACCGACGAGATCGCGCGGGTACTGATGTCGGTCGCATGGCAGGACACGGCGCCGCGCGCAAGGGCACTGGCTGAATCGCTGGTCGCGGGCGTTGGCGAGGCCGGGCTGCGACTTCATCGCCGACCGGTGCAATCGGGCGCCTTTACGGTGCTGCGCGCCGTCGACATGCCATCGGTGCTGATCGAGCTGGGCTTCATGTCCAACCCGCGCGATCTGGCCGCGCTGCTTGACCCTGACTGGCATGCGAAAATGGCCGACGTGCTGGCCGATGCGTTGGAGGTCTGGTGGGAGGGAGATCAAGCCTTGCAGGCGCTGCGCCGGCAATAGCGGCGTTCACGCATGGGCTGGCCCGCGCGGATGCGGGCGCTATTTCACCACGCGACACGAATTCAATAGGTCCTGCAATGCTCCTGACCCGCCGCTCTGTCCTGTTCGGTTCTCTTGCCCTTGGTGCTTGTGCGCGCGTTCCAGCGTCGCCGGAAGGGCCACTTGCGCCGATCACGCTTGAGAGTGCCTTTGTCGGGCGGGCCGTGGGGGCGGGGGTGTTTCGCGTCTCGTTGACCGGGGCCGAGCGGCGTTTTGATGCCCGGCTCGATGGTCGGCTCGAGGGGGACCGGCTGACTGTGGTCGAGGATTTCCTTTATGATGACGGCGAAGAGAACCGCCTGACATGGGTTTTCGACCGCGCAGGCCCGGGCCGTTGGACCGGCCGGCGCGAGGATACCGTGGGCGAGGCCGAAGTGGTCGAGACCGGTGCCGAAATCCGTCTGTCCTACACGGCAGATTTCCGCTCGGGCGAGGATGTGACGCGGCTGGGATTCGAGGACGTGATCTATTTCGGCACTGATGGACGCATCATCAATGACGCCATCGTCACCCGTTGGGGGCTGCCGGTCGGACGCGTGCGCTTCGAGATGCTGCGGGTCTGATGTAACGGCGACGCCGGGTAAACCGATTGTTGATCGGCTCCGGTTTTGACCTGCCTGCTGCAAGCGCGTATAAGCAGGTCAGAAATCTGCGGGAGCGCTTCTTGTTACGTGCCATTCTTTCCTTTTTCGGCGGCTTGTTCAGTTTCGCCATCACAGGGCTGTTCTTCGCAGTCGTGGCCGTCGGCGGTGTGTTCTGGTTCTACAGTCAGGACTTGCCCAGCCACGAACAGCTTGCGAGCTACGCGCCACCCACGATCAGCCGGATCTATTCGGGCGAAGGGCGGTTGATCGACGAATTCGCGACCGAGCGGCGGCTGTTCACCCCGATTGACGACATTCCCGAACAGGTGCGCAACGCGTTCATCGCGGCAGAGGACCGGAATTTCTATGTCCACTCGGGCTTTGATGCGCGCGCCATCGCAGTGGCCGCCTATGAAGCCGTTGCCTCGCGGGGTGAGAATATCCGTGGCGCCTCCACCATCACGCAGCAGGTGATGAAGAACTTCCTTCTCTCGGGCGACCGCACGGGCGAGCGCAAGATCAAGGAGTTGATCCTCGCCAGCCGGGTCGAAGGCACGCTGAGCAAGGATCAGATCCTTGAGCTTTACCTGAATGAGATCTTTCTCGGGCAGAACTCCTATGGCGTGACGGCGGCCGCGCAGACCTATTTCAACAAGACGCTGGATGATCTGGAACTGCACGAACTGGCCTATCTGGCAGCGTTGCCGCAGGCGCCCTCGACCTTCCACCCGGTGCGCAACCAGAGTCGCGCTGTGGCGCGTCGCAACTATGTGCTGGGCGAGATGCTGCGCAATGGCTTCATCACGCGGGCCGAGCATGATGCCGCGCGGGCCGAGCCGCTGCGCACGGTCCAGTCGGGCGATTTCCCGAGCCCGCGAGTCAACCTGCCACCGCGCGACTATTTCACCGATGAGGTGCGTCGCCAGCTCTCGGGGACGTTTGGCGAGGATGAGTTCTTCTCCGGGGGGCTGAGTATCCGCGCCACAATCGACCCCGAAATGCAGGTCCATGCCGCCCATGCGCTGCAACGCGCGCTGGAGCAGTATGACCGTGGCCTCGGACGTCTTCGCACCGCAGGCGAGACCCTCGACCCGGAGTTGCTGGACGATGAAGAGGCCTGGCGCAGCGCGTTGGCCGGACTGGAACTGGCGCGCGACGTGACGCTGGGCAATCGCTGGTATCCTGCGGTTGTGCTCGAAGTGTCGCCCGACCGGGTGCTGCTGGGCATCGAGGGTGTTGCCGATGATTACCACGCCCCCCATGTCGTGAATCGGCCCGACATAAACTGGGCGCGCGGCTCGCTGTCTGATAACCTTGATGTAGGCGACGTGGTCTATGTCCGCCGCGTGACCTCGGACAGCGATGGCAGCCATGTCCGTTGGTCGCTGCGCCAGATTCCTGAGGTGCAGGGTGGCTTCATGGCGATGGACGTGAATACCGGCCGCGTGATCGCCATGCAGGGCGGCTTCTCCTATCAGGCCTCGGTCTTCAACCGGGCCACGCAGGCGCAGCGTCAGCCGGGCTCGGCCTACAAGCCCTTCGTCTATGCCGCAGCGCTCGATTCCGGCTTCACGCCCGCAACCATCGTGGTCGACGCGCCCATCGAAGTGAACACACCGCAAGGTGTCTGGCGGCCGACCAATGCCTCGAACCAGTTCTACGGGCCGACGCCCGTGCGCCGCGGAGTGGAAATGTCGCGCAACCTGATGACCGTGCGGCTTGCACAGGAGATCGGCATGGATGTGGTCGGCGGCTACGCCGAGCGTTTCGGGGTCTATGACCGGGCTCAGCAGAACCTCGCCGCTGCGTTGGGCAGTCAGGAGACAACGCTGTTCCGGATGGTCGCGGCCTATGCCATGTTCGCAAATGGTGGCGAACGTGTGGAGCCCACGCTGGTCGACCGCGTGCAGGACCTTTGGGGCGAGACCATTTACCGCCATGACCAACGCACTTGCGTCGATTGCAACGAACGGGCGCTGCCGCAGGGGCGCTTGCCCTGGATCACACACCGCCGCGCGCGGGTGATGGATGTGGTCACGGCCTATCAGCTCACCTCGATGATGCAGGGCGTGGTCGAGCGCGGCACCGCTGCGCGCACCGTGAACCTGCCCGTGCCCACAGCGGGCAAGACCGGCACCACCAATGATGGCCGCGATGCCTGGTTTGTGGGCTATACATCGAATATCGTGGCAGGCTGCTATATTGGCTATGACCAGCCGCGCCCATTGGGCCGCGGGGCCGGGGGCGGGGCGATCTGTGGCCCTGTCTTCAACGAATTCATGCAAGAGGCGATCAAGCAATACGGCGGTGGGCGCTTCCGCGTCCCCGATGGCGGCTATTTCCTGAATATCGACCGCAATACTGGCGCGCGCCTGCCTGATGATGCGAGCGGTTCGCATGTCGTAGCCGAATTCTTCCGTGTAGGCGAGGAGCCGATCTTCGGGCTGGCCGCCGTGATCGACGGGGGCTTCTCGCTCGGGGGGGATCTGCCGATGCACACGCCCGGCGAAACCTATGAGGCACTGGAGCGTGAAGATGCCGGGCGCGGCACGCCCGCCCGCCGTCCTGCGGCAACGCTCGGGTCGATCTCGACGGGCGGGCTCTACTAGGGGCACTGCGGCGCTTGCCCCTCTTGGGGGCGCGCGCTAAGGACAGGGCACTGCATTTCTGACAACGGTGAGACATATGCGTTCCGAGAGGCTCAACACGATTGAGGCGATCCGCAAATCCCTGACCCTGCTGGGCCAGCGGATGGATATCGAAACTGCCCCGCACCGGCTGGAAGAATTCGATGCCATGTCGGAAGACCCGGATCTGTGGAACGACCCTGCACGGGCGCAGGCGCTGATGCGCGACCGGCAGAAACTGTCGGACGCGCTCGAGACTTATCGCAGCATCGCGCAAGAGCTGGAGGACCAGGCTGGCCTGATCGAACTGGGCGAGGCCGAGGGCGATGCGGATGTCGTGGCCGAGGCCGAGGCCGATCTGGCCGCGCTTGCCAAGCGCGCCGCCGAGAAGGAGCTGGAGGCGCTGCTCAATGGCGAGGCCGATGCCAATGACACCTTCCTCGAGATCAATGCCGGCGCGGGCGGCACGGAAAGCTGCGACTGGGCGGCGATGCTGGCGCGCATGTATGTGCGCTGGGCCGAAAAGCGCGGCTACACGGTCGAGTTGATGTCCGAGAGCGCCGGCGAAGAGGCGGGCATCCGCTCGGTCGCCTACAAGATCTCGGGCCACAATGCCTATGGCTGGCTGAAATCGGAATCGGGCGTGCACCGGCTGGTGCGCATCTCGCCCTATGACAGCTCGGCGCGGCGGCATACCTCGTTCAGCTCGGTCTGGGTCTATCCGGTGGTGGACGACAATATCGAGATCGAGGTGAACCCGTCGGATATCCGCATCGACACGTTCCGTTCGTCAGGTGCGGGCGGGCAGCATGTCAACACGACCGATTCGGCGGTGCGGATCACCCACCTGCCTACGGGGATCGTGACGACCTCGAGCCAGAAATCGCAGCACCAGAACCGGGAGATCGCGATGAATGCGCTGAAATCGCGGCTCTATGAGATGGAATTGCGCAAGCGGACCGAAGCGATTGATGCCGCCCATGAGGCCAAGGGCGATGCGGGCTGGGGTAACCAGATCCGCTCTTACGTGCTGCATCCTTACCAGATGGTGAAGGACCTGCGCACCGGGCATGAGACCTCGGACACGCAAGGAGTTCTGGACGGTGCGCTTGACGGGTTCATGGCGGCCACGCTGGCCATGGATGTGGCCGGCAAATCACGCGCCGAGGCGACGGCGGACACGTAAATCCGCGCAGACGCGGCGCTGAGCCCAGCAAATTCATGAGAGCAAAGCGGAAATGCTTGCGTGATGGTGGCTTGTGTTCCTATTCTGCCAATAACGGGATTTAGCAGGGAGTAAGTTCGCCATGGCAGAGGACACATTGGTGCCCGGAACATCGACCGTAGCAACGCCGAATACACTGAGCAAAGACGATCTGAAAGATGCGCTCAACGCCGGTTGGACCGATTTCAAGGCCGAACCCGCCTATGGTGTGTTCTTCGCATTGGTCTATGTGCTGGGCGGGCTGGGTCTGTGGTTCGGGCTGGGGGCCGCCGGGCAGCCGGTCTGGTTCATTCCCATCGCGGCCGGCTTCCCGCTCTTCGCGCCTTTCGCAGCTGTCGGGCTATATGAGGTCAGCCGCCGCCGCGAGGCAGGTGAAAAACTGAGCTGGGGCCCGGTGCTGAGCGCGCTCAAGGGCAAGGGCGACGGGCAACTTGCGCTGATGGCAGTGACCACTCTGCTGATCTTCGGCTTCTGGATCATCCTCGCGCGTGGCATTTTCGCGATCTTCATGGCCCGGACCGGCATCGGCTTCGAGAGCCTCGGCCTGTTGTGGTCAGCCGGCGGGGTCACCATGCTTTTGATCGGCAGCATCGTCGGCGCGATGGTCGCGCTGTTCCTGTTCTCGATCACGGTCATCAGCTTGCCGCTGCTATTGGATCGCGAGGTCGATTTCGTGACGGCCATGATCACCAGCGTCGAGACCGTGCGCCGCAATCCGCAGGTGATGCTGACCTGGGCCGCGGTGATTGCGGGGCTTCTGGTTGCCGCGATGATCCCGGCCTTCCTCGGCTTGTTCCTGGTGCTGCCGGTTCTGGGGCATGCGACCTGGCATCTCTATCGCCGCGCGATCCCGGCCTGACGGATCGGGCGCGCGCGAAGCGCCCGCCCGCCTCACTATCTGCTTGCCTCATTTGTCTGCGTGCCGTTATCTACGCGGCGAGGGGGACAACGCATGTCAGACAACGCCAAAACGCCGCCGGGGCATCTGCCGCCATCGGTTATTCCAGAGCCTGAAACGATCAGCCTGGGTGATCTTTCCGAAATCCTGAAACTCGGCCTGTCCGATTTTCGCCGCGCGCCGATCTTCGGCATCGCCTTCTCGTTGGTCTATGTGCTGGGCGGGTTGGTGCTTTATGCGGTGTTTCTGGCTTCGGGGCAAAGTTGGTGGTTCATCCCGATTGCCGTGGGTTTCCCGCTGCTGGCTCCTTTCGCTGCGACCGGGCTCTACGAGGTTTCGCGCCGCCTCGAGCAGGGGCTGCCACTGAAATGGGGCGCGGTCGCGGGCTGCGTCTTCGCGCAGAAGGATCGGCAGGTGCCCTCGATGGCGATGGTGATCATGCTGGCCTTCATGTTCTGGGTCTTTGTCGCACATACCATCTTTGCCCTGTTCTTCGGGCTGCAGCCGATCACATCCTCGACCAGTGAGATGCTGCTGTCACAACCGGGGCTGATGATGCTTGCAGTAGGCGGGACGATTGGCGGAGTGATGGCGGCGGTCATGTTCGCCCTGACCGTGATTTCGCTGCCGCTGCTCCTTGACCGCGAAGTCGATTTCATCACCGCGATGATCACCTCCTTCAATGCGGTCATGCAGAATTTCCGCGTGATGGCCGTTTGGGCCATGGTGATTGCGTTGCTGCTGGGCCTCGGCATGCTGCCCTTCTTCCTCGGGCTGTTCATCGTGCTGCCTGCTCTGGGCCATGCGACATGGCACATGTATCGCCGCATTTTGCCCTGATTATTGACCCTTTGCCCTGCAGACCGCCCGCCTGCGCGCTCGGGGCTGGACAGTCGTGGCGGGGCAGGGCAATCTGATGCCAAAGCAAGGGAGTCGTTCATGGCCACTACCAAGAGCCGCAGCTTTTTCGTGACCTTGTTCGGGGTCGTGGGCACCTTGTGGTTTGCCCTGCATGCGATTGAATATGTTCTGGCCCGATATGCCCCCCTTGGCGAAATGGTCCCGCTGCCTGATCCGCTGGGCCTCGAGGCATTCTACGCCGGTCTGCCGGTCTGGCTCTCAGTCGCGTTGACCGCCACGATCTGGCTCGGCCTGTTGGGTGCCTTCCTGCTGCTGCTGGGGGACAAGGCCTCTGTGCTGATCCTGTCACTTGCGGTGATCACGGCGCTGGTGGCGCTGATCCTCTCCGGCATGGCCTTCTTCTCGGGGCTGGGTGCGATCGGCAGTGTCGACCCCGTCTTCTTTGTGGGCGCACAGGCGGCCTTTGTCATCGGAATATGGCTCTACGCCCGGACGGCCAAGCGCTACGGAACCCTTTGAGACACCCTCGCGCAGGTCTGAGAGTCACAGCCGCGTGTGATCGGCTTGTGTTTTTGCCGATGCTCACGCAGTTTGCCTCTGCAAGCACTGGAGCCTGACATGACGATTCATGCCGCACTCGCTGATGCAATCGGCAACACACCCCTGATCCGCCTGGCCAAGCCCAGCAAGGCCACCGGCTGCGAGATACTAGGCAAGGCCGAGTTCCTGAATCCCGGCCAGTCGGTCAAGGATCGTGCAGCGCTCTATATCATACGCGATGCCGTCGCGCGCGGTGCGCTGGAACCGGGCGGCACGATTGTCGAAGGCACCGCGGGCAACACGGGCATCGGGCTGGCGCTGGTCGGGGCGTCGTTGGGCTTTCGCACCGTGATCGTCATCCCCAAGACGCAGAGCCAGGAAAAGAAGGACATGCTGCGGCTTGCCGGGGCCGAGCTGGTCGAGGTGCCCGCCGCGCCTTACCGCAACCCGAATAACTATGTCCGCTATTCCGGGCGGCTGGCCGAAGCCTTGGCCAAGACCGAGCCCCATGGCGCGATCTGGGCCAACCAGTTCGACAATGTCGCCAACCGTCAGGCGCATGTCGAGACCACCGGCCCCGAGATCTGGGCGCAGACCGGCGGCCAGGTGGATGGCTTCATCTGCGCAGTGGGTTCGGGCGGCACGGTCGCGGGGGTGGCGCAGGCTTTGCAGCCGAAGGGCGTAAAGATTGGTCTGGCCGACCCGATGGGCGCAGCGCTCTACAGTTTCTATACCACGGGCGAATTCAAATCCGAGGGCGACTCGATCACCGAAGGGATCGGGCAAGGGCGCATTACCGCCAATCTCGAAGGGTTCACCCCCGATTTCTGCGCCCAGATCCCCGATGCCGAGGCGCTGCCAATCGTGTTCGATCTGCTGGCGGAAGAGGGGCTTTGCCTTGGTGGATCATCCGGCGTCAATATCGCCGGTGCGATCCGCATGGCGCGCGAGATGGGGCCGGGGCATACCATCGTCACGATCCTGTGTGACTATGGCACGCGTTATCAATCCAAGCTTTTCAACCCCGAGTTTCTGCGCTCGAAGGACTTGCCGGTGCCCCACTGGATGGATCGTTCCGCACGCGATCTTCCGAACGTCTTCGAAGATGCTTAGGCAGTTCCGATGAGTCTTGTTCGCAACCTGCTCATTGTTCTGATCTGCACCCTGTTGCATGCCGGCCTGCCCGCGCAGGCGCAGACGTCGAACCAGACACCCGAGACCACCAGCAGTTCCGCCGCGCTCGATCTGGAAGAGTGGCGGCTGTTCGCGCAGACTGTAGAGGATATGCTGGACCGGCCCGGCGTCAGCAACGAGATCCTGAACAATCTGCGCGCCCAGCTTGTGACTTTCCGCGCGCGCTTTCTGGCGGCGCAGGACGCCAATGCGACGAGAATCGCCAACCTACGCGAACAGATCTCGGCGCTTGGACCGCCCCCGGAAGAAGGCGCGACCGAGGCCCCCGAGATTGCCGAACGCCGCGCCGAGCTGAACGAACAACTCACCAACCTGCAGGCCCCCGGAATTGCCGCGCAGGAAGCCTTTCGCCGCGCGGACGGGCTGATTCGTCAGATCGACACGACGATGCGCGAACGCGATGCCGAGGCGCTGCTGACGCTCTGGCCCTCGCCCATAAACCCGGTCAACTGGGTTGCCGCGGCGGATGCGATCTGGGGCACGAGTTTTGCATTTGGCACACAAATTGTCGGCGCGCTCGAAGACCCGGCGCGGATGCGCGAATTCCGCTCGAATCTGCCGGTCGTGATTCTGCTCGTGCTGCTCTCGGGCTTCGTGCTGTTGCGCGGACGCAGATGGATCGAACGACTGGTTGGGCAGCTTCTGGACGAGACGGGCTCGCGGCGCAGCAAACGGGCGCTGGGTCGGCTGGTCTCGCTGACGCAGATTATCGTGCCGGTCACTGCCGTTATTGCGCTCACCGTCGCGTTGGGACTGACCTCGCTTTTTGGCGATATCGGTACGGAACTGGCGCGCGGGTTGATTTCGGCGGGCGTGGCCTATTTCACGGCGCGTTGGGCCGGGCGGCAGATATTCCCCATATCCGAATCCCGCTCGGCTGCGCTGCTGTTGCCCGCTGCCCGCCGCCGTGAGGGGCGCTTCTGGGCGAACATGATCGGTTTGGCACTGGCGATAAATGCCGTGCTGCTCGCCTACCTGCCGCCCGAGAACCAGACCGATACGGCCAATGCAGTGATTGCCTTTCCGGTCATGGCGTTCTGCGGCCTTGTGCTGTTCCGGATCGGGATGATCCTGAACCAGCACAACTGGCATGAGAGCGCAGCGATACGCGAGCGGACCTTCTTCGACCAGATGGTGCCGATTCTGGGCAAGCTCGTGATGGCAGTGGGCATCGGCGCGCCGGTCTTTGCGGGTGTCGGCTATGTGCAGGCCGCGCAGGCGCTGTTGTTCCCGACAATCATCTCGTTGGGGTTGATCGTGGCGCTGCTGTTCCTGATGCAGCTCGACGAAGATATCTACAGTGTCATCACAAAGGCCGAGGATGACGAAGGTGACACGGCGCTGATCCCGTCGCTGATCAATTTCGCGCTGGTCATTATGTCGCTGCCGGTCTTTGCGCTGATCTGGGGCGTGCGCCCGACCGAGTTGCTGGAATTCTGGCAGATGCTGCAGGAAGGGTTCCGGTTGGGTGATACCCGTATTTCGCCCACGCACATCCTCAGCTTCCTGATTGTCTTTGCGATCGGCTACATGGCAACGCGCATCCTGCAGGGGGCGCTTGAAAGCTCGGTCCTGCCCAAGACCAAGATCGACAAGGGCGGGCAGAAAGCGATCATCTCGGGCACCGGATATGTCGGTATTTTCGTGGCGGCGTTGATCGCGATTTCGACCGCCGGGATCGATCTCTCCGGTCTGGCCATCGTCGCCGGTGCGCTCTCGGTCGGTATCGGCTTCGGGTTGCAGAATATCGTGTCGAACTTCATCTCGGGCGTGATTCTGTTGATCGAACGCCCGGTGGCCGAGGGCGACTGGATCGAGGTCGGCGACACGATGGGCATCGTCAAGACCATCTCGGTGCGCTCGACCCGGATCGAGACTTTCGACCGCACCGATGTGATCGTGCCCAATGCCGATCTGATCTCGGGCACTGTCACGAACTGGACGCGCTACAGCTCGCTCGGCCGGATCGCGGTGCCGGTGGGCGTGGCTTACGGTTCGGACACGCGCAAGGTCGAGCGTATTCTCAAAGAGATCGGTGATGCGCAACCACTTGCGCTGATCGACCCACCGCCGACTGTTATCTTCAACGACTTCGGTGCCGATGCGTTGGAATTCGAGCTGCGTATGGTGCTGAGCGATGTGGCCTTCGGCCTCTCGGTGCGCACCGAGATCCGCCACCAGATTGCCGAACGTTTCCGTGAAGAGGGGATCGAGATCCCATTCGCACAGCGTGATATCTGGCTGCGCAACCCCGAGGTGCTGCGCGGTGATCCGCCCCCGGCGGCGCCCCCGCCCGAGACATTCGAGCAGCGTAACCCGGAGGAAGACCTGCGCCGCGATGACATGCGCGACGTGATGGAAGCTCTGAGCGATGATGGCGATGGGCGCTGAGACGCCCTTGAAGCTTGTACCGGTCTGACCTATACCTTGCGTTATAATATAACGTTAAGGTGTCAGACATGCCCCAGCCCAATGCCGACAATCGCCTGCCCGTCACAGTGCTCTCGGGCTTTCTTGGTGCAGGCAAGACCACGCTCCTCAACCATGTGCTGAACAATCGCGAAGGGCGGCGCGTGGCCGTGATCGTGAATGACATGTCCGAGGTGAATATCGACGCCGACCTCGTCGAGGCCGGGGTGGACCTGAAGCGTGGCGAGGAAAAGCTTGTCGAGATGTCGAATGGCTGCATCTGCTGTACTCTGCGCGATGACCTTCTGGCCGAAGTGCGCCGCCTCGCCGCCGAGGGGCGGTTCGACTATCTGCTGATCGAATCAACCGGCATTTCAGAGCCGCTGCCGGTGGCCGCGACCTTTGAATTCCGCGACGAGGCAGGCGAAAGCCTGATGGATGTCGCACGCCTCGACACGATGGTGACAGTGGTCGATGCGGTCAATCTGCTCAAGGATTTCTCCAGCCATGATTTCCTGTCCGACCGCGGCGAGACCCTCGGCGAGGAGGACGAACGTACGCTGGTCAATCTGCTGACCGACCAGATCGAATTCGCCGACGTGATCCTGTTGAACAAGGTCTCGGATGCAGGCCCCGAGCGTGCGGATGCCGCGCGCAAGATCATCAAGGCGCTCAACCCCGATGCCGAACTGATCGAGTGCGACTTCTCGCAGGTGGACGGGGACAATATCTTCGACACCGGGCGGTTCGATTTCGAGACCGCGCACGAGCATCCGCTCTGGGCCAAGGAGCTTTACGGCTTTGCCGACCATGTCCCCGAGACCGAGGAATATGGCGTCACCAGCTTCGTCTATCGCGCCCGCCGCCCATTTCACCCGGCGAAACTCCACGCTGTTCTCAATGGCCATTTACCCGGTGTGATCCGCGCCAAGGGCCATTTCTGGATCGCCACGCGCCCCAATTGGGTAGCCGAATTCTCCCTCGCCGGTGCCATCTCCAGCGTGCAGCCGCTGGGTGGCTGGTGGGCAGCGGTCCCGCATGAGCGCTGGCCCGACCACCCCGAGGCCATCGCCAAGATGCGCGAAAACTGGGTCGAGCCCTGGGCCGACCGGCGGCAGGAACTGGTTTTCATCGGGGCAGGCATGGATCAGGCCGCCATCACCGCCCAGCTCGATGCCTGCCTCATCGCGACCGAGAGCTTCATCCCCGAGGCTTGGGCCGATCTGGACGACCCTTTCCCTAAATGGGGTGTGCGCAAAGCCGCATGAGCGCCGCATCGGCAGGGCACTTCTCATGGCTTCATCTTGCCAAAAATACTCAAATTCGATCGATGCGGAAGCGCGCGTCGGTCAGGCGCGCGCACAGCACTGGTCCCGATACGCAATGACTGACTCATGGCCCGCAATACAGTGACGCGCCTGCGCTGCAGACGCGCCTCCATGTCGCAATATGACCGCCTGCCTGCAGATTTGCGCCAATGGCTGGCAACAGCGGCGCTGCCGTGGAGCGCGCAATCCGCGCTCCGGCTCTGGCAGCGCTCCCTGCGCACGGCGCGCGGTGATACCCACGCGGCCCGCGCCGCGCTCGACCGTGCCGAGGCACGGCTGGTCGCGCGCGATGCGGCACTGGTCTGGGGACCGTCGCACCCGGCAGCGCTACTCGCGCAGCCGCGCGAGTAGCGCTGCATTGATATAGCCATCGGGCGGCAGGCCATTGGCGCGCTGCCAGGCCTGCACCGCCGCGACCGAGGCCGGACCCAGCCGCCCGTCGATCCCCGCCGTGTCATGGCCCATCGCATTCAGCCGCCGCTGCAGTTCTTTCCGCTCGGCCAGCGTCAGCGCGCGGTCGCCGCGCGGCCATTGACCGCGCAAGCCCGCCCCGCCGCGCAAACGGTCCGAGAGATGGCCGAGCGCCAGCACATAAGCGTCGGAAATATTGTATTCCTTCAGCACATCGTAATTGTCATAGGCCAGAAAGGCCGGGCCATTTGCGCCACCGGGCAGGATCAGCCGTGCGGCACCTTGGGGCAAGCGCCCGCCTTCGGCGGGCGTAACCCCGGCCCGCGCCCAGGCATCTGCGCTCTGACGTTGGCCCGTCAGCCCAAGATCGAACCCCTCGGGCAGGCGCAACTCCACCGCCCAGCGTTGCCCGCGCTGCCAGCCCCGCTGGGAAAGGTAATTCGCTGCCGAGGCCAGCGCATCGCTCGGGTCATCCCCCCAGAGATCGCGCCGCCCATTGCCGGTGAAATCTACCGCATAGCGCAGAAAGCTCGTGGGCATGAACTGGGTATGCCCGAATGCCCCGGCCCAGGAGCCGATCATCGCCTGCGGGCTGATATCGCCGGCTTGCACGATCTCCAGCGCCGCGATCAACTCGGCCTCGAAAAACGCGCCCCGCCGCCCGTCCTTGGCCAAGGTCGCGAGTGTCGCGAGCGTGGGCGTGCGCCCGCGATTGGCACCATAGGAGGATTCTATGCCCCAGATCGCGACCACCACTTCGGGCGGCACACCATAGCGCGACTCGATCCGCGACAGTGTGCCCGCATGCTGGCGCATTGCGCTCTGCCCCTGCGATATGCGCGCCGAGGTGACGGCACTGTCGAGATAGTCCCAGATGCGCGCGCCGAATTCGCTCTGGCGGTTGTCGAGGGAGATGGTCTCGGAACGGTAGCGCAAATGAGGGCGGGCACGTTCCAGCGTGGCCGCGCTGATGCCCGCCGCACGGGCGCGAGTCTCGAAACTGCCCAGCCAGTCAGAAAATGTAGCCGGGCCGGGCGCTGTGCGCCCGGTCTCAGACGCCGCGGGGCGCGGTTCGGGACGTGGCGACACGCCGACATTGGCCGCGACACAGGCGGGCAGCGCCAAGGCCGCGATAAGGACAAGAAGACGGATCATGCAATTCACCCGATGACCTGCTCTCATGCTATCCTGCCTTGGCGCGCGTTCAAAGCATTCTGCCATGTAGCGCGCAGTTTCCCGCGCGCGCCGGGCAACAGCCGCTTAACACTTGCGGAGCAATCGGCTAGTCTGTCGCAAAACACCCAAGAGAGGTGAGCAGTGTCATGGATTTCTCCCGTCGTTTGGTGCTTTTCGGCCTCGCGGCCTTTTCGCTTCCCGGTTGTCTGGGCGGAGGCGTGCCAATGAGCGCGCCCCGCCCCGCGCCGATGCGCCCCGAGCCCAACCCCGCTTTTGATGCCTGGAAATCGCAGTTCCGGGGCAGGGCGCTGGCTGCGGGCCTGCCAGAATCAGTGGTGAACCCGGCGTTGAATGGTGCTGGTTTCCTGCCCGATGTGATTGAACGTGATCGGCGCCAGACCGAGTTTACCCGGACGCTTGAAGATTACATCACGGTGATCGCGGTTTCAGACGAACGTCTGGCCGCAGGGCGCACGGCGCTGTCGCGCCACGCGACGACGCTCCGCGCCGTCGAGGCCCGTTACGGGGTCGAGGCAGAGGTCATCACGGCTGTCTGGGGGCTCGAATCGCGCTACGGCACCGAGCGTGGCGATATTCCCGTCATCTCGGCCACCGCAACCCTGGCGTTTGACGGTCGGCGCGGTGCATTTTTCGAAAACCAGTTGCTGGCCGCGCTGCGTATCCTGCAACGCGGAGACACGAGCGCGGAGAATCTGCGTGGCTCATGGGCGGGCGCGATGGGGCATACGCAGTTCATTCCCACGACGTTCGAGGCCTATGCCGTCGATTTCACTGGCAACGGTCGGCGCGACATCTGGGGCGATGACCCGAGCGATGCGCTGGCTTCGGCCGCGAATTACCTCTCGCGCATGGGCTGGCGGCGCGGCGAGCCCTGGGGCGTGGAAGTGCGCCTGCCCGAGGGATTCAACACGGGTCTTGCCGGGCGCGGATCGACACGCGCGGCCAGCGCCTGGGCCGGGCTGGGCCTGCGCGACATGAACGGGCGCGCGCCTGCGGATCATGGCCCCGCCTCGCTGATCCTGCCGGACGGACCGCGCGGTCCGGCCTTTCTGGTCTATCGCAATTTCGGCGTGATCCTGCGCTACAACAATTCCGAATTCTACGGCATCGGCATCGGCCATCTGTCCGACCGGCTGCGCGGGGGCGGCCCGATCCGCGGCGAATTCCAGCCTGACCGCTTCGGGCTGCGCCTGGCCGAGCGCAAGGAGATGCAGGAGCGGCTCACGCGCGCGGGCTTTGACACGCAAGGGGTGGATGGCGTCATCGGCCCCAATTCGGAGAGTGCGATCCGCGCCTATCAGCAGGCGCGGGGGCAGACTGTCACCGGCCAACCCTCGCAGGCGCTGTTGCAGCAGTTGCGTCAGGGGCGGTGAGCAGCGCTGATTGCAGGAAAGCGCGTCGGCAAAGGGGTGTACAAGTAGGCGCACAGTCACCCACAAGGCGCGGCCTTGCGTGCAGGAATGCTCGGATCATGTCGGGTGATCTGGAGCGGGTGAAGGGAATCGAACCCTCGTCTTAAGCTTGGGAAGCTTCTGCTCTACCATTGAGCTACACCCGCCATGCATTTGCATCTATCCTGCTGCGTGTGACCCGTCAAGCTGCGAGAACGCGCGCTCAGAACGGGATCTCGTCATCCATATCGGCCGGGCCTGCCGGGGCCGAGGATCGGCCCCCGCCATAGCCCTGATCCTGCCCGCTGCCATAGCCACCGCCGCCGCCACCTTCGCCGCGCCCGTCGAGCATGGTCATGGTGCCGCCCATGCCGGCAACTACAACTTCGGTCGAATAGCGGTCCTGCCCGCTCTGGTCCTGCCATTTGCGGGTCTGCAGGCTCCCCTCTATGTAGACTTTCGAACCCTTGCGCAGATATTGCTCGGCCACGCGTACCAGCCCGTCACCGCGCAGCACGATCGAGTGCCATTCCGTGCGTTCCTTCTGCTCGCCCGTGTTGCGGTCGCGCCAGCGCTCGGAAGTCGCGATGCGCAGGTTGCAGATCTTGCCGCCATCGGGAAAGGTGCGCACTTCGGGATCACGCCCCAGATTGCCGATGAGTATGACCTTGTTGACTGAACCTGCCATGGCGCTCTCCTTGCATCCCTGATCCGGGGCGGACCTGCCACCCCTTCGCCTACATCTCTTATTGTGCCCACATGGTAAAGAAGGAATGAACGCCTTGTCATGTGTTCCTTGCGGCATGGGCGTTTCTGACTGGAAAAATCGACCCTCAGACGCTATCTTCTTGCCAAGTTCAAACCGGGGTGAGGGACATCATGCGTTGCCTGTCAATGCTGGCACTTGTCATGGGGCTGAGTGGCCTCGTCACAGGTGCCTCTGCACAGGGTCTCAGCCTCTCGACCAGCAATAGTGATACATCGCGGCTCGACACGATCCGGGCCGCGTCGCGGGTGATCGACGGGCGCATGTCCGAGCAATACTCGCGCTCGGTTCGTCTGCTGCCCAATGCAGAGAATGCGAACCGACCCGGTCCCGCGATCCCGCGCTTCAACGGGCGCTACAATGGTCCCTATCTCGAGATGGCCCGCGCTGCCGCTCGGGCGAACAGCATCCCCGAGGATCTGTTCCTGCGCCTCGTGCATCAGGAAAGCCGCTGGAATTCTCAGGCGGTCTCGCACAAGGGTGCGATCGGGCTGGCGCAACTCATGCCGGGCACGGCGCAGATGCTGGGCGTCGACCCGAGTGACCCGCGTCAGAATCTCAATGGCGGCGCACGCTATCTGCGTATGATGTATGACAAATTCGGCGACTGGCGGTTGGCTTTGGCGGCGTATAATGCGGGGCCAGGGGCAGTCGAACAGCATGGCGGCATTCCGCCTTTTGCCGAGACGCAGGCTTACGTGCAGATCATCCTCGGGACAGGCTGATCGGGGTCTTGCGCCCATGCGTGTGAGGGGGCAGGGTGGCGCGACTGTTTCCAGACGCGAGCCCCCGGAATGCAACCTTCGCTAGATATCGACTTCGTCCGCGCCCAGTTCCCAGCCTTTGCCGAGCCAAGCTTGCGTGGGCAGGCGTTTTTCGAGAATGCCGGTGGTTCCTACACCTGCCAGCCCGTGATCGACCGGCTGACGCGGTTCTATCATGCGCGCAAGGTGCAGCCCTATGGCGCCTATGAAGCGTCGCGGCTGGGTGGCGCCGAGATGGATGAGGCGCGGGAGCGGCTGGCGGCGATGATGGGGGTGGAGAGTGACGAGCTGAGCTTCGGGCCTTCGACCACGGCCAATACCTATGTGCTGGCGCAAGCCTTCGGCGAGATGCTGGGGCAGGGCGATGCGATCATCGTCACCGATCAGGACCATGAGGCCAATTCCGGCCCTTGGCGCAAGTTGGCCGCGCGCGGGATCGAGATACGCGAGTGGAAGATCGACCCCGAAAACGGGCATCTGGACCCGGGGGCGCTCTGGGCGCTGATGGATGGGCGGGTGCGGCTGGTCTGCTTCCCGCAATGCTCGAATGTGGTGGGAGAGGTGAACCCGGTCGCCGAGATCTGCGCGCGGTTGCGGGCAGAGGGGGTCTATAGCTGTGTCGACGGGGTGTCCTACGCCCCGCATGGGTTGCCCGATGTGGGCGCGCTGGGTGCGGATATCTATCTGTTTTCCGCCTACAAGACCTATGGCCCGCATCAGGGGTTGATGGTGATCCGGCGTTCCTTGGGCGAGGTGCTGCCCAGTCAGGCACATTATTTCAACGCGGACGTGCTCTACAAGCGCTTCACCCCGGCAGGGCCGGATCATGCGCAGATCGCGGCCTGTGCGGGGATGGCGGATTATATCGACGCGCTCTTCGCGCATCATTTTCCGGGGGGCACCGGGCTTCGCCCGGCGCAACGCGCCACGGCTGTCCATGATCTGATGCGCGACCATGAAACACGTCTTCTGGCCCGGTTGATGGGCCATCTGCGCGGGCGCAATGACATCCGCCTGCTGGGGCCATCTGTGCCCGAGACCCGCGCGCCGACCGTTGCCATTGGCCATGCGCGTCCCGGGAAGGCGCTGGCCGAGGCATTGACCGCGCAAGGGATCATGGCGGGCGGGGGCAGTTTCTATGCCAATCGGGCGCTGGAGGGGCAGGGGATCGACCCTGCGCATGGCGTGTTACGCCTGTCTTTCGTGCATTATACCAGCGCGGAAGAGCTTGACCGGCTCTGCGACGCGCTAGATCGCGTGCTGTAATACCGAAGCAGGACAGACGCTTGAGCAATAATTCCCCGATTATCCTGTGGTTTCGGCGCGACTTGCGGCTGTCTGACCATCCGGCCCTCGAAGCGGCCGCCCTTTCAGGGCGGCCGGTTATCCCAGTCTTTCTGGATGATGAAGTGGTTCACGGTCTCGGGGCCGCGCCGAAATGGCGGCTGGGACTGGGGGTTGAGAGTTTTGCGACCCGGCTGGATGGGATCGGTTCGCGGCTGACCCTGCGCCGGGGGCGGGCGCTGGACTGTCTGCGCGCGCTGATTGCCGAGACAGGTGCTAGGGCGGTGTGGTGGACGCGGCAATATGACCCCGATCAGATCGCGCGTGACACAGAGGTGAAAGCGGCCCTCAAGGAGGACGGGATCGAGGCGAAGAGTTTTCGCGGGCATCTGATCTTCGAGCCGTGGGAGGTCGAGACCGGGACGGGGAAATTCTATCAGGTCTACACACCGTTCTGGAAGGCGGTGCGCGGGCGCGATGTGCCTGCGCGCTTGACAGCGCGCGAAAAATTGAAGGCCCCAACCGATTGGCCCGCTAGTGACGCGCTCGATGACTGGCAGATGGGCCGCGCGATGAACCGGGGTGCGGATGTGGTGCACCCGCATCTGGTGGTGGGCGAAGAGGCCGCGCAGACCCGGCTCTCGGTCTTCGCCCGCGACAAGATGGCGGAGTATGCCGAGGCGCGCGACCAGATGGATAGTGATGCGACCTCCGGTCTGTCGGAGAACCTGACCTATGGCGAGATCAGCCCACTGGCATTGTGGGAGTCTGGTCAGCGAGGCATGGCCGAAGGCAAACCGGGCGCTGAGACCTTCCTGAAAGAGGTCGTCTGGCGCGAATTCGCCTATCACCTGATCTATCACACTCCCCATATCGTCAAAGACAGCTGGCGCGCAGGTTGGGAACGCTTTCCATGGTCTAGGGAAAACGACGACACGCTACGCTGGAAACAGGGCCGGACGGGCATCGAGATTGTCGATGCGGCCATGCGCGAACTCTATGTCACGGGTCGGATGCATAATCGCGCGCGCATGCTGGTCGGCAGTTACTTGACCAAACACATGCTGACCCATTGGCGCGTCGGGCAGAATTGGTTTGAGGAGTGTCTGATCGACTGGGATCCGGCGGCGAATGCGATGGGCTGGCAATGGGTCGCGGGCTCTGGACCTGACGCAAGCCCCTATTTCCGCATCTTCAACCCCGAGACGCAGGCCGAGAAATTCGACCGCAAGCGGGCCTATCGCCGCAAATGGCTGACTGAGCTCTCTACCGACCCACCCGTGACCGCGCGCGCCTTTTTTGACGCCTGCCCGCGCGCATGGGGCCTCGCGCCCGACATGCCTTATCCCGACCCGCTGGTGCCTCTCGCAGAGGGGCGCAAGCGGGCGCTTGAAGCCTATGAGGCGCGGGACCGCTCCCTTGAAGGACAGTAGACAATGAATAAACTTGCAGTAGAGTTTGAGACCATGACACCCGGCGTGGCCACATCGATTGACAACCAGACGAACCTGCCGCGCTATTTCCGGCAGGCCTTCGCCATGGCGCAGCGGATCAACAAGGGGCGACTGGACATCCACCTGCCCGATGGGCGCTCCTTTCGGGTCGAGGGCAAGGCGCCTGGGCATGTCGCCGAGATCCACATCCATGACGCGGATTTCTTCGGCCGTCTGATCCGTGAGGGCGATATCGGCTTTGCCGAAAGCTATATGGAGGGCGGCTGGAGCACGCCTGACCTGCAAGCCTTCATGGACCTCGTGAATGACGACAACCCCGCGCTCTATGACGAGGTGCTGGCCACCAAACTGGTGCGAGCACTGGAGCGTCTGCGCCATTGGCTGCGGGCGAACTCGAAGACGCGCGCGCGCAAGAATATCTCCTATCACTATGATCTCGGGAATGATTTCTACGCACTCTGGCTTGACGAGAGCATGACCTATTCCTCGGGTATTTTCACCACCGGGCAGGAGAGCCTCGAGGCCGCGCAGGAAACGAAATATGCAGCGATGGTGGACCGGATGGCTGTGCAACCCGGCGATCATGTGCTGGAAATCGGCTGCGGCTGGGGGGGCTTTGCCGAATATGCCGCCGCCAAGCGCGGGTTGAAGGTGACGGGGCTTACGATCTCTCAGGCGCAGCATGATTACGCGGTCGCGCGCATGGCGCGCGCCGGGCTGTCGGACAAGGTCGAGATCCGCATGCAGGATTACCGTGACACAACAGGCCAGTTCGACGGCATCGCCTCGATCGAGATGTTCGAAGCGGTGGGCGAGAAATACTGGCCGCGCTATTTCCGCGCCGTGCGCGACCGGCTGAAACCCGGCGCGCAAGCGGTGATCCAGATCATCATGGTGCCGGACCTGCGCTTCCCCACCTATCGTGATTATGTCGATTTCATCCAGAAATACATCTTCCCCGGCGGGATGCTGGGCGCACCGACCCCAGTGCGGCGGGTGGCCGAAGCGCAGGGCCTGGCCTTTCGCGACACGCATGACTTCGGCCCGAGCTACAGCCTGACGCTGCGGCGCTGGAACGAGGTGTTTCAGGCCCGCTGGCCCGAGATTGCCGCGATGGGTTATGACGCACGGTTCAAGCGGATGTGGGAGTATTACCTGACCTCCTGCGCAAGCGCCTTCCAGAGCGGGGTCTGTGATGTGACGCAACTGGTGTTGCAGCGACCGACGCAGTCCTGAACCCCGCGTGGTAGCCGCGTTGCGTGAAATGCGTTTCGCGTCTATCCTGAAGGTATCGGGACAGTCACGAAAGAGGCAGACATGCCCACGTTCACACGGCTTGCAGCGTTCATCTTCTTTGGCGTTGCCATGTACTATGCCAGCACACAGTATTACCTGCTTTACGACGAGCCGCCGCGCTCAGGTCGCGGGCATGTCTTTGTTGCGCTGACGGCCGCTTTTATCGGCTGGAGCTTCGTCGGCAAGCGGATCACGGGGTCGATGGTTCGCAACTTCACGGTTGTCATTCAGGGATATATCGCAGGGCTATTGCTGACGCTGTTTCTCTATGGCGTCTATAACGCATTCACCGAAGGCTATGCGCGCCGATACCGCGACCTTGAAGAGGCGCTGGAAGGTGTCTTCCGGATCTCGACCGAACATCTGATCCGGATGAGCGACAGTGGTTTCCTGTTGCTGCTGCTGGGTCTGGGCGTCGGCATGACAGTTCTGCTGACGATCTTTCATCGCTACGCCGAATTCCGACGTCTCGCGCGATAGGCATGATCGTATTCCTTTTTGGCCGCCTGCTCGACGATGCCTTGCGCGCGGCAGTTCTGGAGGCGCAAGTAGAGGCGCGCGCAGCACAGCTTGCGGGTTATGCGCGATGCGGCGAGATCGCAGCACCTGCGGGCCCGGGACTGATCGCGGCAGAGGGCGAAGAACTGGCGGGGATTCTCGTGTCGTTGGGGGCTGGGGCCCGCGCGCGGCTGGAGCGTTTCGCGGGGCTCACCGGCTGCCGCCCTTGCGATATGCAGGTGATCTGTGACGGTGAGGCTGTCATTGCGCGCCTTTATGTGTCGGAGGATGCCTCGGCCTGCGGTGAGCCGGGCTGGAGACCGCAGGCATGGCAGCACCAATTCGGCCGCGCCACCTGCCTTGCCGTTCAGGAACTTCTGGACCTGACACCACACCACCCGGTGGACATATTGCGCGCGCGCTTCCCGATGGCGCTGAGACATGCGGCCTCGCGCCTGCGCGCAGCGGATATGCCCGAGCCTGCGCGTTTGCGCGGAGACTGGCGGCGCGATGCGATCCGTCCGATCCGCGAGACGCGGCCCTATGCGTGGTTCTTCAGCATGGCCGAGGATGACCTGCAGTTCCGCCGTTTCGACGGCGGCTGGAGCCCCGAGGTCAAGCGCGCGGGCTTCGCCATGTGCGATGCGGTTACGGTGCTGCCCTATGATCCCGGCCGCGATGTGGTGCTGCTGATCGAGCAGTTCCGCTTCGGGCCTTGGTTGCGCGGGGCACGGAATTGCTGGTCGCTGGAGCCGATCGCCGGGCATATCGACGCGGGCGAAAGCCCGCATGATGCCGCCTTGCGCGAGGCGTGCGAGGAGGCGCAGATCACGCTCCGGCAGGAAGATCTGTTACCTGTGGCCGATGTCTACCCGTCCCCCGGCGCCGTGTCTGAATTCCTGTTTCAGTTCGTCGCGCTCTGTGATCTGCCAAAATCGCTGGAAGGGGTGTCGGGGCTGGCGTCGGAGACCGAGAATATCCGCAGCCATATCCTGCCTTTCGACGCGCTGTTACGTCTGATCGAGAGCCGGGAGGTCCAGAACGGTCCGCTTGTGCTGACTGCCTTCTGGCTCGCGACGCAGCGCGACCAGTTGCGCGGCTCGGCTCAGGAGCGTTGAGCGCGCCAGTCCGCCCAGGCCTCGGGCGTGTCGAGGTCAAGGATCGCGCGCCGGCCGGGCAGGCGGTGCAGCCGAGGCCGGTGGCGGGCGAGAAGGGCGCGTGCGCCGGTATCGCCCGAAAGCGTCAGCAACTCCGGCAACATTGCGTGCGGCAGCACTGTCGGATGGCCGGGGTGTTGCGCGGCATCACAGGCCCGCAGCGGTTCTGTCGGATGCGACGCGTGTAGATGGATGAGCTTGCGCATGTCATCGGCGGTGATCTCGGGCATGTCGGGCAGCACGATCATCAGCGCCTGCACCGGCAGTTGCATGGCCCAGCTTGCGCCCTTGCGCAGCGAGGCCGCCAGACCCTCAGTGGCATCAGGTACCACCAGCCGCGTAACCGTCAACCCATCCAGCGCCCTCGCGCGCTCTGGCGCATCGGGCGGCAAGGTGACGGCAACGCGGGCACTCGCCTGCAGCGCGCGTTCCGCAATCAGCCGCAGGATGGTTCGCCCCTCGACCTCTTGCAGCAGCTTGTCCACCCCCTGCATGCGCTGCGACGCACCCGCCGCGGGCAAGAGGATCGCGCATTGATGCATCAGCGTTCCGGGATCAGCCCGCGCGGCGCGAAGCGCAGCATCAGCAGCAGGGCAACCCCCATGGTCAGAAGCCGCATATAGGCCGCCGAGTCGAGCAGGTGGCGACGCAGATCCGAGCCGACATCCATATTCGAGGTGATGGTCTCCATCACCCAGCGCCCTGCCGGTTCGACCTGCACCCAAAGGAACCAGATCACGAACGCCCCCAGCACCGAGCCCCAGTTATTGCCCGATCCGCCCACGATCACCATCACCCAGATCAGGAAGGTGAAGCGCAGCGGCTCGTAGCTGCCCGGCGTCAACTGGCCATCCATCGAGACCATCATCGCACCTGCCAGCCCGCAGACAGCCGAGCCCAGCACGAAGATCATCAGGTGGCGGCGGGTCACATCCTTGCCCATGGCACGGGCCGACACCTCGTTGTCGCGGATGGCGCGCATCATCCTCCCCCAAGGCGAGTTCAGCGCGCGCTCGGCCAGCCAGATGAGGATCCCCAGCACGATCAGGAACAGCACCGAATAGCCCAGCCCCGAGACGATCGAGGCCGTCTGCGACAGGCTCCAGCCCATGGTGTCGGCCAGCGACTGCACCCAGGGCTGGGGCTGCAGATCGACCGGGCGCGGAACGGGTCGGTCGATGCCGGTGACGTTATTGACCCCGCGCGCCAGCCAGCGCTCGTGCTTGAGAACGGCAATGACGATTTCGGAGATACCCAGCGTGGCGATGGCGAGGTAATCCGAACGAAGACCAAGGCTCACCTTGCCCACCAGCCAGGCAACGCCGGCCGCAAAGACCGCGCCCACCGGCCAGGACAGGATCACCGGCAGGTTCGCGCCGCCCAGATAGCCTGTGGCTGCCGGGTTGACTGCCTCCACCGCCTGCTTGGCCGGTCCGAAGACCTGCGATGTGATGAAATATCCGACCACCAGCACCGCGAAGATCGCCAGCCCCCGTAACGCGCCCGGTGACATGCGCTTGTAGACCAGCACAGCCGCGAGAATTGTCGCAACGCCGAGCATCAGCCCCAGCAGGATGCCCAGGCCCCCTGCGGCCCAGGCCTCGGGCACCGGCGGCATGGCGATCAGCACCACGGCCAACCCGCCGACTGCGGTAAAGCCCATGATGCCGACATTGAACAGCCCGGCATAGCCCCATTGCATGTTCACACCCAGCGCCATGATCGCCGAGATCAGGCTCATGTTCAGGATGGTGATCGCCAGTTGCGGGCTCTGGAACATGGCGACCATCGCCAGCACCGCGCCCATGATGGCGAAGAGACCCAGATCGCGTGCGGTCAGGCTCATATCACTTTCCCCCTGAAGATACCGGTGGGGCGGAACAGCAGCACGATGACCAGAATGGCGAAGGTCACGGCGAATTTGTAATCAACCGGCAGGAGTTGCATCATTGAGGTCGGCTCCATCCCCTCGGGGGCGAGGTAGCTGAAGACGCGCCGCCAGGCGAAGGTGATGCCTAACTCGGCAAAGGCCACGACATAGGCTCCGACAATCGCGCCCAGTGGCGAGCCCAAGCCCCCGAGGATGGCGGCAGCGAACATCGGCAGCAGAAGCTGGAAGTAGTTGAAGGGCCGGAACCCCTTGTCGAGCCCGTAAAGCGTGCCTGCCAGCACCAGCAGTATGGCCGTGATCGTCCAGGTGATGACCACCACCCGCTCGGGGTTGATCCCGGACAGGAGCGCCAGATCCTCATTGTCGGAATAGGCGCGCATCGACTTGCCGGCGCGGGTGCGGTTCAGGAACCAGAACAGGATCACCATCACCACTAGCGCGGTGATGATCGTGATCGCCTGCGCCGACCGCAGCGCCATGCCTTCGGCCAGACCGGTGAACTCGCGAAACTCGCGCACAGTGAAGATGAAGCGCTCCCCGTCCTCGAAGCGCGTTTCGCCGACGCCCATGAACAGCCGTGTCAGACCGTTGGTGACGAACATGACACCGAGGCTGGCCATCACGAAGGTCAGCGGCTTGGCTTTCACCTTGCGGAAATAGCGATAGACCATCCGGTCGGCAGCCAGCAGATAGAGAATCATCACCACGATGCCAATGGGGATCGCCAGCAGCGCTGTCGGCAGCGGGCTGATGCCGATGCCCTGCGACTGAAAAAAGAATGTCCCGCCGATCACTGCCGCCGTGCCCAGCGCCATCGTGTCGCCATGGGCGAAATGCGCGAAGCGCAGGATCGAGAAGATCAGCGTGATCCCCAGCGCGCCCAGCGCCAATTGGCTGCCATAGGCGAGGGCCGGGATGAGCATGAAGTTGGTGACGCTGACCAGCGCGTTGAGCGGTTCCATGGCTCTCAGCCCCCCAGAAAGGATTTGCGCACTTCGGGATCAGCGAGCAGCGCCTCGCCCGTGTCGGTATAGCGGTTCTCGCCCTGCACCATGACATAGCCCTTGTCGGCGATGCCCAGCGCCTGGCGTGCGTTCTGTTCCACCATCAGGATCGAGATGCCGGTGCGGGCGATCTCGATGATACGGTCGAACAATTCGTCCATCACGATCGGGCTGACACCGGCGGTCGGCTCGTCGAGCATCAGCACCGTAGGCTGCGTCATCAGCGCGCGCCCGACCGCGACTTGCTGGCGCTGGCCACCCGACAACTCACCCGCCGCCTGCCGCCGTTTGTCGCGCAGGATGGGGAAGAGCGTGTATACCTGTTCCATCGTAGAGCCAATGTCATCATCGCGGATGAAGGCGCCCATCTCGAGATTCTCCTCGACTGTCATGGAGGGGAAGATATTCGAGGTTTGCGGCACAAAGCCCATGCCCTTGCGGACCCGCGCCTGCGGGGTCAGGGCGGTGATATCATCGCCACCTAGTCGGACCGAGCCCTGCCGCAGGTTGAGCATGCCGAACACGGCTTTCATCGCGGTGGATTTGCCTGCACCATTGGGCCCGACGATCACGGCGATCTGGCCCTTCTCGACCGCGATGGTGCAGTCATGCAGAATGTCGGGGCCATTGCCATAGCCACCGGTCATGTTTTCGCCGATCAGAACCGGGTCTGCCATGTCAGTTCTCCATTGCGGGGCGAAGGGCCGCAGCAGTGACCTCGGTCAGCACCTGCAATTCCTGTTGCGCTTCGGGTCTGTCAGCCTGGAGGTTGCCCAGCGACCAGGCCACTCTGCCACCGCCATCTGCAATATCAGCGAGCAGCAGCGCCCCCAGATAGGTTTCGTCTTCTTCTTCGACCTGCGCGATAAACCGTTCGACCGCGGCGTGCGCAGCCTCGAAACTATCGCGCAACAGCGTCTCGGTCTGAGGGGCGCCGCCTTCGGCGAGAGTGCTGGCCAGCAGGCTGTCCAGCGCGGCGGCAAGCAGCCCGGTGGGGGCGGCAGCGGTAAGGGCCGGATTGAACTCGATCCAGAACGCCTCATCCTGAAAAACCACAACGCCGTCGACATCTTGCGCGCGCATCCCGGCCAGCGGGCTCCCCTCAGCGCAGAGTTCCAGTTGCGGCGAGATTGTCGTGCAAGCGAGGACAGGCGCGGCATGTGCCATCGCAAGCCCAAGCGCAGCCGCGGCAAACCCGGCACGGATCACGGGGTCGCCTCCTCTTCCTTCACCACCTTGTTCTTGAGACCCGTGCCCAGATAGGCTTCGATCACCTGTTCGTTTGCCTTGATCTCGTCCAGCGTTCCTTCGGCGAGCACCTTGCCCTCGGCCATGCAGATCACCGGGTCGCAGATGCGGCCAATGAAGTCCATGTCATGCTCAATCACTACGAATGTGTAGCCCTTTTCCTCGTTCAGCCGGACAATCGCATCGGCAATGGTATTCAGCAGCGTACGGTTCACACCGGCCCCGACCTCATCGAGAAACACGATCTTCGCGTCGGTCATCATGGTGCGGCCAAGTTCCAGAAGTTTCTTTTGACCACCAGAGATCTGGCCTGCCTTCTGGTCTGCGATATGGCTGATGGTGAGGAACTCCAGTACTTCGTTGGCGCGCGCGCGGATGCGGCGCTCTTCTTCGCGCACCCGCCCACCATGAAACCATGCCGACCAGAGGTTCTCGCCCGACTGGTTGGGCGGCACCATCATCAGGTTTTCGCGTACAGTCATGGTGTGAAATTCATGTGCAATCTGAAAAGTGCGCAGCAAACCCTTGGAAAACAACACATGTGGGGGCAATCCGGTGATGTCTTCGCCTCGCATGAAGACCTGCCCGGAAGTTGGCGGAAGAACGCCTGCTATCACATTGAAAAGTGTTGTTTTCCCGGCCCCGTTTGGGCCAATCAGACCGGTAATGGACCCTTTGGCGATTTCCAGTGATGCACCATCGACGGCATGGAACCCACCAAAGTGCTTGTGCAGGTTCTCGACCCGGATCATCGGTTCAGTGCTCATGGCCAAGCCCTCCTGCTGGTGCCATTGCCATCGCTCGAATACTTGTATTCGCAGAAATGGCCCGGGGTCTTGGTACCCCGGGCCGAAGGATCCTGTCGGATCCGGTATGTGTCAGTGGAAGCGGATCGTCACGAACTGGCCGCCCTCGACCACATGCTCGCGGAAGCTGCCAGCGGCCTCGCCGGGGCCGACCAGTTCCACATTCGTAGCGCCGATATAGTTGATCTCGCCACCTTCGCGCAGGATCTCGAGGCCGCGGGCCAGTTCGCCCGGCATGATTTCCTCACCCGGCGCATTGGCCACGTTCAGGATATTGGCGGCGATGCCTTCGGGTGTCGCTTCGCCGGCCGCTTCGGCGGCGAAGGCCAAGAGGGCCGCTGCATCATAGCTCTCACCCGTGAACGAGCTATCTGTCAGCACGTTATTGGCTTCGCCCAATGCGGCGAAAGCATCGGCACTCGGGCCCTCGACACCGGGCAGCGTGCCGACTGTGCCTTCGATGGCTTCACCTGCCGCCGCGATCAGTTCCTGGCCAAACATGCCATCGCCGATGAAGAACTGCTCGAACGCGCCAAGCTCATAGGCTGTGCGCAGCATCGAACCGCCACCATCGACATAGCCCAGGATCACCAGGGCATCGCCACCGGCTGCGGCAAGCTGGCCGACTTCGGCGGAATAGTCGCCCCGCGCTTCTTCATGTGCGACCTGCGATGTTACAGTGCCGCCCAGCGCTTCGAAGTTCTCGACAAATGCATTCGCGAAGCCCGCACCATAGTCATTGTTGGTGAAGGTGACCGCCACAGTGTCGAAACCGCGATCCATGACGATATTGGCCAATACGGCACCCTGACGCGCGTCGGACGGTGCCGTGCGGAAGAACAGACCGTTCGACTCCGTCGTGGTGAAAGCGGGCGAGGTCGCCGAAGGCGAGATCATCGGCACACCCGCGGCCATCGCCACATTCTGTAGCACGGACATCGTTACGCCCGAACAATCCGCACCCATGATCGCGGCTACATTATCCGACGAGATCAATCGCTCTGCGGCAGCCTGTGCAGCGCTCGAGTCGATGCAGGTCGAATCTGCGCGAACCGAGCGGATCATTTGGCCACCGAGGATGCCGCCGGCTTCGTTGATTTCGGCCCACGCCATTTCGGCTGAATCCGCCATATGCGGCGTGACCGATTCAATGGGTCCGGTGAAGCCAAGCAGCACGCCCATATTGATCTCGTCGGCCATTGCCATGCCAGCCGAGAACGCCAGCGCCGTGCTGGCAAGAAGCAGTTTCTTCATCTTATATCTCCCATGGTTTTGTTATCGTTCCCCGGCCCGCATCTGCTGGCAGGGGTGGTGATTTGTCTCACCCTGTCATCATGCGTAGCATGGAGAATTCGCTGAGAAAAGATGCTTCGCGCAGGGGTATGGTCGGAAAAACGCCTCTCACGCAGAGGTTTGCCTCCGTGAGCGCGCCATTATTCCAGCTCTATCGTGCCGGGCGGTTTCGAGGTGCAGTCGTAGAACACCCGGTTGATACCGCGCACTTCGTTGATGATCCGCGTCGCGGTGTCGCCCAGAAACTCGTGGCTGAATGGGTAGTAATCGGCGGTCATGCCATCGACTGATGTGACCGCGCGCAGCGCCAGTGCGTAATCATAGGTCCGACCATCGCCCATCACGCCCACAGTGCGCATGGGCAGGATTGCCGCGAAAGCCTGCCAGATTTCGTCATAGAGCCCGTGGCGGCGGATCTGGTCGATATAGATGGCATCGGCCTTGCGCAGAATCTCCAGCTTCTCCCGGGTGATCTCGCCCGGGCAGCGGATGGCGAGGCCGGGGCCGGGGAAGGGGTGGCGGCCGATGAAGTGATCAGGCAGGCCCAACTCGCGGCCCAGCGCGCGCACCTCATCCTTGAACAACTCGCGTAAGGGCTCCACGAGCTTCAAGCCCATCTTCTCGGGCAGCCCGCCAACATTGTGGTGGCTCTTGATCGTGACCGACGGCCCGCCCGAGAAGCTGACGCTTTCGATCACATCGGGATAGAGCGTGCCTTGCGCGAGAAACTCCGCGCCTTCGATCTCGCCCGCGTATTTCTGAAACACGTCGATGAACAATTTGCCAATTGTCTTGCGCTTTGTTTCCGGGTCGGAAACACCTTCGAGCGCGCCGAGGAACAGATCTGCCTCATCGGCGTGAATCAGCGGGATGTTGTAATGGTCGCGGAACATGGTGACGACATCTTGCGCCTCGTTCTGCCGCAAGAGCCCGTGATCCACGAACACACAGGTCAGTTGGTCGCCGATGGCTTCATGGATAAGCACCGCCGCGACCGAGGAATCGACCCCGCCCGACAGCCCGCAGATTACCCGCTTGTCGCCCACCTGTTCCCGGATCTTCGCGATGGCCTCGGCGCGATAGGCGCCCATCGTCCAGTCGCCCTTGAACCCCGCCAGCGCCAGGAAATTGCCCAGCATCCGCGCACCCTGCGGTGTGTGATGCACCTCGGGGTGGAACTGCACAGCATAGAAATGCCGCGCCTCATCCGCGATCATCGCGAAAGGGGCATTAGGGGAGGTGCCGATCACCTCGAAACCCGGCGCGAGTTTCGTCACGCGGTCGCCATGGCTCATCCAGACCTGCTCGCGCCCGGTCCCGAACAGCCCTGCGAAAATGCCGTCCTCGCGATGCCCTGCTGCCGGCTCGACCCAGGCGCGCCCGAACTCGGCATGATGACCCGATTCGACGTGCCCGCCAAGCTGGTCCATCATCACCTGCTGACCATAGCAGATGCCAAAGACCGGCACGTCCATCTCGAAGACATATTGCGGCGCGCGCGGGCTGCCGGCCTCGGGCACCGAGCCCGGGCCGCCCGAGAGGATCACCGCCTTGGGCGCGCGCTCCGTCAGGAATGCCTCATCGACATTCTGAAACGGGTGGATCTCGCAATAGACACGCGCCTCGCGCAGGCGCCGCGCAATCAGTTGCGTGACTTGCGAGCCGAAATCGATGATGAGGCAGAAATCATGCTGGGTCATGGCGCATCGCTTATGCCAAGCCCGCCGCGCTCGCAAGAGGATTGGTCAGGCGACGCGCGCAGCCGCCTCGGCGCGGCAGAGCATCCCGAACAGATCTCGCGACTCGTCCGGGTCCGCAATCATGTCGAGTTCCTGAAACAGCCCCGTTCCCTGCAACCGCGCATGGATATAGCGCAGCGCGCTGAAATCCTCGATGGCAAAGCCCACCGAGTCGAACAGCGTGACTTGCCCGGCCCCCGTCCGCCCCGGAGCGCTCCCGGTGATGACCTCCCAGAGTTCAGTGACCGGGTGATCGGCAGCAAGCTGCTGGATCTCGCCCTCTATCCGTGTCTGGGGCGGGTATTCGACAAAGATGCCCGCGCGCAGCAGGATATCGCGGTGCAACTCGGTCTTGCCGGGGCAGTCGCCGCCCACAGCGTTGATATGGACCCCGCCGCCAACCATGTTATCGGTCAGGATGGTCGCATATTGCTTGTCGGCGGTGCAGGTGGTGATGATCTGCGCCCCGAGAATGGCGTCTTCGGCGGTCTCGCATTGCGTCACCCGCAGCCCTCGCCCGGCAAGATTCGCGGTGCATTTACGGGTAGCGGCGGGGTCGAGGTCATAGAGCCGCACCTCTTCGATCCCGCATATGGCCTTCATCGCCAGCGCCTGAAACTCGGCCTGTGCGCCATTGCCGATCATCGCCATGACCCGTGAGTCGCGCGGTGCGAGCCATTTCGCGGCCATGGCAGAGGTGGCGGCGGTGCGCAGCGCGGTGAGAATGGTCATTTCAGACAGCAGCAGCGGATAGCCTGTCGCGACATCCGCGAGCACGCCAAAGGCCGTGACCGTCTGCAGACCCTGCCGCATATTCGCAGGGTGGCCGTTGACGTATTTGAATCCATAATGCTTCCCGTCCGAGGTGGGCATGAGTTCTATCACACCGATATCGGAATGGCTGGCGACGCGGGGGGTCTTGTCGAATTGCGGCCAGCGGTGGAAATCAGCCTCGATGGCCTCGGCCAACTCGACCATCATCTGTTCGATGCCGACATGAAGAACCAGCCGCATCATGTTGTCAACGCTGACAAAAGGAACAACGGCATTGCGCGATGGCAGGGACATGGGACAGGCTCCTTCAGGCATAGAGGCGGGTTGGGCGGTCAAAGACCTTGCGGCCCATCAGCGAGCCCAACAGATCGACCATCAGCCGCGCGGTGCGGCCACGATCATCGAGAAATGGATTGAGTTCGACCAGATCGAGCGAGGTCATGAGGCCAGTCTCATGAATCATCTCGCAGACCAGATGCGCCTCGCGGAAGGTAGTGCCACCGGGTACCGTGGTTCCCACAGCGGGGGCGATACCGGGGTCGAGGAAATCGACGTCGAGGCTGACATGCAGCATGCCACCCTCGGCCTGCACAAGGTCGAGGAAAGCACGCAGCGGCGCGGCGATGCCCTGCTCATCGAGCACGCGCATGTCATTGACGGCGATTTCGCATTCGGCGAGGGCGGTGTGTTCGGCAGAGTCCACGCTGCGAATGCCGAAGAGGCAGATGCGCTCGGGTGGTAGCGGCGCGGGGAAGGGCGGGAAGGGCTCGAAGCCGTCGCGGCCTGCGGCATAGGCGACGGGCGTGCCGTGCAGATTGCCGCTGGTGGTGCTGCGCGGGGTGTGGAAATCACTATGCGCGTCGAGCCAGAGCAGGAAAAGCGGGCGTCCGACCTGCGCGGCGTGTGCGCTTGCGCCTGCGACCGAGCCGAGAGCGACAGAATGATCACCGCCTAGCAGAATCGGGAGGCGGCCCTCGGCCAGTTCAGCCTCGACGGCCTCGCGGATGGTTGCAGTCCAGGCAAGCGTTGCGGGCAGTTGGTCAAGCGCCGGGTTGGGGTTGTCGCAGGCGGGCAGGGTCTTGGGCAGGGCGAGATCGCCCCGGTCAAGCGCCGGGTGGCCGAGCGCGGCCAGCGTCTCGTGCAGCCCGGCGACGCGGAACGCAGCCGGGCCCATCAGGCAGCCGGGCTGGCGCTGGCCGCTATCCACGGGCGCACCGATGAGAGAGGGTGGGTTCACGGTCATCTCCTGTTTCGCGGAGATATATTGCGCAAATCGAGAAGGTATCAACTGGACTTTTTGAAAATTCGGTGGATAGAGTGATCATACTGGAAAGCTTTGGTGACAATTTGGACGATACGGATCAGCAGTTGATTGCCGAGTTGCGGCGCGACGGGCGAGCTTCGGTGCAAACTCTGGCCGAGCGGCTGGGGGTCAGCCGCGCGACCGTGCGTGCGCGGCTGTCCAAGTTGCAGACGCAGGACGAGATATTGGGCTTTACGGTGCTGACGCGCGGCGATGCTGCGGATGCGCCCGTGCGCGGGTTGATGATGATCGGGATCGAGGGGCGCGGAACCGAGCGGATCATGGCGCGGCTGTCGGGCCTGCCGCAGGTCACGGCAGTGCATTCGACCAATGGCCGCTGGGATCTGATCGTGGAACTGGCCGCGAAGTCACTGGCGGAACTGGATCAGGTGCTGACCCGCATCCGCGCCTTTGAGGGCGTGATGGCGTCAGAGACGAATCTGCTGCTGTCGACGCGGCGCGCACGGTCGCGCTAAGGGCGGTCAGTCGAGCGAGAGGATTTGCAAATCCGCGACATTGGTGCCGGTCGGACCCGTGATCAGAAGCGCATCCGCCAGCTCCAGCGCGTGATAGCTATCGTTGTTTTCAAGGAGTTTTTCGGGTGCCGCGCCTGCGGCGCGGATACGCGCGATGGTCTGGCCATCGACAATGGCACCCGCGGCATCGGTCGGCCCGTCGCGCCCATCCGTGCCCCCCGAAAGGAACCGCCAACCGGGCTGCCTGTCCAGCGCGAGGGCCACGCGCAGCGCCAGTTCCTGATTGCGCCCGCCCAAGCCGTTGCCGCGCAGAGTGACAGTGGTCTCGCCGCCGAACAGCGCTAGGGGATGCGACTTCTGCTGCACAACGCGAACCACCAATTGCGCGGCCTCTTCGACATCGCCGACCAGCGTTGATGAGACGATTTCGGCCTCGGGCCGCGCCTGCGCCATCGCCTCCAGCGATTGCCGATTGGAGCCGATCAGCCGGTTATCCGCGCCAAGCGGCGGCAGGTCTTCCTCGGGGCGGGTCAGCGCCGCTTGCGCGCGCTCCGGTAGCTTGCTCCAGACATCGGTCGCGCGCAGCATCTCGACCACATGGGTGCGGGGCGCAATCGGGGCGACGGTCGGGCCAGAGGCAATGGCGCGCAGGTCATCGCCGATCACATCCGAGAGGATCAGTGCCGTTACCGGGGCGGGATACGCCGCGCGCAACAGCCCACCGCCCTTGAGCCGCGAGAGATGCTGGCGCACGGCATTCATCGCCACGATATCCATGCCTGCCGCGAGCAGGATGCGGTTGACCTCGGCTTTCTCGTTCAGGCTCAACCCCTCGACCGGGGCAGGCAGCAGCGCCGAGCCGCCGCCCGACACCAGCACCAGCACCCGGTCATCGACGCCAGCCTCGGCCAGCAGGTCTTCGGCGGCCTGCGCTGCGCGGAGGCCATTCTCATCCGGCACCGGATGGCCTGCAGCCATGACCTCGGCCCCGTCAAGGGGCGCGGCGTTCTCGCAATTTGTGACTGCGAGGACGCGCGCGGGCTGGGGCAGGGTCTCCATGGCGGCTTCAGCCATGGCGCAGGCAGCTTTGCCCAGGGAAAGCACGAACAGCCGTGCATGCGCGGGCATGGGCTCGGTGTGGAGCGAGGCGCGCACTGCCGCGCGTGGATCGGCTGCCTGCACACCGATCTGAAATAGCGCCCCCAACTCGTCACGGGTCAGCATGGTTCCTCCTCCCTTATCCCCAGCCAATCCACTGTTTTCCCGAGTGGCGTCATGCTGACAAGCCACAACTTCGTCATGGTCAGGCGCAGGCGGGATTGCTATAGACCGCGCCTGAACGCGCCGAGCGCGCGGCAATGTGGAGGGATAAGGTATGGCCATGTTCGATCTGACAGGGAAAAGCGCGCTCGTCACTGGAGCCTCGGGCGGGATCGGGGCGGCGATTGCGCGCGCGCTGCATGGCGCAGGCGCTACGGTCGCCCTGTCGGGGACGCGCGAAGCTCCCCTGCAGGCGCTGGCAGAAGAGCTGGGCGACCGCGCCCATGTTCTGCCCTGCAACCTGTCGGAGCCCGAGGCGGTCGAGGCGCTGCCCAAGGCGGCGAGCAATGCCATGGGCGGGTTGGATATTCTGGTGAACAATGCTGGTATCACCCGCGACACGCTGATGATGCGCATGTCTGATGAGCAATGGGCGCAGGTCATGGATGTGAACCTGACTGCGGCCATGCGGCTGATGCGAGGGTCCCTGCGCGGCATGATGAAGGCGCGGTGGGGGCGGATCGTGAATGTCGCCTCAGTCGTAGGGGTGATCGGTAATCCTGGGCAGGCGAATTATGTCGCCTCCAAGGCAGGGCTGGTGGGGCTCTCGAAGGCGCTGGCGCAGGAAGTGGCAACGCGCGGGATCACGGTCAATTGCGTGGCGCCCGGCTTCATCGCCACGGCCATGACCGAGGCGCTGACCGAGGACCAGCAGGCGGTGATCAATGCGCGCATTCCGGCAGGGCGCATGGGCAGCCCTGAAGAGGTCGCCGCTGCAGCACTTTATCTGGCGAGCCCCGAGGCCGCTTACGTCACTGGCGCGACGCTGCATGTCAATGGCGGCATGGCGATGCTCTGAGGTATCGCAACCCCTCTTTGTGGCAGCCCTACGCTGTGATATGGAAACCTGTCATCTGCCTGTGGAGGCACCCTTGACGGATCGTGCGATACCCCCTATTGGGCGCGCAACGTCGGGTCGCGGGCGCGGCTTGCGAGGGACATTCAAGGCCGGAAACCGGCAAAACCTAAGGGGAAGAACATGAGCGATATCGCGGATCGTGTGAAGAAGATCGTGGTCGAGCATCTGGGCGTGGACGAGGGCAAGATCACCGATGGCGCCTCTTTTATCGACGATCTTGGCGCTGACAGCCTCGACACGGTTGAGCTGGTCATGGCTTTTGAAGAGGAATTCGGCATCGAGATTCCGGATGATGCCGCCGAGAACATCCAGACCTTTGGCGATGCAGTGAAGTTCATCACCGAAGCTGCCTGAGCCGTCCGGCTTTTCGAGTTTCGCAAGCGCCACCCCTACGGGGTGGCGTTTCGCTTTTGAACCTCCGGATTGCCTTTGGGCACCAACCCTCTACCGGCATGACAATTCAGCGAAACGCTGCCAAAGACCGGCCCTCGCCTCTTTCCCCGCTGGCCAAATCCCGCTATCAATCCAGAAAAGAGGGGTGATCTGACAGGAGCAGGGTGAATGCGCAGAGTGGTGATCACGGGGCTGGGGTTGGTCACACCGCTGGGCTGTGGGGTCGAGGCGACCTGGGCGCGGTTGCTGGCAGGCGGGTCTGGCGCAGGGCCGATCACGCGCTTCGACGCCAGCCGTCTGGCGACGACCTATGCCTGTGAGGTGCCGCGCGGCGATGGCAGTGATGGCAGCTTCAATCCCGATGACTGGATGGAGCCGAAAGAGGCGCGCAAGGTCGATGAGTTCATCCTCTATGGCATGGCCGCAGCCGAACAGGCGGTGCGCGATTCGGGCTGGATGCCCGAGGATGAGGAGGCCCGCTGCCGTACCGGTGTGATGATCGGCTCAGGGATCGGCGGGCTGTCGGCCATCGCCGACACCGCCGTGCTACTGAAGGAACGCGGGCCGCGCCGTGTCTCGCCCTTCTTCATTCCCTCGGCGCTAATCAATCTGGTCTCGGGGCAGGTGAGCATCCGCCACGGGTTCAAGGGGCCGAACCATGCGGTGGTGACGGCTTGCTCGACCGGCGCGCATGCCATTGGCGATGCGGCGCGGCTCATCCAGTGGGGCGATGCCGATGTAATGATCGCCGGCGGCGCTGAAAGCCCGATTTCCGAGATCGGGATCGCCGGGTTCAACGCCTGCAAGGCGCTCTCGACCAAGCGCGCGGATGACCCGCAAGCGGCTTCGCGCCCCTATGATGCGGATCGCGATGGATTTGTCATGGGCGAGGGAGCCGGGGTTGTCGTGCTGGAGGATTACGAGCACGCCAAGGCACGCGGCGCAAAAATCTATGCCGAGGTGCTGGGCTATGGCATGTCAGGCGATGCCTATCACATCACCGCCCCCTCCGAGGAAGGCGACGGGGCGTTGCGTTCGATGAAGGCCGCGGTCGCGCGGGCGGGGATCAGCGCCGATCAGATCGACTACATCAACGCGCATGGCACCTCGACCATGGCCGATGTGATCGAACTGGCCGCCGTCGAGAAACTTCTGGGCAATGCCGCAGCCAAGGCGACGATGTCCTCGACCAAATCGGCCATCGGGCACCTGCTCGGCGCGGCCGGTTCGGTGGAGGCGATCTTCTGCGTGCTGGCGATCCGAGATCAGGTGGCACCGCCGACGCTCAATCTCGACACGCCCGCAGTGGAAACGCCACTCGATCTGGCGCCCAAGGCAGCCCAAGAGCGCGAGATCACCATCGCGCTGTCCAACAGTTTTGGGTTCGGCGGCACCAATGCCAGCCTGATCCTCGGCAAGGTGGCGTAACGCATGATCCGCCATATCGTCGCCAATGCGCTGACATTGATGATCGTCGGGCTGATCGGGCTTGCGATTCTGATTTCTGTCGGGCAGCGCAGTTTCTACGCCGAGGGGCCGCTGGAACAGGCGATCTGTTTCCGTGTGGCGCCGGGGTCATCGCTGCGGGTGGTCTCGTCTGGGCTTGCCCAGCAAGGCGCCATCGGCTCCGAGCAGGTCTTTCGCATTGGCGCGCAATATACCGAACGCGCGGAGGCGCTGCGCTTCGGCTCTTATCTGATCCCCGAGCGCGCCTCTATGGATGAGATCATGGATCTGCTGACGCGTGGTGGGGCCTCGACCTGCGGCACCGAGATCCATTACCGGATCGGGGTGACGCGAATCGACACGCTGGTGCGCGAGCTCGATCCGGCAACTCAGACCTTCGAGACGGTGGTGCAGTTCACTTCGGAAGAGGACTCGCCCGAGGAGTATGCGCGTTTCACCTCCCAAGCCGATATCCAGTATCGCATCACGGTGGCCGAAGGTGCGACAAGCTGGCAGGTCTGGGAAGGGGTGCGTCTGGCCGAGTTCCTCTCGGGTGATCCTGGTGAGGTGCCGCGTGAGGGTTGGCTGGCGCCGGATAGCTATGCCGTGGCGCGCGGGGCGGACCGGCAGTCCCTGCTGGCCGATATGGAGGCGCGGCAGGAGCGCATCCTCGCCGAGTTGTGGGAGACCCGCGCCGAAGATCTGCCCTATGACAGCCCCGAAGAGGCGCTGATCATGGCCTCGATCGTCGAGAAGGAGACCGGAGTTGCCGATGAGCGGCGGCAGGTGGCGAGCGTCTTCGTGAACCGGCTGCGCATCCCGATGCGGCTGCAGACCGACCCGACCGTGATCTATGGCATCACCATGGGGCAGGGCACGCTGGGCCGCGGTTTGCGGCGTTCTGAGCTGGACGCAGTGACGCCCTATAACACCTATCGCATCGACGGGATGCCACCGACGCCTATTGCCAATCCTGGCCGCGCCGCGATAGCAGCGGCGCTTGACCCCGATGATACGCCCTATCTCTATTTCGTGGCCGATGGCACAGGCGGGCATACCTTCTCGACCAATCTTCAGGATCATAACCGCGCGGTCGCGCGCTGGCGCGAGATCGAGGCGCAGCAGCGGCAGGGAAACTGACGCCAGCCGAGCGCACCGAGCCCGGCGCGCGGCCGCGGCTCGCCCACCCACCCCCGCTGCGCGCCGTGCCGGCGCTTGCTTGCCGCGGTCGCGCGCGGGGCTCGCCCTCGGCTGGCCTCACTTGCCGTCCTTGCCGCGGCGCAACAGCCTGCCGATCAGGAACGAGGTGCGCGGCACGTAAGTATAGCGCGTGCGATCCTGCGGGGCCGGACGGGAGCGCATGCGGATCAGCCCGAAGATGACCAGCACCAGATGCGCGACCGCGATAAAGGCAAACATCGCAGGCGGGCCCTGCAGGTCAATCAGCCATGCCGCGATCAGCGGGCTCGCAACAGCGCCGACGGCATAGAGGAACATCAGCGCGGCAGAGAGTTCCACTGCTTCGGTGGGATCGGTGAAATCATGCGCATGTGCGGCCGAGATCGAATAGATCGGGAAAGTCGTCAGCCCGAAGAATCCGGCGGCGAGGAAGATGGCAAGAACCCCCTGACCAGCACTGGCGACCGTTGCGGTAGAGGCCACCAGCGAGGCGACCGACAGCCAGATAAGCAACACGCGGCGATCATATTTATCCGCAAGCCAGCCCACCGGGATCTGCGCCAGCGCGCCCCCCAGCACATAGGCTGCCAGAAACAGAGCGATCACTTCCGCTCGTAGCCCGACCGAGAGCGCATAGAGCGGCCCCACCATGCGAAAGGCCGCCCCCGTGATTCCCGAGACCACGACCCCGGCAGCCGCGAGGGGCGAGCGCTCCCATGCCAGCATCGGACGCAGACGGGGCGCATTTCCGACGCGCGGGGCTTCGGCACGCGTCAGCACCAGCGGGAAGAGCGCCGCGCAGCACAAAAGCGCAAGCAAATTGTAGGAGACATATGAGGCCGGAGTCAGCACCCCGATCAGAAGCTGTGCGCCCAGAGAGCCCACGATATCGACCACCCGGTAGACCCCCATCGCGCGCCCGCGGGTCTTATTGGTGAGTTTGGCCTGCAACCACGCCTCGATGATCGTGTAGCAGCCCGCAATCGCCAACCCCGAGGCCATCCGCAGCACGGCCCAGGCAAGGGGGTGGATCACCAGCATATGGGCGAGAATTCCGATGGTGCCCGCAGCCGTCAACGCCGCGAAGGCCCGCGAGTGGCCGACCTGGCCCATCAGGCGTGGCGCCCACCAGCAGCCGATGAAGAATCCCACGAAATGCGCCGAGCCGAGCAGCCCGATCTCACCGGCGCTGAACCCCAGCTCTACACCCGACAGCGTATCGAGCGGCGCGACGCCGCCCAGCCCCAGTTGCAGCAGGACAACGGACAGGAATAGCGCTGCGAAAGAGATGAGAAGCCGCATGTCGACTCGCGAATCGAACCTGAGCCAAGACTGCGCCGGAGACGAGAGGAAGGCCAGAGACAAAGCGGCGCGCGCGTGGCGGGTCAAAGAAACATGGAGATTTCATGACGTGCCTCAAGTTTTTTCCACTTGGATCGATTTTCACTCTTGCGGTGATTGTTGAGAGTATCTAGATAGCGCTTCACCGGCGGCGCTTGGGAGTGATTGTCGGGAGCGGGTTTGCTGGTCTTGTTGGATTGGTGGGTTTCGCGGGATAAATCAGAGGCATGGTTGCATGGGGTTGCGCCGCTTGGGTGGTGTTTGCTCTGTGTTGTTTTGTGTCTGCGCTGTTTGACAGATTTGGAACTTGAAGAGATATGTGGGCGGTTTGGTCTGTTTTCGATGGATCGACCGGG
>REER01000080.1 GCA_007694945.1 Paracoccaceae bacterium | reverse complement strand
AGGCTTGCGCGATAGCGTCCGCCACATGCGGCGGGATGGCGCCCGCCAGAAACCGTTCCTTCAGCGCCTGCGCTACCTCGGCCAGGGCTTCAGGGTCATCGGCGGGGACATCCTCGACCAGATGCCGGACGGACTCATCAAAGTTATTTTCCGCCATGAAATCCCGATAGGCCTGCGTCAGCACGGCAAACCCCTCGGGCACTGGCAGCCCTGCGCCGAGCATCGCCCCAAGGCTCGCCCCCTTGCCGCCGGCCAGCGGCAGAGCAGCGTTGCCGATGGCCTCGAGATTTGCAGTCAGTGCTCGCGATTCAAACGGCATGATCAGAAACTCCCCCAAGAAGGCACCGGACGTGCAGCGGGCCACTCGCGTCTGCCACTGTCACCATGCGGGTCTTTCGAAGATGCAGCGCTGTTTCACAAATGGCTCCGCTCTGCCTTGATGTGCCTCAAGATGGCCCTGCTGGCTCGACCGGTTGCAGGGAAACGCTTACTCTGCGCTCATGAAGCGGACAAACGACATAAAGCTGAGGTTTGATGGAAACCCGACGGAAGCGGAGACTCTGTCGGGAAAAACCGAAGGCATCTCCATCGATCCGCGCGTACAGCGCCACCGCAGCCTTGCTGCAACGCAGCGTTTTGCGCTTGACATGATCTTGCGTCTTGCGCAGTCTCTGGCGCAACATTATTTCGCGGTGGCATGCAAGTTGATACCGCCCCCTTGTGCTCGGAGGCCCTTATGACCGAAACGACTCCCGCTCCAGACGCGCCCCGCAAAGACAAGCCCTGGCTGTTCCGCACCTATGCCGGGCATTCGACGGCCAAGGCATCGAATGAACTCTACCGCACCAACCTGTCCAAGGGGCAGACGGGCCTGTCCGTGGCCTTCGACCTGCCCACGCAGACGGGCTATGACAGCGACCACGAGTTGTCGAAGGGCGAGGTCGGCAAGGTCGGCGTGCCGATCTGCCACCTGGGCGACATGCGGATGCTGTTCGACCAGATCCCGCTGGAACAGATGAACACCTCGATGACGATCAACGCGACCGCGCCCTGGCTGCTGTCGCTCTATATCGCGGTGGCCGAAGAGCAGGGGGCGGATGTCTCGAAGCTGAGCGGGACAGTGCAGAATGACCTGATCAAGGAATACCTCTCGCGCGGCACCTATATCTGCCCGCCCGAGCCCTCTTTGCGCATGATCACCGATGTCGCAGCCTATACGCGCGAGCACCTGCCGAAATGGAACCCGATGAATGTGTGTTCCTATCATCTGCAGGAAGCGGGCGCGACACCGCAACAGGAACTGGCCTTTGCGTTGGCCACGGCCTGCGCGGTGCTCGATGACCTGAAAGGCAAGGTGCCTGAGGAGCATTTCCCGCAGATGGTCGGGCGGATCAGCTTTTTCGTGAATGCGGGTATCCGGTTTGTCACCGAGATGTGCAAGATGCGCGCCTTTGTCGATCTCTGGGACGAGATCTGCCGCGAGCGCTATGGCATCGAGGACGCGAAATATCGACGCTTCCGCTACGGCGTGCAGGTGAACTCGCTGGGCCTGACTGAACAGCAGCCCGAGAACAATGTCTATCGCATCCTGATCGAGGCGCTGGCGGTGACATTGTCGAAAAAGGCGCGCTGTCGCGCGTTGCAATTGCCCGCGTGGAATGAGGCCCTCGGCCTGCCGCGCCCATGGGATCAGCAATGGTCACTGCGCCTGCAACAGGTGCTGGCCTATGAGACTGACCTCCTGGAATTCGAGGACCTGTTCGACAACAATCCGGCGGTGGACCGCAAGGTGGCAGAGTTGATGGAGGGTGCGCGCGAGGAGTTGGCGCGGATCGACGATATGGGCGGAGCAGTGAAGGCCATCGAGTATATGAAATCGCGGCTGGTCGAGGCGAATGCCGAGCGCATCACGGGCATCGAGTCGGGTGACACTGTGGTTGTGGGGGTGAATAAATACACCACGACCGAGCCTTCGCCGCTGACTACAGGCGAAGACACGATCATGGTCTGCGACCCCGAGGCCGAGGCCGACCAGATCGCGCGGCTGGATGCCTGGCGCACCTCGCGCGACGAGGTGGCCGTCAAGGCGGCGCTGGCCGATCTGCGCGAGGCAGCGCGGGCAGGGGTAAATGTGATGCCCGCCTCGATTGCTGCGGCCAAGGCTGGCGCGACGACGGGTGAATGGGGCGAGACCGTGCGCGCGGCCTTTGGTCAGTATCGCGGGCCGACCGGTGTCAACCGCGCGCCCTCCAACCGGACCGAGGGGCTGGAGCCTGTGCGCGAGGCCGTGGATGCTGTCAGCGCCAAGCTCGGGCGCCGGATCAAGTTCGTGGTCGGCAAGCCGGGGCTCGATGGGCATTCGAACGGCGCCGAGCAGATCGCCGCGCGCGCACGTGATTGCGGGATGGATATCTCCTATGAAGGCATCCGGCTGACCCCGGCCGAGATTGTTGCGGCGGTGCGCGAGGATGACGCCCATGTGGTGGGGCTGTCGATCCTGTCAGGCTCACATATACCACTGATGGAAGAGCTCATGCGGCTGATGCGCGCCGAGGGCTTGGGGCATGTGCCGGTGATCGTAGGCGGGATCATTCCGGAAGAGGATGCGGAGCGACTGCGCGCGATGGGGATCGCGCAGGTCTACACGCCCAAGGATTTCCAGCTCAACCGGATCATGATGGATATCGTGGCGCTGGTCGATCCGGCCTCGATGGCTGCCGAGTGAGGCGGGGCCGCCCTTGGGGGGATTGACCCCCCTGCGGGCGGCATTGCCATGGCTGTGTCGCAGTGGGTGGGCCGGAGAGGCTCACCTGTAGAAATGCTTCGGGCGGGGTGTTGAGTATTTCTGGCAAGCTGAAACCCTGAACGCGGGGTTTTGACAGGCGGCGGCTGCGCTTTGGTCTGCGCTGTCTCGGGCGCGCATGAACTTTTACTTGCCAAATGCCAAAATTGGTAATATTATTTTACCAATCTGACTGGGAGGAAAGATTGATGGAGATGCCCGCCCCCAATCCGGCGATTTTGGCCAAGCGTGACCGCGTGCTGACGCAATTGGCCGAAATCCTGCCTGCCGAGGCGCTGATCAGCGATGAGGCCGAGCGCCGCGCCTATGAATGCGATGCGCTGACCGCCTATCGCTGTGTGCCGATGGCCGTGGTGTTGCCATCGACGACCGAAGAGGTGGCGCGCATCCTGCGGATCTGTCATGACGAGAAAGTGCCGGTGGTGCCGCGCGGTTCGGGCACGTCGCTTGCTGGCGGCGCGCTGCCCACTGAGGATTCGATCATCCTCGGCGTCGCGCGGCTGCGCGACGTGCTGGAGGTCGATTATGCCGACCGGATCATCCGCGTGCAGACAGGGATGACCAATCTGGCGGTCACTGGTGAGGTGGAATCGGACGGTTTCTTCTATGCGCCGGACCCGTCGAGCCAGCTGGCCTGTGCCATCGCCGGAAATATTGCGATGAATTCCGGCGGCGCGCATTGCCTGAAATACGGGGTGACAACCAATAACTTGCTGGGCGTCACCATGGTGCAGATGGATGGCACGGTGGTTGAGCTTGGTGGCGCGCATCTGGATGCGGCCGGTTATGACCTGCTCGGGCTCATTTGCGGCTCGGAGGGTCAGCTTGGCGTCGTCACAGAGGCCACCCTGCGCATCCTGCCCAGGCCCGAGGGCGCGCGGCCCGTGCTGATGGGGTTCGACAGTTCCGAAGTGGCGGGTGCCTGCGTGTCGGATATTATCAAGGCAGGCGTGCTGCCCGTTGCGATCGAGTTCATGGACCGCCCTTGCATCCGCGCCTGCGAAGATTTCGCTAAGGCGGGCTATCCGGATTGCGAGGCGCTGCTGATTGTCGAGGTCGAAGGCTCGGAGGCCGAAATTGACGAGCAACTCGGCCTGATCACGCAGATTGCGCGGCGGCACAACCCGGTTGAATTGCGCGAGAGCCAGTCGGAGGACGAAAGCAAGAAGATCTGGCTGGGGCGCAAATCGGCCTTTGGCGCGATGGGCCAGATCAATGACTACATGTGCCTTGATGGTACGATACCGGTCTCCTCGCTGCCTTTCGTGCTGCGCCGCATTGGCGAGATGTCGAAGGAGTTCGGGCTGGATGTGGCAAATGTCTTTCATGCCGGGGATGGCAACATGCACCCGCTGATCCTGTTCGATGCAAACAAGCCGGGCGATCTGGAGCGTTGCGAGGCCTTCGGGGCCGAGATCCTGAAGCTCTGTGTCGAGGCCGGCGGCTGTCTGACCGGCGAGCATGGCGTGGGGATCGAGAAGCGCGATCTGATGGCGGTGCAATTCGCGCCCGAGGATCTGGAGGCGCAGATGCGGGTGAAGGATGTGTTCGATCCGCAGTGGCTATTGAACCCCGCCAAGGTGTTTCCGCTGGAGGTGAGTGCGGCGCGGCGGGCGGCGTAAGCCCAACCGCTATTGAAGATTGAGTATTCCTGACAAGAAAATGCGGTTTGTCGGGGCTGGGTCCTGAGACGATTGGCCTGCCTGGAATCCATGTTTTCTCGAGTTTTTTTGGCAAGACGAAGCCTCGATTGGGGCACGAGATGGGGGAGCCTGTGCCATGCGGCCTGCGAGTGAGGAAGAGCTGTCAGAGATGGTGCGAACTGCCAAGGGGCCCATGGTGGTGCGTGGCGGTGGGACGCGGGCCATCGGGCGACCTGTGGCGGGCGAGGTGCTGGAGACAGCGGGGCTGTCGGGCATCTCGCTCTACGAGCCTGGCGCGCTGACGCTGGTGGTGCAGGCGGGCACGCCTCTGGCCGAGGTAGAGGCGGCGCTGGCGAAAGAGGGGCAGCGCTTGCCCTTCGAACCAATGGATATGCGCGCGCTACTGGGGCGCGACGGTGAGCCAACCGTTGGGGGCATGGTGGCCGCGAATGCCTCGGGGCCGCGGCGCGTACAGACCGGGGCGTGTCGGGATTCGCTGATTGGGCTGCGTTTTGTCGACGGCAGCGGGGCGATCGTGAAGAATGGCGGGCGGGTGATGAAGAATGTCACCGGCTATGATCTGGTAAAGCTGATGGCAGGCTCATGGGGCACGCTGGGGGTATTGAGCGAGTGCTCCTTCAAGCTCTTGCCCGTGCCCGCGGCGGAGGTGACGCTGGTAAGCGCGGAGGTCTCGCCTGCGGAGGCCGTGCGGCTGATGTCGCAGGCGCTGGGCACGCCCTATGAGGTGAATGGCGCGGCGCGGGGGGCGGATGGGCGCGTCGCGCTCAGGATCGAGGGGTTTGCGGAACAGGTGAGTTACAGGGGCGCCGCGCTGCGCGCGGCGCTTGGCGGGGATTGGGAGGTTCTGGAGAGTGACGCCAGCGCAGAATTGTGGCGGGATATCCGCAATGTGCGCGGTTTTGCCAGGGCCGCGGGCGATGTCTGGCGGCTCTCGGTACGGCCCTCGGAGGCGCCGGATCTGGTGGCGCGGGCGGACTGCCCGGTGGTGATGGATTGGGGCGGCGGGCTGATCTGGGCGTTGGTGGCCGAGCGGCGTGATCTCCGCGCGAGCCTTGGGGCGTTCAAGGGCCATGCGACGCTGATCCGCGGCTCGGAGGCGACGCGGGCGGCCGTGCCGGTGTTCCAGCCCGAGGCCGCGCCAGTGGCGGCGCTGGCGCAGGGCCTGCGGGCGCGGTTCGATCCGCGCGGAGTGCTCAATCCGGGACTGATGGGGTAAGGCAAGATGCAGACGAATTTCACCGTAGAGCAGTTGAAAGAACCGGCCATCCAGCGCTCGAACGAGGTGCTGCGGACCTGCGTGCATTGCGGGTTCTGCACGGCAACCTGCCCGACCTATGCCATTCTGGGCGATGAGCTGGACAGCCCGCGCGGGCGTATCTACCTGATCAAGGACATGCTCGAGAAGGGGCGGCCGGCGGATGAGAAGACGGTCAAGCATATCGATCGCTGCCTCTCCTGCCTCGCCTGCATGACGACGTGCCCTTCTGGCGTGCATTACATGCACCTTGTGGATCATGCGCGCGAGTACATCGAACAGACTTACAAGCGGCCCCTGTTCGAGCGCGTGCTGCGCTGGACGCTGGCGCAGATCCTGCCTTACCCGACGCGCTTCCGGCTTGCACTTCTGGGCGCGAAGATCGGGCGGCCTTTGAAGGGGCTGATGCCCGATGCGCGGCTGCGCGCGATGCTGGAGATGGCGCCGAAGCAGATCCCGCCCGTCAGCCGCAATGATGACCCGCAGGTCTTTCCGGCGATTGGCGAGCGCAAGATGCGGTTGGCGCTGATGACGGGCTGCGCGCAGCGGGCGCTGAATACCGATATCAATGACGCGACCATTCGGCTCTTGCGCCGTCTGGGATGCGAGGTGGTGATTGCCGAAGGGCAGGGCTGTTGCGGGGCGCTGACGCATCATATGGGCAAGACCGCCGAGAGCCATGCGACAGCCGCGAAGAATATCCGGGCCTGGTGGCGCGAGATGCAGGGCGAGGGGCTGGATGCAGTGGTGATCAATACCAGCGGATGCGGCACGACCGTCAAGGATTACGGGCATATGTTCCGCAATGAGGTGTTGGCCGAAGAAGCCAAGGCCGTGGCCGGAATCGCGATGGATGTCAGCGAAGTGCTGATGAAGCTCGACTTGCCGCAAGGTGCGTCCAAGGGGTTGCGGGTAGCTTATCACGCCGCTTGCTCGCTCCAGCATGGCCAGCAGATCAAGACCTACCCAAAGGATCTGCTCAAGCGCGCGGGTTTCGAAGTGGTGGAACCCAAGGACAGCCATCTCTGCTGTGGCTCGGCAGGCACCTATAACCTGATGCAGCCCAAGATTTCCGGTGAGTTGAAAGCGCGCAAGGTGGCGACGCTCGAGGCGAAATCGCCCGACATCATCGCGGCAGGCAATATCGGCTGCATGATGCAGATCGGCAGCGGGACGCAGGTGCCGATCGTGCACACGGTCGAGTTGCTGGACTGGGCAACGGGCGGGCCGCTGCCGCCTGCGCTGGCCGAGGCGGAACTGCCCGCGCTGACCGAGCGGGCGTGACAGCCAGAGATATTCCGGGCAGGGCTGCATCGCATAGCGACGCATCCCTGCTTTGTCATCACCCGGACATGATGCTGCCATGATGGGCCGTTAATCCCGGCTCCGAATTTGATCGGAGTCCGCCATGCGCCTGCCGCTTGCCTTTGCCTTCCTCGTCGCACTTGCTTCAGCAGCGCTGGGCCAGAGTTCGGACCGGCCCCTGCAATCGCTCGAGACTGGCTTGCAGGTGCAGGGATGGGAAGGCGTCGGGCGAATCGATATCGGCCGCAGGGGCTTTTGCACTGGCGCGCTGATCTCGGAGAGGCTGGTGCTGACAGCGGCGCATTGCCTCTTCGACAGCGACACTGGCGCACGGTACGAGGATGCGGAGATCGTTTTCCGCGCGGGCTGGCGCAACGGGCGCGCTGCTGCCGAGGGGCGCGTGCTGCGTTCGGTCGTCCATCCGCGCTATGACCCTGCTGGCGGGGTCGAGTCGAGCAATGTCTCGCATGATCTGGCGCTTCTGGAGCTGACGCATCCGATCCGCAATCGCGGTGTGACGCCCTTTGCCGTCTATACCGAGCCGCGCAGCGGCGATCAGGTGGGCGTTGTGTCCTATGGGCGCGGCCGGGCCGAGGCGCCCTCGCTGCAGGAACGCTGCCGGGTGCTCGAGCGTCAGCGCAACGGGGTGCTGGTGATGTCCTGCTCGGTCGATTTCGGGTCGAGCGGGGCACCCGTCTTTGCGATCTCGGGCGGGCGGGCGCATATCGTCTCGGTGGTTTCGGCCATGGGGCGCGGTCAGGTTGATGGTGCGTTGCAGGATATTTCTTTCGGTGTGTCGCTGGGGCCGCGGCTGGACGTGCTACGCGCGGCGCTCGATGCCTCCGACCGGCGCTTCATCCAGGCGCCCTCTGCGCAGGACAACACCCCGCGCGAGATGAGCGCGGGTGGTGGCGCGCGCTTTCTTCGGCCATAAGTATATAGCTAAAACAAAAACTTATGTGCGATATTTAAAGTGACTTTTGGCTGTGCGCTCAGGTCTTGACAGCGCATCAGACAATCCCCACCTCTGCCTCGGGTCGGGGGCCGAATAGTGGACCCGGCACCATCGAAACCGCGCCTGTCCGTAATGGAAGGCGCCAAACCTGTATCGCTTCAAATGGAGGATGCTGATGCGTCGTTTTGATCCAACCCCGCTCTATCGTGCCACGATCGGTTTCGACCGCATGGCCGACATGCTTGACCGTGTGCTTGCGACCGACCTGCAGGCGCCGAGCTACCCGCCCTATAATATCGAGAAAATTGATGAAAACGCCTATCGGATATCGATAGCCGTCGCGGGTTTTGCCCCTGAGGACCTGGGTGTCGAGGTCAAGGAAAATGCGCTGATCATCGCCGGGCGTAGCTCGGAAGATGAGACGGACCGCCAATTCCTGCATCGCGGTATTGCCACCCGAGCGTTCGAGCGCCGGTTCCATCTGGCGGACCATGTGCGCGTGACAGGTGCCCGGCATATTGATGGCATGCTGCACGTCGAATTGGCTCGCGAATTGCCCGAGGCGCTCAAGCCGCGCAGGATTGCCATTCAGACCGATGCCGGTTCTGGTCGGCTCGTCGAGGCCGAAAAAGCGCCTGAAGCAGCCTGAGCGATTAGCGCCAGCAGCCCCTTTCACCAAGGGGCTCACCACAGATGCTGATAAGACAAGGGCGCTCTGACAAGAGCGCCCTTTACCAAGTTGGTACCATAAAAAAGCCACTCGTTACGACAGCTTGGTTCTGAAATATCCTGAAAGGTCTTGTTTGGGTTTAGCCGCAGGCACGTTTTTCCTGCTCTTCAGCAAGTGCCTGACGGCGCTCTTGTTTCGCGGCGCGCGCCCAAGGCAGAACAGGCATGTGGCGCTCTGACTCAGCGATGAGATTGGCGATCCAGCGCTGTGTTGCTTGTTTTTCCATGTTGTTGTCCTTCCGCCTGAACAGGGCGTGGTTTCTAGCTCAGGTTGGAATATGCCGCTGGATTCGGGCGCGACTGGGGCAGTATGGCGAAGATTGCGCGGCGTTTTCGTGCCGCCGCCGCGACTGTGCCGGAGGCTTACAAGCGGATGACCGAAATCAGCCGCCCATAATCGGCCTGACCTTCATGCACCGAGCGGCGATAGGAGTAGAATCGCGCGGGGTCCTCATAAGTGCAATGGCCGAGCCACTGGGCATCGGCCACGCCAGCGTCGCGCAGTTGTGCCAGGCCGAAACCCACAAGATCGAATTGATACTTCCCCTCGGCCCCATTGATGAAAAACCGCGCATGGGCGGGGTCCGCGTCCATGAATGTCTCGAGGAATTCCTGCCCGACCTCATAGGCCCGCTGGCTGATACAGGGGCCAATCACGGCGCGTATGCGACCCCGCTCCGCGCCAAGGGTCACCATCGCCTCGAGCGTATTCTCCAGCACGCCATCCAGTGCACCGCGCCAGCCAGCATGGGCCGCTCCAATGACCCCGGCTTCGGTATCAGCGAACAGCACAGGCTGGCAGTCAGCGGTCAGAATGCCCAACGCAAGCCCGGGGGTGGCCGTGACCAGCGCGTCGCCCTCGGGGTTTGGCGCGTCCGGGGCAGGAGGATCGTCCAGTGTAACAACATCGGGCGAATGGGTCTGATGGATGGTGACAAGCGCCTCGGGAGCGACCTCCATGGCTTCGGCCACGCGGGCGCGGTTCATCCGCACTGTGGCGCTCTGATCACTCGAGCCCGCGCCGCAATTCAGCCCGGCAAAGATCCCCGACGAGGCGCCACCACGCCGGGTAAAGAACCCGTGGCGCAGAGGGGCAAGCGTGTCGGCGGTCAGGATCTCGAGCGTCATGGGTCAAAACCGGGCGGGAGCGGGGCCGATGAGGGGAAAAGCCCCATGGCTTTGAACAGGTGACCCATTTCCTCGGGGTGCGTCAAGCGTCGATGGGCCGCAATATGGCTTTGTAATGCTGCACCGCCCAAGCGGCGGGCAAGCGCCTCGGCGCGCTGGGTGATGCCCAGCCGTTCAAGCAGATAGCCCTGGGGGGTGAGTTGTGTCGTGCGCAGCGGTTGCGCTGTCTGCGCGAGGGCTTCGAAATCGACATGCGCGGTCAGATCGGCCATGCCTGGATGGGCGAGCGGGTCGTCGAAGCGATGTGCGCGCAGGGCCTGCAGTGTATCGCCAAGGCTGCGCCAGTCGCCATAATCGATGATCAGGGCAAAGCCGCCATGGGCGGTGATCCGGTCGCGCAGGGCCTCGATCACCGTGCGGGCAGGGGCGCAGGTCTCGACGATCTGGCCCTCCTCGGTATCATCGAGCCTGTGCGCGAGCGCGGCAAGGGGCGCAGGAGGTGCCAGCCCCATGACCAGAGCATCGCCCGAGGCCCCCACCATCCGCTCGGCCCAAGCATTGCCCTGACGTTGGAATTGCCGGATCGGCAGCGCGTCGAAGAATTCATTGGCGATGAGGAAGAGCGGCTGATCGGGCAGGCTATCGGCGGTGTCATGCCATATGGGAGAGAATTCGCCGAGGCGTGCGGCTTGCGCCGCGCGGAAGGGTGCCGACGCCTCGACCAGATGCAGATCGAGGCTTTCGTGAAACCTCGGCACGCGTGCTGTGGCGCGCAGAGCATCGGCCAGGAGCGTGCCGCGCCCGGGGCCAAGCTCGGCCAGGGTGAAGGGCGCAGGCGCGCCCTGATCAATCCAGACCTGCGCCAGCAACAGCCCGAGCATCTCGCCGAAGATCTGGCTGACCTCGGGGGCCGTGGTGAAATCGCCCGCTTCGCCGAGCGGGTCGCGGGTTGCGTAATAGCCATGCTCCGGGTGCAGCAGGCATTGGGTCATGTACTCAGTGATGCTCAACGGGCCCTGCGCCCGGATCTGGCGAAGAAGTGCGGCCTTGAGTGCCGTCATGCCGTCGCGCGGCGTGGCCAGAGCAGCACCAGAAGTCCCGCAACAATCATCGGGGCCGAGAGCACCTGCCCCATGGTCATACCCAGCGGCCCGAGGGCGATGACATGGCCAAGCGGGTTCTCGGCAGTGATGAATTGCGGATCCGCCTGACGGAAGAACTCGACAATGAAGCGCCCCAAACCGTAGCCCGCGACAAAGACGCCCGTGACCGCGCCGGGTCGCTTCAGCCAGCCCCCGCGCCAGACCATGAAGGCCAGCACGGCAAAGAGCAACGCGCCCTCAAGCGCGGCCTCGTAGAGCTGTGTCGGATGGCGCGCGCAGAGTGCGGCACCCCAGTCTGCCGGGCAGGTTTGCGCCTGCTGGCCCGGAAAGACCACGCCCCAGGGCTGGGTTGTGGGCCGCCCCCAGAGCTCGGCATTGATGAAATTCGCAACGCGCCCCAGCCCGATCCCGATGGGAGCTACCAGCGTGATGGAATCGGCGACCTGCAGCAAAGGCACCGAATGCCGGCGGCAGAACAGGACGGCCGCCAGAAGCACCCCGACGAACCCGCCATGAAAGGACATGCCGCCCTCCCAGACGCGCAGGATTTCCATTGGATTGGCAAGGTAATAGGCGGGTTGATAGAAGACCACAAAGCCCAGCCGCCCGCCAAGAATGACGCCCAGCACGACATATGTAAGCAGCGTTTCGACGCGCCCGGGCTCCATGGGGGCCTTGTCCCCGGGCCAGAGTTCAGGGCGCTTCATCAGCCGGTAGATAATCCACCACCCAGCCAGAAAGCCCACGACATAGGCCAGTGCATACCAGCGCAGCGCAAAGGAGAAATTGCCGATATCGATGGTGAAGATTTCGGGGCTGATATCGGGAAAGAGGATCGCGAGAGGGGTCATCATGGCACTTCGCTTGAGATGTCGCGACTGTTTGGCGCGCCGATGCGGGGGAAGTCAACCTTGAGTTTTGGGCGCGCGTGTCACATATAGAGGATGAAGTTTTCGAAAGGCAGAGCCAATGCAGACGCGCAACCGATTTCTGGATGATGTCTCGCAATTGATGACCAACGCGATGGGTGTCGCGCAGGGCGCACGGAGTGAGGCGGAGACCGCTGTCAAGAGCATGATGGACCGTTGGCTCGCTGACCGCGATTTCGTGACCCGCGAGGAGTTCGATGCGGTGCGCGCCATGGCCCAGAAGGCGCGTGAAGAGAATGAGGCGTTGAAGGCGCGTCTCGATGCGTTGGAGGCGGGCGCAAAGGATGGCTGATCCTTTTTAAGGGATTATTGTGATTGCAAGGGGGCGCGCGCTTTGCGCGCCCCCCCCTCCGTTTCGTTGTTCCGAAGTGCAAACTCCCCATGATCTGAGACCGAAGCAAGCATTTCGTTCGATCGTAATGCCCCATGCAAGGCGCAAACAACGCTGCTCCGACCTTCACCCCAGTGCCTTGCCCAAGCGCGGCAATCTCGCACGTTTCAGCAATGCGCGCAGATCCTGCGCGCGCCCCGAAGCCGCCTCTGTCCGCTCATGCGCCTCTTGCACGGCGCTCTCCACGCGCCTCGCGTTTTCCAGCCATCGCGCCATAAGGAAATCATCGGGGCTTTGCGCCCGCACGCCCTCGGGGCCGAGCACGCGGGAAGGGAAATCGCGCAGGTTCAGCGTGATGATCCAGGCGGCCTGTCCGGCAATCGCCGTGGCCAGCACATGCGCATCCGCCGGGTCGGGCAACCAGAGTCGCGCCTCAACGCTCGGGTCTGCGGCGATCTCGGCCTCGGGCCAATCGGCGCGCAGGCGCGCGATTTCGCCACTGGCGATGGCTTCCCCCTCGGGCCCGAGGCGCGCGGCCGCGCGTTGCCATTCCCCGAGCAGGCGCGCCGACCAGAGCGGGGTGAGGCCCCCACGCGCGGCCACACCCAGCAGTATCTCGCGCAGCACGCTGGGATAGAGCACGCAGGCATCGAGCACGGCCCTCATGGGGCGAGGCGGAAGAACACGGCCTTGAGATAGCCGCTCTCGGCCAGTTGTGGCAATTGCGGATGGTCCGGCCCGGCAGAACCCGTGTGGATGAGCTGCGCGCGCCGCCCTGCACGCCCGATGCCCCGCGCCGAGGCCGCGCGGAAGGCGGCAAGATCGGCTGCGTGCGAGCAGGAACAGAGCCCCAGATAACCCCCCGGCGCCACCAGCGGGGCCGCCAGCCGCGCCACGCGCTCATAGGCGCGCAGGCCTGCGGCCAGCGCGTCCTTGTTCGGCGCGAAGGCGGGCGGGTCGCAGACCACCAGATCGAAGCGCGCGCCGTCTTGTGCGAGCGCTTCGAGAGTGGCAAAGGCCTCGCCCCGCCGCGTGGCGAAACGCTCAGCCACTCCGCTGGCACGCGCGCCAGCCTCGGCCAGCGCAAGGGCCGGCGCCGAACTGTCCACGGCCAAGGCGCGCGCAGCCCCGGCAGCGAGGGCTGCCAGCGCAAAGCCGCCGACATGGGAAAACACATCGAGCACCTGCGCGTCCGCTGCCAGCCTTGCGGCAAAAGCGTGGTTCTCGCGTTGGTCGAAAAAGAGGCCGGTCTTCTGCCCGCCCATCAGATCGGCCATATAGGTCGCGCCATTCATCGGCACGGGGATCGGGCCATCGAGCATGCCGCGCGCAAGCGCGGTTTCCTCGGCGAGGCCTTCCAGCGCCCGCGCCCGGCCGGTGCCATTCTTGACGATTGTCGCAACGCCGGTGACCTCGGCCAGCGCCTCGGCCAGCATATCGAAACAGGTCTCGGCCCAGGCGGCATTGGGCTGGATGACCGCTGCATCGCCGAAACGGTCGATAACGACACCGGGCAGGCCGTCGGCTTCGGCATGGATCAGACGGTAATAGGGGGCGGGGTAGAGCCGCGCGCGCATCTCGAGCGCGCGAGCGATGCGCGTTTTCAGCCAGTCGCCGTCGATCCGCGTCGCAGGGTTGCGGTCCATCATCCGCGCGATGATCTTGGAGCCTGGGTTGACCGTCACCACCCCAAGCGGGCGGCGGTCATTGTCCTCGAGCCGCGCGAAACTGCCGGGGCGCAGGGCGCGGGTGCGCCGGTCGGTGACCAACTCATTGGCGAAAACCCAAGGGAAGCCGTGCCGGATGGCACGCGCCTCGGCTTTGGGCATCAGGCGGATAGCGGGCAGGTCTTGCATGGCAGGGCCATCCTCTTGCGGGTTGGCTCTTGCCATATGCGAGGGGCAGGGCTTTGAAAAGCCCCGCAGGCCTCAGCCGCGGGCTGCGCTGCCGCCCAGCGGCAACAGTCCGGTGGCCCATTTCCAGGCGTGGTGCAGAGCGTCGGCCATGAATTCGGCGCGCATGCGGCGGGCTTCCTGTTCGAGGCGAGTGGTGTCGGTGTGGATGGTGTTGTCGCTGTCGTAGGTCATTGGTCTTTCCTTTGTCGGTCTTGAGCAGGGATATAGTTGCTGCAGTGCAGAAATGTGAGTGGTTTTTCTGCAGATCCGTCATGACCGTGATGCATGACTTCGCGCATGTGAATTGAAACGTTAGCGCTAACTGCCTATATCAGGTGCAGTGATTCATCTGCTCCCAGACCACGGAGGCCGTCATGCCCCTACATCCCCGCATCGAAGCTGTCACCGAGCGCATCCGCATGCGCTCTGCCGAACGCCGCACCGCCTATCTCGCACAAGTGCAGGCTGCGGCCGATGCCGGCCCGGTGCGAGCGCATCTCTCCTGTGGCAATCAGGCGCATGCCTACGCAGCGATGGGGCCGGACAAGGACCGGTTGTCGGAAGGGCGTGCGCCCAATCTCGGGATCGTGACGGCCTATAACGACATGCTCTCGGCGCATCAGCCTTTCGAGGGCTTCCCCGATGTGATCCGCGAGGCCGCCCGCAAAGCGGGCGGTACGGCTCAGGTCGCAGGTGGGGTTCCCGCCATGTGCGATGGGGTCACGCAGGGCCAGCCGGGGATGGAGCTATCGCTGTTTTCGCGCGATGTGATCGCGCTCTCGGCGGGGGTGGCGATGTCGCATAACTGTTTCGATGCTGCGGTCTGGCTCGGGGTCTGCGACAAGATCGTGCCGGGGCTGGTGATCGCGGCGGCAACCTTCGGCCATGTGCCTGCCGTTTTCGTGCCTGCGGGGCCGATGACCAGCGGTTTGCCCAATGACGAGAAGGCCAAGGTGCGCCAGCAATTCGCGCAAGGGCAGATCGGGCGCGACAAGCTGATGGAGGCCGAGATGGCCAGCTATCACGGCCCCGGCACCTGCACCTTCTATGGCACCGCGAATACCAACCAGATGCTGATGGAGTTCATGGGGCTGCACATGCCCGGCGCGGCCTTCATCAACCCGGGCACGCCACTGCGCGAGGCGCTGACCGAGGCCGCGACCGAGCGTGCGATGGCGATCACCGCGCTGGGGAATGATTACCGCCCTGTCGGTCATGTGCTCGATGAGCGTGCGTTTGTGAATGGGATCGTGGGGCTGATGGCCACCGGGGGATCGACCAATCTCGTGTTGCATCTACCTGCCATGGCGCGCGCCGCCGGGATCGAACTCGCGCTGGAGGATTTCGCTGAGATTTCGGATGCGGTGCCGCTGATGGCCAAGGTCTATCCCAATGGTCTTGCGGATGTGAACCATTTCCACGCCGCGGGAGGGCTCGGCTTCATGATCGGCGAGTTGTTGGGGGCAGGGCTGTTGCATGAGGATGTCAATACGGTCGCGGGCGACGGGCTCGCACGCTATGCACAGGAGCCCAAGCTGCGCGACGGGCAACTCGTCTGGGAAGAGAGCACGGGCGAGAGCCTGAATGACCGCATCCTGCGCCCTGCGCGGGATCCGTTCCAGCCTGTCGGTGGGCTCAAGCAACTCTCGGGCAATCTGGGGCAGGGGGTGATCAAGGTCTCGGCCGTGGACCCCGCGCGCCATGTGATTGAGGCCCCGGCGCGGGTGTTCCACGATCAGGCGGCGGTGAAGGCAGCGTTTCAGGCTGGCGAATTCACCGAGGATGTGGTGGTCGTGGTCCGTTTTCAGGGGCCCTCGGCCAATGGCATGCCGGAATTACACGCGCTGACACCGATCCTGGCTGTGTTGCAGGATCGCGGGCTGAAGGTCGCGCTGGTGACGGATGGGCGGATGTCCGGGGCCAGCGGCAAGGTGCCCGCGGCGATCCATGTGGCACCCGAAGCGGCGAAGGGCGGTCCGCTAGCGTGTTTGCGCGACGGTGATGTCGTGCGGGTCGATGCGGTGGCGGGTCGGATCGAGACTCTCGTCGAGGATTTCGAGATGCGGGCACCGGTCGAGGCAGATTTGTCGGCCAATGGTGTGGGGATTGGTCGCGAGTTGTTCGCGGCCTTCCGCGCTAATGTTGGCGACTCGACGCAGGGGGCAGGTGTGGTGGTCTGAGTGTTGCCCAACAGCTGAAGCGGATGAAAATCGCCGGCTCGGGGAGCCCACCCGCCCGCCCAACTCCCACTCGCGGGCGCTTGCCGCTACGCGGCGGGATATCCGGTTGCGGTCGCATGTGGCGCGCATCGTTTCGGGGGTAGACGGAGGGCGTCAGCCCCGACGCGGGCCGAGCCCCCTCGATGGGGGCGAGGGACGCTTAACCTGCCGGCCATAACCTCAGCTCTCGGGCGAAAGCTTCCAGCGCGTCTCGTTGTCCTCGATTGCGCGGATGCGGTCTTCGCTCTTCGGGTGGCTCATCATCCAGGCGGGCGCGGCACCGCCCATGCCGACCAGCTTGTCGAGCTTGCGAAACATCGATTTCTGCGGTTCGGTCCCGATCCCGGCCTTGACCATGAGCGCGGAAGCATAAGCATCAGCCTCGTATTCATCACCGCGGCTCAGCCGTGCCATCAGCAATGTCGTGATGAAATTCGCAACAATCACCCCAAGCCCGGGCAAGAACCGGTTGAAGACAGTCGCCAGCGCCATCCGGATCGCGTTTGTCCCCGAGAAATCGATCAACCGTTTGCGCGAATGCCCGAGCGCAACATGGCCCAGCTCATGCGCGATGACCGAGGCCATTTCCTCGGCTGACACTTCGCCCGTGCGGTATTTATTGTAAAACCCGCGCGTAATGAAGATACGCCCATCAGGGGCCGCCAGCCCGTTCACAGGTTCAATCTCGTAAATATGCACGAGGATCTTTTCGACCCCGACAGCCTCGGCGAAGCGGTCGGTCAGGCGCTTGAGGCGGGCATCGGCCAGCGGGGTTGATTTCTGATCCAGTTCCTGCCGCATCCGCCAGGCAGAGAACCAGTACATCACAAGGCCATAGCCCAACAGCAACAGAAATGGCAGCAGTCTCATCATCGCTCAGATATGGGGTGCGGAGCGGGTCAGGGCAATGGTACTCAGTCCAAAACCAGCGTGAGGGCCATCATCAGCGTGAAGGCGAGTGTCACGACAACGCCGACGGCCGAATGGTCCACGGACTCTCCCGCTTCGGGCAGAAGCTCGGAAAAGATCATCCAGAGCATTGCGCCGGCTGCCAGCCCCAGCCCGATGGGCAGGAAGGGCACAAAGGTCAGCACGAAGAGAAAGGCCGGAACCGCGAGCAAGGGCTGCGGCGCCGAGGACAGGATCGACCACCAGGCCGCCTTGCCGACCGAGGCGCCGCGCGGGACCATGACCAGCGCAATGGCCAGCCCCTCGGGCACGTTATGGAGCGCGATGGCGATGGTGATGAAATCGCCCAACTCGCGCCCGCCACCATAGGCCACGCCGACCCCCACGCCTTCGGCCGCCGAATGCACGGTCATCACCCCCATGATCAGCAGGATCTTGAGCGCATCCGCGCCGTTCATATCGCCCAGTGTCACGCCATCGCGGCTATCGAAATAGCGTTTCGCCAGCCAGATCCCGCCAAGGCCGAGCAGCAGCCCGAGCAGCGTTCGCGGGGCAGAGAACTCGAAACCCTCGACCACAAGCTGGAATGTGGCCGCCAGCATCAACCCTGCCGCAACTGCATTGCCGAATGCCAGGCTGCGTGGCGAGACCTTGCGCATGGCAAGCAGCGGCAAGGCGCCCAGACCAGTGGCCAGTGCCGTGATCAGGGCCGCGATGAAGACGAGAGAGAGAGTTGGATCTGACATGGCATTTTAATATTAGAACAATTCTAAATTATGGTATTTATTCGCGGATGCAACAGGTTTTTTCAATCGTCAGCGGGGGCGCGCGCGTCCCACCTCAGAAAAGCGGATATTTCGAGAACGACCGGGAAAAACTCCGATGAATTCTTTGTCGGAAACCCGACAGCGACACGCGCTTTGCGCGCGCCGGGTCGCGTCACCGCACCCCGACACCCATCTGCATGAGCGCGCGTCGCACTGGCGCAGCGGAATAGAGCGCATTAAGAAGTGTCGCGCGGGCATCGCGCAGGGGGCGGGCCTCGATCATCGAGGTGCGGTTGAGCAGCCCCACACCTGCGACACGCATCGCCACATCAGGGTAGCGGCGGCGCTGATAGGCGGCCAGCATCGCCTGACTGCCCAGACCTTCGGGCGTCGCGAGATCGAGCAACGCGGCGAGATCCGCCAGTGACATGTTCAGCCCTTGTGCCCCAATGGGTGGTACGACATGGGCAGCCTCGGCCATGAGCGCGGTGCGCTCACCGTAGAAGCGCTCGGCGATCTGGCTGATGATCGGCCAGACCGTGCGGCGCGAGGCAAGTTTTAATGGACCAAAGAGCCCACAGGAGCGGCGGTTCATCTCGGCCTCGAACGTGGCCTCATCCAGTTCCGCAAGACGCATCGCTTCCGGACCGGTCTCCATCCAGACGATGGCCGAACAGGGCTTGCCGTCGCGATCAGGCAGGGGAACGAATGTGAATGGCCCACCAGAGCGGTGGATCTCGGTCGAGACATTGTCGTGCGGTACAGTGTGGGTCACGGCAAAGGCCAGTGCCTTCTGCCCGAAACGCGTGGTCCTGACCCCGATCCCAAGGACATCGCGCATCGGCGAGTTGCGCCCGTCCGCAGCGACCAGCAGGCGCGCGCGGGTTGTGCTGCCGTCTGATAGCCCGACAATCGCTTCGCTCTCGCGCGTGGTCAGGCGCTGGGTTCCGATGCCGGGGCGGAAGCTTACGGTCTCCAACTCTTCCAGACGTGCCAAGCATTCCCGGCGCAAGAGCCAGTTGGGCAGGTTCCAGCCGAACGGTTGGTTCGAGATGTCAGCGGCGTTGAAATCATGTGAGACGCGTGGCTCCGGGGTCTCGCCGCCCGCATCGACGATCCGCATGACCTGTAGGGGCATGGCGTAGGATTCGAAGCGCGACCAGAGACCGGCCGCCTCGAGCACATGAACCGAGGGTTGCAGGAATGCGGTCGTGCGCAGATCCGACTGGGGGTCTGCTTCGTGCACGACAGGCGGGGTTGGATCGACACAAAGGACGGAATAGCCCGCGCTGCCAAAGGCTGCGGCGGCTGTCAGCCCGGCAATCCCGCCACCGGAGACGACAATATCGAAACGCTCGTGCATAATGTCCTCGCATCTTTACCCGAAAATACATACAGTATCGCACAGGATCGCAGGTGCAATGGGACACAGGCGCGCAATCGACCAAGATGGGCAGCGCGCATCGCGCCCCTCGTGCAAGGATGTCATCCAGTCACAATCAGCATGAGCAGAAGCACCATCGCGATGGCTGCGCCGACCATGACAGTCACGAGCCCCGGCAAGCCCCAAACCATGCCGGAAATGACCAGAATATTGAGAAACACCATCAGTGCCGCCCAGATCGGCCAGGGCTCGTCATCTGTGCGCTTGCGGGCTGGATGGGCGTGTTTCGCATCGAATGTAGCAGTCATGGGCTATCCTCCTTAACACTTGTCGAGGATATAGCTTTATGCATGCTGCGTCGCAGCACGGCACAGTGTCGCATCACGCGCGTCTTAGCGCAGCAACCGGGCAAGGAAACCGGCCAGATCATCCGTGTGGTGATGGATATGGGGCGCCGGGTCGGGCTTCGGCGCGACATGGACGGTGCGCAGACCCATGGCATGGGGGGCGGCCAGATTGCGCGGGTCGTCTTCGAACATGGCGGCGCGGTCCGTCTCCAACCCGTCACGGGTAAAAATTTCCTCAAAGGCGGCGCGTTCGGGCTTGGGGCGAAACCCGGCATCCTCGACCCCATAGACCTGATCGAACAGACCATCAAACCCGCGCGCCTCGACCACGCGGCGGGCATAGGGGGCAGAGCCATTGGTGTAGACGATTTTGCGCCCGGGCAGCGCTGAGATACGCGCGCGCAGATCGGGGTCAGGTGTCAGAACGCTGAAATCGATATCATGAACCGCGACCAGATAGGGCAGCGGGTCGAGATCATGCAGTCGCATCAGCCCGGCCAGCGTGGTTCCATATTCCGCCCAGTATTTCTTGCGCAGATAATCAGCCTCGGCTGCGCTCACGTCGAGGGTTTGCATGACATAGGCCGTCATGCGCTGGTCGATCTGGTCGAACAGACGGATCTCGGGCGGGTAGAGCGTATTGTCCAGGTCAAAGACCCAGGTGCGAATCTCGGTGAAATACTCGGCTGGCATGGCACGAAAGCTAGAGCATCTTTGGCGCAGGGTGAACCGGTGATGTTCGTGTGGTCCGGTTAAAGGTGGCTGCTGGTGCCGCTACGGCTGCACCGTCGCGACTGGCTGGTGAGTGACAAGGCAGACCGGACGTCGTGCGAAAAAATGGTAAATTATGGCAAGCCTGTCCCGAAAAAGACATCATTCAATCGGGCGAGACATATCCGCAATCGAAGTCTGCTTGCAGAACTGGGGAAAGCATTCATGCATGAAATGGCAAATCGCGTGTGATTCAAGGCATTTAGCAACTCTAGATTGTATTCTGACCTCGATGCTCTGTTTCTGAATTTGGAACATATCGTTTCCACCAGAAGCGTAAGATTTTCCTCAATTTATTCATCGCGTTATCATTTCTTCGCCTAAAATACGCCGCATTTCTTTTTCGTCGGAACTTTGCTAGACCATTCAAGGGGTTGGGCTTGACCTGCTGTTGGGCTCAAGGATGCAGCTTTTTTTCGAGAGTGACCTGAAAATGAGCCTAGAGCGTGTTGATCACCGCTTCGAGTTTCCGGCGGAAAAGATTGGAGACATATTTCGGTATGGGCCGACCACACGGCCGCGCGGCGGGTTGGTTAAACGGCTTTTCGACATTCTGTTCACGGCCACGGCGATGGTCGCGCTGAGCCCGCTTCTCATCGGGCTCGCCCTTTTGATACGTTGGACCGATAAGGGGCCGATCCTGTTCAGCCATCCGCGCGTCGGGCATAATGGCAAGCTGTTCCAGTGCTTGAAATTTCGCACGATGGTGGAAAACGCCGCCACTGTATTCGAGCAGCATTTGGCCAATAATGCGGAGGCCCGCAAGGAGTGGCAGACCTACGGCAAGCTCAGGAACGACCCGCGCATAACGCCTATTGGATATTATCTGCGTAAATACAGCCTCGATGAACTGCCGCAGCTCATCAATATCCTGCGTGGTGAGATGAGTGTCGTCGGGCCGCGCCCGGTCGAAGTATCCGAACTGCAGTATTACGGTCGCTCGAAGCCACATTACCTGCGCTGCCGCCCTGGCCTAACGGGCTTGTGGCAAGTCAGCGGTCGCAGCGCCCTGTCTTATGAGAAGCGGGTCGCGCTGGATCGTGCCTATGTGCAGAACTGGTCGTTCCTGAGAGATTGCGTATTGATCCTGCGCACGGTCAAGGTCGTGCTGCGGGGTGATGGCTCTTATTGAAAGACCGATGTGCGCTATGTCGCTCAGAGTGGTGTCGGGCGAAAGGCGCTTATGATCGCGTCGTCCGGAACGACCTGCGCTACTTGCGCGTGCGCGCCACGACGAGACCAAAGATCAGCAAGAGATAGAGGATCTGGGTTGCGACAAGGGTCGCAAACACCACGAGGCCTACCTCTCCCCATGTTCCACCCCGAACAAGAGTGCTCATCCCTGCTATGACGCAGGCTGACATCATGCCCATCAGAAAGACCATGAAACTCATTTTGCCGCTCGCTTCTCGCGTCACTGCCGCTGTCTTAGTCCGCGTTTGAGGCCAAAGAATGACTTAAGGGATATTACTTTGCCATTAAAAAGCCGTTAAAGTTGTATTCGTAGCATACGCGATGGCGGGGAGTGCCATAAAAACAACAGATTCGAGCAAACCGACGCCGGTTTGTGCAGGTTTACGCGCATGACTGGTATCGGTGAGGCTGCGGCACCGGGGCAACGGCTCAGCCAGAGTAGCCCCCGGTGCGATACCAGCGCCACGCATCCGCGATCATGAGTCGCAGCGAAGAGCGTTCGGGCTGCCAGCCGAGTTCCTCGCATGCCCGCGTGCTGCCCGAGACCAATGCGGCAGCGTCACCGTCTCGGCGCGGACCGAAGCGGAACGGCACCTCCAAGCCCGTGGCTTCGTGGCAATGACGGATCACCTCATTGACGGAAAACCCGGCCCCCGTGCCCAGATTGAACACGCGGCTCCCCCGCCCGGCAAGAAGCCAGTACAACCCCCGGATATGCGCATCGACAAGATCGATGACGTGGACATAGTCGCGTATGCAGGTGCCATCGGCAGTCGGATAATCATTTCCGTGAATGACCAGTTCGGGCCGTTTGCCTGCGGCTGCCTCGATCATGACAGGGATCAGATGGGTCTCGGGCTGGTGCCATTCGCCGATCTCGGCCTCGGGGTCAGCGCCGGCGACATTGAAATAGCGAAAGATCACCGCGTTCAACCCGTGGCTGGCGCCAAAATCACGCAGCATCGATTCGACCGCGAGTTTCGTAGCGCCATAGGCATTGAGCGGCATCTGCGCGCTGTTTTCATCGAGGATGACACCATCCTGATCGCCATAGGTCGCGCAGGTTGAGGAAAACACCATATCGCGGCACCCGGCCTGCAACATGGCTTCGATCAGGTTCAGCGAACCAATGACATTGTTGCGCCAGTAGCGCCCCGGATCGCGGGTTGCTTCGCCGACCTGGCTGAGCGCGCCGAAATGCATCACGGCACTGGGCTGGAATTCGGCAAAGGCCGCATCGAGGGCGGCACGATCCAGCAGATCGCCTTGGACGAGGGGGCCGAATTTCACGGCACTGGCCCAGCCGGTCGACAAATTGTCGAAACTCACGGGCACATGGCCTGCCCGCGCCAGCAGTTTGCAGGCATGCGAGCCGATATAGCCCGCGCCCCCCGTCACCAATATATGGGTCATCGGTCCTCGGTCTGCTGCCTGCCCCAAAGGCATAGGATGTCGGTCGCTTTGGGTCAACGCAAGGGGCGCAGATGGGCCGCATCGACCGCAACACGGGTTTGCATTCCCATGATGTCCATCAGCAGATAGACGCGCTGGTCGGGCTCGAGGCTTTCGATGGTGGCCACGATCTCTGCAAAGGGACCTTTCGTCAGTGTGACCTGATCGCCTTTGGAATAGGTTTCCTGGGGTTGCAGTGCGCCGTTACTGTCACAGCGCATCTGCAATTCTGTCACGAACGCGGAGGGCACGGGGGTCGGCTCGTTGCCAAGACAGACAAGACGCGTGATCCCAAGCGTTGCATTGATGGCACGCCAACCTCCATGTGCGATGTTGAGCGCGACGAAAATATACCCTGGGAAGAGCGGTCGGAGTTGCGTGACAAAGCGACCATGGGCGCGCCTTGTCACCTCTTGCATGGGCAGAAAGATCTCGAAGCCCTGGCGCGCAAGATTGCGCTGCGCGATCATGTGGCTGTTCGGCTTGAGCTGGGCCAGGAACCAGTTGCTTTTGTCTTCCGGGTACATGGTATCTCGGTCTTTGCAGCCTGAACCATGCCCGTGACCGCCACGGGCATCAAGTGAAGACTGCTAGGAGATCCCGATTGCTGCAGAATTAGGCAAACCTATGCCTGTACGAATACCCGGCGAAACCATTTCCCGCATTGTGCGCCGAGCACGCCACCGAATATGGCGCCAAGGACATCGGCTATGAAATCGCCCCAATCCGCGTGGCGACCAAAATACGGCTGAATCAGTTCGATCAGCCCGCCATAGGCCGAAACACCAAGGACCACCGGCAGCAGGAGCCGCGGGCGGGCGAAGGGCAGGGGGAAGGCGAGAGCGGCGAAGGCGAGGAAATGGTGGAGCTTGTCAGAGCCGGGAAAGCCTGAGCTGTCAATCGGAGCCAGCGTCAGGAATGCGATGACAGTACCGAGAATGATCGTGACGGCCAAGCCCAGCATGTAAAGGCGGTATTTCGTCAGAAACGCCAAAGGCTTGTCTCCACACAGGTCACAACCGTCAAAGCTATGAATACATGAGCCATGTCAATGCACAACACTGCTATCGCGGCGTGCCGAACTGTGGGGTGCGAGGTCTCATCGCGCAATGCGATGCAGGCTTGCCGATGCGCGGCTCAACGCGCGAGCGTGGCCGCGTCGCGGGCAAGGGCCGTGATCGCGCTCCAGTCGCCCTCTGCCAGCGCTGCTTTAGGTACAACCCAGCTCCCACCGACACAGGCGACATTGGACAGGGCGAGATAATCGGGCGCGCGTTCGGCGGAAATGCCGCCTGTGGGGCAGAAGGTCGCCTGCGGCAGCGGCGCCCCGATCGAGGCGAGCGCTGCTGCACCGCCGATGGCTTCGGCGGGGAAGAATTTCTGCACGTTATAGCCTTGCTCCAGCAGATACATGATCTCGGAGCAGGTCTGCGCTCCCGGCAGAAGCGGCAGCGCCTCGATCCGGGACGCATCGAGCAGTGCGGATGTCGCTCCGGGCGAGACCGCAAAGCTTGCACCGGCGGCGCGGACCTCGGTCATCTGGGCCGGGCTGAGCACGGTACCCGCGCCGACCACTGCGCCTTCGACTTCGGCCATGGCCGCAATCGCGTCGAGCGCGCAGTCCGTCCGCAGGGTGACTTCCAGCACAGGCAGGCCACCAGCCACCAGCGCCTCGGCCAGTGGACGGGCCTGCGCGAGATCGCTGACCACCAGAACCGGGATGACAGGGGCAAGCTGGCACAGTGCCAGCGTGGCCTGGCTTTGCTCGGAAGGGGTCATGAGAACCTCATGCTTCGGTTAGCGCTAACGGCTGTCTACTGGAGCGCCCGCACGCTGGCAAGCACCGCGCGTGGCTATTGCAGGTATCGCATCGGATCGACGCTGTCCATGCCCGAGCGGATCTCAAAATGCAAAAAGCTCGGATCGCCTGCACGAACGCGCCCGATGGTCTGGCCCCGAGTGACAGTTGCGCCGCGCTCGACTGTCAGATTTTCAAGCTGGGCATAGACCGACATCAGTCCTCCATCATGGCGAATGACGACAATCGGCACATTGTTGGTGTCTTGGGTGATCGCGGCGACTGTACCCGCTGCCGCTGCGCGCACTGCCGTGCCCGGGCTTGCGGCGATGCCGATCCCCTCGGTGCGGCCCGGCGCATAGGCGCGGATGATCCGGCCATCCACCGGCATGACGAATTGTGGGCTGCTGGCCTCGGTCCGGCTCTCGGAGAGTGCAGGCGATGGCGGACGGGCCTCTTCGGCGGCGGCTGCAGCCTCCTGGGCCGGCGCTGCAGACTCGGGCAGGGGGGCACTGGCGCTGGGCGGGGTGGGTGTGCTGCTGCCGGTTCCGGGCTCAGGCACCCGCTCGGGTTCGGGCTCGGGGGCCACAGGTCTCTGCGCTGCCTCAGCGGCGACCGGGATCATCAGCACTTGCCCTTCGCGCACGCGCATCTCGGGGTCGAGCCCGTTCCAGTCGGCCAGTGCGCGCGGGCTGACATTGTAGAGCCGTGCAATCTGGAAGGCAGTCTCGCCGCGCTCGACCCGGTGGCGGGTCGGCTGCGCGCTGGCGGGTTGCGTGACCTGCGGCGCAGGTGCAGGCGCACGGCCTTCGGCCCGCGCGATGGCGCTGTCGGCAAGCGTCGAAATCTCGATCTGACCGGAATCAGCGACTTCCGTGCCGCTCAGCATGCGCGGCAGGGCCAGCACTTCACCAGCGCGCAGGCTGGTCTCTGGCGTCAGGGCATTGAAGCTCGCGAGTTCGCGCGCGCTCATCCCGATCCGCTGGGCGACGTCGCTCACGGAATCGCCCGCACGGGCGACGACGACCTGATAATCAGGATAGGTGATGATCCCGCGCGCATCGGCGCGCGGCCGCGCGGCCGTGGCCTGACGCGCGGCCTCCGTGGTGGAAAGGCCGTTATCGGAGCGGCGGAGATCGAAATCGAAATCGCTGCACGCGCTGAGCGCGATGAGTGCCGCACTGCACAGCAAAGTGAGCCGTAATCCTGGTGTCATTGGTTCTGCCCCTTGCCTATGCGCATGACTTGCAGCGGTTTCTCCGCCATTCTGCCGCACCTGCCATTACTGGCCCAGACCTTCGACCAGCGGGACGAAGCGCACTGCGCGCAATTCCTCATACTCATACCCGTCTTCATGCCGGATGACGCGGATCAGCGTCTGCACTGTGTCGGACTGTCCAACCGGCACTACCATGATACCCCCAACGCGCAACTGCGCCAAGAGGGGGCCGGGAGGGTCTTCTGCGGCGGCGGTCACGATAATGCGATCAAATGGCGCATGATCAGGCAGCCCGAAACTGCCATCCGAGACGAAAGTAGTGATGTTGGTCAGCCCCAACTCGTCGAAGATGCGCTGCGCGCTTTTCGCCAAGGTCTTGAAGCGCTCGACGGTATAAACTCGCCGCGCAAGCTGGCTGAGGATCGCGGCCTGGTAGCCTGAGCCGGTGCCCACTTCGAGCACCTTGTCGCGAGGGCCGACCTGTAGCGCCTCGGTCATCAGCGCCACGACCGAAGGCTGGCTGATGGTCTGACCGCAGGCGATGGGCAGCGGCATGTCCTCATAGGCGCGCTCGGCAAAGACGCCGGTCACAAAGGCGCGGCGGTCGATCTTTTCTATCGCCGAGAGTACGCGCGCATCGGTCACACCGCGCGAGCGGATCGTGTAGATGAAGCGCATTCTTGCCTCGGCGAGGTCGTCGCTCATTCCAACGCCTTTCGCACATTCTCCAGCGCATCATGCGCGGTCAGGTCAGCGCGCATCGGGGTCACCGAGATATGGCCATCGAGATTGACGGCTGCATCACTTCCCGGCGCCGTGGGCAGATGCTGCGGGCCACCGGTGATCCAGAGGAATTTGCGTCCTGATGGGGAAATATGTGGCTCGACACCGAAAAACGTATCTTTTCTATAACCTTGTGGGGCGACCTTGATGTCCTTGACCGCCTCTTTCCCTACTGGCGGGAAATTCACATTATAGAACAGCCGATAATCGCCCGTGTCCCAGATGCCCTTTGTCAGCAGCTTTTGGATCACGGTCTGCCCATGCCCGATGGCGGCGTCAAAGATCGAGGGCAGATCCTCGCTTTGCGGTCCCATATATTGCGAGAGCGCAATAGCGGGCAAGCCCTGCAGGGCGGCCTCCATGGCCCCGCCGACAGTGCCGGAATACATCACGTTCTCAGCCGAATTGTTGCCCCGGTTTACGCCCGATAGCACCAGATCGGGCCGCGCGCCCTGCAGCACGTCATAGAGCCCCGCCAGCACGCAATCGGCGGGCGAGCCCTCGGCGGCATAGCGGCGCGGGCCGAGTTTGGCGATCATCGTCGGGTGGGTGTAGCTGATGCAATGGCCGACGCCAGATTGTTCGAAAGCAGGCGCGACAGTCCAGACTTCGCCCTCCGGGCCCGCGACATTGCGCGCGATCTCTTCCAGCACGGCGAGCCCCGGCGCGTTGATCCCGTCGTCATTGGTCACCAGAATGCGCATTCCGCCTCCGCTTACTGCTCCAACCCTGATTAGAGCAGCCTCTGGCCGGGAACAAGGGCAACACTGCGCGGCAGCACCTGTTCTGGCTTGCGTGCTATGCCTCTGGCGCTTATCTCGGTCGGTGATGCGGATGGTTGGATGGCCGCGCTTGCCCTGAAAGGCAGGTGAGGAAAGTCCGGGCTCCACAAGGCAAGGGTGCCGGGTAACGCCCGGCCGGGGCAACCCGAGGGAAAGCGCCACAGAAAACAGACCGCCTAGCCGTCTCGGCTGGGTAAGGGTGAAACGGTGGGGTAAGAGCCCACCGCAGGCCGGGCAACCGGACTGGCACGGCAAGCCCCACCCGGAGCAATGCCGAATAGGGATCTCGCGCGCGCAGCGCAGGACCGCCTTGGTCCGAGGTCCGGGTTGGCAGCGCGAGCCCGCGTGCAAGCGCGGGCCCAGATGAATGGCCATCTCCGGGGCTGTGGCCCCGGAACAGAACCCGGCTTACAGACCATCCGCATCATTCAAGCCCTATGCGGCAGGCGCAGCGCTGGAGCGGGCGTGCCTTGCTTAATGTTATACAGGCTAGGGCGCGCTAAGCGTGCCCTAGCCCGGAGGGATCGCCCCGAATCAGACAGATAGCAAGGGCAGGTTTCCATAGGGTCGAGCAGAGAACCCTGTTCCCAGAGCGCAAACATGCGGCAGGAGATTTCCGATATTACATTGGAAAAACAGACTTTTCCGGGCAGGGGCGCGCGCTTTGCGCGCACCCCTGCCGTAGCAGTCCAGGATTTTAACATTCAAAACTTGCAATATGTGAAAAGACGTCTATATTCCGTGTCAGACGAGACACAGGAGACACTCATGAAACCCGAAGTCACCGCCTTCTTCGACGAAGATACTTTCACCATCACCTACGTTGTGCGCGACCCGAATGGCACGGCCTGTGCGATTATCGACTCGGTGCTCGACTTCGATTATGCCTCTGGGCATACCTCGACCAAATCGGCCGATGAGGTCATCGCCTTCGTGCAGGAAAAGGGCTACCGCGTCGAGTGGCTGCTCGAGACCCACGTCCATGCGGACCACCTCTCGGCCGCGCCTTATCTGCAGGAAAAGCTCGGCGGCAAGATCGGCATCGGCAAGAATATTACCGTCGTGCAGGACACGTTCGGCAAGGTCTTCAATGAGGGTACAGAATTCGAGCGCGATGGCAGCCAGTTCGACAAACTCTTCAGCGAGGGCGATTCGATCCATATCGGCCAGCTTCGCGTCGATGTTCTGCACACGCCGGGCCACACGCCCGCCTGTCTGACCTATGCGATCGGTGATGCGGCCTTTGTCGGTGATACGCTGTTCATGCCCGATTTCGGCACTGCGCGTTGTGACTTCCCCGGTGGCTCGGCCGATATGATGTGGGATTCGGTGCAGAAGATCCTCGCGCTGCCGGATGAGACGCGCATCTTCGTGGGCCATGACTACAAGGCCGAGGGCCGCGACCATTACGCTTGGGAAACCACAGTGGGAGAACAGAAGGCCGCGAACAAGCATGTCGGCGCTGGCGCCACGAAAGAGGATTTCGTCAAGGCCCGCACCGAGCGCGACTCGCAACTGGGTATGCCGCGCCTGATTGTGCCCTCGCTGCAGGTCAATATGCGCGCAGGTCAGATGCCCAAGGCCGAAGACAATGGTACTGTCTATCTGAAAGTACCGGTCAACACGCTCTGAACCGGGTGCAGATGACAGATAACAGAGGTCGGCTTCGGCCGACCCTGTCCTTCATGCGAACAGGATAAAAACATGATTCCTATAGATTGGATTTGGGGCCTTGTCGGTGGCCTCATGATCGGCACGGCGGCGGCCATCTTCCTGCTCGGAAATGGCCGGATCATGGGCGCAAGCGGGCTTATCGGCGGGCTTGTGGACCGCACCGGCCTGAGCAACTGGCAAGAGCGGGTGGCGTTTCTGGCAGCCCTAGTGGTTGTGCCCGCACTGATGCTGCCGCTCTTCTCGGTTGAGGTCAGCACCAATATCACGTCGAACCTTGGCATCGTCATCGCGGGCGGGCTCTTGGTCGGCATCGGAACGCGGCTGGCGAATGGTTGCACCTCGGGCCATGGGGTCTGCGGTATCTCGCGCTTCTCGCTGCGCGGTATTGTCGCCACTGTCTTCTACCTGCTCGCGGGTGGCATCGCGATGGTGCTCTTCCGCCACGTTCTGGGAGTGATCTGATGCGACGTATTGTCATTGCAGCGCTTTCCGGTGGATTGTTCGGCGCTGGGCTTCTGGTCTCGGGCATGACCGACACCACCAAGGTGCAGGGCTGGCTCGACATCTTCGGCGCCTGGGACCCGACACTGGCCTTCGTTCTGGGGGGTGCCATCCTTCCGATGCTCCTGGCCTGGAACATGACCACGCGGCGCGCCGAGTCGCTGGCGGGCACGCCCTTCCCAGCCAAACCCGACCCGCGTCTGGGCCATAACCTCGTGATCGGCTCTGTGCTGTTCGGCGCGGGCTGGGGGCTGGTCGGGCTTTGCCCGGGACCGGCGATTGCCTCGCTGAGTTGGGGTGGAACGGGTGGGGTGACCTTCCTTCTTGCGATGATCGCCGGTATGCTGGTTGCGCAGCCCATCCGCGTGCAAATCGACCGCCTTGCCACCATCTGACCGGAGCCCGACATGGAGATACGCCCCCTCACCGACAGCTACGCTGTTTCACCCCAGATCACGCCTGAGGATGTGGCGGCCATTGCCGAAGCAGGCTACACCACGGTTGTCTGCAACCGCCCCGATGGTGAAATCCCGCCCGAGGTTCAGTCGCATGCGATCCGGGCTGCGGTCGAAGCCGCAGGGCTGCGCTTTGTCGAAAATCCGGTCGTCGGGGGCGCAATCACGCTCGATAATGTGTCGGATCAAGCCCGCGCGATGAATGACAGCGCGGGCCCGGTGCTGGCCTATTGCGCCTCGGGCAACCGCTCGTCCATCGTCTGGGCCTTGTCGCAGGCCGGCAAGCAACCGACGGATGAGTTGATCGCGATTCCGGCGCGCTTCGGCTATGCTCTGGAGCCTTTCCGCCACACGATCGACCAGTTGGCTCGGAGCTGACTGGTCGGCTAACTGTTTCGGAGTTGTTGCAAGCAAGGCCCTGCCGCCAAAGGCAGCAGGGCCTTGCTATCTAATATAGAGGCCGGAGAGTGAGGGGGCTTGATCAGGCCGCGACGTGCGCAGTTAGCACATTATGAAGATGCCGCAACCCGCAGTGCGTTTAGGGCCACCGACGCACCAAGGGTGCCCGGCCTTTACCGAATAACAACGACGGCGGGTTAGCGTGGGCTCCAGTTCGCCGGGCATAGTGGTGGCCATTGGCGCTGAGAAACCCGGACAGTCTTCCGCGCAGTCTGCTTGCACTTACCCTTGCGACATCTTGCATACTACGCATCACAGCCGACCGGGGCGCCGCAGGCGGCCCGGCCTTGCGTGAGGCAGCAGGTTGATATCGTGCTGGCCGCAAAGCGCCGAACACCTTGCTGCGATCTTTGGCACGAAACGCCCCAGGTATTTGTGCAGCAATCCCGGTTTGTCCTTGCATGCGCGTACATCTTCCTGGGAACAGCCAGCCTGGGAACCCAAGGTGCACGGCCTTGGCTCAAACAAAATGCGGTATCGCGATGGCTGCTGATCGCTGAGCATAGTGCCCGCTTTTGTTACCCAAAAGCACCAACGGTCATTCGCGTAACTTGCCTGTACTGGTTTTGCCCGTCCGCATTCCATGCGCCGCTGCCGACTGGAACTCCGAAGGCGGCCCGGCAATGTCAGTAGAGCTGCCTTGCTTGGTGCTGGGCAGCAGCACTCCCCCGGCATTGGCGTCGTCATGAGAGTTTTCGTACCAAGCCCAAGGCGTTTTATCCGCTTGTCGCCTTGTCATTGTCTTTTGCTGGTCCCTTGGCGAACCTCCCCTGTCGCACCCTCATCGCTTTGCGCCACAGGCTGCCGATGCTCTTCTTGCTCCTCGGGCACGAAGGCGGCTTTTGCTGGGTGGAAGGACAGAACCGAGGCGGGCAGGGCGACGGGTGAGACCGAGACCCCGGTGGCATCCGTCAGGATACCCGGCTCGGCTGTCAGCCGCACGGCGCGCTGGCCGCGCGCCTGTCCCAGCCGCCCGATGCCGAGCGCCTCATGCGTGATGGACTCCAGCGCGAGTGATTCGAGCGCGGAATCGGGCAGGCGCAGCAGGTCGCCCGGTCGCAGCCGCAGAGCTTCGGTCAGCGACATCTGGACCCGGCACAATACCGCTTCAAGCTGGACCGGGCTGTTATTGACTGTCGCTTCCAGCCGCGCGTCCCAGTCGTGCGCGGCAGCAGTTGCTTCATTTTCCGCACTCTCGCCCGCGCGCACTTGCTCGGCGACCGGCAGGATCAGCAGCCACGCGCCTGCCTTGGCACCCGCGCCGAGGCTCACTTGCAGGCGCAGGATCATGTAGCGTTCATCATCGAGCATCAGGCCCAGCGGGCGCGGGTCAGCGAGAAAAGAGCCATAGCTAAAGCCGTTGACCAGCCCGGCCTGTGGCAACTCGGCGCAGCGCGCTTCGATCAGCCGCAGAAAGGCCTCGATCATGGGGGCGAGCAGGGCGGCGTCGGTGCGTGTCGGTTTGCGACGGGGGGACGGGGCCTTGTCCACCCGCCCGGTTGTCTGCGCCTCGATCATCCCGGCCAGTACGGTCGCGCAAATCATGACCAGTCCCATGCGATCCTGCTGCCCTTCGAGCAGCGCGAGGAACATGCCGGGTTCAGCCTGTTCGATCACTTCGGCAAGGCCCGCCTGCTGCTGGTGCACTTCCTGCACAGTGCCGTCGAGCCCATGACAATTTGCCGCCATGCGCCCGAAGGCCACGCGCAGCGCCCCCTCGAATGCCGCGCGTTCCTGTTCCGCCGCGACCCGGTGGCGAGACGCCATCTGCTCGAGCGCAGATGGCCGCGCCTCTGCTGCCGCGATCTTGTCGTTGTTGTCGTCGCGCTCTTCCATCATGGCCTTGACCACCCGTTATGCGCCGCAGATTGGCACAAAAGGGTTAGAAAAGGCTGAATATGCGCGTGATTTCAGGCCTGACAGACGGGCAGCGCGCGGGTGAAATTCGCAATGTCATTACGTTTGCGGGCATTGCGCAGTGGCGGCCAGTCGCGTGCTACCCCACCCCAGCGCCCCGGCGATCCAGTGACCACCTGGTCGCGTTCGACGGCCTGCGCAGCAATCCGTGCCGCGCAGCGCAGATTGGTCGGCCCGTCATAAAGGCCGTTGGGATGCGAAACGTCGCAGCCATAGAAGCGCGCAGAGGTCGGCCATATCTGCAGCAACCCGCGATAACGCCCGCCGGCACCAGCGGCCTCGGGGCGCCAGGTGCTTTCATAGCCTGCCAAACCCGAGAAGAAGGCCGTCCAGAATGCCTTGCGCCCCTCGGTATCGGCTTGTTCATAGCCCGGGCAGAACGTGTCAATGTCGCGCGGTACGGTCGCCACAAGCGCATGCCCCTCATTCTCGAGCGCGGTGAGCTTCGCGGCTGTCCAGAGGCCCGCTTCAGGGCGATGGTCCCAGCGAGTCACGATTTCGGGCCCGGATTTCGACGCTCCCGCATCGGGGGCAGCGAGGGTGCAGCCTGCCGCAAACAGAATCAGGAAAGTAGCAAGCGCAATGCGCAGGGGCGAAAACAGTCTCATGCGATGTCCGACAAGTGGCGCAGCTCGAGAGTGATGCTGCGTCGCGGCATATGCGGTGAATCGGGTAAAAGTGCAATGAACATACCCTGCGCACGGTGGATTTGGGCGGGGTTTCGCCGATCCGCCCCCTTGCTGGCCCGCCGCAGCGGGGCTAAACACGGCACCAAATCCGCGCCACAGGAGGCACTGCCCCATGCTTGATCTGAGTTTCGAGAGCCCCGAACCGAAACGCATCTCGGGTGCGACGGGCGATTGGGAATTGGTGATCGGGATGGAGATCCATGCTCAGATTTCCAGCCAGGCCAAGCTGTTCTCCGGCGCCTCCACCGCCTTCGGCGCCGAGCCCAACTCCAACGTCTCCTTCGTCGACGCGGCGATGCCGGGGATGCTGCCGGTGGTCAACGAATTCTGCATCGAACAGGCCGTGCGCACCGGGCTGGGGCTGAAGGCGCAGATCAATCTGGTCTCGGCCTTTGACCGGAAGAATTACTTCTACCCCGACCTGCCGCAGGGCTATCAGATCAGCCAGCTCTATCACCCGCTGGTGGGCGAGGGCGAAGTGCTGGTCGAAATGGGCCCCGGTGTCGCGCGTCTGGTGCGCATCGAGCGCATCCATGTCGAGCAGGACGCGGGCAAGTCGATCCATGACATGGATCCGAACATGAGTTTCGTGGATCTGAACCGCACGGGTGTTGCCCTGATGGAGATCGTCTCGCGCCCCGACATTCGCGGCCCCGAAGAAGCGGCGGCCTATGTCGGCAAGCTGCGCCAGATCCTGCGCTACCTGGGCACCTGCGACGGCAACATGCAGAACGGCAATCTGCGCGCGGATGTGAATGTCTCGGTCTGCCGCCCGGGCCAGTACGAGAAATATCAGGACAGCCAGGATTTCAGCCATCTCGGCACGCGCTGCGAGATCAAGAACATGAACTCGATGCGCTTCATTCAGGCGGCCATCGAGTATGAAGCCCGCCGCCAGATCGGCATTCTGGAAGATGGTGGCGCGGTGGGGCAGGAAACGCGCCTGTTCGACCCCGACAAGGGCGAGACGCGCTCGATGCGCTCCAAGGAAGAGGCGCATGATTACCGCTATTTTCCCTGCCCCGATCTGTTGCCACTGGAGATCGAGCAGGCCTGGGTCGATGACATTGCCGCCAGCCTGCCAGAGCTGCCCGACGAGAAGAAGGCGCGGTTCATGACCGATTTCGGGCTGACCGATTACGATGCCTCGGTGCTGACCGCGGATGTCGCCAATGCGGCCTACTTCGAAGCGGTGGCGGCTGAGGCCGGAGACGGGAAACTGGCGGCGAACTGGGTCATCAACGAGTTGTTCGGGCGTTTGAAGAAGGACGCGCGCGAGATCACGGAGAGCCCGGTTTCGGCAGGGCAGTTGGCGGGGGTCATCCGGCTGATCAAGGCGGGTGATATCTCGGGCAAGATCGCCAAGGACCTGTTCGAGATCGTCTATACCGAAGGGGGCGACCCGGCCGAGATTGTCGAGGTGCGCGGCATGAAGCAGGTCACCGACACGGGTGCGATTGAAAAGGCCGTGGATGAGATCATCGCGGCCAATCCGGCGCAGGTGGAGAAGGCCAAGCAGAACCCGAAGCTTGCAGGCTGGTTCGTGGGGCAGGTGATGAAGGCCACCGGCGGCAAGGCGAATCCCAAAGCGGTGAACGAGATCGTGGCGGTGAAGCTGGGGCTCTGAGGGGGTCTGCCGCGCAGCGGGGCCTGTGCCGCGCTTTGGAATTTGAGCATTTTTGGCAAGAAAATGGGATGGCTTGCGTAGTGTAGCGCGCGGTCCTGCTGGGCCAGTCACAAGAAAACCGCGCCGGAAGGGCGCGGTTTGTCAGTCTGGATATGCGGGCAGGATTACTTGATCTTGCCTTCCTTGTATTCGACATGCTTGCGCACGACCGGGTCGTATTTGCGCACGGTCATCTTCTCGGTCATGGTGCGGGCGTTTTTCTTGGTGACGTAGAAATGCCCGGTGCCTGCGGTCGAGTTCAGGCGGATCTTGATGGTGGTTGGCTTCGCCATGGCTTTCTCTCCTGCATCGGGCGGCGCGCGTCTCGCCCGTGCCCGTGAATTCTGAGCCTGCCTTCTACGCGTCTGGGGCCGGGTGTCAACCGGAAAGGCTCAGCAAGCCTGCACCCGGCAAGGAGTTTTCCTCGGGTTCATGGCAAGAGCACGGTCGGGTCGCCGAATCCTTGGGGCACATAGAGATTGTGCGGCCCGAGGCGGGCGACATCAGTCTCGCCGCAGAGCGCCATGGTGGTGTCGAGTTCCTTGTGGATGATCTCGAGCGCCTTTGTCACCCCCTGCTCGCCCATCGCGCCCAGCCCATAGGTGAAGGCGCGGCCGATATAGGTGCCCTTGGCACCGAGCGCCAAAGCCTTGAGCACGTCCTGACCCGAGCGGATGCCTGAATCGAGGTGGATTTCGACCTTGTCGCCCACGGCATCGACAATCGAGGGCAGCATGCGGATTGAGGAGACTGCGCCATCCAATTGCCGCCCGCCATGGTTGGAGACGACAATGGCATCAGCCCCGATCTCGGCAGCGCGGCGGGCGTCTTCGGGCTCCATGATGCCCTTGACGATCATCTTGCCGCCCCACCATTCCTTGAACTGCGCGATCCGCTTCCAGTCGAGCGCCGGATCGAAGGCCTCGGCCGTCCAGGCTGAGAGTGAGCCGGGGTCGGTGACACCCTTGGCATGGCCCACGACATTGCGGAAGGTGCGGCGGTGGGTTCCCATCATCTCAAGACCCCAAGGGATCTTGGTCATCAGGTTGAGGATGGATTTCACGGTCAGCTTGGGCGGCGCAGAGAGGCCGTTCTTGATGTCCTTGTGGCGCTGGCCCAGTACCTGCAGATCCACCGTCACCACGATGGCCGAGCAGTTCGCGGCCTTCGCACGTTCGAACAGGCGGCGCATGAAATCGTCATCCTTGAGCGTGTAGACCTGAAACCAGAAGGGTTTTTTCGTGTGCTGCGCAACATCCTCTATCGAACAGATCGAGAGCGTCGAGAGGGTGAAGGGCACACCGAATTTCTCGGCGGCGCGGGCGGCCTTGATCTCGCCATCGGCGGATTGCATGCCAGTCAGGCCGACCGGGGCAAGGCCGACCGGCATCGCGACATCTTCGCCGATCATCTGCGCTTTCGTGCTGCGCCCGGTCATATCCACCGCAACGCGCTGTTTCAGGCGGATATGGCTGAAATCCGAGACATTCTCGCGAAAGGTCTGCTCGCTCCAGCTGCCGGATTCGGCATAGTCATAGAACATGCGCGGAGTGCGACGCTCGTAGACGCGGCGCAGGTCCTCAATATTCGTGATCGCCGGCATGTGCTCCCCCTGTGAATTGGTAAGAATTTGTTACCGAAACGGGGGCGCTGGCGCAAGGCTTTCGCGCGCTCAGGAGATCAGGCGCTTCAACCAGCTTTTCTTGGCGGGCGCTTCTGCGGCTGGCTCTGATGCGCTCGCGGCCTCTGGCTGCGCTGCCGGGGCCTCTGCCGGTTCGGGTGTTTCAGAAGCCTCGGGGGCCGGGCCCTCGACCTGTTCCTGAAACCGTGTGAAGAACTCACCCGCCATGCGTCGCGCGAATCCGTCCACAATCCGGCTACCCAGTTGCGCGAGCTTGCCGCCGACCTTGGCATCGACTTCGTAATGCAGGAGCGTCTGCCCGTCATCGGTCGGGCTGAGCTTGACCCGCGCCTGGCCCTTGGCAAAGCCAGCGGCCCCGCCCTTGCCTTCACCGACCAGGGTGCAGCTTTCGCCCTCGACGACATCGGCCATAGTGACTTCGCCCTTGAAGGTCGCCTTGACTGGGCCGACCTTCTGGGTGACTACGGCCTCATAGCCCTCTTCGGTCGAGCCAGTGAGCGACTGGCAACCGGGCACGCAGGCTCTCAGCACCTCGGGATCGAACAGCGCCTTCCAGACAGTCTCAGGCGGGGCGGCGATGGTGCGGTCGTCGGTCATCTGCATGGGGCGGCTCCTCTTCGCTCGGCAAAAGATTTGGGACAGCATAAGGAAAAACACGATCTCGCGAAACTAGGCTTTGGTCGCATGCCAAGGCATAAGCGGGATCAGCGATTGACCGGGCGCTCGGTTTGTGATCACATTTCGGAATGCAATCAATGCTTGCCCGTCCCGCCTTGTCTGATGCACCCGTACAATCGGCGCATGACCGGGTCTATCGCGGGCTTCGCCAGCAGGTCATGCTCGGCGAGCTTGCGCCCGGCACGGCGCTGACCCTGCGCGGGATAGGCACGAGCTTCGGTGTCAGCATGACCCCAGCGCGCGAGGCCGTGCGGCGGCTGACCGCAGAGGGGGCGCTCACGCTTTCGGCCTCGGGACGGATCACGACGCCCGAACTCAGCAACGAGCGGATCGAGGAACTGGCCTCGATCCGGGCGCTGCTGGAGCCGGAACTGGCCAGCCGGGCGCTGCGGCGCGCGCATCTGGCGCTGATCGACCGGATGGAGAGCATCAACGAGGCCAATGCACGGGCCATCCACACTCAGGATCCGGTGGCCTATATCCGCACCAATCTCGAATTTCACCGCTCGCTTTATCTGCGTGCGCAAAGCCCGGCCATGCTGGGCCTGCTCGAGACGGTCTGGCTCCAGCTAGGGCCAACCATGCGCGCGCTTTACACGCGGCTCAGGCGCACGACGGCGCCGCCGCATCATCGGCTGATCTTGGAGGCACTGCGTGCGGGTGATGACGCGGCGCTGCGACTGGCGGTGCGCACCGATGTGACGCAGGGCTTGCGGCATCTGCAGGTCTAGGGGAGGGGTTGATGCGGTTTCTGACGGGATGTCTTGTTGCGATGGTTCTTTCCCAGCCGGGACAGGCGCAGAATTTCACCACGCAGGCCGAAGTGCAGCCTATCCTTGAGATGACGCGCGCGCACTGGATCGGGCTGAGCACCCAAAGCGGGCAGGATCTGCTCTATTTCACGCATCTGATGGCCTATCGCTGTGGGCTCGAGGCGATCTATATGGGGGTGAATGGCAATGAACCGATCATTCGTGTGCTGATGGAGCCCTGTCACCACGAGTTGCGCACGCCCAATGCGATCCGTGTGCCGCCGATCCTCGGTTTCACCGCAGATGCGCTGCAATCGGTCAGCATCCGCATCACCTTTCCCGACGGGCAGGAGTTGAGTGAGGAGTTTCCGCGCGCGGAAATCCGGCTTGACTGAGGGGCAGCGGTAAACGCCGCTCTGCCGTTTTCCGTGCGATGTGCCAGTCGCGAGGCTCAACTTCTCTTGTCTCTGCGCTCAGGCGGGTGCCTGCTTCAATCGCGCCGTGGCCTCATCTTAGACGAAGGGCAGCACACATAGCGCGTGCCGCGCGTCACGGAGGCGACGCGGTGGAGCAGCGCTCGACTGAACACGATTGCCGTGCCAGCCGGGGGCTTGAAGCCCTGCGGGCCGTATTAGGTGAAGGAGATCTCGCCGCCCTCATAGCCGTCATTGAGTGCAATCGAAATGGCAAAACGACGATACGCCGTGGCAGGAGTGGTGTTGTCGCGGTGCGGGGCGAAATGGCCTTTGTCCTCGGCCCGGTAGCAGCCCACGACATAGCGCTCCATCCGTGTCATCTCGAACGCGTGGACCTTGCGAATCTCGGGCAGAACGCTGCGCCGAATGCGGGTCTGGATGCGGGCGATGCGATCGTGATCCGCGATCAGGTAATTGCGCGGGACCTTCATTAGGGGGTCATGTACACCAACGGTCTTGCCATCTATCACGCGCATGATGCCCGAAGCCTGACCGCCATCGGCCTCAGAGCGCTCGATCAATGCGGCGCAGAGGGCGGGTGGGAAGACATGGGGCAGGACCAGCACGGGTGCGTGCAGGGGCAGATCCGCGAACCGGGCGGCAGGCGGTTGTGCGGCGAGCAGGTCGAAGACCTGCGCGCGCTCGGCCGGCGTGGTGGCGGGCAGATTGGCGATGACCCGCAGCATTGGGTCGATCAGGATGGCGCGCGGGCGAAACGGTCCTTTCCCCTCGGAAGGTAGTGCCCCAAAGCGGCGTACGATGCCGCCGTCATGGTCGCGCAGCATATGCAGTCCCGGCGTTTTGATGCTTGGCGCGGGGTGGTCCGGGACGTGAAAAAAGATGATCTGCGCAAGCGCCTGCACAGCTTCTGCGTCCAGCCTGCCCGGGAACAACAGCAGCAGATACGGCCCGCCCATACCGACCTGGGAGACCAGACTGCCATCCCCGCCAGTGGCGCTGAAATGCGGCATCGGCTCGCTCGGTTCCAGTTCTCTGAAGTGATGCATCTTGCCCCCGGCGATATCGCGCACAGCTTAGACCGCGAGGGGTTGCGATTGCGTGAATGGATACACGGGGCCGCAGGCCCCGTGCCCCGAGATGTGGATCAGGCAGGCACGCGCTGCGTATCGGTGCGCTCGGCCCTCGCGCTCGCGCGCGTCAATTCGGGCGCAAGCGCGGACATGGCGTCGAACTGGGTCAGGTAGACTTCGCCGCTCAACTCATCGAGGAAATGGCTGCGTTTGAGCTGGTCCATCACCGGGCCTTTCACTTCGGAGAGGTGGAAGCGGACGCCCGCGGCCGTCAGTCGCTCATTGATGGCCTCGAGGCTCTCGAGCGCCGAGGCATCGATGTAATTGACGGCATTGGCCTGCAATACGACATGCTCCAGCTCGGGCGTCTCGGCCAGGGCCCGCACGATGCGGTCCTCGAGTGCGCGGGCATTGGGGAAATAGAGAGATTCGTCCACGCGGATCGAGAAGACACGCGCGTCGCATTCGACCTTGTGGCGTTCGATATTGCGGAAATGCTCGGTGCCCGGAACCTGTCCCACGACCGCGATATGCGGCCGCGAGGTGCGGTAGAGATAGAGCACCAACGACAGGCCGACCCCGGCCAGAAGCCCCTGTTCGACACCGATCAGTAGTGTCACCACCATCGTTGCCGCCATCGCCGCCCCATCGGCGCGCGAATAGGCCCAAGTGCGCGGCAGGGCGCGGAAATCCAGCAGCGAAAGCACGGCGACGAGGATGATCACCGCGAGTGTCGCGCGCGGCAGGTAATACATCAGCGGGGTGAGCGCGATCACCGCGAGTGCGATCATGGCCGCGGTCATGGCCCCGGCGGCGGGGGTCTCGGCTCCGGCGTCATAATTCACGATCGAGCGCGAGAGCCCGCCTGTGACCGGCATGGCATTGCTCACCCCGGCACCCAGATTGGCCAACCCGAGCGCCACCAGTTCATTATCGGCATTGATCGACTCGCGCTTCTTCGCGGCCAGCGTCTGCGCGATGGAGATCGATTCGACATAGCCCACGATGGCGATCATCAGCGCGGGTGCGGCCAGAAGCTGGATCAGGCCCGGGTCGAAGTCAGGCAGACCGAATTCAGGCAACCCGCGCGGAATTTCGCCCAGGATCGCAAGGCCGAAACGGTCCAGCCCCAGCCCCCAAGCCGCGAGAATTGAGGCCAGCACGGCGATAAGCAGCGCCGTCTTGCCCAGAAGCTTCGCCAGCGGGGCCGAGAGACCAAAGCGTTGCAAGAGCAGGGCCAGCCCAGTCCGCGACCACAACAGAAAGGCCAGCACGGCCGCAGACACGGCTGTCGTGACCAGCGAAATCCCGCCGATATTCTCGATCAGCGACGGGATCACCTCCGGCAGGGTCCTGCCGCTGATCGGCGCGCCCAGCAGGTGGCGCAACTGGCTGGCCGCAATCAGGATGCCCGCTGCCGTGATAAATCCCGAGATCACCGGGTGGCTGAGAAAACTCGCGATAAATCCCATGCGGAAGACGCCCATGATCAGGAGCATCCCGCCCGACAGCAGCGCAAGCCAGAGTGCGGCCAGATGATAGCCTGGCGTGCCTAGCTCGGCCACGGTTCCGGCAGCCGCGGCGGTCATCAGCGCGACCACGGCGACAGGCCCCACGGCGAGCGACCGTGAGGTGCCGAAAACAGCGTAGAGCAGGAGCGGCAGCATCGCGCCGTACAGCCCGGCTTGCGGCGGCAGGCCTGCGAGCATGGCATAAGCCATCCCTTGGGGCACGAGCATTATCGTGACCACCATGGCGGCAATCAGGTCATTGGTAAGACTGGCGCGCCGGTATTGCGGCGCCCAGGCGAGGATGGGCAGGTAGCGGGCGAGCATTGGTGCGTATCCCGTTGAAGATGAATGGTGCCATGCTGCATCAGAGCAGGGCGCGTGTCTGGTCACGAGCATATATACGACTGACAATAAACATTGCAAGTATTGAATATGTATTCTCTGCGGTGCGAATGCTATGGTCTTGGCCGATTCCAGGGGGGCCGGGCCTGCTGCGCAGGCCCGGTCGGGCTAAATGGTTGAGCTTGGGACCTCTCAGAACGCGCGGAAGGTCATCGTCGTCAGGGTGCGGCTGATCCCGGGAATGTCGAACAGCTTTTCGGTCAGGTAATGGCCGACATCTGCGCCTTCGGGGATGTAGACCTTGGCGATCAGGTCGAAATCGCCCGAGGTCGAATAAAGCTCCGACACGACCTCACGGTCATAGATGGCATCGGCGACTTCATAGGTGGTGCCAGGTTTGCAGCGGAACTGGACGAATACACAGCGCATGGTGGCTCCTGATCGAGGATCTGCCCGGAGCCTAAGCCTGCGCGGCCGATCCGGCAAGAGGTCTCGAGTTCCGCGCGGCGGCGAGGACGCGCGCCAGACGCGCCAATACGTTCGACGCCAGCGCAATGACAAAGCGCAGGACGCTTGACGCAGATCATGGCGACCCGGATGGGCCAGGTGGCATGGTGCAGCCTTGCAACGGATCAAGGAGGAGGATGATCATGCTTGCACGATTGCAGCGGATATTCCGCCGTCACGACGATCTCGAAACTGTGGCCGCGCTGTCTGACCGGCAGCTTGCCGATATCGGGATCACCCGCGAGCAGGCGCTGCATCTCGTGGCCCTGCCGCAGGATGTAACCGAACGCGTTGTCGAGATGGCGCGTATCTTCGGTGTCTCGGAGGACGAGTTGAAGCGCAACCGTGCCGAGTGGCTGGAGATGCTGCAGGTTTGCGACACGTGCCAACACCTGCCTGCCTGCCAGCACTTGCTCCAGGTCAGCGAGTTCGCCACACCCGAGGCCGCGGAATTCTGCCCGAACAAAGCCAATTTCGAACGCCACGCGTCCAAGGACTGACGCTTCACCCGGTGTCAGGCGCAGCACTAAGCGTGAGCGGTGTCGCGGGCGCAGCCAGATCTTCCGTGGTGAGGGCTGCGCGCGGGCGGGCAAGCCGGTTGCGGATGACCCAGTGCAGCCGATGCTCGGCGCGGGTGATGGCGACATAGGCGAGTCGCTTCCAGAGCGGGATATCGGCCTCGCTGCGCCCCGAGCGCGCCGCGGCATAGAGATCGGGGGCAAAGACCTGAACTTCCGGCCATTGCGAGCCCTGCGCCTTGTGGATGGTGCAGGCCGCGCCATGCACGAAGGCCGCGCCCATGGTGGCGGCATAGGGGATGAAGGGTTCTTCCTCAGGGTCGGTCTCGATCTTGATGATCGACGCGACCGAAATCTGCGGCTCATCGGCGCCGAAGATATGCAGCCGCGAGAAGCCGGTCCGGCGTCCGGCGCCAAGATAGACCACCTGCGCGCCCTTGATCAGCCCCCGCGCCTCGAGATCGATCCGCTTCTTGCGATGTTTCAGCGGCAGCTCCAACCCGTCGCAGATCAGCGGCTCGCCGGGCAGAAGTTCGGTTTCGGGCGCGTGATGGGCGCGGCGAAACGCATTGATCAAACGCAGCCGCGTTGCATTGCGCCACACCAGCACCGGCGAGCGCGCCATCAGGTCGCTGTTCACGCGCTCGGCCAGCACGACGCGTTTGTCGCGGGCAGCGGCCTCGGCCACGCGCGCCTCGAAATCCTCGAAACTCAGGTCCGGGTCGGTCAGGGCATGGGCGAGATCGAGGATTGGATTGCCCTCAGCCTGACGGTGGATGCGCGACAGCATCAGCCGCGACGCGTCGGGCAGCCGGTCGAACACCATCTCGCCTGACTGGCCCACGGGGGCAAGCTGCGCCGGGTCGCCAAAGAGGACCAATGTGGCGAATAGCTCCTGCAGGTCCTCGAACTGGCGCGCATCGAGCATCGAGCTTTCATCAACAAAGCCGATATCGAGCGGGTCCTCGCGCCGCTTCCAACCCGTGATGAAATCTGCCCCGCGCAGCCCGGCCGCGGCCAGCGCACCGGGGATGGAATTGACTTGCTCATAGAACGCTTTGGCGCGGTCGAGCGCGGTCTCGGTCAGCCCCTCGACCGTGGGGCGGGGCAGGTTGCCGGTCAGCCATTCGGCAATGCGCTCGTATTCCGGGTCATAGACCGGGGTGTAGAGGATACGGTGGATCGTGGTCGCCGGTACGCCGCGCGCACGCAGCACCGAGGCTGCCTTGTTGGTGGGCGCCAGCACCGCGAGGCTGCGCCGATCACGCCGCTTGCGGCTTTCATACTCCCCCGAGACGATCTCGACTCCGGCCTCGCGCAGTGTGCGCGTCAGCCCGGCCAGCAGCATGGTCTTGCCCGAGCCCGCCTTGCCCATGACCGCGAGCGTGGCGCGGCGCTCGTCCTTGGCGGGCAGGCAGAGCCCTTCGGTCAGGTCCACCCCGGCTTGGGCCAGCAATTCGGCAATCTGGTCCCAGGCGCTGGCTTGGTCGTCGGAAAAGGAAAGGGTCGGTGCGGACATGGCGGCAGGTTAGTCGATCCTGTGGGCGAGGGGCAGGGCGAATCGCTGCAAGCCGCGCAGAAACGCTATGGCGCGTTGGCTTTTTCTGGATGAGTGGAGGGGGAGGCGCGCGCGGACCCCTCCGGATCTTATTTTGTTTCGGGGGCGGCGCCTTTGGCGCCGGACCCGGCTCCGAAAGGTCTTGCACAAAAACTTGATAACGGTTCTCGCGGAAGAGTTGTCTCCCGGCGGCGCGTTGTTGCTGTGATCATGCGATGGTTGAGAGGCCGTCATGTGCCGATGCAGGCAGGGCGCAATTGTTCAATAACTTTCCGGCAAAAGGTGGAATTTGCAGTGAATGTTCGATCTGTAATCAATTTCTACTGAACCACTGTTGCGAACCTTTCTGAGCGCACCGCTGCCCGTAACAAGATAAGCATCCCCCAGCACATCAGGCCGTACTCATGGCGCTCAACTCATCTCCCGGCGGCATTGGGATTACCATACCGTCGCCGGCGGCCCCGGAAAAAGACCACACCATCACAGCGTCAGCAACCCCCGAGGCGGGCCGCTTTGCGCGCCATGGCAGTTGGGTCTGACAATCTGCTACTTCGCTCATAGGCATCTGAGCATGGTTGAAATCAAACGCTGTCTCGTGCGCATTCTGTGGCGCGTCCTTCGGCTGCGGGGCTCCACACAGGACCACAATCGGTCAGACAGGATAATCCCTCGCCAGTCATGGATTTTCCTTGCATTCCCGCCGCCAATTTCCGGTGGTCGACCGTCAGCCGAACCGTCGCCGAAGGCGACGCTTCCCGCAAAGTCATTTCATCATACCATCCGAGACCCGCCAGATAGGCCGCTTTGTGTCCCATCTCACTCAGCTCTCACAACGTGATACTCAGGTCCTTTCTGGCAGCTTTGTGCATATGCGTTCGCGTCCTGCTGCGCGGCGATTTCCAGATGGGCGAGATCGATCGCCTCCCCCAGATGCTCGGCCAACTCCGTCAGGCCAGTCGCGGCTGCATGGTCTCGCAATTCTGCGAGCGACTCGATCAACCAGGCATCACACACGGGCTTCATGCTCCTTCCCGGTCTGCCTGCTTGCAGACCGAACGGACTTAGCTTACCCGCTCCAGCCTTACGAAAACATTTACAGCGCCTAAAGAAAAGCGCCGTTCGGCAAGAAGCCGCGCGGCGCTTTCTTTCTGCAAGCGGGTTTTCGCTCAGCGGTTGCGACCGGCCTCGAGCGCATCCTCGAATGTGCGCAGCCCCGTGCGCGGGGATTGCACCAGCACCGCCATATTGCCCGGTTTGTGCTCGTTGCGATACATCTTCATATGCGCTGCCGGAATTTCATCCCAAGGGAACACTTCCGACATGCAGGGGTCGAGGCGGCGCTCGATCATCAGCTTGTTGGCCGCCGAAGCCTGCGCCAGATGGGCGAAGTGGCTGCCCTGCAGGCGCTTCTGGTGCATCCACATGTAGCGCACGTCAAAGGTGCAGTTGAACCCGCTGGTGCCCGCGCAGATCACGACCATGCCGCCCTTCTTGCACACCAGCGCCGAGACCGGAAAGGTCGCCTCGCCCGGATGCTCGAACACCATGTCGACATTGACGCCCTTGCCGGTGATGTCCCAGATCGCCTTGCCGAATTTGCGGGCCTCTTTCAGCCATGCGTTGTATTCGGGCGTGTTGACCGTCGGCAATTGCCCCCAGCACTTGAATTCCTTGCGGTTGATGACGCCTTTCGCGCCCTGATCCAGCACGAATTGCCGCTTGCTCTCATCCGAGATCACACCGATGGCATTGGCGCCGGCCGTGTTCGCCAACTGGATCGCATAAGAGCCAAGCCCGCCCGAGGCGCCCCAGACCAGCACGTTCTGGCCGGGTTTCAGGTCATGCGGCTCGTGCCCGAAGAGCATCCGGTATGCCGTCGCGAGGGTCAGTGTGTAGCAGGCGGCTTCTTCCCAGGTCAGGTGCCTGGGGCGCGGCATGAGTTGCTGCGCCTGCACATTGGTGAACTGCGCGAAGCTGCCATCGGGGGTCTCGTAACCCCAGATACGCTGGGTGGGCGAATACATCGGGTCGCCGCCATTGCAATGCTCGTCATCGCCGTCATCCTGATTGCAGTGGATGACCACCTCATCGCCAACCTTCCAGCGCTTGACCTTGTCGCCCACGGCCCAGACGATCCCTGAAGCATCCGAGCCTGCGATGTGAAACGGCGCCTTGTGCACGTCGAAAGGCGAGATCGGTTGGCCGAGACCGGCCCAGATGCCATTGTAATTCACCCCTGCTGCCATAACGAGGACCAAGACCTCATGGCTGTCGAGCACCGGCACATCGACCACCTCCACCTGCATGGCCGTGTCGGGCTCGCCGTGGCGCTCGCGCCGGATGGCCCATGCATACATCTGCTTCGGCACATAGCCCAACGGGGGCATTTCGCCGATTTCATACAGGTCTTTCTCGGGTGCCTCATAGCGGGCGATGCTGTCTTGCGTATCCAGAGCCATCTGTGTCTCCATGCTTGCGGTTCGCGTCGTCATCGTCATTGCTGCAGTGCAGAGCAACATACGGCGTGGATAGATATGCCCGCGCAACAATGCAACCCGTAAAGACAGTAATTTGTAATTTTATGTCGTATGTTTCAGGGTTTTTCCGGCAGATCGAGTTCAACCCGTTGTGTTTCGGCAATCCCGATAGGCGAATCGCACCGCTGGAGCGCGGATGCCGCGTAAAAACTCAAGACATCGGCCTGGCCCGGCCTGGTCTCGATGATATCACCCTTGCGCGCGACGATGCCGCGCAACTCCAGCGCGGCAATCCCGGCTTCGAGCGCATCCTGCCCGTCCTCCTCGACAAGATGCATCCAGGCCCGCCGCTCGAAGAAGGCCTCGCGCAACTGCGCCGCGGCCCGCGCCAGTTCCACATTGCTTGCCCGCCCCTCGCAGCGCGCCAGCGCCGCGGCCGCCAGCGGCACTGGCAGGATTGGAACCGCCGCACGGATGCGCTCCATAAGTGCATCAGCAAGGGTCTCGGTGCTGGCATCGGGTGTCTCGGTCAGAAACTCGCGCAGCGAGAGTGGCGCGCCGTAGCACACCGCCGCATAGCCGAAGCGTGTGAAGCGCCCGCTCAGTTTCTGCCAGATGACACGCAGGGAAAACCCCAACACCACGCGGACGCGCACCGGGAAGCGTCGGATACCTTGCAGCCCTGCGCTGATCAGCACGCGGTCTTCCAGCACCCGGTCATAGTTCAGCGCAACCGGCACAAAGACCACATCATGGCTTTCGTGCAGGTTGAAGCCGCGCACGATGTAATGCAGCAGCCCCTTGCGGCCCGGCCCGACGGTCCCTTTCAGGCTCAACCCGCCTTCGGGAAAGATCGCCTGCGTCGTGCCTTGCTGGATTGACATCTGCACATAGCGCGCAAGCACAGCGCGATAGAGCGGGTTTGAATAGCGACGGCGGATGAAATAGGCACCCATCGCACGGATCAGTGCCTTGAGCGGCCAGACCCGCGCCCATTCGCCCACCGCGTAGCTCAGCGCCGAGTGTTTCGAGGCCAGCCATGTGATCAGGACATAATCCATGTTCGAGCGGTGATTCATCACGAAGACCACCGAAGCCTGAGAGTCGATCTGTGCCAGATGCGCATTGTCCGCCCCGCCCAGCCGCACACGATAGAGCCCCTGGCTGATACGTTGGGCAAGCTTGATGGCAAGGCCGAAATAGGTCGCGGTTGAGAAACCCGGTACGATCTCGCGGGCGTAGGAGCGCGCCTTCTCGAAGGCGACATTGGGCGGCACGCCTTCGTCACGTGCAAAATTGCGCACGGCTTCCATCACCTGCGGGTCATAGATCAGCCTTGTGACCTGATCTTCGCGGCGCATGATCTTGAAGGGCTCGATCGGGCGTTGCAGCCGGGTGTTGAGCTTGGAAACGGCGCGTTCCATCCGGCGGCGGAAGAACCATCGCACCGAGGGAAACAGGAAATGCGACGCGAAGGTCACCGCGGCGAAGCCGAGGATCAGCAGAAGCGCCCAGTAGGGTAACTCGACAGGCTCGAACATGGGCGTAATCTTGCAGGAAAAGGGAGCATGGTAAATCCCGCTTGCGTTGCGCGCGTGGGGACGCTGGCTTTAGCCCTCCGGGCTGCTTCTGCGCTTTCCTCCCGATCGCACAAAATACCTCAGGAAGCGCGCGCAACCCTTATATTTTCTTGTCAAAAATACTCAATCGCGATTGCTGAATGAAGGCCCTTGGTGTCGTGATCCCAGTGCCCCTGAACCGGCACGATGACAACACCGGAGGTGCGACAGACAAAAGGGGCCGCGCGCAGCACGGCCCCCTTTGAAAAGCGAAAATCCAAGCTGCGCTTCAGCCGACCAGTTCCAGCCCCGAGAAGAAATAGCCGATCTCGACCACCGCTGTCTCGGGCGCGTCCGAGCCGTGGACCGAATTCTCGCCGACCGATTGCGCAAACTCTGCCCGGATTGTACCAGGGGCGGCATCGGCAGGATTGGTCGCGCCCATCACTTCACGGTTCTTGGCAATCGCGCCTTCGCCTTCCAGCACCTGCACGACAACCGGCGCCGAGGCCATGAATTCGCACAGCTCGTCATAAAAGGGGCGCTCGGCATGGACCTCGTAGAACTTGCCGGCCTGTGCCTTGGTCAGATGGATGCGCTTCTGCGCGACGATGCGCAGCCCAGCTTCCTCGAACTTGGCATTGATCTTGCCAGTCAGGTTGCGGGCGGTGGCATCAGGTTTGATGATCGAAAGCGTGCGCTCGATGGCCATGGTCGTGTCTCTCCAGAAATGTCATTGGGGCAGGGACTGCCCAAGCCGCGCTGGCCTTAGCATGGCAGGCAGACAGAGAAAAGCCTCAAGCCTCAATCCGCCCCCACAGATCATACTCCCCCGCCTCATCGACAACGACGGTGACGATATCGCCGACTTGCACCCCCTCCGTGCCTTCGTCGATAAAGAGATTGCCGTCGATCTCGGGCGCATCGGATTTGGTGCGGCAGGTGGCGATGCCGTCCGTGTCGATCTCGTCGACGATCACCTCCGTCCGCAGGCCGACCTTGGCCGCAAGTTTCGCCTCGGAAATCGCCTGCGCCTTTTCCATGAAGCGCGCCCAGCGTTCGGCCTTCACCTCATCGGGCACATGGTTGGGCAGGGCGTTGGAGCGGGCACCTGCGACGTTTTCATACTGAAAACACCCCACCCGGTCGAGCTGTGCCTCATCCAGCCAGTCGAGCAAAGTCTGGAACTCGGCTTCGGTCTCGCCCGGATAGCCCACGATGAAAGTCGAGCGCAGGGTGATCTCGGGGCAGATCGCGCGCCACTCGGCAATACGGTCGAGTGTCTTTTCAGCCGCCGCAGGGCGGGCCATGCGGCGCAGCACATCAGGGTGGGAGTGCTGGAAGGGGATGTCGAGATACGGCAGCACCAACCCGTCCGCCATGAGCGGGATCAGCTCGCGCACATGCGGGTAGGGGTAGACGTAATGCAGCCGCACCCAGGCCCCCAAGCCCCCCAGTTCACGCGCCAGATCGGTGATATGGGCGCGGTGGCCCCGCTCTTCGGCATGTTTAAGATCCACCCCATAGGCCGAGGTGTCCTGGCTGATAACCAGCAGTTCCTTCACCCCCGCCTCGACAAGCTTTTCGGCCTCGCGCAGCACCGCATGGGCGGGGCGCGACACCAGCCGCCCGCGCATGTCGGGGATGATGCAGAACTTGCACTTGTGGTTGCAACCCTCTGAAATTTTAAGATAACTGTAATGCCGCGGGGTGAGGCTGACGCCGTTCGCAGGCAGCAGGTCGATAAACGGGTCGGGGCTCGGCGGTACTGCGGCATGCACGGCATCCAGCACCTGCTCATATTGATGCGGTCCTGTAACCGCCAGCACCGTGGGGTGCGCGCCGGTAATGTACTCGGGCTCGGCGCCCAGACAGCCGGTCACGATCACGCGGCCATTCTCGGCCAGCGCCTCGCCGATGGCGTCGAGGCTCTCGGCCTTGGCCGAATCGAGAAAGCCGCAGGTATTAACGATCACTGCATCCGCCCCCGCGTAATCGGGGCTGATCGCATAGCCTTCGGCGCGCAGGCGGGTCAGGATGCGCTCGCTGTCCACCAGCGCCTTGGGGCAGCCGAGCGAGACCATGCCGATGGCTGGTTGGCCGGGGCGGGCGGGCTCGCTCAGGCGGTGGCGGGGCGCGATATCGGGGCGCAATTCGGGCGGATTCTGACTCATGGGCGGCATATAGGCCAGCGCGGCGGCGGCGAAAAGCCCCGTTGGTCAGGAAGCGCGTGAACCTTCGGACGTGATCGACCCGCTGCTGACCTGCTTTCAGCGCGGGCCGAACCACATCCGCGCCATCAGCCCGTCGCGTCGAATGAACTGGTGCCAGAGGGCCGCCGCCACATGCAGCGCGATCAGCGCCATCAGCAGCATCGACAGTACCCCATGCACTGCGCGGGCCGGAACATCGTCGAAATCGGCGGGCATCGGGCCGTCACCAAAGACCGCATCGGGCAGCCCGGTCTGGCGGGACATGACGATCCCCGAGACCGACATGGCGATGGCCACTGCGTAAAGCGCCCAATGGGTCAGCGGGGCCAGCCGGTCGGGCAGCGGCTGGCCGGTCAGCGCGCGCGGCGGATGCGCCGTGCTGAAGCGCACGCCAAGCCGGACCAGCATCAGTGCGAGGATCGTCAACCCCAGCCCCATGTGCAGGGTGAAGGAGATCAGTTTGGCCGGGTCGGCATTGTCCTGCGGGGTCAGGATGAAGCGCCCGGCAATCAGCGCCCCGATCAGGAACAGCGCGAGCAGCCAATGGAGCGTGATTAGGGCAGGGTGATAGCGGCGGGGCATGGCGGAAACCTGTGTCGTACCAGACTGGGGTGTTAACGTGCAGAAGTTGCGCCAATGGTTCAAGCGCATTGTGAAGGCTGCATTACCAGGGGGTTTTACGAATGCCCACGGCTTTTGTCGGCCTGTGCGGCCATGCACCGGGGCTTGCCTTGTCGCTCAGGCGAGTTCTGACGGGCAGGGTGAGGCCTGTAATTCTGCATCTACCAACCATGCGGCAGGCGGAGCCATGCGCGCGCGCAATCGGCTGAGCCGCCAGGCTGGCTGCACGGGCGCGTAAACGGGCGCCGTGCGTGCCGGGCAGGCCGCAAGATGCCAGCGGCTTTCAACGCCCGGCGTGCCGCCATCGCCCGGTGTCAGAACCAGCGCGTGCAGGCTCTCCGTGCGGTCCTTGCTGCGCCGCCGGGCAAGGCCGGTCTCGGCGGCCAGATGCAACCGGCGCAGCGGTGTCAGGGCAGGGGGGGCGGGTTGTTCGACCACCACCAGCGCGACCGCGCCCGAGCGCAGCGTCTCTTCGGCGCAGCCCAGACAGTCGATCGCGCGCTTGGGCGCGACAGTGATCAACCCCTCGGGGCCGACCCAGTCGCGCAGTCCCAGCGGGCAGAGCCGGTCCACCCCCCAGCGCGGGCGAATCCAGATCACCGGTGCGCCTGCGGGCACGCGCGCCATCATCCAGACCGCCAGCGTCTGACGGGCAGGCCCGCAGAACTCATGCGCGCGCCCGGCGGGCAGATCGAGCAGCGACCGGAGCGGCACGGACAGGGCATGTGTTTCGACGGTAGCAGTAGAGGACATGCAGAATGTTCCTGTTTTGTTTTCAATTTAGCACAGGTATGCAGATAGGCAAGCACTTGCCTGCTCTGGACATTCCCTCTGCGCTCGTGTGTGCTCTGATCCGAACCCGCTCGCTCAGGTGATGGAGCCCTCCCATGCTGCGCCTTGTCCTGCCCGCTATTGCCGCGCTTGCGCTGGCAGGGTGTCAGATACCCGAAGAGGACGCGCCCATGCCCGACACCCCCGAACTCTGCGCAGCCGAAGAGTATCAGCACTATATCGGCCAGCCACTGGCCCGTCTCGACATCAGCACGCTGCCGGAGCCTTACCGCATCATCGCGCCCGGCATGGCAGTAACGCTTGATCACCGGCCTGAGCGGCTGAACATCTCGCATGATGCGCAAGGCATCATTCGCCGGATCACATGTGGCTGACGACATGGGTTTTCGCGGGCGACCAAGACATTAGATTGCGCCACAACAGCACTGACAAGAGGCAGACAGATGAAGAAAATCACACTCGGTCGCTCGGACCTCTCGGTCTCGGAATACTGTCTCGGCACCATGACCTATGGCACCCTCACGGACGAGGCCGATGCGCATCGCCAACTTGATATGGCGCAGGAGGCAGGGATCAATTTCCTCGACACGGCCGAGATGTATCCGGTCGCCCCTGTCCTGCTGGAAACTGCCGGCGAGACAGAGGCCGTCATCGGGCGCTGGATCGCCAAGGCACGCCCGCAGGATCTGGTCATCGCGACCAAGATCACCGGCGAGGGTTCTGCCGCAGTCAAGGATGGCGCGCCGATCACACCTGCGCGGATGCGCGAAGCGGTCGAGGCCTCGCTGACGCGGCTGCAGGTCGATTGCATCGAGATCTATCAACTGCACTGGCCCAATCGCGGCTCGTATCATTTCCGCAAATACTGGGGCTTCGACCCGTCGCAGATGGACCGCGACGAGGTGGTCGCGCATATGACCGAGATCCTCGCCTGCGCGCAGGAACTCATCAACGAAGGTAAGATCCGTTATCTGGCGCTGTCGAACGAATCCGCCTGGGGGCTGGCGATGTGGCTGCATCTGGCGCAGACGCTGGACCTGCCGCGCGTGCTCACGATCCAGAACGAGTATTCGCTGCTGTGCCGCATCTTCGATCTGGACCTGGCCGAGGCCTGCGCGCTTGAGGATGTCCCGCTTCTGGCCTATTCCCCCCTCGCCGCTGGTATCCTGACGGGCAAATACGCCGGCAATGTCACGCCCGAGAACTCGCGCCGCGCGCGCACGCCCGATCTGGGTGGCCGAATCACCGGGCGGGTGTTCGAGGCGGTCTCGGGCTATATGGCCATTGCGCAGGAGCATGGGCTCGACCCTGTGCATATGGCTGTGCAATGGACCCTGACGCGCCCCGCGCCCACGCTGCCGATCATCGGGGCCACGACCTCCGAGCAACTGGCGCATATGATCGCGGGGTCGGAGGTGGTGATTTCGGACGAGGTCAAGGCCGCCATCGACCAGATGAACCGCGCCATGCCGATGGTGTTCTGAGGCAGGTTATGGCATTCGACGAAATCCGCGCGGTGCTGTTCGACAAGGACGGCACGCTGTTCGACTTCTCGGCAAGCTGGTCTGGCTGGGCGGGGCATCTGATCCTCGATCTGGCTCAAGGGGATGCGGCGCGCGCCAGCGCCATTGCCGCGGTGCTCCGCTACGATCTGCAGGTTGGCGTTTTCGAGCCCTCCTCGCCGGTGATCGCGGGCACGTTGGAGGAACAGGTGGTCCTGCTGGCCCCCGTCCTGCCGGATATGAGCCCGGTCGAGATTCGGACCATGCTGCACCAGAGCGCGACCGAGGCGAAGATGGTCCCGCCTGTGCCCCTCGGCCCCCTTCTGGGGATGCTGCAGGGCGCCGGGCTGACGCTCGGGGTGGCCACGAATGACGGCGAGGCCCCGGCGCGGGCGCATCTGACCCGCGCGGGCGTGCTGGGGTCTTTCGCGCATGTGCTGGGCTATGACAGCGGCTACACGCCCAAACCCGCGCCTGACATGCTGCTGGGTTTTGCCGAGCGGATGGCTTTGCCGCCGCGCGCGGTCGTGATGGTGGGCGACAGCACGCATGATCTGATCGCCGGGCGGGCGGCTGGCATGGTCACTGTAGGGGTGCTGACCGGGCTCGCCCCGGTCGAGGTGCTGGCCCCGCATGCCGACGCCGTGATCCCCGATATCGGGTATCTGCCGGAGGTGTTGGGGGTGGGGTAGGGGCTGTGATGCAGAGGGGCGGCTATGCGGGACCTTGGGGTCATTCGCTGCACCTGCGCAGCAACCCTTCGCAGTTGCGGCATGACCGACGTGGAGCGCGGGAAGCCGACTGTGACATCGCGGCGTTGCAGTCGCAGCAACTTGCGTAAGCTGTCGGTCACCGATTCAAGATTTAACATAGGCTATGCTCGGGAATAATCGGTTGCAAAATTGTCTTGGCAGTGTCCGGCCAGATGGTAATGTGGTCAACACCGAAAAAGCGCGGACACACCCTCGACAGCGACAACAGAAGCATTCCAAGCGTAAGAGCAATCAGCAGCGCCTGTGTTCCTCTCTTGGCGCGCTCATTCTCAGAGCAATCGCGCTTGGAAAGCTGAGGCTGCTTAGCGTGAACGCCAGAAGAACCATCCTCTCTCGTGCCTGTTGCTCAGAACCACCAAACGCCATACCCCTTTACCTGTGTCGTGGAGAAGGTGCGGCAGAATGTTGTCCGGTAACCAAGTTTGCTGAGTACTTTCTGATAAAGCTTTAATAACATATGCAGGCCTGATCGAGGCGCAGTAGTTATTCATATACTACCGAAACTGAAGTGGTGTCGTACCGCATCAATGTTCACGGTTAACGGCATTCTGCGGGCGCGCGCCTGTAGCTTTGATCTACCAGAAATTCTAAATTGACATCCCTGCTGGTTCGGCACGTCTCTGCGCTCTGGTCAGATCTGGTCACGCGCGCCCGGCGTGCGTCAAGACTGGCCGTTATTGTCAGAAGAGCGCACCGCCGCCAGCCGTTCTGCAGCGCCATCTCTGGAAAGGCTGGATTTTGGTCCACCGCGCCTCATACGTTCTTCCATGGCGCGTGATTGCAGATACCCGAATACCATTACAAAGCCCATTGTCCCGAAAGTCAGAAATCCAAGTGCTATATCCATCGTCAGCCTCCATTGGTTAACTGTTGGCGTTACGCTGCCAATGCGGCATCAGATCAATCAGTTTTCGTAAAAATACATTATTATCAATTGGATACAGTTGCATACCAAAAATCAGAGATGCGTCGATCAGACGCTATTGACCGAATTTTTGTCAATGATCCGGGCAGCTTCACCGTGGGTGGCACCGTTGGGACTCATGCGCTCACCTGACTGTGATAAGCACTGCTGCAAAATACAGCATCAGGCCAAGCGGACCAAATTGCCCCGCAAAAAATGCCAGCAGAAGCAGGTAGCCCAGCACGCTTAGCGTGACCTCGGCCTGAATACGCAGAGGGTGCCGGTCAAGCCTTGCTTCGATGGAGGCAAAATCCTCGCCAGGCCATAATTGCGCGATCACAAGGATCGCGCTGTCACGCGCGCGCGTCACCAGGCTCGGCAATTTCTCCCTGTTCTGGCCAGACATCCCCACCCTCGCAATATGTATACGATGGTCTTCTGGAGTACCGGTTTCGCGGGCGTGGATCAAGACAAGAGACTCTGCGCATCACCGTCTGCATTTGTCGCTGACTTGCCCGAGTTGAAGCAGGGGAATCGCGTTTGGAACTGAGGGTGTGATCATCTGCGCTTGCGCTTGAAGCCAGGATCGATTCTGGATGGGGGATTCATCTCCTGGAGCCGTGACC
>REER01000122.1 GCA_007694945.1 Paracoccaceae bacterium | reverse complement strand
AAGCGCAGATGATCACACCCTCAGTTCCAAACGCGATTCCCCTGTGCCGCCCTTGGCGCGTTCGAACCAAGCCACGCGGGCTTACTGAAAGCCCCTGCCTACAAAAAAGTGTGACAAATCAGAGCTTTTTCTTTTAGCTTACGCGCGCACCCTTTACCCAGACTTGGCGGATTATGGGCACCACATTTGGCAAGGCGACACGGATCATGTCCGCACGAAGGCCAGTCCTGAGCGCGCCCCTGTCCGACAGGCCAACCGCTTGCGCGGGCGCAGATGTTACCGACCGAAATCCCGCTGCGAGGTTGCCACTTGACAAGCCAAGGCGCACCGCTCCCAGCAGCAAGGCCGCCGGAACATAGTCGGATGACAAGATGTCCAGCCGCCCCGCCGCCGCAAGCTCGGACGCGGCCACATTGCCGGAATGTGACTCGCCGCGGATCAGGTTCGGCGCACCCATCATCACAGCGATCCCTTCGTCATGGCAGGCATGCGCGGCCTCCAATGTGGTCGGAAATTCTGCCAGCCGCACACCATGACGCGCCGAGGCAGTGACCTGCGCGCATGTGGTATCATCATGGCTGGCCAGAGTTGCTCCATAGCTGCGCGCTGCCGCAACGACAGCGGCCTCGTGTGGTGCCCGCACCCGTTCACCGAGGTCCTGCTGGCGGGCAACATGGGCCTCGAACTCTGCCTCTGACATGCCATATTTGCCACGCATATATCTGCGTAATTGTTCAAGGTCGGAAAACTGGCGCTGGCCGGGCGTGTGGTCCATCAGGCTGACAATGCCGATGCGGTTATCGGGGCCGAACTCCTCCAACTCGTCAATCAAGGTTTCAGAACAAATTTCGGCGCGCAGATGCAGAAAATGGCTGATAGCCAAAGATCCGATTTCGCGCATTGCCAGGATCTCGCTGGCCAATGCGCGCGCATAGCGGCCACGGCCCCGCGCATCGTCATGTGCGAGCGATCCGACGCGCAGCGCGTCGAACACAGTGGTAATCCCGGTCCCGGCCAATTCGCGATCATGCGCAATCACGGCGCTGGCATGAGGCCAGTCTACGCCCGGGCGCGGGGCAAGGTGACGTTCCAGATTATCGGTATGCAATTCGATCAGGCCGGGTGCCAGCAAATCACCCCCGCAATCGATCGCGCCTTTAGACAGATGGCGGCTGTCATCCAGATCTGCGATCACCCCGTCACGGATGACCACAGCGCCGTTGCGCACCTCGTTTTCCAGCACAAGCCTTGCATTTCCCAGGACTATGTCGCTCATATCCATGTCTTCCTTGTCTTTGACGTCATGCAGCTGTCACAGTGCTATGGCACGCAGTTGCATCTATTTGCGGAGGGGGAACATGCTTGAACGATTTCAGCGATTTGCCGTTTATTACGCGCCACATGCTGGCAGCGACTTCTGGCAGGCTGGGACAAGCTGGTTGGGATGGGATCCTGAAACAGGACAAAGCGTAGCACATCCCGATCTTGGCATCGATCTTGCCCGCCTGACGCAGGCACCCCGGAAATACGGTCTGCACGGGACACTTGCGCCGCCAATGCGCCTGTCCTGTGAACCAGCAACCTTCGTCGATGCGGTTGATGTTCTGGCTCAGAGCCTCGCCCCGGCCGATTTGGGTGATTTTCAACTGAGATCGATTGATGGATTTTTGGCCGTTGTTCCGGGTGTTCAGCCTCTGTCGCTGACTGACACTGCCGCCCAGATCGTACGCGCACTTGATCCCTTCCGCGCGCCCCTGTCTGACGCTGACCTCGCGCGTCGCCGTTCGGTCGGACTGACCGCGCGGCAGGATGAATTGCTGCAGCTTTGGGGCTATCCGTATGTCATGGAAGAATTTCGTTTCCATGTCACGCTGACCGGAAGACTTGATATCCCGCAGATGCAGCAAGCGCTTCAGGCGGCAATTGCATGGATTGGTCCGGTGATGAACGAACACCATCGTCTGGAGAGCGTGTGTCTGTTTGGCGAGGCCGAAGATGGACGGTTTCATCTGATCAGGCGCTTTGCCTTGCGCGGGTAATTTCTGCCTCGATCTGGGTTACTCCAGCGTCAAGGGGGCCATCATTGAGAATGACAATGGCGCCGTCGGGCAACGGCATCTTTGCCCTGCGCAACCGTGCGGCAATGTCGGCTGCGCTCTCGCGCCCGCGTGCGGCCAGTCTTTCGGCCAGCACGCCAATCGGAGCCGTAACCACCAGTACCAGCAATTGCGGATAGCTGCGCGCGATCTCTGGCAGGGCTTTGCGCGAACCGTTGAAGACAACCACCTGCGCCGCGGCAAGATGCTGGTTGATTTCGGCGGCAATTGCATACCGCAAGCCATGCGCCTGCCAGTGAAAGGCGAAGGCTCCCTTTGCAAGCTGTGCGTCAAAACTGGCATCCGAAACGGCGTGATGGTCCTCGCCCCCGGCATCTGCCGCACGCGTGATGATGCGTTGTGCAAATTGGAAATCAGGCCGCTTGCGCGCCAATGCGTCCAGAAGCGAGTCTTTGCCTGCGCCGGACGGACCCACAATCGCCACCAGCAAACCGCGCCCGTCATGCGTGCTCATGCTGCACTCCGAGCAGGTGTAAAGCCGGTGACATCCACCTCGCGGTCGCAGACAGCAGCTCTGGCCTCGGCGTCATGGAAAATGCCTAGTATCGCAGCGCCGCGCGCCTTTGCCTCAGCGATCAGGTCGAGGACAACAGCGCGGTTTCCCGCATCCAAGCTGGCCGTCGGTTCGTCCAGCAACATGACGGGCCAGTCCTGAATAAAGCCGCGCGCGATGTTGACGCGCTGTTGCTCACCGCCTGAAAATGTCGTGGGCGATAACCACCAGAGCCGCTCAGGAATGTTCAGCCGTGCCAGCATCGCGCGCGCGCGTGCCTGCGCCTGTAATTCATCCATGCCTTGGGCAAGCAATGGCTCGGCTACGACATCCAGCGTAGGCACGCGTGGGATGACGCGAAGGAACTGGCTGACATAGCCCAATTTGCTGCGGCGCAAAGCGATCACCTCACGCGGCGCGGCACAGCACAGCTCTACCCCCGCCACCTGAATAGACCCTTCATCGCAGCGGTAATTCCCCCAGATCATGCGCATCAGCGTGGATTTCCCGGCCCCTGATGCCCCGACCAATGCGACACATTCCCCTTCCTGCACCGAGAGTGCCGCGCCTTGCATGACCGGCAGGACGGCCCCGCCCTGATTGTGCAGCACAAAGCGCTTGGTCACACCCGAAATCTCGATCATCACTTTGCTCATTTTCTTGCTCCAAATACTCATGCCAGGCAGTTCTGTCAGCTCAGGCTCAGACCTGAAGCACCGAGCTGACCAAAAGCTGCGTGTAAGCATGTTGCGGGTCATCAAGCACCTGATCGGTCAGCCCCTGTTCGACCACGCACCCGTCCTTCATCACCATCAAGCGATCCGCGAGCAGCCGCACGACCGCCAGATCATGCGTCACGATCACTGCCGACAACCCCAGACGCCGCACCAGCCCACGCAGCAGATCAAGCAGACGCGCCTGCACGCTGACATCCAGCCCGCCTGTCGGTTCATCCATGAAGACAAGCCGCGGCCCTGTGACCAGATTGCGCGCGATCTGCAAGCGTTGCTGCATGCCACCTGAAAATGCGCGCGGTCGGTCGTCAATGCGGGTCGGATCAATCTCGACACGCTCCAGCCAGTCCCCGGCCTCACGACGGATATCGCCGTAATGACGCGCGCCCACGGCCATCAGCCGGTCGCCCACATTGCCGCCCGCACTCACATTCATGCGAAGCCCGTCGCGCGGGTTCTGATGCACGAAGGCCCAGTCCGTTCGCGCCAGCCAACGGCGCTCGGGTTCCGTCATGGTCACTGTGTCGCGCGGTCCATCGGTGCGGGTGTCAAAAATCACCCGTCCAGTGTCCGGGGCCATGTGACCCGCAAGGCAGTTCAGCAAGGTGGACTTGCCCGATCCGCTTTCGCCAACAATTCCCATCACCTCACCCGGCCAGAGGGTGAAATTCACGTCCCCGCAGCCCAGATGTGTGCCGTAGAACTTGCTCAAGCCTTCGACCTGCAACAGCGGTGTCATGCTGCGTCCTCCGCCTGTGCGGCCACGCGGGTGGCGCAATAATCCGTATCCGAGCAGACAAACATCCGCCCCCCTGCATCATCGGTGATGACCTCATCGAGATAGCTGTCCTCGGCCCCGCAAATCGCGCAAACCTGCCCGGCGGCCTTGCTGGCGGTGAAAGGATAATCGTCGAAATCGAGGCTTTCGACGCGTGTGTAGGGCGGCAGCGCATAGATGCGACATTCGCGTCCGGCCCCGAAAAGCTGAAGCGCGGGGGAATTGTCCAGTTTCGGGTTGTCGAATTTCGGGATTGGCGACGGGTCCATGATGTAGCGCCCTTCGACCCGCACCGGATAGGCATAGGCGCGGGCGATTTCGCCATGTTTGGCGATGTCCTCGTAAAGCCGCACCTGCATCAGCCCATAATCTTCCAGCGCATGCATGGTGCGGGTTTCAGTCTCACGCGGCTCCAGAAAGCGCAGTGGTTCCGGGATTGGCACCTGAAACACCAGGATCTGACCCTCGGTCAGCGGGGTTTCGGGGATGCGGTGGCGTGTCTGGATCACGCTGGCTGTCGCCGTGGCTTCGGTCGTGGCAACCCCAGCAACGCGGGCGAAAAACTTGCGGATGGAGACGGCATTGGTCGTGTCATCCGCGCCCTGATCAATGACTTTCAGTGTATCTTCGGGCAACAGACAAGCGGCAGTGACCTGCACACCGCCTGTGCCCCAGCCATAGGGCATGGGCATTTCACGGCTTGAAAACGGCACCTGGTAGCCGGGAATAGCCACGGCCTTGAGGATCGCGCGGCGCAACATGCGCTTCGTGGCCTCGTCGAGATAGGCAAAATTGTATTCCGTCACAGTAGCCCCCTAGCAAGAAGTTGAGCCTCCAGCGCTCGCGGCGTGGTGAATTGGAACGCCTCCATTCCGAAGCTGATTGCGCCCGCCACGTTTTTCTCGCTGTCATCGATGAACAGGCAGGTCTCCGGTTCCAGCCTCGTCCGTGCGCAGAACCGCGCATAGATTTCCGGCGCGGGCTTGAGCAGGCGTTCCTGGCCCGAGACGATGATCTGGTCGAGGAGCGTCGCAAGGCCGGGATGCGTGGCAAGCCCGACAGGCCATGTTTCCGCAGACCAGTTGGTGATGCCATGCAGGGCGATACCACGCATCGCCAGCCGCCTGGCGATGTCCCATGTTTCCGGGATTGCTTGTGCGATGGTCAGATGAAAGCGCGCAGGATAAGATGCGAACAGCGCACGATCCGCGCTGTCGCTGATCTCGGTGGCCAGATCGGCGCAGGACTCGCCCTGATCGGCCCGCAGGTTGAGCGCGCCAAAGCCGACACGCTCCAGAAAGGCCCGTACAGCATCGTCTGCCTTCAGTTCCGGCAGGAAGGCGGCATGCGGATCCCATGCGACGAGCACATTCCCGATATCAAACACCACGGCTTTCATTCCGCTGCCTCTGACATCGCAGAGCGCCGCAGCTTGCGGATCAGCTCGAGTTCCGCCTGAAAGTCGACGTAGTGGGGCAGTTTGATATGCTCCAGAAAGCCGCTCGACTGGATATTGTCGCAATGCGAGAGCACGAATTCCTCGTCCTGAGCGGGTGCGCCGGCCATATCTTCGCCCAGCTCGCGTGCCCGAAGCGCGCGATCCACAAGCGCCATGGAAATCGCCTTGCGTTCCGATTGACCAAAGACCAGCCCATACCCGCGCGTGAATTGCGCAGGTTCAGTTTTCGAGCCTTGAAACTGGTTCACGCTTTCGCATTCGGTGATCATGATTTCAGCAAATTCGATCTCGAAGCCCAGTTCGGGTAGAAAAGCCGACACCCGCACATGCCCGATCCGCAATTCGCCAACGAAAGCGTGGTTGCGCCCGTAGCCGCGCTGTGTCGAATAGGCCAGCGACAGAAGGAAACCTTCATCCCCGCGTGTCAGTGCCTGCAACCGCAAGGAGCGATCAGCGGGAAATTCAAGCGGCGCGCGCGTCAGGTCAGGTACATCCGGCCCGCCGCCCGCGTTTTCACGCTGCATCAGCCCCTCTGCGTCGAGATGCGACAGGATATGGGGGACAGAGCTTGTGCTGATCTCTGCTTCGGGGGCGGCTGCAATATCTGGTGACTGCGCCAGACTGAAATCCAGCAGACGGTGGGTATAGTCGAAAGTCGGCCCCAGAACCTGCCCGCCAGGCGCGTCCTTATAGGTGGCTGAAATCCGCCGGATGATCTGCATCGCGCCTGTATCGACGGGCTCGCTTGTGCCGAAACGGGGCAAGGTCGTGCGAAAAGCGCGGATCAGGAACACGGCTTCAATCACATCGCCGCGCGCCTGTTTCAACGCCAGTGCGGCGAGGTCAGGATCGTAAAGCGCCCCTTCCGCCATCACCCGGTCAACTGCCAAAGTCAGTTGTTCGCGGATCTGATCCAGCATCAGATCAGGCACATCCCGATCCCCGCGCCGCGCATCATCCAGCCATGCATGTGCATTCTCGATAGCACGCTCACCCCCTTTGACGGCCACATACATTACGCACCCCCGATCTGTGTCGAACGCGGCAACGCGGCTAGCTGCACATTGCTTGTGAACATGAAATCCAATCCACGCGGAAACTGGCCTGCATTGGCTCTCAAAGCAGCAGTATCGGGCAATGCCAGACAGGTTTCCGACTTTATGCCCGGACCTGTCAGGCGCGCACCGTGATTACGCAGCTCAGCCCCGTCCACGATCAGGGTCGCAGAGCGGTCGGGATAGTCTGCGCTGCCTTGCGGAAAGCGACCTAATGGGCAAAGCGCGTCCCATGCGCCCAAGGCGAAAGCGGCATCCTGCGGGTCAACCAGCGGCGCACCAAGATGAAAGCGTACCCAGTCGCGGATGGCTTCGCTGTCATGCGCGCCAGCCAGATGCAGCGGGGTCGTGGCATCGACAAGTGTCAGCAGAGCGATTGCTGCGGCAGGTGAGCAAGGTGTGGGGGCGTCTATCGCAGGCAAATCGATAATCCGCGCCGGATGGGCCATTGCGTCGAGCACAAGACGAAAGGCGCGTGCAGCATCAACGGGTGGATTGGCGAAACCAGTGGTCAGTTTCATGTTCATCCCTCGCCCCGAACCAGTGTGGAGAAATCGACCTTGGTGGCGGCAGCGCGGCGGGCGTGCGTCCCGGCCTCCTCGATCTCGGCAACCTGCAGTGGGGCCAGAACCTCCTTTTGCAGTCTATCGCCACAAGGCGTCTGCAGCAGGGCGTCCAGAAGGGCCGCGCGCTCGGCCTTATGCGGGTCGCGGCCCTGCACCATCGCATGGCCGGTTGCCCCACAATCCAGCCGGACAGAGGCACGCGTGACCGTGACCTCGCCCAGATTGAATGCGGCGCCGGTAGCGCCTGCGCGACCTTGCACCATCATCGCGCCCGCCTCTGGCCTGCGCAGCCATGCAAAGCTTGGGGCATCTTCTGGCCAAAGGGCATGCAGTCGCGCAATCGGTGCGCGCGCGATCAGGCCCAGCCAATCACGGCGGGACAGGAATGAGTCAGGCATTTTCCGGGGTCACATCTTGTTGTAGACAACTAGACAATTAATCGCTTTACTGCTTGCAGTCAAAAAGATTTTTGTGAAAGTTTCACGACATGAACCAGACTGTTCCGCTCTGGACGAGCATCGCTGACACATTGCGCCGTGAACTCGCGCAAGGCCTATGGCGTGCCGGCGCACGCCTGCCCAGCGAAGCGCAGCTTGCCACACGCTTCGCGGTGAACCGCCACACAGTGCGCCGCTCTCTGCAGGCTCTTGCAGAGGAAGGGCTTGTGCAATCGCGCCGTGGTGCCGGAGTTTTCGTGCGCGCGGCACCTGTGAGCTACCCGATTGGTCGGCGCACGCGTTTTCGCCAAAATCTGCTTTCTGCTGGACGCAGCCCGTCGCGCAAATTGCTGGGCGTCAGTTTGCAGGCCGCGTCACCGGTTGAAGCCCGAGCCCTGATGATCGAAGATGGCGCACGTGTGCATGTGATGGAAGCGGTCAGTTTTGCCGGTGATCTGCCGATATCACTTGTGCGCTCTGTCTTTTGTGCGCGTAGGTTTCCCGATCTTGGTGACAAGTTGCGCGAACTCGTTTCTGTCACAGAAGCTCTTTCGCAAGCAGGCCTGCGCGACTATTTGCGCGTCTCGACCCGCCTGACGGGCCACAACGCCGATTCCCTGCAAGCCCGCCACCTGGAGATCGCGGCAGGTGACGCCTTGATCCGGTCCGAAGCGGTCAATATTGACACCACGGGCAAGCCAGTGGAGTTCGGTCAGACCTATTTTGTAGGTGCGCGTGTGGAATTGATACTGGAAGATACAGATCAAAAAGCAAACGTCATATGATTGCAATATTGCACGCCTAAGGCAGGCGCAAATGTATAGGAAGTTCTGATGACGATTCCGACCTTGCGCCTTGTGGGCGCCCTTTGCCTGGTAAATAGTGCGCTTGAAGACTGCGACCTTGCGATATGCGATGGTCGCATCGTTCAGACGGGTGGTCAGATGCAAGAGATCGACCTGTCTGGATACTGGGTCCTGCCAGGAATCATCGACCTGCATGGCGACGGGTTTGAGCGACATATTCGACCGCGGCCAAGTGCGCCTTTTGAAAAATGCGCTGCGCTGCAAGCGGCAGATATCGAACTGGCTAGCCAAGGGGTCTGCACAGCGTGGTTCGCGCAAAGCTGGTCTTGGGAGGGCGGATCGCGCGCTCCAGACGAAGCCATCGCCCTTCTCGCGGCGCGGCGTCAGGTTGCACATCGTCTGATGACGGATATTCGCATCCAGTTGCGGTTTGAAACCCACATGCCCAACGACCATGCGGCCCTGATGGGTGTCGTGCGCGACTATCATCTGGATTACATCGTGTTCAACAATCATCTGCCTGAGGCGGTAGAACTGGCGGAGCAGAAACCCGCACGATTCGCCGCCTGGGCCGCGCAAAACGGGCATCTGCCCGATGACTTGCTTGCAATTGTGCGCGCCGCCAAAGAAGCAGACCCGGAAATTCCGGCTTTCCTGCATCGGCTGGCCCGTGACCTGCGTGCGGCAAGCGTCACGCTTGGGTCGCATGATGACCCTGACGCGCAGACACGCGCGTTTTATCGCGGGCTTGGAGCGACTGTCTGTGAGTTTCCTACATCCGTTGAAGCGGCAATTGCTGCGCGTGATGCGGGCGAGCCTGTGCTGATGGGCGCGCCCAATATCGTGCGCGGCGGGTCGCAATCGGGCAATATTGCCGCGATGGAGCTGGTCGAGGAAGGTCTGTGTGATGCGCTGATCTCGGATTACTACATCCCCGCGCTGGTGCAGGCGGCCTGGGCCATTGCCGACGCACGCGCATTGTCCTTTGCGCATGCCTGGGAAATGATCTCGACCCGTCCGGCGCAGATCATGAACCTTGCAGATCGCGGTCGTCTGACCGAAGGCCAGCGCGCTGATCTGGTGATCATGAACCCAAATACGCGCCGGATCGAGGTGACAATCGTACGCGGCCGGATTGCCTTTGCCAGCGGGCAGGCCGCCGAGCGACTGTTGCGGGCAGACCGCCCATTTGCGCTTGCAGCCCAGTAGGCCGCAGATGCGATATGCCGATCTGATCGAGGCCGAGTTGCGCCAGATTACCCCTGCGGATCTGCTGGAGCTCGATCACTTGACGCGCGCGCGGGACTGGGTGCGTTCGGGTGCGCAATTGTGCCGCATCGCGCCCCCCGCGACCCCACCCATGCATCTGGTCAGCTATTTCCCTGTGATCGATGCAGGGCATATTCTGCTGGGCGATCATATCAGTTCCGGTCTTTGGTTGCCGCCTGGCGGACATATCGAGCAGGGTGAACACCCGCGCGAAACTGTCATGCGCGAATGCCTGGAAGAATTGCGGATGTCTGCACGGTTTCTGACAAATGGAGCCGCATTTCTGACCATCGCCGAGACTATTGGCGCCAACCCGCATGAGGATGTATCACTCTGGTATCCGCTGCAGGGGCAGGCGGGACATATCCCGGACTACGACGTCCGCGAATACCGCAACATGCGCTGGTTCCGTTTCGAGGATTCTCCATTTGATGACATCGACCCGAACTTGGAGCGGTTCCTCGGTGAGTTGCGCGAAAACCAACTTGTTGCATGATCTGCCCGTCACCGCAGGTGGGCCAGCCACTTTCGATCTAAGGCTGCTTCTAGATCAATGTCGCGATGTCGTGCCAGAAGCAAGACATGCGCCAGCAGGTCGGCCATTTCATCTTCAAGCTGTCGATTCAGCTCTGATTCCGTTGTGTCCTTCGCACGGCCCCGACCGGTTTGACCCAAGATGACGGAGGTGAGTTCTCCCAACTCTTCAGTTAGCTTTGCCAGGTGCCAAAACTCGTCGCGACAAATATCGAAACGCTGTGAATACAGATCTGAAACCTGTGCGACTTGCGCGGTCAAAACGCGAAGACTATCGGTGATTCCGCCGGTCATCAGTGCAGCATCACATCTTGGTATTTTGCCAGAAAGGCCTCGATCTCCAGAGTGCGGAAGTCATGCAGCGCCATGCGCAGCCGGTCATGATCCCAATCCCACCACGCCAATTCGATCAGGCGTCGCGTGATCTGCTTTGGAAAACGCCTGCGCAATTTCTCGGCCGGAACCCCCACGACAATGGTGTAAGGGGCCACATCGCGCGTGACCACGGCGCCTGCGCCGATTACTGCGCCATGGCCAATGCTGATCTCTGGTCGGATGATCGCACCATGGCCGATCCAGACATCATGGCCAATGCTCACCTTGCGCGCTGCGCGCCGCTCGAAGAATGCCTCATCCGCGCTTTCTTCCTGCCAGTACAGTTCGGACCGATATAGGAAATGATGCAGGCTGGCGCGGTCCATGGGGTGATCGGTCGGGCCAATGCGAACATTTGCGGCGATATTGACGAATTTGCCAATACTGGCATTGGCGATATCGCAACCGCGCGAACAGTAGCTGTAATCGCTCATCGTGGTGTTCAAGAGCACAGAACCCGCGCCGACTTCCGTATAGGCCCCGAAGTCGCATTCCGTTATGCTGCAATTCGGTTGGATCAACGCCCCCTCTGGCGAAAGCTGCCGTGTCATCAGAAATCCCTCTTCTGACCAGTCCAGTGCAGGAACTGTCCGGTCTGTGTCACGTCCAGTCTTGTCGCGATGTCGAGAATACCCACTGCCACGCGCTCGGGGTCTTCTTCGGCCTCCGGCCCGCCCATATCGGTGCGCACCCAGCCCGGGTCAATCAAAGCGACCGCAATGCCGCGATCTCGCAGGTCAGTCGCCAGCCCCTGCATCACTTTGTTTACCGCCACTTTCGAGGCGCGGTAAGCGATGCGATCAGATTTCGCATAGCCCATCCAAGCCATCTGGCTGGAAATCGTCAGGATGCGACCGCCTGCCCGCATATGGGGCAGTACGGCTTGCGCCATTGCGAGCGGCGCAAAGGTATTGACCGAGAGTGTTTCGGCAAAACCTGCGAAATCCATGTCCAGCGTGCTCTGGTGATCAGGCCCGATCACGCCTGCGTTGTTGATCAGCACATCGACAGGAGCAAGATGCATGGCGCGTGTGGCGAAGCTGTCAAGATTGCGCATCTCGAGCAACAATTCTGCCACCCCGTCGGGGGCCTTGCCGGCCTGACGTACAGTGCCCGTGACTTGCCAACCGCGCGCCCGCGCGTTCAATGCCATCTCACGCCCTATCCCGCGCCCGACACCTGTGATGAAAATGTGCATTTTTTTCCCGTTGATACCGCACCTGCCGGAAGTACCGGCAGGCGAGTCACATATGCATTGGCTCAGTGCCCGCGTTCGCCAATGAAGCGTTTCCGGATCAACCCAGACCCCCAGTCGATGATCGCAATCACCACCAGCACGTTGAGCACCACGAACGCGACCTGATCGAACAACCCGGCGCGGAAGCGCTCGATGATGATCATCCCGATCCCCCCAGCGCCTACCAGCCCCAAGATCGTGGCCGAACGGGTGGAGGATTCGAAAGAGTAGAGCGACAGCGAGATGAACACCGGCAGGATCTGCGGCAGATAGCCGTAGCGGATAATCCGGCCGGTATCTGCGCCCGTGGCGCGCACGCCTTCGACCTGCTTGCGGTCGATATTCTCGATGGCCTCAGAATAAAGCTTGGCAAGGTTGCCCATATCCGAGATCCAGATCGCGAGCACGCCGGCCAATGGCCCAAGCCCGACAGCGCGCACGAAGACCAGCCCCCAGACCACGGCGTCAATGCCCCGGAAGATATCGAGCAGACGGCGTACTGCGTGACGAATAATGCCGACTGGCATGGTGTTGCGTGCAGCGAAGAAGGCCCACATCAGCGCAAAGATCGTGCCCAAGAGCGTGCCAAGAAACGCCATGGCGATAGTTTGGGCAATACCGCGATAGATATTGGCATATTGCCAGGTTGCCATGTCCTGCCACACCACCATCCGGCTGACCAGTTGCCATGCCCGGTCCGAGGCATTGAGCAATTTGCCGATCTCGAACACATGCAGCGACCAGGCCAGATAGACGGCGATGAACACCCAGCTTCCGATCTTCAGCGCCCGCACAAGCGGGTTGCCAAAGGCCTGCGGGTAGCGCTTGCGGGCTGCGCTGACATCGGCCTCGTTGATGGTCGCAAAAGTCAATGTGCTCATTTCAGGGACTCCTTGCCGATCAGCGCGTGGCGCAGGCGTTCGGACAGCAGATCGATCATGGTCACGGTCAGAACGATCAGGATCAGCACGGCCGTCACCCGGTCATCGGAATAGAAGCTGATCACATGGCTGAGTTCCGCCCCGATCCCGCCTGCGCCGACAAAGCCCACCACGGCGGATGCGCGCACATTGATTTCGAACCGCCACAACGCGTAGGAGGTATAGTTCGGCATGACCTGCGGCAGGATGCCGTAGCGCATCTGCTCGAACCAGTTGCCGCCCACGGCCTTGATCCCGTCCACAGGGCGCATCGAGGCATTTTCCACCACTTCGGAGGAGAGTTTGCCCAAAGCGCCGGTTGCGTGGATGACAATGGCGATCACCCCTGCCAAGGGGCCGATCCCGACGGCAAAGACCAGCACCAGCGCAAACAGGATTTCAGGCACGCCGCGACAGAATTCCAGAAAGCGCCGCGCCGCCACACCGACCCAATGCGCAGGCGTCGTGTTGCGCGCGGCAAGAAAGGCCAGGATCACGGCCAGACCTGTGCCGATCAATGTGGCGGTCAGCGCCATCCGGATGGTTTCCCAGATCAGGCGGATATATTTCCAGAAGTCGTTATACCAGAAGCCCAGCGATCCGGGCGGAAAGCGCCCGGCCTCATCGCGGCTCTCGAACAGCACATCCCATTGCAGCGATGGCATGACCGAGCCGAAATATTCCATGATGCGCGGCAACCCGGCGGCCAGCCGATCCGGCGTGAAGCGTGAAATCCAGGCCGACCACAGCAGAAATGCGATAAACAGGACACCCAAAGTCACATTCACAACCATGCGGTCGCGGATCATCTGACGGCGATGGCTCTCGAACAGCGAGACCGGATCTTTGTCGCTCCCATTCGCAGGGGTATTTGTTGTGATGCTGGCCATATCAGTTCACCACGCGCACTTCAGGTTGCGCGCGTTGAGCACCCGGCCGCAGCGCGGTCGAGGTCATGGCCTCGGAAAACGCGTCTTCTGCTTCGGCACCATAGATTTCGCGGGCGGCCTTGTCGGTCAGCTCTTTTGGTGTGCCGTCAAAGACGATCACCCCCTCCTGCATCCCGATGATGCGGTCGCAATATTGCCGCGCCGTGTCCAGCGTGTGCAGGTTGCAGATCACCGTCAGCCCGTCCTGCTGGTTGATCGCGCGCAGCGCATCCATCACGACCTTGGCGTTCAGCGGGTCAAGGCTGGCGATGGGTTCATCCGCCAGCATGATGCGCGGCTCCTGCACCAAGGCGCGGGCAATCGCGACGCGCTGCATCTGACCGCCTGACAGCGTGTCAGTCTGTTGCAGCGCGACATGCGCCATGCCCAGCCGGTCCAGCGCACGGATGGCGAAGGCGCGTTCCTTCTCTGAAAACACGCCGGCCATGGAACTGAAGAAATTGTGGTGAAACAACCGCCCCGACATCACATTTGTGAGCACATTCAAGCGCCCCACGAGGTTGAACTGCTGAAAGACCATCGCGCATTCATTGCGCCACTCGCGTAGGTCGCGGCCCTTCAGCGCAGTAATATCGCGGCCCTGAAACAGCATCTGCCCGCCTGACGGTTCGTTCAGGCGGTTGATCATACGCAACAGCGTGGATTTGCCCGCGCCAGAGCGTCCGATAATACCCACCATCTGCCCGTCCGGGATGGTGAATGTTGCAGGCTTTACTGCAACCGTATTTTTGAATTGTTTGGTCAGAGCCTTGAATTCGAGCATGGGTAACTCCTGTCAGTGCGCGGCGCGCGAATGATCGACAGGCCCTTGCGCGGGCAAGGGCCTGTCGAAAATGGAAGAGGCTTAGCGCGAGCTTGCGATCTCGTCTTCGCGCAGGCGGACGGCGGTTTCGTAGAATTCATGCCCGATCTCGACGAAGCCGCCACCTTCGCCACCAATCGTGGCGTTGTAGCAGTCAGGCTGGCGTTCCTTCATGTTCAGGAACAAATCCATGACCAAAGCGCGGGCCTCGGCTGGCAGATCCTTTCGCAGCACCGTTGGCCCGTTCGGGATCAGGTCAGATGCCCAGATGAAGTTGATGTCATCCATGTTCAGCAAACCGTTGTCGACCATGCGGCGGATATTGCCACGGCTGTAGCCTTCGGACTTCTCGCCCAGAAGCGACGACCATGTGGCGGCAGCGTCATACTGACCCTGCAACACCGCAACGACACCCTGTTCATGCCCACCAGAGAAACCGACACGGCCGAAAAAATCATCGTCGATTCCGGCAAGGCGCAATTCGGCGCGTGGGAAAAGGTAGCCCGAGGCCGAGTTGGCGTCGGCATAGGCCAGGCTCTTGCCCGCCATGTCCTCGATCGACGCGATGCCGCTATCGGCGCGGGTAACGATTACGGAATAATACCCCAGCGACCCGTCCACATTTGCCGAAGTCATCACGACATCGACTGCTTCCGGGTCTTGCAGATAGATGCCGGCATAGCCCGAAGCGCCCAGACCGGCCTGATGCAACTGCCCGGCCAGAAGCCCTTGCATGACCCCTGCGTAATCGGCAGCTGGGTAGAGTTCGACGGGAACCCCCAGCGTGTCCGTCATCAGCTCTTGCAGGCAGGAATAGCGGCGCAGACGGTCAGCTTCGTTTTCGCCCGAGAGGATGCCGATATTATACGTCCCGAAATCTGCGCGCCAATCGGCGGCAGCAGGGGCAACGGTTGACAATAGAAGGGCGAGTGTTGTCGCGCCAGTCGTGAAAGTTCTGGTCATGTCGCATGTCCTTAAGGTGGGATGAATGACAGCCCGCGCAACTCTCCTCCCGCGCGGGCAATGAAAAAGGGTGGCCCGTAACCGAGCCACCCTTTTTATTGCTTATCGCGAGCCTTGCAGTTCCTCGCGGCGCATCTCGACAATGCCTTCGAAGAAATCGTGATCAACCTCGACCCAGCCCTGACCTTCACCGAACGAAATGTCGTAGTAGCACTGTGCGTCGGTTTCGAGCTGGTTGGCGAGATAGTCGCTGACGATATCCTTGACCTCTCGCGGCAACGCCTGACGGATCACCACGGGACCATTCGGAATGATCGGGCTTTCCCAGATGATGCGCAGCTCTGACATATCCAGCAGACCATTGTCGATCATGCGTCGCAGGTTGCCGCGTGTATAGCCCTCGGCAGGGTCGCCCTGACCCGATGCCCAAGTCACGCCCGCGTCATACTGGCCTTGCAGCACGGCGATAACAGCCTGTTCGTGGCCGCCGCCAAAACCCGTGCGGCTGAAAAATTCTTCTTCAACGATACCTGCGCGACGCAGCTCAAAGCGCGGCACGATATAGCCAGAGGTCGAATTTGGGTCAGCATAGGCCAGCGAATGGCCTTCCATGTCTTCCAGCGAATGAATGTCGCTATCGGCGCGCACATACATCGGCGCGATGTAGCCGGTCGAGCCATCCGCCTCGGCAGACACAAAGATCGGCTCGACTGCGTTGGCGTCTTGCAGATAGATCCCGGCATAGCCCGATGCGCCAAGGGCGGCATAGTCAAGCTGGCCCGCCAGCAGCCCCTGCATCACCCCTGCATAGTCCGGCGCGGGGAACATCTCGACCGGGATGCCCAGACGCTCTTCGAGCGCCACGCGCAGGCAGTCATTGTTG
>REER01000021.1 GCA_007694945.1 Paracoccaceae bacterium | reverse complement strand
CCTGCCCCACCCGCCGAGGCGGTCGGCGCGGTTCCGGCGGGCTTGGGCGGAGCAGCACCACGCTCCGCAACCGTGAAGATGATCCCGACGACGAGCGCGACCACGATACCGACAAAGACCGACCCGTTGCCCTCAATGCCGACCAGCGCAAGTGACACGCCAAAGGCAACGGCCCCGGCGCCAGTCGCAATCGCCCAGCCATAAAGCGGTGGGGCGTTCTTCATTTCTCGTTCGGTCATGGGGCTTCTCCTCTTGCCATATGCTTCCAAGATGATGTCTCAGCGCTGCCTAAGATGACGCTGCGGAGCTACCGCCTGCCCCACCCGCCGAGGCGGTCGGCGCGGTTCCGGCGGGCTTGGGCGGAGCAGCACCACGCTCCGCAACCGTGAAGATGATCCCGACGACGAGCGCGACCACGATACCGACAAAGACCGACCCGTTGCCCTCAATGCCGACCAGCGCAAGTGACACGCCAAAGGCAACGGCCCCGGCGCCAGTCGCAATCGCCCAGCCATAAAGCGGTGGGGCGTTCTTCATTTCTCGTTCGGTCATGGGGCTTCTCCTCTTGCCATATGCTTCCAAGATGATGTCCCGGGGCAGCCTATCATGCAACTGTAACAGTTGCGGCGCTTTTGCGTCCGGTCAATGCTTCGACCCCCAGCGCCTGAAGGGCAACGCGCGCGATATCATCGGCGGTCATGGCTGCATCGCGATACATCGCCTCGGGGCTAGCCTGCTCAATGAAGCGATCGGGCAGGGTGACTGTGCGTATGGCAAGACCACGGTCAAGGCCGCCGGTATTGGCAAGATGGTGCATGACATGCGCGCCGAAGCCTCCCTGTGCGCCCTGCTCGACAGTGATCAGCGCAGCATGATGGCGCGCAAGCTGGTCGATGAGATTGTGGTCCAGAGGTTTGGCGAAGCGCGCATCCGCCACTGTGCAGGAAATCCCACGCGCGGCGAGCGTCTCGACAGCAAGCTGCACCTCGGAGAGATGCGCGCCACAGGACAGAAACGCCACGCTGTCGCCTTCGCTGATAATGCGACCCTTGCCGATCTCGAGCACATCACCCCGCGTCGGCAGTTCGACCCCCACACCTTCGCCCCGCGGATAGCGGAAGGCAATCGGGCCCTCATCATGGGCGGCAGCCGTCGCGACCATATGCACGAGCTCGGCCTCATCGGCAGCGGCCATGACCACCATGCCTGGCAGGTTGGTCATGTAGGTGACGTCGAAACTGCCAGCATGAGTCGCGCCGTCGGCCCCCACAAGTCCCGCCCGGTCGATGGCGAAGCGCACCGGCAGGCCCTGCAGCGCCACATCATGCACGATCTGGTCATAGCCCCGCTGCAGAAAAGTCGAATAGATCGCGCAGAAGGGCTTGAGGCCGGAAGCCGCCATGCCCGCCGCGAAAGTCACTGCATGCTGCTCGGCAATGCCCACATCGAACACTCGGCGCGGGAAGCGCTTGGCCATAATATCGACGCCAGTGCCATTTGGCATTGCGGCATTCACGGCCACAATCAGCGGATCACGCGCGGCCTCTTCTGTCAGCGCCTTGCCGAAAACGCTCGTATAGCTGGGCGCATTGGCGCGGCCCTTTGACTGCGTGCCCGAGGCAACATCGAATTTCGACACGCCATGATAGCAGCATTCCGAAGCCTCGGCGGGTGCATAGCCCTTGCCCTTGACCGTGCGCACATGGATCAGAACCGGCCCCTCGGCCCGGTCGCGTGCCATGCGCAGAGTCGAGAGCAGGTCAGGCATCGAATGGCCGTCGATGGGGCCGATATAGGTGAAACCCAGATGCTCGAACATGGTCGCATCTGGTGGTCCGCCACAGGCGCGGGTCCGCGCCGCCAGCGCCTGCTCGCGCAAGCTCGAGGGCAGCGCCGCAATGAAGCCCTGCGCGACCTCTGACAGCGACGCATGGGGCGCGTTGAGGCGGTTGAGATACGTGTTCATCGCGCCCACAGGTGGGGCAATGGACATATCATTGTCATTGAGGATCACGAAGAGGCGCCGCCCCTCGGATCCTGCATTGTTCAGCGCCTCATAGGCCATGCCGGCAGTGATCGAGCCATCGCCGATGACTGCGACGGCGTCACCTGTTGCTTGGCCCATATCGCGACCAATCGTGAAGCCAAGTGCTGCGGAAATCGAGGTGGAACTGTGCGCGGCGCCGAAGGGGTCGAACACCGACTCGGAACGCTTGGTGAAGCCCGAAAGGCCGCCCTCCTGGCGCAGCGTGTTCATCCGGTGACGGCGCCCCGTGAGGATCTTGTGGGGATAGCACTGGTGCGAGACATCCCAGATCAGCTTGTCGAACGGTGTGCGGAACACTGCATGCAGCGCAACGGTGAGTTCCACCACGCCGAGCGATGAGCCCAGATGCCCACCGGTCCGGCTGACTGTCTCAATCGTCTCGGCGCGCAATTCGCGGGCAAGTTCATCGAGTTCGATATCGCTCAGATCGCGCAGATCGGCAGGGCCTGCTACGCGGTCTAGAGTGGGGGTTTGTGACTGTGACTCGGACAGTGCCATTGGGTTTCCCTTTCGTTTCTTTTTTGACAGCCTTGTTCGTTTCTGAAAAAGGCACCGGGCTTCGGCAGTCTCTCTTTTCAAAAGAAAAAAGATGCCGTGGGGTTGCCCCGCACGGCACCAGTTTCCTGTTGCCAACAGGAAAGGGAACCGGGCGTCACAAGCCCGCGTTCGGACCGGCTATGTGGTCCGAACCTCAGTGGGAACGGGGCGCGCGCGCAGCGTTCGCCCCGCTCCGATGGCGTCATGCCTTGTCTGTGACCAGCGGCGCTTCAAGCGCACTGTAAGGCATGGGTGGTGGCGCGTTCAGCCGCTCATCCGGCATGAATTGGCCGATGCCCCAGATGATCAGATAGATCACCCCGATGAAGAGCAGGAAGGCCAGGGCATAGCCCGCACCGCGCAGCATCTCGGACAGAACCCAATTACGCAGGCGTTGCGTCCGGGTCTCCTGGATGTAGTCGTGTTCAACCATGTCGATGCTCCTTAATCGTAGCTTGGCCGGAAGCCGCGCTCGTCAGCCCAGACAGCCCAGTTGTCAACAACCGTGCCCGTAAGCAGGATGCCGATACCGCCCGTCAGCGTGGTCAGCACGGCGAACCACCAGGCCCAGCGGTGAATCCCTTCCATCGTGGCGTTGAAGCCCATCGTCCAGCGCCAGAACAGGGCGGCGCGTTCCGA
>REER01000056.1 GCA_007694945.1 Paracoccaceae bacterium | reverse complement strand
AGCGCTTGACCTCGAAGAAATCGGGCACCTGCCCCAGCGCGCGCCGCGCCAGCAACTCGAAACTGGCCTGCGCAGAGTCATAGGCATAACCCGCATCCTCGCGCGTCTTGATATCCTCCAGGATCGCGCCCAGCCGCCTGTCGCCCTTCTCGACCGCAACACCCATATCCGCCAGCCGCATCCGCAGGTTCGACTGCCCCGCCTGGTTCGACATCGGCACAACGCGGGCATTCCCGACCTGCGCGGGGTCGATATGCTCATATGTCGCGGGGTCCTTCAGGATCGCGCTGGCATGCAGCCCCGCCTTGTGCGCGAAGGCCGAGGCCCCGACATAGGGCAGCGAGCGCAACGGCACGCGGTTGAGGATGTCGTCGAGCCTGCGCGAGACGCGCAGCAACCCGGTCAGCGCCTCGCGGCTCACGCCCGTCTCGAACCGCTCGGCATAGGCGGGCTTGAGCACCAGCGTCGGGATCAGCGTCGTGAGCGAGGCATTGCCGCAGCGTTCGCCCAGCCCGTTCAGCGTGCCCTGTATCTGGCGCGCCCCCGCCTCCACAGCCGCGAGCGAACAGGCCACCGCCTGCCCCGTATCGTCATGACAATGAATACCCAGATGCGCGCCGGGAATGCCGCTGGCGATCACGGCCTCGGTGATCGTGCGGATCTCACTCGGCAAGGTGCCGCCATTTGTGTCGCACAGGATCACCCAGCGCGCACCGGCATCATGGGCGGCGTGCAGGGCCTCCAGCGCGTAATCGGGGTTGGCCTTGTAGCCGTCGAAGAAATGCTCGGCATCGAAATGCGCCTCGCGCCCCTGCGCCACGCAATGCGCGATCGAGGCGCGGATATTCTCGATATTCTCATCAAGGCTGATGCCCAGTGCCGCCGTGACATGGAAATCATGCGTCTTGCCCACCAGGCAGACTGCCTGCGTGCCTGCGTTCAGGACGGCGGCCAGCACATCGTCATTCTCGGCCGATCGCCCGGCGCGCTTGGTCATGCCGAAGGCCGTGACGCTTGCGCGGGTCTGGGGGCGGTTGGCGAAGAACTCGCTGTCGGTGGGGTTCGCACCGGGCCAGCCGCCTTCGATATAGTCGATGCCAAGACTGTCAAGCATCGCCGCAATGGCCTGTTTTTCAGTGGTCGAGAACTGCACCCCCTGCGTCTGCTGGCCGTCGCGGAGGGTGGTGTCGTAGAGGGTGAGACGTTCACGCATCTGGTGCGCGCTCCCATTCGCGTCTTCGCTCGATAGTCCACAATCGTTGACTGTCGAATTCCGGCAGCGGCACCAACTCGATCGCCTCACGGCTCATGCGCACTTCAACACCCGAAGCGAGCAGTTCCGCCTTTAGTCGATCAACCTCGCTAAAGTTCTTGCTGGTCATGGCTGCGGCCCGCGCCGCGCCAAGCCAGTTTCTGATTTCCGCCAAACGCGATTCATCCGCGCCATCGGTGTGCGAATGTACCTCCCAACCGCCGGCTTCCTCGGTCAAGAGCCCGAGCAAGCATGCAGAAGCCAACAGGTTTGGCGCATCCCCAGCATGCGCCAACTGATGCAACTCTGCGATCACGCCCGCGGTATTGAGGTCTTCCGACAGTGTTTCGACAACATGCTTCAAGGGCTCGCTGGCCGGTGTCACATCTCTGCACAAGGAGCGCCATTTCTGAAGTGTACCCTGCACCTCCCGCGCCTTCTCCTCCGTCCAGTCCATCGGCTTGCGGTAATGCGTGGACAGCATCACGAACCGGATCACCTCGCCCGGCCAGCCCTGATCCAGCAAATCGCGCACGGTAAAGAAATTGCCAAGGGACTTGGACATCTTCTTGCCCTCGACCTGCACCATCTCGTTGTGCAGCCAGAAAGTCGCGAACCCCGCATCCGGGTGCGCACAGCAGCTTTGCGCGATCTCGTTCTCATGATGGGGAAATTGCAGGTCGATCCCGCCGCCATGGATGTCAAAGGCCGGTCCCAGCAATTCGTGGCTCATAGCCGAACATTCGATATGCCAGCCCGGACGCCCCCGGCCCCAGGGAGAGTCCCAGCCGGGTTCTTCCGCGCTGGACGGCTTCCACAACACAAAATCCATCGGGTCGCGCTTGTAGGGAGCCGGGTCCACCCGCGCACCGGCAATCATGTCATCGACAGACCGGCCCGACAGCTTGCCATAGTCCGGGTAGGACCGCACATCGAACAGCACATGGCCCTCGGCCGCATAGGCATGGCCCGATGCCACCAGCCCTTGAATCATCGCCACCATCTGCACGATGAACTCGGTCGCGCGCGGCTCATGCGTCGGCCTCAGCGCGCCAAGCGCATCCATGTCGGCGTGATACCAGCCAATCGTCTGATCCGTCACCTCGCGGATGATGTCATTGAGCGCGCGACCATCGCCCGCCTCCTGCAGCACCCGCGCCCGCGCGTTGATCTTGTCATCGACATCGGTGAAATTGCGCACATAGGTGACATGATCCGCGCCATAAAGGTGGCGCAGCAGCCGGTAGAGCACGTCAAACACCACCACGGGCCGCGCATTGCCCAGATGGGCACGATCATAGACGGTCGGTCCGCAGACATACATCCGGATATTGCCCGGATCGAGCGGCACGAACTCTTCCTTCTTCCGCGTGCGGGTGTTGTGCAACCGGAGTGTCACCATTCTCTCCTCTCGAACGCGCGCGAGGCCCGGCGGAAGGTACTGTCAGACAGGAGAAAATGTCACAAGACCCGCCACCGAGGAACTCAGCGGCAAATGCAGCAGCAAATCTGGCAGGTCAAGGTTTTCATGCGGGGTAGACTATGCCGCATCACAGCCGCTGCCAAGCCCCGAAATACCAAAACCCGCGCCCGATGAACTTGGACGCGGGGCTGAGGCTGGGTCTGCCGGAAGCGACGGTCAGCCAGCACATCATGGTTCAGCTGTCGACCGGTCTGCCCCGCACGAGCGATTGCACCACATAGACCAGGATCGCGAACCCAACGGCTCCGGCGACAAACACGCCCAAGAGCACGATCCAGTCTATCGGCCCACCAATGTCGCGCAGGCCGGAATTGGTGATCAGCAACACGAACCAGACCGCCGCGATCCCCCCGACCGGCATCGAAAGCTGCGCCAGCAGGAACTTGCGCATCGACATCGAGCGGTCACGGATCAACACATAGATCCAGGCAGCCGTGATCGCGACAGCGACCGCGATCATGGCCCAGAACAACCCGCGCCCGAACATTTCCTCGAACACGGCCAGAAGCGTCATCAGG
>REER01000135.1 GCA_007694945.1 Paracoccaceae bacterium | reverse complement strand
AGATCTCGTTCCGGAAGGTCTTGGAGGAATAGTCAAAGATCACGGCGGCATGCGTGGGCGCATCGGCGCTGGAATCATTCTCGGCCAGATAGCGCCAGAGCATGTTGCAGAACCCTGCCACAGCCCCAACCGGCAGCCCGTCGGATTTGCGCGTCAGCGGCGGCAGCGCGTGATAGGCGCGAAAGATATACGCCGATCCGTCAATCAGATGCAGATGGCTGCCCTTGCCGAAATTCATCTTGCGGCTCTCCTTGTCCGTCGGGGGCGGATGTGTTTTGTCTCCACCATTGTTTTCGTCCAAAGGTATTTCACATGCGCCGCGCTGCTTCAATCTTGGCTTTTGGAACTGTCCTGTCCGGGCCGGCTGTGGCCCTCGACCTTCCGGATTGCGAGAATCGCCCATATGACCCATCCAGTTGCAGCCCTGTTGTCGCCTGCATGCCTGGCGAGGGGGTGTATCTGGTGGGGCGCGCCATCGGCTGGAACGAAGGCACGCTCGAAGGGGTCACGAATACGGGCATCTCCTGCACCGGCAGTTGGCATATCGGTCAGAGCCTGCGCCTCGGCTTTGCCGTATTTGCCTGCGATGACGGGCTGGCCGGGCGGCTGGTCTATCATTATCAGCATAATGAAACAGGCACCGCACGCGGCACTGGTCTGATCAGCGGTTTCGGGCGTATCCGCGCATGGTCAGGGCATAATATCCGCGCTTTTCTGGATCAGAGCGGCGCGCGGGTCGATGGTGAGCTGATGTGCGGTGAAACGCCGATGCTGCTCAGCCGCGTCTATGCCGCAGCGTCACCAGCAGCATGATCGGCATGGATGAAGCGCTTGTCGCAATAGGGGCACTCGACCATGCCGGTCTCGTGACTGATCGACAGCCAGACGCGTGGATGCCCTAATGCCCCTTCGCCGCCGTCGCAGCAAACGCGCATGGCAGTGACGATTTCGGTCTCGGGGGCGTCATGGTTGGGGGTGGCTGACATGGTGCTCGCCTCTCGTCTTGGGTTGCGCCATCCTACCGGATCAGCCCGGTTGCAGGCAAGCCCAAGCCTCGTGCCTTTTCATTCCGGCCAAGGGCGTTATGTTGCACGGGCACAGCCAGTCAGGACCCAAGATGACCACCAATGCCATCGAGATCACCGGCCTGCGCAAGACCTATGCAGGTGAAAAGGGCAGTCCGCCGAAAGAGGCGCTGAAAGGCGTGGACCTCGCCATCCCCTCGGGCAGCATTTTCGGGCTGCTGGGTCCCAATGGCGCAGGCAAATCCACGCTGATCAACATTCTCGCGGGTCTTGTGACCAAGACTGCCGGGCGCGTCGTGATCTGGGGGTTCGATCAGGACGTGAACCCGAGACAGTCGCGGGCAGCCATCGGTGTCATGCCGCAAGAGCTGAACATCGACCCCTTCTTCACCCCGCGCGGCGCGCTCGAGGTGCAGGCCGGGCTTTATGGCGTGCCAAAGCACCAGCGACGGACCGATGAAATTCTCGAACTCATCGGCCTTGCCGACAAGGCCGCGGCCTATGCCCGCACGCTCTCGGGCGGCATGCGCCGGCGGCTTCTGCTGGGCAAGGCGCTGGTGCATGGCCCCCAGGTGCTGGTGCTCGACGAGCCCACCGCCGGAGTGGACATCGAATTGCGCCAGATGCTCTGGGCCAATGTCCGCGCGCTGAACGAACAGGGGATGACCATCATTCTGACCACCCATTACCTCGAGGAAGCGCAGGAGATGTGCGACGAGATCGCCATCATCGACCATGGCGCAGTCGTGGTGCGCGACCGCACCGAGGCGCTTCTGGGGCGCCTCGATGCCAAGACCCTGCTGTTGCGGCTCGACGGAGCGCCCGGGCCCCTCGACCTGCCGGCGAATGTAAGTTTCGAGCAGCGCCCCGACGGACGCCTTGCGATCACCTATCCACGCGGCAAGGTCACCGCCGGCGAGATCCTAGCTGCCGTCAGCCGCGCTGGCGGGCAGATCGTCGATGTCTCAAGCGAAGAGGCTGATCTGGAGGATGTCTTTTTGTCACTCACCGGCAGCAAGGCTGCTTGAGACACAGCGCTCAATCCATTAATTTTCTTACCAAAAGTACTCAATTCAACGCCCGCGGCCCGGCACCGCGTTGCGGGTGCACCCTCAACCATCCATCCGGCGCAGGCTCAGCCGCGTGATCCGGTTGCCTTCGCGCTCGAGGATTTCAAAACGCGTAGCGTGGAAAGAAAAAACCTGACCCTCTTCGGGGATGGTCTGCGCCTCGTGGATCACAAGCCCCGCGACCGTCACGGCCTCTTCATCGGGCAGCGTCCAGTCCATCGCGCGGTTGAGATCGCGGATTGTCATCGTACCATCGACCTCAACCTCGCCCGATGCGGCAATCTCGATCTCGGGGGCGAGTTCGGTGTCATATTCGTCTTCGATTTCGCCCACGATCTCTTCGAGAATATCCTCCAGCGTGATCAGCCCGTGCAGCGCGCCATATTCATCCACCACCAGCGCGAAATGGCGCCGCAGGCGCAGGAATTCCTGCATCTGCTCGTCCAGCGGTGTGGTTTCGGGCACGAAATAGGGCGGGCGGGCCAGCGCCTCGAGGTCGAGCCCGCGCGTGGCGGCATAGTCCCCGCCGGCCTCCACCACCATCCGGTGCATCTCGCGCACCAGATCGCGGGCATAGAGCACGCCAATGATATTTTCCGGGTCCTCGCGATACATCGGCAGGCGCGAATGCGGCGAGGCGATGGATTGCGCGATGATCTCCTCGACAGGGTCATCGGCATTGATGGTCTCGATCTGGCTGCGATGGCGCATGATCTCCTCGACCGTGCGCTCGGACAGGTCGAGCGCGCCCAAGAGCCGGTCGCGATGCTCTTTTTCGACCGAGCCTGTGGAATGCCCCAGCGCAAGCGTGCCTGCGATCTCCTCATGCACCGACATGATGTTGCTGTCGGGGTCGATGGTCACACCAAACAGCGCCAGCACCCGGCGCACGATCCAGCGCACCACCGTGACGATGGGCGAGAAGATGGCAACCACATAGCGCAGCACGCGCGCGACGCGCGTCGCGGCGGATTCCGGGTTCGATATGGCGTAGGTCTTGGGCAGCACTTCGGCAAAGACCAGCACCAGCAGCGTCATCACCAGCGTGGCCAGCGCCACCCCGCTATCGCCGAACAGCCGGGTGAAGAGTGCGGTCGCGAGCGAGGCGGCGAGGATATTGACCAGATTGTTGCCCAAGAGGATCGCGCCGATCATGCGCTCGTTATCCTCGGTGAGTTCCAGCGCGCGTTCGGCGCCGGCATCGCCCTTGTCGGCCTGCGCCTTGAGCTTGCCCCTGCTGGAGGCCGTAAGCGCGGTTTCCGAGCCAGAAAAGAGCCCCGAGATCACCAGCAGAAGGAGAATGGCACCCACTGATACCCAGAAAGCCGTATCAAGATACGCGGCGAGATCGCCCATTGTCCTCTAGTCCTGATCCTGCGGCGCAGCACGCCTGTCCCCGTCATAGGGCCTGTGCGCACAAGCGTCCAGCGCGGGCTTGACCGGGGGGGCGGATTTGGCCATCAGAGGTGCCATGTTCGCAGCCCAGACGCTAGATCAGATCACCCGCCGTTTCGGCTTTCTCGAGGCGCGCCTGATGGAAGGCGCGGAGCCCGCTGAAATTGCCGGGATCACCCGCGAATATGCCGAATTGAAACCGGTGGTGGCGCAGATCGAGGCCTGGAAATCGGCACTCGCCCAGCGCGAAGAGGCCCGCGCGATGCTCACCGACCCCGAAATGCGCGCGTTGGCAGAAGAGGAACTCGTGCGGCTCGAGGCAGCGCTGCCCGAACTGGAGCATGCGCTGCGTCTGGCGCTCCTGCCCAGGGACGCTGCCGATGCCTGCCCCGCGCTGATCGAGTTGCGCCCCGGCACGGGTGGAGAAGAGGCAAGCCTATTCGCCGCAGACCTTATGCGCATGTATCAGCGCTACAGTGAAGCCAAAGGCTGGCAGGTGCAGCTGGTGAGCCTCGCCGAGACCGAACTCGGTGGGTTGCGTGAGGCGGTATTGCGGATTGTGGGCGAGGGGGTATTCGCGCGGCTGAAATTCGAGTCTGGCGTGCATCGTGTCCAACGCGTGCCTGTCACCGAATCGGGCGGACGGATTCATACGTCGGCCGCGACCGTGGCCGTGCTGCCCGAGGCCGAGGTGGTTGATATTGACATCCCGGCGCAGGATATCCGCATCGACACGATGCGCGCCTCCGGGGCAGGGGGCCAGCATGTCAACACGACCGACTCGGCGGTGCGGGTCACGCATCTGCCCACGGGGATCGTCGTCACTTCGTCGGAGAAATCGCAGCATCAGAACCGCGCCATTGCCATGCAGGTGCTGCGCGCCAAGCTCTATGACATGGAACGCCAGCGCGCCGCCGAGGCGCGCGCCGAGGATCGGCGCGCGCAGGTCGGCTCGGGCGACCGCTCCGAGCGCATCCGCACCTATAATTTCCCTCAAGGGCGCATGACCGACCACCGCATCAACCTGACGCTCTACAAGCTTGATTCAGTCATGCAGGGTGATCTTGACGAAGTGATCGACGCGCTGATTGCTGCCGATCAGGCGGCGCGGCTTGCGGCGATGGAGGCGTGATGCGCGTCTCGGATGCGCTGGCCGAAGGGGTGGCGCGGCTGCGCGCCGCGCAGATCGAGGGTGCGCCGCGCGATGCGGGGCGCTTGCTCTCCCATGCGCTGGGCCTAGCCCCCGACCGGTTGTTGCTGGCGATCGATGACCAGATGACCGAGGCGCAGGTGACTGGCTTCCGCGCCGCGATTGCTTCGCGCGCGGCGCGCCAGCCCGTCGCGCAGATCATCGGGCACAGGCTCTTCTGGGGGCGTTCTTTCAGCGTGACCTCCGATGTGCTCGACCCCCGCCCCGAGACCGAGACGCTGATCGAGGCTGCGCTGGCGCAGCCGTTCGAGAATGTGCTCGATCTGGGCACCGGCAGCGGGGTGATCCTGCTCACACTTCTGGCCGAACGCGCGCAGGCACGGGGGATGGGGGTGGATATCTCGCCTGCCGCGCTGGAAGTCGGCCGCGCGAATGCGCGCGCGCTTGCACTGGAGGCGCGGGCGGAGTTCGCGCAATCGGATTGGTTCGGCGCGGTCTCGGGTCGCTATGATCTGATCGTCGCCAACCCGCCCTATATTGGCGCCGAGGAATTCGCAGACCTCGCCCCCGATGTGCGCGACTGGGAGCCGCGCGGCGCGCTGGTACCTGCCGATTGTGATGGCTCTGGCCTTGCGGCCTATCGCCTCATCTGTGCGCAGGCCCCGAAGCATCTGCAAACGGGCGGCTGGCTGATGGTTGAGATCGGCCACAAGCAGGGACAATCGATTGCAGCGCTGTTCGACCATGCCGGTTTGCAGAAAATAGACGTGTTGCAGGACCTTTCCGGACATGATCGGGTCGTGATCGGGCAGACGCGTATCGGCTGATCTTTGCCATTCCGGGGTCACTCAAGGTCACATGGACAGGAAAAACCCGTGTTTTGATGCCGGGGGGCTTGTCATGCGGGCTGTGTCATGGCAAAGACAAAGCATAGGCGCGATGCGAATTTGGCGCGCGCCTGATATTCCCATCCGCAGCAAATGTCCGGTATCGACATGGTCCGACATGGAACTGCTGCGCGACATGCCCGATCAGGCAGGACAGTTTAAAGCATGAGATCACCCAATAAACGCTCGCGTTCGAAGGGGAACCGCCCCAAGTCGCTTGGCAATATCGTCAACCGCGTCTTCGACAGTTCCGGCCCCGAGGGCAAGGTGCGCGGCACACCGCAACAGATCATCGAGAAATATCAGGTGCTCGCGCGCGACGCTCAGCTCTCGAATGACCGCGTGGCGGCCGAGAATTTCCAGCAGCATGCCGAGCATTACACCCGCATGCTGGCGCAGGCGCAGCGTGAATTGCAGGCCGAGCAGGAGGCCCGCCGCCAGCAGCAGGAAGAGCGCAACCGCCAGCAACAGGACGAGCGCCAGCAACAGAACCAGCGTCGCAACGAGCAGCGCCGGAACGAAAGCGAGGCGGGCGCAGAGGGTGGGGCCCGCAACGGTGCCGCGCGTGATGCGTTCGCCGTGCAGGAGGGTGAAGCAAGCGGGGAGACCTCGCTGGTCGAAACACCCGAGAGCCGCTCCGAGCCGTCGCAATCCGAGACGCCCGAACCCGAGGCGAAGCCGGCCAATCGTCGCAAACCGCGCGCCGCGAAAAAGAATGCCGAGGGAGAATCTGCCGAAGGCGAGCAAGCTCCCAAGCCACGCCGCGTTGCGCGCAAGCCCCGCAAGCCCGCACCCGAGGCAGAGCCTGAAGCCAAGCCATCAGCAGCAGAATAAGGGTCAGGGCGGGCGTTACAGCCCGCCGCTCACTTCGGGCAGGATGCCGATGGCCGTTGCGCCATTCAGTACGAATTGCACCGAGAGCGCGGCCAGCAGCAGCCCGAAGAGCCGCGTCATCACCATCGTGCCCGTGCGCCGCAGTACCCGCTCGATCGGGACTGCCAGCAGAAACGCGATAAAGACCAGCAAGATGACCGCGAGCATGACGCCAGTCACCAGCGCCATGCCTTGCGGGCTGCGCCCGGTCTCACCGATCAGCAGCACCATGGTCGCCATTGCGCCCGGCCCGGCGATTAGCGGCATGGCCAGCGGGAAAACTGAAGGGTCATCCGTCTGCACGCCTGCACCCTCATCGGTATGGCCCGCGCGGCGCTGCGTGCGGCGGTCAAACAGCATGTCGAGTGCGGTCAGGAACAGCAGGATCCCGCCTGCGATCTGAAAGGCGGGCATGGAAATGCCGATGAAGGCGAGGAAATCCTCGCCCGCGACACCGAAAAACGCAAGCAGTAGCGCCGCGATGATACAGGCGCGCAACCCGATTCCGCGCCGCCTGCGTGCGTCCATGCCCTGTGTCAGCGCCACGAAAAGAGGGGCCGTGCCGATCGGGTCGATGACCACGAAGAGCGTGACGAAGGCCGTGATCAGAAAAGCGATGTCAATTAGTTCAAGCACGGCTTACAACGACCTGAAATGTTTGGAAAGCTTTAGACCCTGGCCCTGATAGTTGGACGCGATATCCGCCCCATACAGTCGCTCTGGCCGCGCGGCCATTCGCTCATAAACCAGCCGTCCCACGATCTGGCCATGTTCCAGCACGAAGGGCGCCTCGTGGCAGCGTACTTCCAGCACCCCGCGCGCGCCAGCACCCCCGGCGGCGGCATGGCCGAAACCGGGGTCGAAAAAGCCCGCGTAATGCACCCGGAACTCGCCCACCATCGCCAGATAGGGCGCCATTTCGGCAGCGTAATCGGGCGGGATATGCACGGCCTCGCGGCTGACGAGGATATAGAAGGCGCCCGGGTCGAGGATCAATTGCCCGTCCTCGCTGTGCAACTCCTCCCAGAAATCGAGGGGCGGATAAGCCCCGATCCGGTCGAGGTCGATCACGCCCGTGTGCGGTTTGGCGCGGTAGCCCACGCGCGCACCCTGCGCGGGGCGCAGATCTACCGAGAACCCCAATCCGTCCGAGATGACAGGCTCGCCCGGCACCAGCGTTTCTGCTGCATGCAATTCGGTCAGTTCGGCGTCACTGAGCACCGCATGACCGCGACGAAACCGGATCTGGTTGAGCCGCATCCCGGGCCGGACCAGCACCGAGAAGGAACGCGGGCAGATCTCGGAATAGAGCGGGCCGGTATAACCCTCTGGCACGCGGTCGAATTCGGTGCCGTCATCGGTGATGACGCGCGTCAGAAGGTCCAGCCGCCCGGTCGAGCTCTTGGCATTGGCGACGGCCTGCACCCCTGCAGTCAGTGCGAGGCTTTCCATCAGGGGCACAACATAGACGCAGCCCTTTTCCAGCACGGCCCCGGCGCTTAGATCCATCTGGTGCATCTCGAACTGCTGCAACCGGTCGGACACGCGCCGCCCCTTGCCCGCCAGAAATGACGCTCGCACCCGCCAGGCGCGCGTGCCGAGACGCAGATCAAGGCTCGCAGGCTGGATCTGTGCCGGGTCGATTCCTGGACTGGCCGAGATTTCGCTGCGCGCGATCATCTCGCGCAGGATCTGGGCGGGAAGGACCCCGATCTGTGACATGCGGCCTCCCTGATCCGACTCATACGCCCATCTGTCTTATCGAAAGCGCTGGCAATGGGGAAGAGGAGCGGGACATGCACAGCCAGGGTTGTAAGATGGCAGGCCAGTACCTAGCCTAAAGACGTATCCAATGCCAAAGAGGAGGACAGGATGGACCGTGATACCTATGTCGAGAAGATGAAAGCCAAGATCGACGAGTGGAATGCCGAGATTTCCAAATATGAGGCCAAGTCGCGCGAGGCGCAGGCCGATATGAAAGCGAAATACGAGGAACAGGTCTCCGAGATGAAGTCCCAGCGTGATGCCCTCGAGGCCAAGATGCGCGAGGCGCGCGACAGCAGCGAGAAGGCATGGGGCGACATTCAGCAAGGGATGGAGAAGGCTTGGAATGACATGGCCTCGGCCTTCGAGAAGGCCATGAAACGCTGAGCGCCCACGCGCTGCTTTCCGGCGGCATGTATGGAAATGGTCGGGCTAGCAGGACTTGAACCTGCGACCTTCCGTCCCCCAGACGGACGCGCTACCAGACTGCGCCATAGCCCGACGCTCTGTGCCGCCTATCTACTAGATTCCCGCGCGAGAACAAGAGTGAAATCGCGCGGGGATTAGAGGTCACTACCCATCTTTCGCAGCAACGCTTCCAGCCGGGCAAGGGCAGAAGCGGCTTTGACCACTTTCTCTTGAGGCGGCGGTGAGACGCGCAGCGCATGCGCCAGTGCACTTGCCCTTACGCGCTGGCGAGGTGCGGGCGCGTCGAGATTGGCGAAAGCATTGCGTGACGGCACCGGAATAGCTGGCACAGGGGCTTGCGGGGCCACAGATGGCGTGGTTGCTATCTCAGGCTCAGGCTCAGGCTCAGGCTCAGGCTCAGGCTCAGGCTCAGGCTCAGGCTCAGAGGGTTGCGCTTCTTCGGGCATGCCGAAAATCGGCGCATCCGGTTGCTGCGCCTCGGTCACTTCCTCCTCGCGCTCTTCCGCTTCGGTTTCTTCGACTGGCTCGGCTGGAGCTTCCTCCGTTCGCACAGCCTCGCTTGGCGGGGCTTCAGGCTCTTCCGGTCTCGTCGGATCGGTTGTCTCGACCTGGGCCTTTTCGGGCTGAGCGTCCTCTGGAGCTTCGGCCTGCGTCGCATCCTTTGCCCTGTCCTCAGGCGCTACAGGCTCGGCGCTACCGGTGTCTTGCGCGTCTTCCGCCTCGGATACGAGTTCGGCGTCCTCGATTGCCTCCGCCGTGTCAGCACTCTCGGCATCGCTTGCGGGGAAGGGCAGGACATCGCCTTTCTCCAGTGCCGCGTCGTGCTCCGTCGTAACGCTGCCCTCGATCACGGGCCGGTCCAGCGCGACAGGCGCCAGCCCCGCGACATGGCGCACGCCGCGTTCGGCGATCAGCTTCTGTGCACCGCGAATGGTCATGCCCTGTTCATGCAGCAGAAACTTGATCCCCGACAACAGGTCGATATCGACAGGTCGGTAATAGCGACGCCCACCGGCGCGCTTGACAGGTTTGACCTGTGGAAACTTGCTTTCCCAGAACCGCAAGACATGGGCCGGGGTCTGCAACGCCTCTGACGCCTCGCTGATGGTGCGAAACGCGTCGGGTGCCTTACGCATTGGACAATCCTACCCGCGATTGCCTTCGGCAACCCGCGCCTTCATCAGATGCGATGGCCGGAAGGACAGCACACGTCGGGGCGAGATCGGTACTTCCTCGCCGGTTTTGGGGTTGCGACCGATCCGGGCATTCTTCTGACGCACGGAAAATGTCCCGAAAGACGAGATCTTGACCTGCTCGCCCTTGGCCAGCGCATCGGAGACATGGTGCAGGACCGAGTCGACCAAGGCTGCGGATTCGTTTCGCGACAGGCCCACCTCGCGAAACACGGCTTCGGTCAAATCCATCCGTGTCAAGGTTTTGTTCGACATGCGCTCCTCCACAACTGCGTGAACAGCAGCATGCGCCAAAGGATTTTTCGAGTCAATATCAGGGGTTTGGCGCAGGCGGTTAAACCGCCTATCCCGGTGCTACCAGCGTAACAGAACAGCACCCCAACTGAGACCGCCACCAATGGCCTCGGTCAGGACCAGATCACCGGGTTTGAATCGGCCCTCGGCATCGGCAACGGAGAGCGCTAGCGGGATTGACGCTGCCGAGGTATTGCCATGGTCCTGTACAGTCACGACCACCCGTTCCATCGGTATGCCGAGCTTTTGGGCGGTGCCGCGGATGATGCGTAGATTGGCCTGATGCGGGACCACCCAATCCACCTGATCGGCCGAGAGCCCGGCCTTGTCGAGCGCGGCATTTGCCGTGGCCGCAAGTTTCTCGACCGCGTGCCGGAAGACTTCGCGCCCCTGCATCCGCAGAACGCCCGCCTGCCCGGTGCGCGACACGCCTCCATCGACATAGAGCAACTCGCGATACTGCCCGTCCGAGTTCAGATCGCAGGCGAGAACGCCCGGGTCGGTATTCGCGCCGGTGCCAGTCTGCGCCTCGAGCACGAGAGCGCCTGCACCATCGCCAAACAGAACGCAGGTTGTGCGGTCGGTCCAGTCCATGATCCGCGAGAATGTCTCGGCGCCGATTACCAGAATACGACTGGCCTGTCCGGCAGCGATCAGCCCGGTCGCATTGGCCAGCGCAAAGACGAAACCCGCGCAGACGGCCTGAATGTCGAAAGCAAAACCCTTGGTGATTCCGAGCCCGGCCTGCACCTGCGTCGCGACAGCGGGGAAGGTGAAATCGGGGGTGGAGGTGGCGACGATCACGGCGTCGATTTCTTGCGCCGACACACCGGCATTCTCCAACGCGGCGCGGGCGGCGCGTATGGCCAGATCCGAGGTGAACTCGCCCTCGGCTGCGAAGTGGCGCCGCTCGATCCCCGAGCGCGAGATGATCCAGTCATCGCTGGTATCGAGCGTTTTCGCAAATTCGGAATTGGGAACTACGCGTGCAGGCAGGTAATGGCCGGTTCCTCGGATCACGGATCGGATCATGCTGATGGCGCCTCCGGTTTCGTGTCGTCACTTCCCTGCTGCTCGCCAGGGTCCTCGGTGATGTCGTGGTCGAGGACGCGCTCGTGCAGCGCATCCGAGATCGAGACCAGCCTCTCGGAGATACGGTCCTGAAAGCCTGACTGCGCGAGCCGGAACGCGAGTTTTATGGCTGCGGACACACCGGTTGCGTCAGCCGAGCCATGCGATTTCACCACAATGCCATTCAACCCGAGGAAGACCCCGCCATTCATGCGGCGCGGGTCCATTCGGCGCTTGAGGCGGCGCAGAGGGCTGGCGGCAATGAGTGCCGAGAGCTTCGACCATGCGTTGACGGTCAGTTCCTCGCGCAGCGTATCCGAGATCAGTCGCGCGGTGCCTTCGCCGGTCTTGAGCGCGACATTGCCGGTAAAACCATCGGTCACGATCACATCGACATGGGCCGAGGCAAAGTCACTACCTTCAACGAAACCCACATAATCATAGCGCCCGATCTCAGTGGCCTCTGAGATCAGCCTTGCAGCCTCCTTGATCTCGCTGCGGCCCTTGTGCTCTTCGGTGCCCACATTGAGCAACCCCACGCGGGGGCGCGAGGCGTTGAAAGCATTGCGGTAATAGGCTGCCCCCATCAGCGCATATTGCAGAAGCGATTCTTCATCTGCCCGCACATCTGCGCCGACATCAAGCAACGTGTTATAACCGCTCTTGCCATGCGAGGGCCATAAGCAGGCAATCGCGGGCCGGTGCACGCCCGCAAGCCTGCGCAATCGCAGCATAGCAACGGCCATCAGCGCTCCGGTATTGCCGCAAGAGACTGCTGCCTGCGCCTCGCCATCGCGGACCGAGCTCAGCGCCGACCACATAGATGTTTCGCGCCCGCGTCGCATCACTTGGCTGGGTTTGTCGTCCATCCGCACGACGCCGGGGCTGTGAGCAATGCGGCTGATCCCCGCAAGCGCCTTCTGCCGCGCCACCAATGGCCCGAGCACCGCCTCGTCGCCGTGCAGGATGAACTCTATCGCGGGGTTGCGTTCAGCGGATGCCGCACATCCCGCCACAACTGCCGCAGGCCCCTCGTCGCCGCCCATCGCATCAACGGAAATCGCGATCCTGTCACTGAGCGACGATGATGCTGGCTGCGGCGCGTCTGCCATGGTTCACCCTTGATCGGGCGCGCTCAGGCCGCGTCGTCTTCCAGCTCGATATCGCCGGTCTGCGCCACGACTTCGCGGTCATTGTAATAACCACAGGACGGGCAGACGTGGTGCGGGCGTTTCAGCTCGCCGCAATTGGGGCATTCGTTCGGGTTGGCCGCGACCAGCGCGTCATGCGCGCGGCGCATGTTGCGGCGGGAACGGGTGACGCGGTTCTGTTGAACAGCCATATCGGACCTCGGTTGTCAGAGCATCCTCGGCAGTTCCCGACATGGGGCCGTATGGACGCGGAATGGGATTTGCGATTTCGGGGCCAATACACGGATTGCGCCGCGCTTCCAAGCCCTCATTGCATGCGCCCCACAAAATAGTGACGTTTTTCCGGCGCAAAAGACCTATTGGTCCGGGCCGCCATCACGATCAAGCTTGTTTTTCAGTGCGGCAAGGGCCGCGAAGGGCTTGGGGCGCTCCTCCTCAATGCGGGTTGCCCCTGGTGGGGCCTGCGTCAACGCGGCTTGTGGCAACTCGGCACCTGGCGCGCGCGGGAAGGCGGGCAGGGCCAGTGCCAGTGCCTCAAGCGCGGTGGCGCTGATGTCGATCGTGGCCCCGAGCGGCTCGGCACTGTCATCCTCGGGCATCTCGATCTCCAGCCCTTCGGGTTCAGGCATTTCCGTCAGATAGCGGCGCGAGACGGGCTCATCGATACGCGTCACTACAGGGGCGAGCGTAATCGCACAGGGCTGAACCACCGTTGCGCCCATATGCGCCTGCAATTCCCAGTCACGCTTGCCCAGGGACCGCAACTCGCCCTGAAAGCGGAATTTGCGCAGCGCCTCCAGCCCCAACACTTCCGCGATCCGGGCGCGAGTCTCGGCGTCGGGTTGCAGGTCTACCGCAAGCGGCTTGCGCGCATCGAGCCGCGCCACGCGGATAGGAGGGGTGAGGGCGAGCTCGGTGATGTCCTGTGGCGTTTCGGTCACGGCACATGCTTCCTTTTCTTACCTCTTGGCTGTGGCATATAGGCTTTTTCGGTCGGTTCTTGAAGTGCGCGGCGTCCTTCTGTATCCCTTTGGGCAGCACGGGGACGCAGTGGCGCTGTCTGCCATCGGGCGCCGTGGCCGGTGGCGCAGTCCCGCGCCGGGTGGACGGCAACAGGACAGGACAGATTGATGAAGACTGCAGTGCTCTGGCTCATCTCGCCGCTTCTGCTGCTGGCACTGGTCGGGTGCAGCCCGATGCAGCGGTTTCACGGCTATGCCCCGGATGAGACCCAACTCGCCGAAATCGAGGTCGGGCGCGACACGCGTGAGACCGTGGCCGAAAAGGTCGGTCGCCCGGGCATGTCGGGCGTGATGGAGGGGTCGGCCTGGTATTACGTCCAGAGCGACTGGGTCGAGCGCGGCTGGCGCGCGCCGGTCGAGGTCAATCGCGAAGTGGTGGCGATCACTTTCGACGGTGCCGACCGGGTCGCGAATATCGAGCGTTTCGGGCTGGAAGATGGCGAGGTCGTTCCGCTGACGCGGCGTGTTACCTCGACCGGGCCAACGGGCATGACGCTGCTGCGTCAGCTTCTGGGCAATATCGGCCAGTTCAATCCGGCCCAGATGATCGGGCGCAACTAGCCCCACAAGCAGATGGAGGAAGGAGGCAAGAAAATGCCACATTCCTCACTTGGGCAACCAAGGGAGCACAGCAAGAATGCAGAGGGCAGCTTCAGCTATGGCAGGCTGCTTATTGGTCTTGCAGCAAGTGAGACTGACATGGCAGATGTGCTGCGCCTCCGCTCGGGAAGGTTTCGGGGCCGTCAGGGTGGCAGCGATCTTGATTGCTTCGACCACGCCTGCCAGCATGTGCTGATCCGCGCAGAAGCGAGCGCCGCCCCGCTCGCAGCCGCAAGGCTGCGCCTGCTTGCCGAGCCAGCATCCATTACGGGCTGCTACACGGGGCAATTCTACGATCTGGGGCGACTCGCCGCGTCGCGCAAGCGTCTGCTGGAGATCGGGCGCATCTGCATTGCGGACGGCTGGATGCAGAACCCTGACATCCTGCGCGCGCTGCTTGCCGCCCTGACGCGCCGCGCGGTCGCGCAGCGCGCCGACATGCTGGTGGGCTGCGCGTCCTTCCACGGGGCAGACCCCGCGCGCCACGTGGCCGCGCTGCGCCACCTCGCGGCGAATCACATCGGACCCGAGGCGTTGCGCCCGCACCGCCACAGCGCCGGTGCGGTCGATTTGCCGTGCGGTGCAAGCGATGCGAGCGAGGGGCTGCGCGAGATGCCGTCGCTGTTGCGGATGTATCTTGGCATGGGTGGTTGGGTCTCGGATCACGCGGTCTGTGACCCGGATCTCGACACTTTGCATGTCTTCTCTGCGGTCGAAACAGCGCGCATCCCTCCGGCGCGTTTGCGAGTGCTGCATGCGCTTGCGCTCGCGTAGTTGTTTTCGCTGTTAGAATACTTATCTTTTTACCCGCCATTAAAGCAGCGAAAAAGGATGCTCGGCCATGTCGACCCGCTCAAGCTCTGTAGAAAACCTCGCCCGGCTCGACCCTGTCTGGAGTCGTATCCGCGAGGAAGTGGGCGAGGCCGTCGCGCGCGAGCCGTTGCTGGGCGGCATGTTTCACTCTTCGGTGTTGCATCATCAGACGCTGGAGCAGGCGCTGTCGTTCCGGCTGTCACAGAAGCTGGCCTCGGCCGAAATGTCCGAGCAGATCCTGCGCGAGATCATGGATCAGGCCCATGCCGATGACCCGAGCCTCGGCGAGGCGGCGCGAGCCGACATCGTGGCGACCTATGAGCGTGACCCGGCCTGCAACCGCTTCATGAAGCCGCTCTTGTACTTCAAGGGCTTCCAGGCCGTGCAGGCTTACCGCATCGCGCATTGGCTCTGCGAGCAGGGGCGCGCGGATTTCGCGAGCCTGATCCAGATGCGGGTCTCCGAAGTCTTCGGCGTGGACATTCACCCCGGTGCACGGATCGGTAAGGGCATCATGATCGACCACGCGCATTCAATCGTCATCGGCGAGACGGCAGTGGTCGGCGACAATGTCTCGATGCTGCATTCGGTGACCCTGGGCGGGACCGGCAAGGAAGATGGCGACCGCCACCCCAAGATCGGCTGTGGTGTGCTGATCGGAGCGGGGGCCAAGGTGCTGGGCAATATCCGTGTTGGCGATTGCGCGCGGATCGCCTCGGGCTCGGTGGTGCTGGAGGATGTGCCTGCGCGCAAGACCGTGGCCGGCATCCCGGCGCGGATCGTGGGCGAGGCGGGTTGCGCGCAGCCCTCGCAAACCATGGACCAGCTTTTCCGTGGCGAAATCTGAGATCTGGAGTTTCCTTGTCTGTAATGACAAGCAGGGAGCGGGGCTTTTGGCCCCGCCCTCTGCTCGATGCAACGCTGAGCAATGGCGTTTGACGGGTCTGGCTCTGAAACTCCCACGCCTTGCATCGGCGAGGCACAGCTGCAGGCATGTATCGCTGATTAAGGTGGTGAGCCCGAACAATCCTTTCGAGGGGGCGCGCGAAGCGCGCCCCCTCGAAAGGACATGCAAAACGACTTCCTCAAGGGCACCTCGAAAAATTGCCCGGACGACTCTGGCTTGGTAGGATTTGAGGGGCGTTCGACTGCTGGAGGATGACGATGTCGCAGATGGGTATCTTCGATCTGTCGGACCGCTATGCGAGCCTTGATGCCAAGCGGGACCCGCTGGTCGAGTTCGACGCCATCTTGCCCTCGGAGGAATCCCGCCCGGTGCTGGAGCGGGTCTGGCGCAAGCCTGAGGCGAAGCGCAAGTCGCGGGCCGGGCGGAAGCCGATGGACGCGGTGGTGATGTTCAAGACGCTGGTGCTTGGCAAGCTCTACAGCCTGTCGGAGTGAGCCCGCGAAAGCCATCGGTTCGAGAGAGCGGGCGAACGCGATCAAGAACGGCGAGGTGCCCGGAGGGCTGGGCGGACAAGCCCGCCAAGCGGTCGCAGAAGGACACCGACGCGCGGTGGACCAAGAAGCATGGGAAATCCCACTACGGCTAAAAGAACCACGTGAACGTGGACCGCCAGCACAAGCTGGTTCGGCGCTACCACGTCAGCGACGCGGTGCTGCATGACAGCCAGGCGGTGGATCACCTGCTGAAGCAGGGAAACACCGGTGCCGGCGTCTGGGCCGGTCGCCATTGTTGCGCCATTGGTTCGAGAAACAATGGCGACGCCTATCGCTCCGAAGCGATGGAGGCCTGGCTGCGCGCCCGGGGCCTGAAGAGCCGCATCCACCGCAAGGGCAAACGCGGCAAGCCGCTGACGGAACAGGGCAAGTCCAGCAACCGGACCAAGTCCGCCGTGCGCGCCCGGGTCGCGGAAATCAGGTCAAAGGGCCCAAACCCGCCACGACCGGGCAGTAAGGTTGCTGACGACGCCGCACCCATCCCAAGAAAGCCGCTACCCAGCAGGCTACAGGCTGTCAGACCGGCCCCGAAAAGCGGAAAGCCAGGAAAAATCGAGGTGCCCTCAAGGTGATGCGTAATGTCACCTGCCATGCCTTGTTGCTCATGTCATAGCTGCCGAGTCCGCGTTTTGTCCTCATCTCTTCGGCTCTCCGAGCAGGGGGGGGGGGGGGGGGGGGGGGGGGGGGGGGGGG
>REER01000099.1 GCA_007694945.1 Paracoccaceae bacterium | reverse complement strand
CGCCGCTATAATTCCCTGTGCGCGAATGCGCACGCCCCCCCTGCCCCGCCCTGCCTGCGCGGCGCGTGCCCCCCCCCCCGCCCTTGCACGCGCCGCGCAGGCAGGACGGGGCAGGCCCAATCACGGGGCCAGAACGTCCAGCGCTATATGGCTGCCCGGTGGTACTTGTGTCCCCTCCGGCAGGGCCAGACGGGCTGCGGCGACATGCTCGGCCAGCCAAAGCGCCAGTGCGACTGCGTCGCGCACGGGGCCATTGGGGCCATCGGTCGAATCAAGCACCAGTTTCGACGGCGCCCAGACAATCATCCGCCCGCGTCTCATCGCGAAATCGATCTCGGTCCGGCTCGAGACAACCAGACAGCGCGGATCACGCGCGGCCAGCCGCCACGCGTTCTGTTCGATGGCCAGCAAGTCGATGCGGCGCTGCACCGCCCTGTGGCCGGTATCGATCACCGCACCCGGCGGCATACCGACGCAGAGGATCACCGGCAGCCCCTCAGCCTGAAGCGCGTCAAGCCGCGAAGTCAGATCGGGCGCGTCGATCATGGCATTGTCGAGATAGACCACCAGCGGATGCACATCCGCCTCTTCGCCATGGGCATCGAGCGCACGCAAAGGCTGCGCCGCGCGGGTGCGCACGATCTCGACCCCGAGCGCACCAGGACCACGGTCGAGCTTTTCGACCCGCACAAAGGCTCGCATCGCCTGCGGCTCTTTCAGGATACGATCGGCAATGCGCTCGGCCAGTGTTTCGAGCAGGTTCAACCGCTCGTCGGCCAGTTCAGCCGCGATGGCCTCGGTGATCCGATCATAGGAAAGGATGCGGTCGACATCATCCTCGAGCGGAGCCGGATGGGGCCGCACTTCAACCACGACATTGAAGCGCACGCGCTGGGTGTGACCGCGTTCGACCTGAAAGGCCCCGATCTCGACCTCGGCGATATGGTCGCGCAGGCTGATACGGTCGCGCGGATCGGCCGGGGCCGTGGCTTCAGCGCGTTCCTCGGGGTGGGCGAAGGCCAGACGGATGTCGGAACTCATGAGCGCGGCTCTTTCGGACAAGGCTATGGTGTGTCTAAAGCCGTGTTCACGAAAGCGAAAGCGCAAAGCCGCCACGTCGGCGGCGCAATGCGACACCAGCGCGAGGGCTTAACCGCGATAGAACAGATGTGCGCCGATCTGTGCTGTCTGGGTAAAGCGGAGCGACCACGAGGGACTTACGGCAGTCGTGTGGAAATAGAGCGCGCCATTGGTGAGTCCACGGTGGCCGCCATCGGCCATCACTTGCGCGATGCGCCGGGCAATCCGGGCCGCACTGCGATTGGGCATGGCCTCGGACCTGCCGTCACAGGCAAAGCTGAACTGACAACCGCCGACGCGCCCCTCGCGCACACCTTGATAGACCACGCCGCAAATCGTGTTCGGGAACTGGCCCGAATCCACACGGTTCAGGACCACTTCAGCCACGGCAAACTGCCCCCTGATCCCCTCGCCCCGAGCTTCGTGATAGATAGCCGTCGCAAGGCAAGCGTCTTGTGCGTTCAACTCGCGCGGCTCGACCGAGCGAAGCCAGTTCCGCGAATACCGCACCGCGCGGCGCTCAATACTCGCCGGGCGCAATTTCGGCCGCGTCACATGCTTCGGTGCAAGACCGAGGTCCAGCGCGACTGGCGCCACCACGTTTCCGCTGGTGGACAAGCGCATCTGCTGACTGGACACAACGTTTTCGGGCCGAGCCACAGGCCGGAGCGAGCGCTGCAGAGGTTCTGCAAGCTGCATCTCTCTGCGCGGCGCTGGACGGATCACGGCGTCATCTGCCTGCTGAACCGACACCATGGTCAGTGCGCTACGCAATGCGGCAGTGTGATCGTAATCCAGACTGGCGACCCGCACAGGGGCCAGCTGTGGGGTTTCTGTCACTACAGTATTGCGCGCGAGCGGGTTGGAGTGCTGCACCGAGGCCATGACCAGCCGCGCGCGCATCTCGGAATTCAAGGTCGCATCTTCCAGACGTGAGCCGACACTCGGCACTGCGATCAGCACCATCATCGCGCAGAGCGCCGAGACGGTCAGCCCCTTGCGCCCGCGCCCGGATCGCGCTTTTATCTCGGCCGCGATACTGCGCCTTGTCGGCCCAGATCGGACCAGGACAAATGACTTGATTGCACTTGGCATCGCTGCCAGTGACCGTGCTGTCTCACCCATGAAATCTTGCAGCGCCCGAACTCTGGCGCCTGTCCCCTTGACTTTATTCCACCCCAAAAACCAAGTGGTTATAGCCGAAAAACGGAAAAGCGTCCAGAATCGCGGCAGTTTGCCCATAAAGGCGGCATGAACCGCCTGGGCGTATAGGCAAAAAAATGCGTGTTTACAATAAGTTCAGAGGTACGCAGCGATAGGCGTCATTCCGCCTCTTCGATCACGAGTTGTGCAGCGGCCAGTCTTGCGACTGGCACGCGGAAGGGCGAACAGGACACATAGTCGAATGACAAAGAGCGGCAGAACCGAATCGAATCCGGGTTTCCGCCATGCTCTCCACACAACGACAATGTCAGATCGTTTCGCGCGCGTCGACCCCGTTCGGCCCCCAGTTTCAACAATTCGCCGACACCATCGAGATCGAGCGTGTGGAACGGGTCTTCTGGGAAAACCCCTTGTTGCACGTAATCCGACATGAACCGCCCGGCATCATCGCGCGAAAGACCATAGGTCATCTGCGTCAGGTCATTGGTGCCGAAAGAAAGAAAGGCCGAATGCAGCGCGATGTCGCCCGCCCGCAGCGCGGCGCGCGGAGTCTCGACCATCACGCCGAGCCGGTATTCGAAATCCACACCCTCGCGCGAGCGCACATGCGCGGCGACAGCGTCGATGCGTGACTTGATCAGCTCGACCTCGCGCATGGCCGAGACCAGCGGGATCATGATCTCGGGCACCACCGGATCGGCATGGCGCGAGGCTTCGATACTGGCCTCGAAAATGGCGCGGGCCTGCATCTCGTAGATCTCGGGGATTGTCACCCCCAGCCGCACCCCGCGCATGCCCAGCATCGGGTTGAACTCCGAGAGCGCATCGGCGCGGCGCATGATCTCGGAGAGCGGCTTGCTCAGCGCATCGGCGAGAAAACGCAGCCCATCCTTGGAATGCGGCAGGAACTCGTGCAGCGGCGGGTCGAACAGGCGGATGCAGACCGGCTGGCCCTGCATGATCTCGAACAAACCTATGAAATCAGCCCGCTGCATGGGCAGCAGCCGCTCCAGCGCGTCCGAGCGGTCCTCGGGCGCATCGGCGAAGATCATCTCGCGCATCAGCGTGAGGCGGTCATCCTCGAAGAACATATGCTCGGTCCGGCACAGTCCGATGCCCTGCGCGCGAAACTCGCGCGCGATGCGCGCATCGGCGGGCGTATCGGCATTGGCGCGGATGTCGATGTCGCGCCGCGCATCGGCCCAGTCCAGTAGCGTGGTGAAGCGATCATCGAGCGAGGGCTCCTGCAGCGCGACCTCGCCCAGCAGCACCACCCCATTGGTGCCGTCGACCGTGATCATGTCGCCTTCCGACAGCATCACCGTGCCCACGCGCACCGTCTTGCGTCGGTCATCGATCTGCATACGCGAGGCGCCGACAACGCAGGGCACACCCAGACCGCGCCCGATCACGGCAGCATGGCTGGTCATCCCCCCGCGCTCGGTCAGCACCGCCTGGGCAGCATGCATGCCGCGAATATCCTCAGGCGTCGTCTCGCGCCGCACCAGAATGCAGGGCTCATCACGGGCATGGCAGGCCTGCGCGGCGGTCGAGGAAAACACGATCTTGCCGATGGCCGCGCCCGGACTGGCCGCGATACCTTCCACGAACCGCTCGCCCCGCGCGCGCGGATCGACCTGCCGGTGCAGCAATTCGCTGAGCGCCTTGGGCGCAATGCGCATCAGGGCCTCGTCGCGCTCGATGATCCCGTCATTCGCCAGATCGACCGCCACCCGCACCGAGGCCCGCGACGAGCGTTGCACCGTCACCGCATCGAGCACCCAGAGCTTGCCATTCTCGAGCGTGAACTCGATCTCCATCTCCTCACGCAGCCGCTCGCGCGCGAAATTCCCGTGCCGCACCAGCTCGGCAAAGGCATCGGGGCAGCGTTCCTCGAGCGAGGGGCCGCGCTTGTCGCGAGTGAGATAAAGGACACCAGCGCTGGCCGCGCCATTCTCCTGCCTGCGCGAGGTGAAACGCCCCGTGACCTGCGGCGCGCCGGTCTCGGCATTGATGAAACGGATCAGCCCCGCCCCGCTCTCACCCTTGCCAAAGCCCCCGGCCATGGCCTGCACCACCAGCCCGAGGCCTGCATCCACCGGTGCCCCCTTGGCCTGTCTGAGCAGCCGCGCCGAGGTCCCCTCCCAGGCCCGCGCCATCGAGCGCAGCACATCGGCAAGCTGCTGCGCGGGCGATTGCGGGAAGGGCTCTTCCATCTCGGCCTCATAATCGCGCAACGCCGCCTGCAACGCGGGCAGGCAGGGCTCGGGTGCGTCGAACATGTCGGGGTCGAGATGGGCGACGTGTTCAGCATAGGCCTGCACGAAGCGCAGATAGATCTCGGTCGCGGCCGGCTCGCCGTAAAGCTCTGAAATCTCGGCATGTTTCTCATCGTTCATGCCGATATTCAGAATCGCCGCCGGCCCGCCCCATTGCGGGTCCTCTGCGCTTGGGCGCACCGAGAGCAACTGGTCCTGCGGAAAATGGCTCAACAGATGGCGCAGGTTCATCTGCGCACCGGTCGCGATCTCGCGCACCACGGCAAAGGACAGCGCGATGGTCTGCGGCACAGGCATGTCCAACCGCACCAGCCGCTGCAGGCATTTCGCACGCCAGCCATGTGTCTCGCGCTTGATCGGTGCCGAACCGGTGATCTGGGCGTAGTCGGTGAGGGTCAGGTACTTCGGCATGGCGGGGGCTTTCTGGCTGCAGTGCAGCATAGGCTGTTGCGCTTCGGAAACAAGCCCTTGTTCACTGTCGCTGCTGCCGAGGGTGGGTGGAATCACCCACCCTACAGGGCAGCGCATTCCGTAGGGTGGGTCATTGACCCACCCTCAGCCCTCCACTCGGGTCAGGTCCGCCACTTGCAGGCAGGTCGCGCGGATGCGGTGCAAGAGGTTCAGCCGGTTGCGCCGGATGATCTGGTTCTCGGCATTGATCTGCACTGCCTCGAAAAACGCATCGATCGGTGCGCGGAGCGCCGCCATCGCCGCCATGGCCTGCGCGAAGTCTTCGGCCTTCATGGCCGGGGCGATGGCGGCCTCGGCGCGGTCGAGGGCCGTGAAAAGCGCAGTTTCCTCGGGGGTTTCGGCCAGTTTCGGATCGGGGCCGAAGCAATATTCGACCCCGTCCTTGGCCTCGGCCTGGGTCAGGATGTTGTTGGCGCGCTTGAAGCCTTGCAACAGGTTCTCGCCATCTGCGGTTTTCAGGAAGGCGCTGAGCGCTTCCGCGCGTTTGACCAGTAGGGTGAGGTCGTCATTGCCGGGCATGGCGAGGCAGGCGTCGATCACGTCATGGCGGATGCCCTGGTCGCGCAGATGGACCTTGAGGCGGTCGTGGAAGAAGGTGAGGAGGTCGGAAAGGAAGTCGGATGGAGGCTTCAACCGCGTCATCCAACTGTCGGATAGATCACTCGATTTAGTGAAGTTCTCGCCTACGAGAAACAAATTGTTGCCTTCTAAGTCCGTATCCGGATCAGTCGATCTAATGACCTGCGGCTGGCCTTTTTCCTTCTTCCAGAGCGGATTAAACTTGAACAACCGATCTTTCTTTTTCCACTGGCTGAAAAGGCTGCGAAAGCTTGTTTCCAGAACACGTTCAAGATGTAGGCCTACATCGTTCGAAACTGTCAACCTAGCCTCGCCAAGCACAGCACGACGCAGCGCGTAGGGGTCTTTCGAGCCGGTGGGCTTTTCATCAATCGCCCAGAACCCCGTCAGCGTGTCGATCTTGTCGGCCAGCGCTACCGCCACTGAAACCGGCGCGGAGGGCACTGAATCCGATGGCCCCAGCGGCTGGTAATGCTCGACACAGGCCCGCGCCACCTCTTCGGGCAGACCGGCGGCCCGCGCGTAATAGCTGCCCATCAGCCCCTGCAATTCGGGGAACTCGCCGACCATTTCCGAGCGCAGATCGGCCTTGACCACGCGCGCGGCCTGTTCGGCCAGCGCAGGGTCAGCGCCCACAAGCGGGGCGATCTCGCGGGCGAGTGCCGCGATGCGCTCGACGCGATCGGCCTGCGATCCGAGCTTGTTGTGGAATGTCACATTTGCGAGGCCAGCGCCCATTGCCTCTAATCCGCCCTCTTGTACGGTCCGCAAGTCGTTTTCCCAGAAAAACTTTGCATCCAAGAGCCTTGCAGTCAGAACCTTTTGGTTTCCGGCAAGGATCGTGGCGCCGTGATCGACTGTTTCGCGATTGGCAACTGTCACAAATCCAACAATCTGCCCCTGTTTCGAGTCGCGCAGCGAAAAGAACTTCTGATGTTCCTTCATCGAGGTTTGCAACACTTCGGGTGGCAGGCCCAGAAAACCCTCGTCGATCCGCCCCATCAGCACGACGGGCCATTCCACCAGCCCGGCCACTTCGGCCAGCAGGCCCTTGTCCTCGACCAGTTCCAACCCGGCGGCAAAAGCCATCTGGCGTGCCTCGTTCCAGATATGCTCTGCGCGCTCGGCAGGGTCGAGAATGACCTTGGCGCGCTTGAGCTTCGCCTGATAATCCTCGAAACTCACGACAGAAACCGGCTCCGGTGCCATGAAAAGATGCCCGCGAGTCACGTCCCCCGCAACGATCCCGTCCACCTCCAGCGGCACCACCTCGGCGCCCGCCTCGGTCGACAGGATGCACAGAATGCCATGCAGCGGCCGCACCCAGCGCAAGCTGCCCTCACCCCAGCGCATCGACTTCGGCCATGGGAAATGGCGGATCACATGCTCCAGCACTTCGGCCACAATCTGCGCCGCAGGCCGCCCCTCGCGGGTGATCACGGCCATATAAACCTGACCCTTCTTGTCGTCGCGGATCTCCAGATCCTCCAGTGCGAGCCCGGTCGAGCGCAGGAAGCCCTCCACCGCCTTCTCAGGTGCCCCAACCTTGGGGCCGCGCCGCTCTTCGCGGGTGGTGGGCGAATGCTCGGTCAGCCCCTGCACCGCCAGCGCCAGACGGCGTGGCGTCGCGAAGGCCTGCACCTCGGCATAGATCAGCCCGGCCTCGACCAGACCATCGGTCATCAGCCGCTTGAACGCATCACAGGCCCCGGCCTGCATGCGCGCGGGAATTTCCTCGGAGAAAAGCTCGATCAGAAGGTCAGCCATGAGAGCCTCAGCGTTCGGGGGGTGGCGGGCAGCCGGGAGGGACCGGGTCGCCATCGAAATGGGCCGTGCCGCAGGGGTTGATCTGCTGCCAGGAGTATCCGCGCCCGTCCATCAGAACGACAACGCGATCAATGCCATAGCGGATGTGCGACACCCCCATGACGGCCTGCGCGCGGCCCTCGGAGAGCGCGGCGGTCAACTCACCCGCGTCAAAGCAGGAGAACCAGCCGGGCGCGTTGAGCGGAGTGGCGCCTGTATAGGGCGTGAGTTGTGCGGGGTCAGCATCGGTGTCGAAACAGGCACGGTAACGGATGGGCGAGCTGTCGGAATCGATGCCCTCGAAGTTTTGCACCGGGAAGGGCTGCGCGCTGGCCGCGCCAAGGGGTGTCAGCATGACGCTGTCCTGCGCTGGCAGTTCCCCATAGAGGCCATGGACCTGAAGATACCACACCCCGACCCCGGCAAGAACCGTCGAACCCAGAAGCAGAATGACAAGAAAGCGCCCCATCAGGCTGCCGCCCCGCCCGCTTCGGTCTGCACGAAGGCATCGGCGCAGAGCTTCGCCAGCGCCCGCACCCGCCCGATATAGGCCTGCCGCTCGGTGACCGAGATCACCCCGCGGGCATCGAGCAGGTTGAAGATGTGGCTGGCCTTGATGCACTGGTCATAGGCGGGGTGGACCATGATGTTGCGCCGCCCGCCGAAACCGGCGTCTTCAGGGTCCATCGCCAGCAGGCGCGCGCACTCGGCCTCGGCCTTGCGGAAATCCTCGAAGAGTTTTTCCGTGTCGGCACCGTCGAAATTATGCCGCGAATATTCCTGCTCGGTCTGGCGAAACACGTCGCCATAGCTCAGCGGAATGCGCGCGTCAGGCGCATTGAAGGGCATCTCCATGACGTGCGAGACACCCAGCACATACATCGCCAGCCGCTCCAGCCCATAGGTCAACTCGCCCGAGACCGGGTGGCAATCATGCCCGCCAACCTGTTGAAAATAGGTGAATTGACTGACTTCCATCCCGTCGCACCAGACCTCCCAGCCCAGACCCCAGGCGCCTAGCGTGGGGCTCTCCCAGTCATCCTCGACAAAGCGGATATCATGCAGGCTATCATCAATGCCGATGGCGCGCAGCGAGCCGAGATAAAGCTCCTGCAAGTCGGGGGGCGATGGTTTGATGATCACCTGATACTGGTAGTAATGCTGCAGCCGATTGGGGTTCTCGCCATAGCGCCCATCCGTAGGGCGGCGCGAGGGCTGGACATAGGCGGCCGCCCAGGGCCGGGTGCCCAGCGCGCGCAAAGTCGTGGCCGGGTGGAAGGTGCCGGCGCCCACCTCCATGTCATAGGGTTGCAGCACAGCGCAGCCCTGCGCGCCCCAATAATCCTGCAAACGCAGCAGAATATCTTGAAAGCACTGGGGCTTTTGTGATCGATTTTCAGGGGTCCGGGGCATCGCCGCCTCTTGTCATACGCGCTGTTTTTCTTAATGCTGCGCCTCAATAGGCAAGCCTCTGCCAAGGGTCAACGGGCAAACCTGTCGCCCACGACGCGCGTGCAAGGTCTTAGGTTTTCAGGAGAGGGCTTCTTACAATGACATCTGTGTTCGGCCGCACAGCGTTGCTTGCGGCGTCGGTTTCGATAGCAGCGAGCTTCGCCGGTCAGTCTGCCTCGGCACAGGAGCAGCGCTGGGTTCAGGTCGAGGCGCATCGCGAGCTTGACATGGCGCTGGAGCGTGCCGCGCAGATCGAGGCGCGGCTGGGCAGTGTCAGCGGGTTTCGGCTGCCGAGCAACTGGTATGCGTTGAGCATCGGCCCCTATGAAAACGAGATTGATGCCTTTACCGTGCGCCGCCAGTTGCGCGCCGAGAGAGCGATCCCCGCAGATGCCTTTGTCAGCACCGGGTCGGATTATCTGGAACAGGTCTATCCGGTTGTTGGTGCATCTGCGCTCGAACCCATGCCCGAACCCGAAGCAATCGCCGAGCCTGACCAAGAGCTGCTGGCCGCGGCAGAACCCGAGCCTGAGCCTGAACCAGAGCCGGAAGAAACCCTGCGCGAAGCGCAGGCCTCCGAGCGCCTTCTGGACCGTGACGGGCGCGCCGAGTTGCAAACCGCGTTACAATGGTTCGGTTATTATACCTTGGCGATTGATGCCGCCTTCGGTCCCGGCACGCGCCGCTCCATGGCCGCATGGCAAGAAGATCGCGGATATGAGACGACAGGGGTTCTCACCACCCGCCAGCGGGCCGAATTGCTGGCCGAGTATGAGGCTGAGCTTGCGGCACTCGGCATGGAAACGGTTCGCGACGAGGTGGCGGGCATCAGCATCGACCTGCCGATGGCCATGGTCGCCTTCGACCGCCATGAGACACCATTCGCGCATTATTTCGAGCGCGATGACAGTGGCGTGCGGGTGCTGCTGATCAGCCAGGAGGGCACGCAGGCGACGCTGTTCGGGCTCTATGAGATCATGCAGACTCTCGAGATTGTGCCATTGGAAGGCGCACGCGAGCGGCGGCAGAATTCCTTCGTGCTGACCGGGCAGAGCGACACGTTGCGCTCGCATACAGTGGCGCAGTTCCGCAATGGCGAGATCAAGGGCTGGACCCTGATCTGGACGCCCGAGCGCGACGAGCAGATGGCCCGCGTCCTGCCGATGATGGAGGCGAGTTTCGCCACCCTGCCCGGTACGCTGCCCGAGAGTGCGGGGCAGGCCAGCACAGTGCGGCGGGGCGATCTGCTTGCGGGGCTGAGCATACGGCGCCCGGATTTCTCGCGCTCGGGCTTCTATGTCGATGCGACCGGCACGGTGCTGACCTCGGCGGCGGCAGTGGCCGAGTGTGGCCGGGTGACGATCGACGAGGCCTATAACGCTCGTGTCGTGGCGCGTGACGAAGCGCTGGGGCTTGCGGTCCTGCAACCAGAAACCCCGCTGGTGCCGCTGGCCTTCGCTCAGTTCAATGACGGCGAGCCACCGCTCGGGGCCAAGATCCGGATTTCGGGCTTTTCCTTCGAGGATGTCCTGTCGCGCCCGATTCTGACCAATGGCAGGGTCGAGGATACGCAGGGCATGCAGGGCGAGACCGGTATTCTGCGTCTCAGCGCCGAAGTGATGCCGGGCGATCTGGGCGGACCCGTCTTCGGCCCCAATGGCGCGGTGATCGGCCTTCTGACCGGGCAGCCGCAGGACGGCGCACGGCAATGGCCAGCGGATGTGAATTACGCTGTGGATGCGCAGGTGATCCTCGATTTCCTGCGCGGAGCACAGGTCTCGGGCGGGACGCTGCGCGACGATGTCGTGGTGCCTGACGCGACGCTCACCCGCATCGCGCCAGATCTTACAGTGCTGGTCTCCTGCTGGAACTGAGTGACGGGCGCTGGTGTACTAGTCTGGCCGAGCGCCGTGGCGCAACGGTGGATTGAGTATTTTCGGCAAGAAAATGAGCCGGTTGCGCGTCAGCCCTGCGCAAAATGGCGCGCGAAATTGGCGAGGATGCGGCCCGAAGTCTCGGTCCGCACATCGGCGCAGCGCGCGGTGAGACTCTCGGCTTCGTCGGGGTGGAAATACCCCTTGTCGCAATAGACCCGGATACGCAGCGCAAAGCTCGCGCCATCGGCTTCGGGATGGAATTGCGTGGCATAGACACGGTCGCCAAAGCGCAGCATCTGGATCGGGCAGCGCGCGCCTTCGAGCAGATGCGTGGCGCCGCGTGGCAGTGCATCGAGCGCCTCCTTGTGCCCGACAAGAGCGGTGAACTGCTCGGGCAGGCCGTCGAGCAGCGGGTCGCCCGCACTCTCGGGGCGTCTGGTGCAGATGATCGGGCCGATGGGCTCGCTATGATACGCCTTCGAGACCGGCGCGCCGAGATGCGCACCCAGAATGCCGATCCCGTAGCAGCACCCCAGAAAGGGCGTGCGCGTTGCAATGACCTGCGGCATGAGACCGAGGATCTGCGCCTCGATATGGGCTTCCAGCGGTGGTCTGGTCTCGGGCGGATCGCTCACGCAGCCGGGGCCGCCGCCCACGATCACGCCCGAAAAGCTGTTCAGGTCGAGCTTGTCAGGCAGGTCTTCCTGATCCAGCCGGATGCGCCGGACCGCATCGGGCCCAAGGCCCGCGCGGCGCAGCAGGGCCGCGAATTCCTCGTCCGCTGCTTCCTGTTCGGGGCGCAATTGCAGGATCAGAAACGGCTTCATGTCAATTCCTTATCGCAGCGGCTCTGGCCCGCCCATGCCGCAGCAGGCATGGGCAGCGCCCGCGAAGGGCCATGGGAGGGTGGGCGGGCGCCCTGAGCGGGCGCTTCTTCCAACGCGGTTTGCATGGCCTGCCTGTGCCAGATCATCCCTGCCCCCTCCCGCACTCAGTCGCGCCAGAAACGCGGCAATAGCAGCACCAGCACGGCCAGCACCTCCAGCCGCCCCAGATACATTCCGAAGATCATCAACCATTGCGCAACCTGGGGAAAGCCATCCACCGCACCACTGTCGCCGACCTCCGGCCCGAAGACCGGGCCGACATTGCAGATCGCGGTCCAGGCCGCTGTGATCGCCGTGCGCAATTCCAGCCCGACCAGTGACAGCGCCACTGTGAGGAGCATGAACCCGGCGACAAATACCGTGAACATCACGACCACCGAGGACACAACATCCGGCTCAAGCCGTTTCCCGCCTAGGCGCAAGTTACGCACCTCATTCGGGCGGCGCAGGCGCTGCATCTGGGCGCGGATCGCCTCGAACAGCACCAGATAGCGAAAAATCTTGAGCGAACATCCGGTCGAGGCGGTGCAGGCCCCGATGAAGCCCACCAGCACCACCACCAAGAGCGGGAAGTCGCCCCAGTCCGAGACATCCTCGCTGCCATAGCCTGTCCCGGTGAACAGCGTGACCACATTGAACATCGTGCCACGCAAGATATCGAGAAACCCCGCCTCGCTCGTCCCCATCCGGTAGAGGATCACCGCGCCCACGGCATAGGCTGTCCAACGCAGGAAGGCCCGCACCTGCACATCGCGCAGCACTGCGCGCCATGATCCGCCCAGCAGTTGGATGAAGCGGATGAAGGGCAGCCCGGCGAGGATCATGAACAGGGTCGAGACATATTCGAGCGGCCCGGTAAAGGCCGTGAAGGAGGCATCCGAGGTCGAAAACCCGCCTGTGGCGATGGTGGTCATGGCGTGGTTGATGGCATCGAACCCGCTCATTCCGAAGGCCATATAGGCGACGATCGCCGCCAGCGTCAGGCCGAGATAGACCTGCAGCAGGGCTGCAGAAATGTCATAGACCCGAGGCAGAACCTTGCCCATCGTGTCAAACGCCTCGGACTGGAAATGCTGCATGCCGCCCACGCGCAGCGCGGGCAGAAAGACCAGTGCCACCACAACAATCCCCAGCCCGCCCAGCCATTGCAGCATCGAGCGCCAGACCAGCACACCGGGCGGCAGATGTTCAAGCCCGACAAAGACTGTCGTGCCCGTGGTGGTCATGCCCGACATGGCCTCGAAATAGGCATGGGTGAGGTTCGCTTTCGGTGCCCCGAGGATGAACGGGAGCGCGCCGAGCGCGGGCAGCACGGCCCATACACTCGCGGCCAGAAGAAAGGACTGCCGACGCCCAAGCCCGGCCTTGAGCGCATCGCGGGTGCTGAGCGCCGCGACACCGCTGAGCAGGCAAGTCAGAAAGGCCGCACGGGCAAAGGCGTCCCAGTTCGGATTACCTGCCTGCCAGTCCACTGCCATGGGGGCCAGCATCAACCCACCCATGGCAAGGCCCAACAGACCGATCAGATGAACAACGGGACGCACATCAAGCATGGATCGCAGCCTTTGCCTGAGGCTCGCAACGTGTCAAGCGTCAAGCTGGCGCAACGCGCAGTCCGGCGCGAGTCGCGCGACATCTGTGCTGCGGCAGAGCGCTGTGCCGTCGGTCATGACGGCGGCCGCTGCGGCCGCCGTGCCATGCCGCAGAGCCTCTTGCGGGGGCGCGTGCTGCGCCAGCGCCAGCACGAAAGCGCCAGTGAAACTGTCGCCTGCGCCCACCTTGCTCGCAACCTCGACTTTGGGCGCACGGCAGTGCCATGCGCCCTCTTGCCCCACCAGCACCGAGCCCTCGGCCCCGCGCGCCAGACAGATCCATGTCGCCACCCCGCGCGCAAGCAGCGCGCGGGCCAGCGCTGCGCTGTCGACGACCGAGCCCAGCGGCGCTCCCGCCAGTGCTTCGCTCTCGGCCTGATCGAGCCTGAGCAGGAAGGGCGGAACTTCCGCACGCGGATGCTCGACAAGTTGGCGCAAGGCATCGCCTGAGGTATCGACCACTAGCCGACACCCGCTGACCAGACTTGCGGCCAGATGTTGCGGAAACTCTGCGTCCAATCCGGGGGGCTGGCTGCCCGAGAGCACGACAATCCCGTCAGCGCGGTTCGAGATGTCGGCCAGCGCTCCATCGCCCTCTGCCTCGCTCCACTCCGGTCCGGGCAGTTGCAGGCGGAATTGCGCACCAGTCGCATCCGAGATCGCCCAATTGGCGCGGGTCTCGCCCGCAACCTCGAACCCATGCACGAGCAACCCCTGCCCCTCCATCAAGTCCCGGTGTTGCGCGCCTGCCGTGCCGCCCAGCGCAACCCAGATTTCTACCGCACCACCCAGTTCATGGACCGCACGGGCCACGTTCACCCCACCTCCCCCCGGTTCGACGTGAGGCCTGTCGAGCCGTAGCTTGGGTCCGGCAACCATGGCGTCTACATGCGCCGACAGGTCTAGCGCAGGGTTGAGCGTAACTGTCAGGATCGGAATTGGTTGGCCACTCATGGGGCGATGCTAGCGCGAACGCATCTGCTGCAAAAGCCTTCTCGAACGCGAAACAGTCCGGACCGCAAGGGCCGGACTGTTTCGGACTTGACTGGCCCCATCACCCGGTATGGATCAGGCTTGCAAACAGGCGCGGGTCAAGGCTCGCGGCCTGGAAGCTTTCGCCGCGCGTCAGCACACTTACAGCATCATGGCTGTGCAGGCTTTCCTGATGGCTGGCCACTACCCGGAAATCCCCGATGCGCGGATCGCTGTCGAGCTGCGCGCAGAAGCTGCGCGCCGCATCCTCGACAAAGATCGGATTGGCGGCATTCAACTCGGCAAAGGCCTGTTCATCCTCGCGCTTGACCATCACCTGGGTCTCGGTCGGCACGGCGGCGCGGCAGAGGTCGATCAGGTCCTCGAACCACAGTTTGCGGCCCTCTTGCACCTCGACCGAGACCCGCGCGACCGAGCGCTGCGAATGCGGCGTAGCCAACTGGCCGCGCGTCGCGCGCGCATGCTCGCTCAGTTCCAGCGAACAGGGGCAGGTCGAGGAATAGACATAATCCAGATGCAGGAAGGTCTGGCGCACCCCGCCCTGATCGACCAGTTCCAGCGCGATGTCGTAATACTGGTAGCCCGCGAGACCCGAGCGCAGCGCCTCCACCTTCATCGGGAAGGAGAAGCGCATCATGATGCGCGCGTCGAAACTCTCCAGATCGGCCTTGTAATCGTCCAGCGCGGCGCGGATCACATCAAGGCTGAAGGTGCGCTCGGCATGCGCGTAGAAGCTGCGCATGATCCGGCTCATATTGATGCCTTTCTTTTCGGCCTCGAGGCTCACTGTGCCCGTGACCGATGTCTCGAGCGTCAGATCGCCATTGTCGCGCGTGTGATAGCGAATCGGCAGGCGGAAGTTGGAGATCCCGACATGCTGGATCGGCGCCTTTGCACCGACGATCAGGCTGGAAGGGCCATTCTGCAGGTCGGGCAGGCCCGCTTTATAGGCGGAATCAACCGCAAACTCCTCAGGGTAGTCACGGTTGAACACCGGATACCCTGCCGCTGGCAGCAGACTTGTCACTCCGGCCTCGACGCGCGCGCGCTCCTCGGCGGGGGCCCTGTCGGTGAACCGGCGCAGGATATCGAGGGCAGCTTCGGCGTCATCACGGCTGGGCGTGATGTCGAGGTTGGGATTGTGAATATTCATTGTGGGATTTCCTTCCTGTCTGCCGTGAGAGATAGGCAGTGGTTTTTGCTTTTCCACAGATAATACGTCGCGCCCCGCGGCTCAGATCATATCGAGTCCGCGGTGCAGATCCGCGATCAGATCCGCCGTATCTTCGAGCCCGACCGACAACCGGATCAAACCCGGTGTGATCCCCAAAGCGGTTTTCTGGTCATCCGGCAGGCGCTGATGCGTTGTCGTGGCCGGATGCGTGGCGATGGTGCGGGCATCACCGAGATTGTTCGAGATCACAGCCACTTGCAGCGCGTTCAGAAAGCGAAAGGCGGCCTCCTTGCCGCCCGTCAGATCGAGCGCGAGCACTGTGCCGAAGCCCCCCATCTGCGCCTTGGCAATGGCGTGCTGCTTGTGGCTGGCAAGGCCTGGATAGAGCACGCGGGCCACCCGCGCATCCCCTTCCAGCGCCTCGGCAATCGTCTGCGCCGAAGCGGCCTGCGCGCGCACGCGCAGATCGAGCGTGGTCAACCCGTTCAGCATTACCCAGGCGTTGAAGGGAGAGAGCGCGCCGCCGGTGTGTTTCATGTAGGGCTCGACCGTCTTGCGGATGAATTCGCGCGTGCCGCAGATCACACCGCCCAGAGCACGCCCCTGCCCGTCTATATGCTTGGTCGCGGAATAGATGACCACATCTGCGCCGAGATCGACTGCGCGGCTGAAGACGGGTGTCGCAAAGACATTATCCACCACGACAAGCGCGCCCATGTCATGGGCGCGTCTGGCCACGGCCTCGAGATCGATCACTTCCAGCGTCGGGTTGGAGACTGTCTCGAGGAACACGGCTTTGGTATCCGGCCGCAAAGCGGCCTGCCATTGATCCAGATCGGTCCCGTCCACGAACGTGACCTCGACCCCATACCGCGTGAGCACCTCTTCGAGAATATAGAGGCAGGAGCCGAACAGCGCGCGCGATGAGACCACATGATCCCCCGCCCGCAGCATCGAGGCCAGCGCACCCGCGACCGCCGCCATCCCCGAGGCCGTGGCAAAGGCGTCCTCGGTGCCCTCCAGCGCGGCGATACGCTCCTCGAATACGGCGACAGTCGGATTGCCATAGCGGGCATAGATGAACTCATCCGCTCCGGCTTCCAGAAACCGCGCCTCGGCGGCCTCGGCGCTCGGGTAGACGAAGCCCTGAGTCAGATAGATCGCCTCGGCCACCTCGCCATACTGGCTGCGCCGCGCCCCCTGATGCACCAGCTTCGTGCGCTTGCCCCAATCCTGTGCCATCCCGCGCGACCCTTTCGGCCAAAAGAAAACCCCCGGACCTGTCCACAGGCCGGGGGCAACGCCCTGACCTCTTTAGCGGCATGTTTAACGTGGCCCGCAATCCGGAAAACAAAGCGCCACGAGCCTGACCGGCCCCCCTCAGCCGCTACGCAGTTTTCACGCCACGGTCAAGGCCCAAGTCCCGATGCAGCCGCATCGGGCGGCGCCCACAAGCCGGGCAAGGGCGAGTGGGTGGGTCTGGCTTGCGAGCGCTTTTCGGGAAACGGGCTCAGGCCACTTTCTCGAGCGCGACCTGCGGCACGACCCCCAGCGCATGGCACACATCGCGGGTCAGATGCGCGCGGTTGAGGGTGTAGAAATGCAGGTCTTCCACCCCCTCGCGCACCAGCCGGTCGCACATCTCGGTGCAAAGCGCAGTCGCCAGCAAGTCCTCGCGCCCGTCGCGCGCGGCCTTTTCGAAGGCATCATCAAGCCATTGCGGCACGCTCGCCCCGGTCGCCAGCGCGAATTTCCGGATGCCGGACCAGTTCTCGATCGGGATGATGCCGGGGATGATCTTGCCGGTAATCCCCTCGCGCGCGCAGG
>REER01000095.1 GCA_007694945.1 Paracoccaceae bacterium | reverse complement strand
ATGTGCGCAATTACACGATGGGCGATGTGGTCGCGCGCTACAAGATGGCGCAGGGTTTCTCGGTACTGCACCCGATGGGCTGGGATGCGTTCGGGATGCCGGCCGAGAATGCTGCCATGGCCTCGGGCGGGCACCCGAAAGACTGGACCTATGGCAATATCGCCGACATGCGCGCGCAGATGAAGCCTTTGGGCCTGTCCATCGACTGGAGCCGCGAATTCGCCACCTGCGACCCGGAATATTACGGCCAGCAACAGGCGATGTTTCTGGACATGCTCGAGGCCGGGCTGGTCTATCGCAAGAATGCCGTGGTGAACTGGGACCCCGTCGACATGACGGTTCTGGCCAATGAGCAGGTGATCGACGGCAAGGGTTGGCGCTCGGGCGCCGAGGTCGAGCGGCGCGAGCTGACACAATGGTTCTTTCGTATCTCGGAGTATTCGCAGGAATTGCTCGAGGCGTTGGACGGGCTGAAGGACTGGCCGGAAAAGGTGCGGCTGATGCAGCGCAACTGGATCGGGCAGTCGCGGGGCTTGCAGTTCGCGTTCTCGACTCTGGACGCACCAGAGGGGTTCGACCGGATCGAGGTCTACACCACGCGGCCCGATACGCTGCTGGGGGCGAGTTTCGTTGCGGTCTCGCCCGACCATCCACTGGCCAAGCATCTGGAGCGGCATGAGCCGGAAGTGGCCTCTTTCGTGACCGAGTGCCGCAAGATCGGCACCACCGAAGAGGCGCTCGAAAAGGCCGAGAAACGCGGCCATGATACGGGCATTCGCGTGCGGCACCCGTTTGATAATGAATGGGAATTGCCGGTCTATATCGCGAATTTCATCCTGATGGATTATGGCACCGGCGCGATTTTCGGCTGTCCGGCGCATGACCAGCGCGACCTGGATTTCGCGCGTAAATACGGGCTGCCGCACCCGGATGTGTTCTTTGCGCTGGATGATGAGACGCCTGTTACCGACACGGCATTTGTCCCGCCCAAGACCGAGAAAGTGCGCTATGTGCGCGGTTTCGCGGGCGAGGAGGTCCAGACCGGCGCGGATGCTGTCGAGGCGGCCATCGCGTTTTGTGAAGCGCGCGGGGTCGGGCATGGCGTGACCAATTACCGCTTGCGCGACTGGGGGCTGAGCCGCCAGCGCTATTGGGGCTGTCCGATTCCGGTCGTGCATTGCCCGAGTTGCGGTGTCGTGCCCGAGCGCAAGGAAAACCTGCCCGTCGCGCTGCCCTATGACGAGGACGGCGTGCCGATCGATTTCTCGGTGCCGGGCAATCCGCTCGACCGTCACCCGAGCTGGCGCAACTGTACTTGCCCGAAATGCGGTGAGGCGGCGCAGCGCGAGACGGATACGATGGACACCTTTGTCGATTCGTCCTGGTATTACGCCCGCTTCACCTCGCCCCGCGCGACCACGCCCACCGACCGGGCCGAGGCTGATTACTGGATGAATGTGGACCAGTATATCGGCGGGATCGAGCATGCGATCCTGCACCTGCTGTATTCGCGCTTCTTCGCGCGCGCGATGGTGAAAACCGGGCACCTGTCCGAGAGCGCGAAAGAGCCGTTTGATGCGCTGTTCACGCAGGGCATGGTAACGCATGAGATCTATGAGACGCGCGACGAGAAGGGCCGTCCAGTCTATCACCTGCCCGAAGATGTCGAAAACGGGTTGCTGAAAGCGACGGGCGAGCCTGTCCGGGTCATTCCCTCGGCCAAGATGTCGAAATCCAAGAAGAACGTGGTCGACCCGGTGGCGATTGTCGAAGCCTTCGGCGCCGATACGGCGCGCTGGTTCGTCCTCTCCGACAGCCCGCCCGAGCGCGATGTGGAATGGACGAGCGCCGGGGCCGAGGCGACCTTCAAGCATCTGGGCCGCGTCTGGGCGCTGAGCGAGCGGATCGCGGCGATGGGTGAAGGCACGCCCTGTGATGCCGATACCGAGCTGATGCGCGCCATGCACCGCGCCATTGCCGACATCACCAAAGCCATCGAGGGGTTCGCCTTCAACAAGGCGATTGCTGAACTCTACAGTTTCACAAACACGCTCTCTCGGAGTGAAGCCTCGGGTGCAGCGCAAAAAGTCGCGATGCGCACCATGGCGCAGCTCATGGCGCCGATGGTGCCGCATCTGGCCGAGGAGGTTTGGGCGCGGCAAGGCGGCGTGGGGCTGGTCTCCGAAGCGGATTGGCCCAGGACCGACCCCGCCATGCTGGTGCGCGAAACCCTCACACTGCCGATCCAGATCAACGGCAAACGGCGCAGCGAGATCGAGGTCGGCGCCGAGGCCAGCAAGGAAGAGGTTGAAAAACTGGCTCTGGCGGATGATGCTGTTGTCAAGGCGCTGGCTGGGGCCGCGCCGAAGAAATTGATCGTCGTGCCGGGGCGGATCGTGAATGTTGTTATCTGATCGCAGAGCACTGCTGGCGGGCCTTCTGGCCCTGCCTCTGGCAGCCTGCGGTTTCACTCCGGCCTATGCGCCCGGTGGTGCAGGGCAGGCGTTGCGCGGACAAGTCCTCGCAGCCGACCCTCAGACCAGCAAGGATTTCGATTTTGTCGCGGCCTTCGAGCAGCGCTTGGGTCGTCCGGGCGCGCCGCGCTACCGGCTCGACTATCAGATCGCCACCTCCGAGCGCGGTGCAGCGCGCGTGGCAGGGCTGGGCGAGACGCGAATATCGATTCTGGGCACTATCGATTATGTCCTCCGCAACATGGCCAGCGAAGAAGTGGTGACCGAAGGCAGCCTGCGCAATGTCACCAATTACTCGACCACGGACACCCAGCTTGCCACCCGCCGCGCGCAAGAAGATGCCGAGGCGCGGTTGATGCGGATTCTGGCCGATCAGGTGTCTGCGCGGCTGATCGCTGCGCTTGCGGAATGAAACTGAATCCGCGCGATCTGGCCCGACTGGTCGCTAGGCCGGACCCTTCGCTGGCTGGCGTCCTGCTCTATGGTCCGGATGCGATGCGGGTTGCGCTCAAGCGGCAGGAACTGGTTGAGGCGATGGTCGGGCCGCAGGGCGAGGCCGAGATTCGGCTGGAGCGCGTGCAAGCCGCCGACATGCGCCGCGGTACGCCGCTGGGTGATCTGCTCAAGGCGCAGGGCTTCTTCCCCGGCCCGCGTGTGGTGCTGGTCGAAGAGGCCAATGAAACGCATGCCGAGCCCCTGCTTGCTGCCTTGCAGGACTGGCGCGCAGGAGATGCGCAGCTTGTCATCACTGCAGGCGCACTCAAGGCATCGTCGAAACTCCGCAAGGGGTTCGAGAACAGCAAGAGTGCTGCGGCAATCGGCATCTACGATGACCCCCCGTCGCGCGACGAGATCGAGGCCATGCTGGCCCGCGCGGGGTTGAACATGGGCGCCGAAGCCCTGCGCGATCTGACAGCTCTGTCGCGTGCGCTCGATCCAGGCGACTTCTACCAAATGGTCGAGAAACTGGCGCTCTACAAACACGGCGATTCGTCCCCCGTGTCGGTCGCCGATCTGGCCGCCGTGGCGCCGACCAGCACCGAGGCGGCCGTTGATGACTTGCTCCACGCTGTGGCCGAAGGTCAGTCCGACCAGATCGGCCCGCTTATTTCGCGGCTTCAGTCGCAGGGCGTGGCGGCCGTCACACTCGCCATCTTCGCGCTACGCCACTTCCGGGCGCTGCATGTGATGACTTCTGACCCCGGGGGCCCCTCGGCGGGTATTCAACGCCTGCGCCCGCCAGTGTTCGGACCAAGGCGGGAGCGGTTTCTGCGGCAGGCGCAAGGATGGGGCGTGGTGCGGCTTGAACGCGCGCTTGGCGAGTTGATCGAGACCGATCTGACCTTGCGTTCCGCGTCGAACGCGCCCAGCATGGCAGTGATGGAACGCACGCTGATCCGGCTTGCGATGCTGGCGCGGCGCTAGCAACAGGAGAGTGAATGTATACAGTCATTGGCCGTGCCAACAGCCGCGCCACGCGGGTCTTGTGGATGCTGGAGGAGCTGGGACAACCTTACGAGCATGTCCCCGCCGCCCCTCGCTCCGAGGGTGTGGTCAGCTTCAACCCGGCGGGCAAGGTGCCAGTGCTTATAGAGGATGGTACGCCGATCACGGACTCGACGGCGATCATCCAGTATCTGGCCGACAAGCATGGCGCATTGACCTATAAGGCCGGAACCGTCGACCGAGCGCGACAGGACAGTCTGACCCAGTTTCTGCTCGACGAATTCGACGCAGCGCTGTGGATGGCGGCGCGGCACTCCTTCGTCCTGCCAGAGGAACTGCGCCAGTCGGCGATCAAGGAGTCGCTGATCTGGGAGTTCACCAACAGCCAGAAAACGCTGGTTCACAGGATGGGCGAGGGGCCGTTTCTGATGGGCCAAACCATGACCGTGCCGGACATCATCCTGACGCATTGCGGGCAGTGGGCGCGGGTGGCGAAATTTCCGATTCAGGAGCCGCGGCTGTCAGACTATCTCGAGCGGATGTTCGAACGCCCGGCGCTGGTGAAGGTCATCGAGTTGATGGGCTGAGCCGGGCGGCCCATTGTCTCGGCAATTTGACGCGCCTCATATGACAACGCGTTTTATGTCGCGCGGGCATGAAACGCGCCGTCCTCGTCCAAAGCTACGCCATCAGCGCCGCGCGGGATCTGCGGGATAGGTTCCGAGAATACGCAGTGACGAACTGAAATAAGTCAGCTCCTCCAGCGCGAGCTGAACATTCGGGTCGTCCGGGTGCCCTTCGATCTCGGCGAAGAACTGGGTCGCCGTGAAGGAGCCCCCCACCATGTAACTTTCGAGCTTGACCATGTTGACGCCATTGGTCGCAAAGCCACCCATTGCCTTGTAGAGCGCGGCCGGAATGTTGCGCACACGGAACACGAAGCTTGTCATCATGCCGTGTTGTCCGCGCCGCGCATAGTCCGAGTCGCGCCCCATGACCAGAAAGCGTGTGGTGTTGGTGCCCTCATCCTCGATATGGCGGGCGAGGGTGTCGAGCCCGTAAATTTCGCCAGCGAGTTCCGAGGCGAGCGCCGCGAGTCCACGCTCCCCCTTTTGCGCGACCTCGCGCGCCGAGCCAGCGGTGTCGGCACCTTTGACGCGATGGATCCCATGCTTTTTGAGGAAGGCGCGACACTGGCCAAGCAGCATTGTGTGGCTCATGGCATCGGTGATCTCGGACAGGGGCACACCGGGCAGGGCCAACAGGTTGATATGCACCCGCACATAAGCTTCGTCGAGAATATGCAATCCGGAGTCGGGCAGCAGATGATGGATGTCCGCGACCCTGCCAAAGGTCGAATTCTCGACCGGGAGCATTGCGAGATCGGCCTTGCCGACGCGCACCATCTCGATCACATCCTCGAAGGTGCGACACGGCACTGCCTCCATATCCGGATGCTTTAGGCGGCAGGCCTCGTGCGAATAGGCGCCCGGCTCGCCCTGAAATGCGATCTTTCCCGTCATGTTTCCGCTCACACTCACCAGAATTCGCCCTTATGGGCATTTCGTCGCGCTAACTACCGCTTGAAAACGGCAAGGGGAAGCGGATACATACCTGTGAACTCCGTCTAATCCGGGAATGCGCTATGTTCGACACGATGGTCATCACCAAGGCAGCTGCGGCTTTTTGCGGGGCGTTGCTGGTCTTCCTGCTCGGCAACTGGGCAGCAACCGCGATTTACGTGCCCCGCAACGCTGACGCGCCGCAGGCCTTTGTCATTGACACGGGTGCCGACGATGTTGCGGACGAAGTCGTTGCAGAACTGACGTTCGAGGAGGCTTTCGAAATCGCTGATGCCAGCGCCGGGTCGCGCGTTTGGTCGCAGTGCCGGGCCTGCCATGCGCTGGAGGATGGACGCAACAGTGTCGGCCCCCATCTCTACGGGATCGTTAATCGTGAGATAGGTGTGGTCGAGGGCTTCAATTATTCTGGCGCGTTGAACCAGGCAGGGGATGTCTGGACCCCGGAGATCCTTTCGGCCTTCATCGAGAACCCGAACGCGTTGACCCCGGGCACCTCGATGAGTTTCCGTGGCATTGCCAGCGTGGAAGATCGGGCAAACCTGATCGCTTACATGGAAAGTGAAAGCTGACGCGACACATTTTCGACGCCCAAAACAGGCCGCCCGCTTTATGGGCGGCCTGTTTGCTTTTCATCAAGCGCCATCAAATTACCTTGTCCGCATGGTGAAAACCTTGCGCATATGTCGACAGCGCTCCACAAAGGCTAGATAACGGTTTCAGAGGCCAACTTCAGAAACGGCCCGAACAGGAGGAATTGCCCCATGACGTGTTCCCTGGTCGCTCCGACTCCCCGCTTTTCGTCTTTTGTCAGCCTGTCATTGCTCATGGTTTCTATATCGATGTTTGGCATCGCCAAGGCGAGCGCAGCCGAGGGCGAAGACCCCTCTGCGATGATCGAGGCACATGGCTATTCCTTCTATGGTGATCTGAGCTACGAACCCGATTTTGAGCATTTACGCTATGTCAACCCTGACGCACCCAAGAGCGGAACGATCTCGATTTCAGCACAGGGGACATTTGACTCGATGAATCCGTTCACCCGACGTGGGCGTGCGGGTGTGTTTTCCTCCTCGATCTATGAGAGCCTACTCGAGACATCGGAGCCTTTCGGCAGCGGGTTGGTTCCGGCCGATGCTTATGGCGAAAGCTACGGGTTGCTGGCGCATTCGCTCGAATACCCCGAAACCAAGGAGTGGGTCATCTTCCATATGCGCCCCGAGGCCCGGTTTTCCGATAACACTCCACTGACCGCGCATGATGTGGTTTTCTCGCATAACCTGTTTCTGGAACAAGGCCTGCCCTCATACGCGCAGGCTGTCAGCGCGCGCGTAATCGATGCCGAGGCGCTGGATGACCACACTGTCAAATTTACCTTTGCCGATGGCATCTCGCGGCGTTCGCTCATTGACCAGGTCGGCTCGACCCCGGTCTTCTCCCAGGCATGGTATGAGGAAACCGGCGCGCGGCTGGACGAGTCGCGCATGGAGATCTCTCCCGGCTCTGGCCCATACGTTCTCGAGGGGCTGGAGGTGAATCGCCGCATCACTTATCGCCGGAACCCCGATTACTGGGGCGCCGATCTGCCGATCAATCGCGGGCGGCACAATTTCGACGAAATTCGTGTCGAGTATTTTGCTGATGGTGCGGCGGCGTTCGAGGCGTTCAAGACTGGCGAATACACCTTCCGCGCCGAAAATAACTCCCGGCAATGGGCGACAGGATATGATTTCCCGGCGATGACGCGCGGTCATGTCGTGCGCACCGAATTGCCGACCGGGTTTGCACCGACACCCACCGGTTTTGTCTTCAACCTTGAACGCCCCTTCCTTCAGGACCGGCGCGTGCGTGATGCCATCGCGCTCGCGTGGAATTTCGAGTGGACGAATAACACTCTGCAATACGGGCTGTTCAGCCAGCGCGTCTCTTTCACGCAAGGCACGCGCTTCCAGGCCGATGGTCCGCCCGAGGGGCTGGAACTTGAACTTCTGCAATCTCTGGGTGATCTCGTGCCCGAGGAAGTGATGACCCAACCTGCGCGGATGCCGCACACATCCAACCCGGCGCGGCTGGTGGATCGCGGCAATGTGCGCCGGGCAAGCGCGCTTCTGGAAGAGGCGGGCTGGACGGTCGATGATGCCGGTCTGTTGCGCAATTCGGATGGCGAGCGTATGACCATCGAGATCCCTGTCTCGACGGCCGGGTCCGCGACGATGGACTCGATAATCGACGCCTTTACCCAGAATCTGCAAGGGCTTGGGATTGACGCGCGCTATCAGCGCATTGACCCTGCTCAACATACTGATCGGCGCCGCAATCGTGACTATGACATGATTTTCGATCAATATGTTGCGTTCATGGATACTGGCACTGGTCTGCATCAGCGCTTCGGCTCTGAGGCCGCTGATGACGTGTTCAACCCCGCCGGGCTGCGCAGCCCGCTGGTGGATGCCGTGATCGACCTCTCGCTCGATGCGCCTGACCCAGAAACGCGCGATGCAGCGCTCATGGCGCTTGACCGCGTGCTGCGCTACGAGTTCTTCATCATTCCGGCATGGTATAACGATGTGGTCTGGGTCGCCCACTGGGATATCTTCCAGCGCCCCGAAGAGACCCCACCCTACTCGACTGGCGAGCTTGATTTCTGGTGGTTCGACAGCGAGCGCTTTGACGAGCTGCGCGCAGCAGGCGCGTTGAGGTAAACCATGGGCGCCTATATCGCGCGACGGCTGGCTCTGATCATCCCGACGCTGCTGGGCGTCATGGTGATCAACTTTGCTCTGGTACAATTCGTACCCGGTGGTCCGATCGAGCAGGTAATTGCCCAGATGGAGGGGCAGGGCAATGTCTTCGGCGCCTTTGATGGCGGCGCCGCAGACGTCAATGTTGGGGCGGATGAAAACGAGCGCTATCGCGGCGCGCGCGGCCTGCCGCCCGAGTTCATCGCCCAGCTTGAGCGCGAGTTCGGTTTCGACAAACCCCCGCTGGAGCGTTTCTTCCACATGATGTGGAATTACATTCGCTTCGACTTCGGCGAGAGCTATTTCCGCTCTATCTCGGTGATTGATCTGGTTCTGGAAAAGATGCCTGTCTCGATCAGTCTCGGGCTGTGGTCGACGCTGATCGCCTATCTGGTCTCGATCCCGCTGGGGATTCGCAAGGCCGTGCGCGATGGGACGCGCTTCGACACCTTCACCTCGGGACTGATTATCGTCGCCTATGCCATTCCGGGCTTTCTGTTCGCGATCCTGCTGCTGGTGCTGTTTGCCGGGGGGTCATATTTCCAGATATTCCCGGCACGCGGGCTGACATCGTCGCAAGAGGTGTGGGAAACGCTGAGCCCGATTGGCAAGGTGCTCGATTATTTCTGGCACATCACGCTGCCGGTCATCGCTTCGACCATTTCGGCCTTTGCGACGCTGACCTTGCTGACGAAAAACAGCTTTCTTGATGAAATCCGCAAGCAATATGTCATGACCGCCCGCGCCAAAGGCCTGACCGAACGCAAGGTGCTCTATGGGCACGTGTTCCGCAACGGCATGCTAATTGTCATCGCTGGCTTTCCGGCGGTTTTCGTGGGCGTGTTCTTCGGCGGCTCGCTGATCATCGAGACGATTTTCTCGCTGGACGGGTTGGGGCGGCTGGCTTTCGAGGCGACCGTCGCGCGGGATTATCCGGTCATGTTCGGCACGCTCTTCGTCTTCGGTCTGATCGGGTTGGTGGTGGGGCTGATCTCGGACCTGATGTATGTCTGGATTGACCCGCGGATCGATTTCGAGACGCGGGAGACCTGAGCCATGGATCAGCGCGTTCAAGACTTTGTGGTGTCCCCCAACCCTGTTGAGGAGGGCGAAGGCAAGCGCCTGCCGATGCCCGAGCCGACAAAGCGCTTCGGCATCACTGTCTCGGCACTGAACCGGCGGCGCTGGCGCAATTTCCGGGCAAATCGCCGCGCTTTCTGGTCGCTGATCATCCTCGGCGTGCTCTATGGTCTGTCGCTTTTCGCCGAATTCATCGCCAATGATCGCCCCATCGTCATCAATTATCGCGGCAGCTTTCACTTCCCTATCCAGAATTTCTATGCCGAGACGGCGTTTGGCGGCGATTTCCGGACCGAGGCGGTCTATCGCAGTCTCGAAGTGCAATGCCTGATCCGCACCGGCGGGGCCGAGCTTTGCCTTGACGACCCGGATGAGGCGATGGCGCAGGCCGAGACCGGGATTGTCGATGGCGAAGAGATCGTGCCGGGCTGGATGCTCTGGCCGCTTATCCCCTATAGTTTCAACACGATCAACGACATCGGTCGTGCTGCACCCTCGCCACCTGATGGGCAGCATCTGTTGGGAACTGATGACCGCGCACGCGATGTGTTGGCACGGATCATCTATGGCTTCCGCCTCTCGATCTCCTTTGCTCTGGTGGTCACTGTCCTGACATCGGTCATCGGCATTGCCGCCGGGGCAGTGCAGGGCTTTTTCGGGGGGCTGATCGACCTGTTCTTTCAGCGTGTCATTGAGTTGTGGAACTCTGTGCCCTCGCTTTATGTCATCATCATCCTGTCATCCATGTTCATGATGAACTTCTGGTTACTCGTGTTCCTGATGACTTTGTTCGGCTGGACCGGGCTTGTCGGTGTGGTGCGCGCGGAATTCCTGCGCGCGCGGAATTTCGAATATGTCCGCGCGGCGCGCGCGCTGGGCGTGTCGAACGCGACGATCATGTTCCGCCATGTGCTCCCCAACGCCATGGTCGCCACGCTGACCTTCCTGCCCTTCATCATCACCGGCGTCATCGGTTCGCTGGCGGCACTCGATTTCCTCGGCTTCGGCCTGCCATCTTCTGCACCTTCGCTGGGCGAGTTGACGCTTCAGGCGAAGAATAACCTGCAGGCGCCGTGGCTAGGCTTCTCGGCCTTCTTTACCTTTGCGATCATGCTCTCGTTGCTGGTGTTCATCTTCGAGGGCGTGCGCGATGCCTTCGACCCGAGAAAGACCTTCTCATGAGCCGTGTTCTGGATATCCGCGACCTGTCCGTGACCTTCCTTCAGGAAGGTCGCGAAGTGCGCGCGGTGCGCAACATTTCCTTCCATCTCGAGAAGGGTGAGACGGTGGCGCTGGTGGGCGAGTCGGGATCGGGCAAGTCGGTCTCGGCGCTCTCCTCGGTTGGGTTGCTGCCCGACTCGGCGCGGGTCGAGGGGTCGGTGAAGTTCAAGGGGTCGGAACTGGTCGGCGCTCCGGACAGCAAGTTGCGTCAGGTGCGTGGCAATGACATCAGCTTCATCTTTCAGGAGCCGATGACCTCGCTCAACCCGCTGCACACGATCGAGAAGCAGATCACAGAGAGCCTGACGCTCCATCAGGGGATCAGCGGGGCCAAGGCCCGCACGCGGGTGCTGGAACTTCTTGATAGGGTTGGCATCCGAGATGCGGAAAGTCGCCTGTCGGCCTATCCGCACCAACTCTCCGGTGGGCAGCGCCAGCGTGTGATGATTGCGATGGCACTTGCCAACGAGCCTGAGCTTCTGGTTGCGGATGAACCCACCACGGCGCTTGATGTCACTATTCAGGCGCAGATCCTCGAACTTCTGGCCGAGTTGAAGCGGGCCGTGGGGATGAGCCTGTTGTTCATCACGCATGATCTGACCATAGTGCGCCGCTTTGCCGACCGGGTTTGCGTGATGCAGGGTGGCGAGATTGTCGAACAGGGGCCAACGGACGAGATTTTTGATGCGCCTCAGCACCCCTACACGCGCAAGCTCCTCGCAGCCGAGTCCAAGGGGGCGCCTGAACCAGTGCCGCCCCAAGCGCAGGAAATCCTGCGCACCGAAGAACTGCGCATCTGGTTTCCCATCCAGCGCGGATTTCTGCGGCGGACCGTTGGCCATGTGAAGGCGGTGAATGCGGCCTCCATAACCCTGCGCGCGGGGGAGACGCTCGGGATCGTGGGTGAGTCGGGGTCAGGCAAGACTACGCTGGCACTCGCCATCCTGCGGCTGATATCCAGCGATGGGCCGATCTGGTTCGATGGTGGCAATATCCAAGGCCGCAAGTCGCATGCGCTGCGCAGTTTGCGACGGGATTTGCAGATCGTGTTTCAGGACCCTTACGGCAGTCTCAGCCCGCGCATGACGGTGGAGCAGATCATTGCCGAAGGGCTGGGCGTGCATGGTGTGCCGATAGGTCGGTCATCGCGCGAGCTTGTCGCCGAGATCATGGATGAGGTCGGTCTCGACCCGACCACGATGGAGCGCTATCCGCACGAATTCTCGGGTGGGCAGCGCCAGCGCATTGCCATTGCCCGCGCCATGATCCTGCGTCCCAAACTCGTCGTGCTGGACGAGCCCACATCGGCGTTGGACATGACTGTCCAGGTGCAGATCGTCGAGCTGCTGCGCAACTTGCAGCGCAAGCATGGGTTGGCATATCTCTTCATCAGCCATGATTTGCGCGTGGTACGCGCGCTGTCGCACAAGGTGATGGTGATGAAACAGGGTGATGTGGTGGAGGCCGGGCCGATCGATCAGGTGTTTGACGCGCCGAAAGACCCGTATACGCGCCAGCTTCTTGCGGCGGCACTGGACATCACGACGGTCGGCGCGGCCTGAAGGATGCGAATTCTCCTGGTCCACCAGAATTTCCCGGGCCAGTTTCGTCACCTTGCCCCTGCGCTGGTCGTGCGCGGGCATCAGGTCGTCGCCCTGACCGCCGAGAAAAACGAGCAAGTTACAGCGATCCCGACTTATCGCTACCCAATGCCGGACAAACCACCCGATCCGCGCCAGTCGCGCTTGGGAACGACGTACACGGCAATGACTGACCGCGCATATAGAGTCGCCCGCGCTGCTATCCAGCTGCGCGACAAGATGGGCTTCCGCCCCGATGTGATATTTGGCCATCCTGGATGGGGCGAGACGCTGTTTCTGCGCGAGGTCTGGCCGGAGGCGCGCCTTTTGATAAATGCCGAGTTTTACTATGCCTCTAAGGGTCTGGATGTCGGTTTTGACCCTGAATTCAGCCGCAACGATCTGAGTGCCCAGCTCTCGGTGATTGCCCGGCAGGGGCATCTGGCACTGTCCATGGTGCAGGCCGATGCCGCACTGTCACCGACAGAGTGGCAGGCCGATACGTTTCCGGCCTGTTTCCGCGACAAGATCACAATCATCCATGATGGCATCGATACAGAGGCCCTGACCGCCAATCAACAGGCGGAGTATCCACTCCCCTCGGGCCGGGTGATCCGGGCGGGTGACGAGGTACTGACCTATGTCGCGCGCAATATCGAGCCCTATCGCGGATCGCATATTTTCCTGCGTGCGTTGCCCGAGGTGCTGCAGGCTCGGCCCGCGGCACAAGTGGTCATTATTGGCGGCGATGGCGTGAGCTATGGCGCTGCGCCCCCCGAGGGAACATGGCGCGAGGTTTTTCTGTCCGAACTGGCCGGGCGTATCGACCTCTCTCGCGTCCATTTCCTCGGGCGTGTGCCATATCCCGACTTCATGCGCCTGATGCAGATCAGCCGAGTGCATGCCTATCTCACAGTACCTTTCGTGCTATCCTGGTCGATGCTGGAAGCGATGGCGATGGAGGCCTGTGTCATCGCATCCCGCACTGGCCCGGTAGAGGAGGTCATAACAGATCGCGTTAATGGGCGGCTGGTCGATTTCTTCGATATCGAGGGCTGGTCAGAGGCGCTGATTGATGCATTGGCCGCTCCCGAGCGCCTCCGGTCGCTGCGGCAGACGGCGCGCCAAACCGTGATCGAGAATTATGACCTGCGCCGCGTTTGTCTGCCACGCCTGATCCGATTTGTCGAAGCCGAGATCTGAGCGTTTCAGATCGCCGAGGAATGGCCTTCTCGGGACAGGGTGTATTCGTCGAATACTGTCGCGATCATGCGCGTCAGCGGCTGGCCCTCATGCGGGATCAACAGCCCGTCGCGTGTGCGTTTGACGAAATCGCCAAAGCGGGTCACTACGCGCTCGATGAGTGCATCAAGCATCGTCGGATCCGCGCCGTAGCTTTCGATCAATTCATCGCGTGACAGACGAAAATCGCACATTAACGCTTCGATGGCTCGCCCCCGCCAGTGGTCGGTGAGGGTGAAGACATGGCCGCGCGCGGTTGCGAATTGCCCCGCTTCGACAGCTTTTTTCCATTGCGCGGTCGCGGGGGCGTTCTGGGCATAACCCTGCGGAAAGCGCGAGATGGATGATGCGCCCAGCCCGATCAGAGCGGGAGATGTGTCATCGGTGTAGCCTTGGAAGTTCCGGCGCAGCGATCCTGCCCGCGCTGCCTTGGCGAGCGCGTCTTGCGGGCGGGCGAAATGGTCAATCCCGATTTCGTCATATCCATCCCACAACAACAGGCGCCGCGCGGTGTCGAACAGATCGAGCCGCTCTTCGGGCCGGGGCAATGTGTCCGACGGGATCATCTGCTGGCGCCGGGCCATCCATGGCACATGGGCATAACCGTACAGAGCGATTCGGTCAGGGTTGAGCGTAAGCAGCTTCTGCACCGATTCGGAGATGCGCCTGTTGGACTGTTTGGGCAGGCCGTAGAGGATGTCTGCATTGAGCGAATCGATGCCACGTTCTCGAATTGCGTCGGCGGTGCTCTTGGTAATCTCGAAACTCTGGTCTCGTCCGATGATCGCCTGAATTTCCGCGTCGAAATCCTGCACGCCGATAGACGCACGGTTCATACCGACGTCGGCAAGGGCATCAAGGCGGGCCTCATCGATCTGGTTGGGATCTATTTCCACTGAAAACTCGCCGCCTTTGGCCATGGGCGCAATTTCGAAGATCTTGCGCCCAAGTGCGCGAATCTGCGCAGCCGACATCAAGGTCGGTGTGCCGCCGCCCCAATGCAGTCGTGCAAGGGTAACGCCTTCGGGTAGCACAGTGCGCAGAAGCTCCAGTTCCTGTTCGAGTGACTTGACATAGGCGATCAATGGCGTGTCGCTGCTCGTCCCTTGCGTTCGACAGGCGCAGAACCAGCACAGTCTGCGACAGAAAGGCACATGCACATAAAGCGATATTTCCGTGTAAGGCCTTAACGCCTTGACCCAGTTAGAAAAGTCCGACCCGGCAACCGAGGCTGAGAATTGAGGCGCGGTCGGGTAACTCGTATACCGCGGTACACGTGCATCAAACAAACCGAGTTGTACGAGTTGATTTACATCTGCCATGGGTTTAAGTTTTAACGGTTCACCTCGCCACTGCATTGATACAGATCAACCCTTATGACTCGGACCTCGCCCAAACTTCAGCCTTATTCGCAAGAATGCAAGGATTGCCCGATCCGTCACCGAGCAGTCTGCGCGCGTTGCGAGACCGATGAGCTGGATTTGCTGGAGCAGATAAAGTTCTACCGCAGCTTTGAAGCGGGTCAGACAGTCGTCTGGGCCGGGGACAAGATGGATTTCGTGGCCTCTGTGGTGACCGGCATCGCAACGCTGAGCCAGACCATGGAAGATGGGCGCCGGCAGATGGTGGGCTTACTGCTTCCCTCGGATTTCGCAGGCCGTCCGGGGCGCGAGACTTCGGCCTATGATGTTACAGCCGCGACGGATCTGGTGATGTGCTGTTTCCGGAAAAAGCCGTTCGAAGAGGTCATGCTCAAGACACCTCATATCGGGCAACGCCTGCTCGAGATGACCCTGGACGAACTCGATGCGGCGCGCGAATGGATGCTGCTGCTCGGCCGCAAGACGGCGCGCGAGAAGATCGCGAGCCTGATCTGCATCATCGCGCGGCGGGATGCCTCGCTGCAGTTGCGCGCTTCTGATGGAGAATTGCGCTTCGACCTACCGCTGACCCGTGAGGCGATGTCGGAATACCTTGGCCTGACGCTGGAAACCGTCAGCCGTCAGATGTCGATCCTGCGCAAGGAAGGCCTGATCGTCACCGAAGGTAAGCGCCAGATCATAATCCCAGATTTCGACCGTCTGTTAGAGGAGACCGGTGACGACTCCGACGGTGGCTTTCTGGTGTGAAACGTCGCTGCCTCTTATCGCGACACGCTCACCCTGACTGACGACGGGACTGCGCGTCGCGATAGGTGACAGTAGTGCTCAACGCGCCATGAGAACCGGAACCCGCGTTTCTTCCAGCAGGTTGCGCGTGGTGCCGCCCAGGATTGCCTGTCGCAGACGAGAATGGCTATAGGCCCCCATCACCAATAGATCTGCGTCCTGATCCGTGACATGGCGCCGCAGCACATCGCTGACGCGCGGCAACGCGCGGGCCAGAACAGATACCTCTGCCTGGACACCGTGCCGGGCGAGCATCTGGGTCAGCATTCCGCCCGGGTCGGAGCGCTCTATGCCATGGGCAGGGGGGTCGATCACCACGACATTGACCAGATCGGCCGCGATCAGAAGCGGCAGGGCGGCGCGGGTCGCGCGCAGGGCCTCGTCGCCCTGATTCCAGGCCAGCACGATTTTGCGGAATTCCGGCAGCGCTTTGCCGGGCTCGGGCAGTACCAGAACTGGCGCGTTACCTTCGAAGAGCGCAGCCTCGGTTGTGATCTCGTCCTGCGGAGAACGGCCCTCGCCATAGGGACGCGGCAACACCACAAGATCAACGAAGCGCGCCTTTATTCCGATATAGGCATTCATGCCGCCAATAGTCAGGATCGCGGACTCGACGCTCCAGCGCAGGTCCGACATGCGCAGCTTGCTGCGCACGGCCTCGCAGAGTGACTCCGAGGCCTCGCGCGCCGCCTCGATCGCCGATTCATAGAGCAGGGCGGGAGCACCTGCGTAGAAACCCATACTCTGGGTCGTGTCTACGCCCATGCAGCAGACTTCGAGATGTGCGTCATAGCGCCGCGCGAGATCCGACGCAGACTCCAGCATCGGGCCGACATCGGCTTCGCTGGTCAGGAAGGTGCATATTGATTTGTAGGTCATGTGGTTCCCTCTTGTTGGCAGTTGCTGCCATTTCTGCCAGAAAAGCCGCGCGACGCAATGATCTGACACAGGTTTTCGGCGTGACTTCCTTGACCTGAATCAAGGTTCACCCCCGATACCCGTGACAAAAGGCACCATGCAAAACTGTGTTTTCCACATGTAGAGATGTGGGAGCGCGAAAATAAGGGACGCAAAACATGTGGGATTACGTAAAGCTGGCTGTGCTGGGTTTGGTCGTGGTTGTTGCCGCGGTCGCCGCCAGTATGGCCCGCGATCTGGCTTATTTTGTCCATATGCTGGTGATCATCCTCGCCGCAGGTGCCACCTTCATCTGGGTGCTGCGCCGGATCGGGGAGCCTGTTCCAGTCGTCAACCAGAATGAATACATGGACGGTCCAGTCCGCTACGGCGTGATTGCGACAGCCTTCTGGGGCGTGGTGGGCTTTCTTGTGGGTGTTTTCATCGCCTTTCAGTTGGCTTTTCCGCAGCTGAATTTCGAATGGTCCCAAGGGTATCTTAATTTCGGGCGCCTGCGTCCCTTGCACACCTCAGCGGTGATTTTCGCGTTTGGCGGTAATGCCCTGATTGCTACGGCTTTTCATGTGGTCCAGCGGACCTCGGCCGCACGCCTCTGGGGTGGGGGTCTGGCGTGGTTCGTGTTCTGGGGCTATCAGGTATTCATCGTCATGGCCGCGACCGGCTATGTGCTGGGTTCGACCCAGGGCAATGAATATGCCGAACCCGAATGGCTGACGGACCTGTGGCTGACCATTGTCTGGGTGGCGTTCCTGCTGGTCTTCATGGGCACGATCATCAAGCGCCGCGAGCCGCATATCTATGTGGCCAACTGGTTCTAC
>REER01000010.1 GCA_007694945.1 Paracoccaceae bacterium | reverse complement strand
AGGGTGGCTCACGCGAGCGAGACCTTTCTCCGCCGCGACGACGCCCATCGTTGGGTCCCGCCAGGCAGAGAGCCCTCGCGTGGGCCAAGAGTTAGTGCCAAACACCTCGACCGTTTCCCGCCGATACCTTTGGCGATCAACTCAATCTGGACATAGTCGATACGTGCGAGGTAAGCAAACCACCGCGATGAGAGCCAAAACCGAAACCTGGCCCAGTGCTGATCGCGGAGAAAGCACTGTCATTCCGTGACGGGAAATGCCGTGTCCCGCTGACGCGATGCACTCTCGCCAAGAACCGCCCTCGCCAGCCGCTCTGCCCCGTGACGCACCGGATCAGCAGCGGGCAAACCGGTCTCATCTTCCACTGATTCAATCGCCGCTTCGGCTTCGGATGCCGATAACCGCGCCGTATTCAGAGCGATGGCCGCAACTTTGGCCAGGTTCAGTGCACCTGCAGCATGCGCAACTGCCTCGTTCAACGCAATCACATCGCGCAATGGCGGGATGCTTACACTGTCCAACTCGTCCAGAGTCTGCATCCCGGCACGATGACACAGGATCAGATGCGTTGCGCAACTGCCGCGCATCAGCGGCAGTGTCGCGGTGCTTCCCGGGTGCAACAGTGAGCCTTGCCCCTCGACCACCACGATCTCGTGCTCTGCCGCCTCCAGCACCATGCGCTCGACGGCACCGCCGGCGTGATCGACGCGGATCGCATCCAGCGGGATGCCGCGCCCGTTGATGGCGATGCCAGTCTGCCCTGTCGCAAGGAAGGCCGCATCGCGACCCATTTCCTGCAGACTACGGGTCAGCTCCAGCCCTGCGGTCATCTTGCCGATGGCCATATCTGTGCCGACCATCAGCACGCGGGTGTTGTCCAAGTTCGCTGCGCGCGCCATGGCGATTGGTGGCGCTCCACCTTGCAGCACCCGCAAGTCCCAGACCCATTGTCCCTCCCGTAACTTGCTTTCGAACATCGGCTGCAAGCGATCATGCATCCCGTTGACCAGCGACATGCCATCCGCGATGGCCTGTTCCAGCACCGCCACCCAGGCCTGCGGCAGGCGCCCGCCCGAGGGTGCTGTGCCCAGCACCAGCACCTCGGCGCCCAATGCCTGCGCCTCGGCCAGCGTGGCAACGATCGCCACATCACTGTCGATGGTGGTCAGATCGCGCACGCGTTTGCCCGCTTGCGTGCTGTCGATGACAGCCGCTACCGGATTGCGACCATAGCGCAGGATGCCCTCGGCCATCTTGGCATTGAGGCTGCCCATGGTGGCCTCGGTGAACAGGGCGATTTGTTGGGTAGGCTCAAGCATGCAGGCTGCCTCCATGGCCGGGTTGGTCCACGGGCAGGGTCACGCCATCGATAAAAGGCGCGCCGGTTGCCGGGTCCGGGTCGAGGTTGAGATGGGAATCGAGGTCGATATAGTCGAACAGCGCCGCAAGTGACGCCCCGGCGGCAATGGCGACCGAGCTTTCACCCATGCAGCCGATCATTGTCTTGAGCCCATGCGCGCGGGCCGTGGCGACGATGCGCAGCGCTTCCGTAATGCCGCCGCATTTCATCAGCTTCAGGTTCACCCCGTCCACGCAATGAGCGAAGCGAGGGATGTCACTGGAGAAGCGGCAGGATTCATCGACGAAGATCGGCAGGGGGCGGGTCTCGAACAACTCGGGCAGTTGGTCTTCCGCTCCCTCGACCAAGGGTTGCTCGACATATTCGGCGCCTCGTTCGGTCAGCCAGCCCATCATCTGCTGCGCATCCGCCAGCGACCAGCCGCCATTGGCATCGACGCGCAGCACCGCCTCGCTGCCTTTCGCGGCCTCGTGCACGACAGTGAACATGGCCTTGTCGGCATCAATGCCATCGGTGCTACCCAGCTTGATTTTCAGCGCCCGTGCCCCGCGCGCCAGCAGCAGTGGCACACGCTCGCGCACCACCTCGGGAGGGTTGATCCCGACAGTGAGCGACGAGACCACTCCCCGCCGCGCCAGCCCCAAGAGCTTGTAAAGGGGTATCCCCGCCTGTTTCGCGCGCAGGTCCCACAGCGCCATGTCAAGCGCTGCCAGCGCGCAGGCCCCGACACCGCCCGCATGGGCGCGCGCCCAGATGTCATGGATCGCGCCCTCCAGCCCGCCCGCGCAAAAGCTCTCAAGCTGCGCGCGGCCTTCGGCCGCGCTGGCCGCACCTTCCGAGGCGCTTGGTGCCATCTCGCCCCAGCCGGTCAGCGAGCCATCTGTCACCGAGACGAACAGATTTTCTCCGCCCAGAATCTCGCCCCGCGAGATCCGCAAGGGGAAGCGCTTTTTCAGATAAAGTGCGTGGAATTCGACCTTCATGACACCCCGCCCAAAAACGCGGTCAGATTGTCTGCCAGCGCATCGCTGACATAACCGCCCTCCTGCACCAGCACCAGAGGAAGACCGAGCGCTGCAATCGCTTCGGCGATGCGCTGAAAGCCCGGCGTCGTGATCGCCAGCCCCTTGAACGGGTCATCTATATGCGCGTCGAGGCCCAGCGCCACGACCACCACATCGGCCCCGAAAGCACTGATATGCGCAAGTACCGTTTCCAGTGCCGCCAGATAGCCAGAATCATCGGTACCGCGTGGCAGGGGCAGGTTCAGGTTATACCCCATCCCGCGCCCTTCACCGCGTTCCTGCGCGCCGCCCCAGAAGAACGGGTAAAAGCGGTCTGGGTCGGCATGGAGCGAGGCGGTCAGCACATCATCGCGGCCGTAGAAGATGCCCTGCGTGCCATTGCCGTGATGCACATCGACATCTAGAATGGCCGGCTGCAGCCCCTTTGCGCGCAACCTTTCGGCAGCAATGGCAGAGTTGTTCAGAAAGCAGAAACCACCTGCGAGATCAGCAAAGGCATGATGCCCTGGTGGGCGCGAGAGCACATAGACCGCCGTCTCGCCCCCTGCCACCAGATCGGCCCCCGTGATCGCGGATTGCGCCGACCAATAGGCCGCCTCCCATGTCTGCGCGCCGATGGGGCAGGCCGTGTCGACCTGATGATAGCCTGCCTGCCCAATGGCGGATTTCGGGTAGTTGTCGGTTCGCGTGGCGGGGTGGATATTGGGGATCACTTCGGGGCCAGCATCAGGAATACGCTGCCAGCGCGTGTAGATATTGCGGAGGAAATGCAGGTATTCGGCGCTGTGGATCGCCGCAATCGGGCCGAGCCCGGAATCGCGCGGTGCCTCGAACACACAACCCGCCGCGCTCGCGCCCGCCATCAGCCGGGTGATGCGCTCGGGCGACTCGGGGCTGGGGTAGGTCTTGCCATTGGCCATGAAATGCTGTGGGTCATGCAGGCGCTGGCGGTCGTCGAATATGGCTTTCATTCGGCCCTCTCGATCAATGTCGCAAAGCCAGCCGCACCAAGGCGCAGCTCCTGCTGCTCATTCGCCGGGGTGAAGCCCAGCCGGGCATAGAAGCGCAGCGCCTCATGGCTGTGGTGATAGGCGGCAAGGCG
>REER01000092.1 GCA_007694945.1 Paracoccaceae bacterium | reverse complement strand
GGCCCTGCTTGGCATATTCGCGCAAGTAAAGCGCCGTGATCACGCCGAAGGGCGCGACGAACACCACCATGAGAAGGGTCATCGCCACGGTGCCGAAGATCGCGGGCAGCACGCCGCCCTGGGTGTTGGCCTCGCGCGGTTCGGCCGAGACGAATTCCCACCACCGCGCGACATAGATGCCGATCTTGTCCAGCACACCGATGGTGTTGGCCGGGAAATAGCGCACGATCTGGCTGATCTCGGGGGTGATCTGGCGCCCGCCCACTTCCTCGAGCGTGACCGTGAAGCGCCGGTCAGTGGCGCGGATCTCGTTGACGCGGGCCTGCAGCACCTGGAATTCCGCCTGCAGATCCTCGATCCGGGCCTGCGACTCGGCCAGCACCCCGGCGCTGGCCTGCGCGGCCATGTCATCGACATCGGCAGTTTCACCAAGCTGGATCTGGCCTTCCTGCAACAATGCGCGGCGCTGCGCCAGCCGTTCGCGTTCGATCTGGTGGTTGATGCGGCCAATCTCGCTGCGCTCGATCCGGCGGATCTCGCGGAAGCGGTCGCGCGCGGCGCGCTGCTCGCGGCGCAGCACGGCCGGGTCATAATCCATCTCCTGACCGTCAATGGACATGCCCGCGATACGCCCGATGAACACGCCCCAGGTCTGGCGCTCGAAATAGTAGAAATCCTCGGGCCGGGTGATGTTCTCGACCTCGAAATCGGCGACCCACTGGAAATCGTCGCCGTAGAGGTCGAAATTGGCGGTCTGATACAGCGTCCGGTAGGCGAACCCGTCATTGGCCTCGATCATGCTGCGGGTGTCATCATCCAGCGACGCCAGTTGCGGCCGGAAGATGGTGCCGCGCCGCTCCGTCCCTGCGATCACGCTGCCATCGGTCAGCTCGACCCGCTCGATGGGCTTGGGCCAGAAGGTCGTGGCACCGTTGTAAAGCACCGCCATCAGGAACACGGCGATCATGATGATGCCCAGCGCCAACGCGCCACCGAAACCCCAGAGCGCGGGCTCGCCCAGCGCCGACAGATCGGCCGAGAAGCGCCTGCGTTTGCGCGGCGCGACCGTATCGCGCGCGGCGATGCCGGCGGCACCGGCAGCGCCCGAAGCAGGCGGAATTTGTTCGTTGAAACTGGTCATGTCTGCTCCGAGGCCCCGAGATTACAGGTTGAAAGCGCGCTTGCGAAAGCGCTGGCGGATCAGTTCGGCTCCGGTATTGATGATGAAGGTCATCACGAAGAGTGTGAGTGCTGCGAGAAACAGGATGCGGTAGTTGGTGCCGTCGCGCACTGCCTCCGGCAACTCGATGGCGATGGTCGCCGACAGCGTGCGCAGGCCCGAGAAGATGTTCCATTCCATGATCGGCGTGTTGCCGGCGGCCATCACCACGATCATCGTCTCGCCCACCGCGCGGCCCATGCCCATCATCACCGCCGAAAAGACACCCGAGGCCGCGGTCGGCAGCACGACCCAGCGCGCGGTCTGCCAGGGCGTCGCCCCACAGGCCAGCGAGGCCGCGCGCAGGTGGGACGGCACCGAATTCAGCGCATCCTCGGCCAGCGTGTAGATGTTGGGGATCACGGCAAAGGCCATGATGAAGCCCACGACCAGCGCGTTGCGTTGCTGGTAGCTGTCGATGAAACTGCCGCGCGGGTCATACCCCACCATCGTCAGCAGCGACGCCACGGCATAGGACAGGATCATCGCCAGACCCAGCAGCCCGATCCAGCGGCCCGCGTCATATCTGCCGGCGCGCGAGCGGTCCATCCCGTCGATCATGTCGCGGAAATGATGGCCGAACTGCTTGCGAAAGGCCCAGGCCACCACGAAATAGCTGACGGGCAGCAGAACCAGGAACATGAAGGGCGTGCCCGTGCCGATCCGCCCGGTTGTCCATTGCTTGAAATCGCCCGAAAACAGCAACTGCTCCAGCGGTACGCCCAACCGCGAGGCGATCCAGGCCGTGATCAGGATCGACAGACCCATCAGCACGAATTTGGGCAGCCCGTCATATTTCAACGCGACCGGCGCAGGCAGCGTCTGCCACGCGAAGGCCCCGATCATCAGCCCCATGGGCAGCGCGAAGAAGCCCAGCAGCACGGCGCCGATCCATTCCTCGACCAGCGGCGCCAACACCAGCGCGGCGATGAAGCCCAGAACCACGGTGGGCAGCGATTCCATCATCTCCATCATCGGCTTGACGGTACCGCGCACGCGCTTGTCGACGAATTCCGAGGTGTAGATCGCCGCCATCAGCGCGATCGGCACAGCAAAGATCATCGCGTAGAAGGCCGCCTTGAATGTGCCGAAGATCAGCGGCACCAGCGAATATTTCGGCTCGGCCAGATCGGTCCCCGCGGTGGATTGCCAGACATAGGTCGGCTCCATGTAGCCTTCATACCAGATCTTGCCGAACAGCACGCTCAGAGTGACCTCCGGGTGGCGCTGGGTGTATTGCCACGCCTCGACCTCGCCGCCCTGGCTGACCAGCATCACCCCGTTCGAGCGCGGAAAGATCATCCCGCTGGAGTCTGTTGACACATCACCCGACCGCGCGAGTTGGAACAGCACCTGGTCCGATGTCGAGTGATAGACCCAGACATTTCCTTCAGCATCGATGGCGACGAATTCCTTCTGTCGCTGCGCCTCGGAGAGATCGACAATGGCGGCAGGCATCGGTGCATGGACACGCCCGCGCAGCATCTCGCGGCCATCCGTGGTCTCGGCGGTGCCGGTCTGCAGGCGGAAGAAGGCGTTCAGCCCGCCATCTTCAGTCCCCACGATCAGCGTATCCTCGCCAGACAGAAATGTCATCGCAGTGACGGCCACCCCATCATCGGCGACGCGCCGCACTTCGGCGAGGCTGGGGGCGTCCATATCGCGCAGATCATAGCGGTAGATGAAGCCGTCATCGCTGGCCACGATGGCACGGTCGCCGGTGCCCGACAGCAGGATCCCGGTCACGGTCGCCCCTGGCGCGAGCCCGGTCAGCGGCGGCAGATCAGTCGTGGTGGTGGTGACAGTCTCTTCCCCGGTCATCATGTTGATCTGCACGCGCGACTGGCTCACCCGGACCTGATTGGCGGCGTCGACCGTCGCGAAGGCGATGGTCGGCCGCTCGCGCGTCCCGCCGATCCGGTAATCGATCGCGATGATCGGCAGATCAGAGACTTGCTGCCCGTCGCCCAGTTCGACATTGCCGAACAGCGTGCGGAAATCGCCGGTGCCAACCTCGGTATAGACACGGCCCCCGCCCATGCGGTCGCGATCGTCGATCTGGGTCAGCCCGCTGGGCAGGTTGCGCCGCGCGGTGGTCTCTGTCTCTACCCCCAGTGTGGCAAAGCGCACGACACCATCGTCAAAGCCGAACGCCACCTGATCGCGCTGCAAGGTGCCGTTGACAGCCGTCACCTCGGCGCCGCGGAAATCCCACTGGTCGCGCATGACTTCGGTGCCCGTGGGGATGTGATAGGTGATCACCCGCCCTTCGGCAGCGACCGCGAGGCCCAATGTCTGGAATTCATCGCCATTGATCCAGATGACATCCTGTTC
>REER01000035.1 GCA_007694945.1 Paracoccaceae bacterium | reverse complement strand
AGTTGCAAAGGGGCTAATTTTTTCATTGAAATCAATGACTATGGCGGAGAGACAGGGATTCGAACCCTGGGTCCCCGTGAAGGGACAACGGTTTTCGAGACCGCCCCGTTCGACCACTCCGGCACCTCTCCTCACCGCGCATGCAAATAGTCGCTACTGCATACTGATGCAAGGCGAAAAGAAAAACTTCACGTTCGCGGATTGATCGTTGTTTCGGCGCGCCAGCGTGTAGCGCAGAACCGAATAACTGGCCCCGCGCGAAAGTGTGTGGTCTCGCTGCGGGCGATTGCGTAGAGTGGTGCGCAACGACAGTCTAGGACCTTGCATGCAACCTTCACCGATCCGCGCAACTCTCCTAACGATCCTTCTTACAGCCCTCCTAGTTGCGGCGCCGCACACCGCGCGTGCAAATGACATCGCGCGTGCCTTCCTGCTTGAGGAACTCTTTGAGATCATGGCCGAAGAAGGGCGTCGTTCGGCGGTCATGGATGATGCGGCACCGCTCCAAGGCCGCGCATTGGACCGATTTGCCATGGATGTCGAGCGGCTCTACGACCCCGACGCGATGTTGCGCGCCTTTCTCGCGGAACTCGATGACGAACTGGCCGCCCATCCCGAGATGCGCGCCGATGCGCTCGAATTTGCGGAAACCGAGCTTGGCAAACGTGTCCTGCAGTTGGAAATCTCTGCCCGGTCTGCCTTGCTCGACGACGCTGTTGACGAAGCGGCGCGCCTGGCACTGAAAGAAGCGCGGGCGGCGAGCGAAACGCATCCAGAAGCAATCCGTCTCGCCCTTGTGCGCGAGCGAATCGCGGCGAATGATCTGATCGATCTGAATATCTCGCTGGGGCTCAATACGAGTTTTGCCTACTACCGCGGGATGCTTGACGAAGATGCGGTCGAGGGCATGACGGCAAATGAGTTGCTGCAACTTGTCTGGGCGCAACAGGACGAGATTCGTGCCGAGATTGAGGATTGGAGCGAGTCTTTTTTTCTGTTGGCCTATGGACCGCTGAGCGAAGATGAAATGTACGCCCTGATCGGCTATGCGCGCACTCCGCTGGCTGTCGGCTTCAATCAGGCGATGTTCCGGGCGTTTGATACTGTCTTCACCGAGCTCTCGCTCAGGCTGGGCCAGGCGCTCGGGCGGCGACTGCGCTTCGAAGAACTCTGAAGATTTGCGGCGACTTACGTAATCGGGCCTTGAGCCAGTCGATCTGCAAGGCGCTCCAGCATCTGCAGGCACTGGGCTAACTGTTGTAGACTCAGATATTCATCCGGCTTGTGTGCCTGGTCAATTGCGCCCGGTCCGCAGATGACCGAAGGGATGCCGATCGACTGAAACAAGCCGGCTTCGGTGCCGAAGGGAACCAGACCAGCGTCATTGACTCCGGTCAGCGCCATGACCAGATCGCGCGCCGCGTTCTGCGGCCTGCGCTCCAGCCCGGCCACTTCGGCCACGGTCTCGGTCTCGATCTGCGCTTCCGGAAAGGTGACGCGCATCTCGGGCAGCAACTCCTCCTCGATCAGCCGTGACAGCCCGCCCTTGACGACGTCGGCATCGCTGGCTTGAACTGGGCGCATTTCCCAATCGATCCTTGCCTTGCCGGGGATGACGTTGTGCGCATGCCCTCCAGTCAGCGCGCCCAAGTTGATCGTGCTGTATGGCGGGTCGAACGGGCAGTCTTCCGGGGCGCGGGTCCTAAGAGCGCTTCGAAACCGGACCAGTTCCATCACCAGCCGCGCGGCATATTCGACTGCATTGACGCCCCTTGCCGGTGCCGAACCATGCCCTTCCAGCCCGGTCACCCATGTCGTGTATTCGTAGCAGCCCTTGTGCCCGTCCACGGGTTGCATCATCGTGGGCTCACCGATGATTGCCGCAGCAGGTTCAATGCCGCGCGCCGCGAGACTGTCGACCAGCGCCTGTGCGCCGAAACAGCCGATTTCCTCGTCATAGGTGAAGGCGAAATGCACGGGCACCCGCAGTTCAGCCGTTGCAAAACGAGGGGCCATCGCAATGCAGGCCGCGACAAAGCCCTTCATGTCGCAGGTGCCGCGCCCGTAAAGACGGCCCCTTCGCTCCACCAGGGCAAAAGGATCACTGCTCCAAGGCTGATCCTCAACTGGCACGACATCGGTATGGCCGGAAAGCACGACTCCGCCTGGCCTGTCGGGGCCGATGGTGGCGAAGAGATTGGCCTTCTGACCCGTCGCGTCAGTCTCGGTCCAGAGTCGGGCACCAGCGGCTTCAAGCGCGCGCGACAGATAGGTAATGATATCGAGATTTCTTGCCGAAGAGACTGTCGGAAAGGCGACCAGATCGGCCAATATGGCCTTGCAGCGCTCCATTGCTTCGGGTTGCCTTGCCTGATCCATTCTGTTCCCCTTGTGCGAACCGTCATCGCTAACGGGACCGAGGATACAGGTCAATCCTTCGAAGCTTCCGAGGCTGCGTCGTGCTGCAACTGCTTCTGCAACCAGCGAGCCCGCCCCAGCATCTCATCTGCAGCGTCAATCTTGTGAGCTAGACGTTCGGTTTTGTGAGGAGAGGTTACGACCTCATCCAGAAGCTTTGCGCGGCGTTTTTCCAGCTTCGCGATGATCTTGCCGACATCGGTAGCCTTGATCTTGCGACCGCTGCCCTCGGCCAGAAGCGCAAGATGGCGCTCAAGCTTGGAGTTCAGCTTTTCAAAAGGCATCTCTGGACCTTTCTTACTCGTCGGCTATGCTGCCCTGCTTCTGTGTCATTATCATGACACGCGCGCTTTTGGGTCGCTTTCCTCATCCTCAATGGTCAACAGACGCTCGATCTCCGCGAGTGTCTGGTCATCGTCACGATAGAGCAGTTCGGCCGCATCCAGCAGCGCGGTCATTGCCTCTTGCGCATAGCGCGCATCGTTGAGAAAAGATGTGGCATTCGCGGCGGAAATCTTGCGCGTCCGCAACAGCCTTTCGAGGGTCTCACTGACCTTCTTATCTTCAAAGCGCAGTGCGCGGCGCTCTTCCTCGATCGAGAGCGCGGAGCGCTGCGCGGGCTCGGTCAGGTCGAGCATCTCGATCTCGACAAGGACTTGCGCAATTGATTGCCGAATCCGGTCATAGAGGAGTGAAACCTCTCCGTTCGCCTGCTCGGTGAAGCGGCGCGCATTCTCGTGCAAGTGTTTCACGGCCTTGACGGCACGCACCAGCGCATTGGCGCTGTCGCGCAATTCCTGCAATCTGAGTGCTGCCGTCCGCGGCATGCTGAGAGCCGATTTCTGCGCGGCAAACTCCACGATTGCAGAATGTAGCCCCTTGATCTTCTCTTCGTAGCGCTGCTCGACATTCAACCCGATGGCGTCACGGCTACGCTCGACTGTCAGTCGCAAATCCTTCGAGGCCATAAGGTCTTCAAGCCGCAGATTGAGAGCCTCAGCGACAAGATTTGACGTATTGTGTGCAAGATGGCGGACCTCATTTTTCAACGCCGTCAGCAGCGTAACCGGAAACGCACCTAAGTCGGCATTGATGAAGCGCGGCATGCTGATCGAAGGCGAGGGTGTTGCAATGCGGCGCTCCAGATAGGTGAGCAGGCGCGGCATCTGCGGCACCATCAGTGCTATGCCCAAGAGGTTGAAGAGCGTGTGGAAAACCGCCAGCCGCAGGGCGAAATCCTCGGCGCCAATGCCGACCAGATCACTGATCCCGTCCACCAGTATCCGAAGTGGCACAATCAGTGACAGCGCGGCCAGCGCGGTCACCGAGTTGAAGATCAGATGTCCCAGCGCGAGCCGCTTGCCCTGATAATTCGCTTGCGCCGCCCCGATCAGCGCCGTCACCGTTGTGCCGATGTTGGCGCCAATCGCCACGGCCAGCGCGTTTTCATAGCTGATCTGCCCGGTGGCCAGCGCGGTGATTACCAGCAGCATCGTGGCATGGCTCGACTGCATGACCACTGTCGCGGCGGCCCCGATCAGGGTATAGACGACCAGCCCCAGAATGCCCCCGAGTGCAAGCCGGGTCAGATCAAAGCGCGCGCTGAACGCATCGAACCCGTCCTTGATGAAGGCGATGCCAAGAAAGACGAGGCCAATACCCAGAAGCGCCAACCCCGCGCCTTTGAGCGCCGCGGATCGCTGGAACATCAGCACGGCGCCAAAGGCCAGAATCGGCATGGCATATACCGCAATATCCACCCTCAAACCGACCCCGGCGATCAGCCAGGCGCCGGTTGTTGTGCCCAGATTTGCACCGAAGATGATGCCGATCCCGGCGGCGAGTGAAATCAGGCCCGCGCTGAGAAAGGAAATCGCGATCACCGAGACGAGCGAGCTGGATTGCGTGACGCTTGTGGCCACAATACCGAAGCCCATGGCGCGGGGCAGGCTGCCGGTGCTTGCCGCCAGAAGCCGCTCCAGAAACCCACCGCCCAAGGCTTTGAGCCCGTCTTCCAGCAAAATCATTCCAAGCAGGAACAGCGCGATCCCGGCTGCGATCTGCTGAAAGTCGCTGCTGAGCCAGAAGGCCAATAGCAGCAGTCCGAGGATCAGCCCAAGCTGGAACAGGGAGGCATATTTTTTCATAGCGACTCTCTATGACGCAGGCGCAGCATAGCAAGGCGCTCGCGCAGATCCATGTCTATTTACCGCTTGAAGACTGCGCCCGAAAGGCCAAGTATTCAGCTGCGCTGAAAGAGGCCCTCCATGCCCCATAACAATCTCAACATGCCAGTGCTCCGCCCCGATGTGCTGACCCGCCCCAAGCTGGAAGGCGGGCAGCGCTTTCGCATGGCAAGCCCGTTTCAGCCCGCAGGCGATCAGCCGACGGCGATTGCAGAACTGGTCGAAGGCGTGCAAGCGGGCGAACAAAATCAGGTACTTCTGGGCGCGACCGGCACGGGCAAGACCTACACCATGGCCAAGGTGATCGAGGAAACCCAGCGCCCGGCGATCATCCTCGCTCCCAACAAAACCCTAGCCGCGCAGCTTTACGGCGAGTTCAAGGGCTTCTTCCCCGATAACGCGGTCGAGTATTTCGTGAGCTACTATGACTATTACCAGCCCGAAGCCTATGTGCCGCGCTCGGACACCTATATCGAGAAGGAATCCCAGATCAACGAACAGATCGACCGGATGCGCCACTCGGCCACCCGCGCGCTGCTGGAGCGCGATGATGTGATCATCGTGGCCTCGGTCTCGTGCATCTACGGCATCGGCTCGGTCGAGACGTATTCGGCGATGACGCAGGATTTCGTGGTGGGTGAGAGCTACAACCAGCGGCAGGTGCTGGCCGATCTGGTTGCGCAGCAATACCGCCGCAATGACGCGGCCTTCCAGCGCGGGTCGTTCCGCGTGCGCGGCGATGTGGTGGAACTCTGGCCCGCCCACCTTGAGGACCGCGCGTGGAAATTGTCGTTTTTTGGTGAGGAACTGGAGGGGCTTACCGAATTTGACCCGCTCACAGGTGGCAAAACGGATAGTTTTGAGCAGATCCGCGTCTATGCCAACAGCCACTATGTCACGCCCCGACCGACGATGCAGCAGGCCATCAAGGGCATCAAGCATGAGTTGCAGCAGCGGCTGGATCAGCTGGTGGCCGAGGGCAAACTCTTGGAGGCGCAACGGCTGGAGCAGCGAACGAAGTTCGACCTCGAAATGCTTGAAGCCACTGGAGTTTGCAACGGCATCGAGAATTATTCCCGCTACCTGACCGGGCGCGCGCCCGGCGAGCCGCCGCCTACGCTGTTCGAGTTCATCCCCGACAATGCAATTGTCTTTGCCGATGAGAGCCATGTGAGCGTGCCCCAGATCGGCGGCATGTATCGCGGCGACTACCGACGCAAGTTCACTTTGGCGGAACATGGCTTCCGCCTGCCCTCCTGCATGGACAACCGACCTCTCAAATTCGAGGAATGGGACGCGATGCGCCCGCAATCGGTCTTTGTCAGCGCCACGCCCGCCGCGTGGGAGTTGGAGCAGACCGGCGGTGTCTTCACCGAACAGGTGATCCGCCCCACCGGGCTGATCGACCCCGAGGTCGAGATTCGCCCCGTCCATATGCAAGTCGATGATCTGCTGGACGAAATCCGCAAGGTTTCTGCCAAGGACCTGCGGGTGCTCTGCACCGTGCTGACCAAGCGCATGGCCGAGGATCTGACCGAATACCTGCATGAACAGGGCATCCGCGTGCGTTACATGCACTCGGATATCGACACGATCGAGCGGATCGAGATACTGCGCGACTTGCGGCTGGGGGCGTTCGACGTGTTGGTCGGCATCAACCTGCTGCGCGAGGGGCTGGATATTCCCGAATGCGGGCTGGTCGCCATTCTGGACGCCGACAAGGAGGGCTTCCTGCGCTCTGAGACCTCGTTGATCCAGACCATCGGGCGCGCGGCGCGTAACGCCAATGGCCGCGTGATCATGTATGCTGACCGAGTGACGGGGTCTATGGAGCGCGCGCTGGCCGAGACCAACCGCCGCCGCGAAAAGCAGATCGCTTATAACGCCGAGCGCGGCATCACACCGCAAACAGTTCGTAAAAATGTCGAGGATGTGCTGGCCGGGCTCTGGCAGGGCGACACTGACATGTCCCGCGTGACCGCGCAGATCGAGAAAGTGAAACCGGGTGCCAACCTGCAGGCCCATCTCGACGGGTTGCGCAGTGACATGCGCAAGGCGGCTGAGAATCTCGAATTCGAAGAAGCTGCACGGTTGCGTGACGAGATCAAGCGGTTGGAAGCGGTGGAACTGGCCGTTGCGGATGATCCGCTTGCGCGGCAATCGGCTGTGGAGGAGGCGGTGGATCACGCCGTGAAACCGCGCTCGACGGCGGGCCGTCCGGGGCAGCGCGGCGGGGTGAAGCGGCGGGGCCGAAAGTAAAGCAGCACGAAAAATGCACCTTTTGGCCCGGTGATGTGCCCATCCCGCACCTTCATTGATCCGTATCAAGGCAGGCAGCAAGACTCTTGGCCACCATGCCCCTCAGTTTGGGACCGCAATCTGTTCGCAGGCGTCGCAGCGGTCCAACCTAGGAGGAATCGCATGAGCCAGTCGCAACCGCATGTCATCGCTTTCGAAACCCTGGACCGCAGACAGGTCGCGCTGGTCGGGGGCAAGAATGCCTCGCTGGGGGAAATGGTCTGCCACCTCGGGGCCAAGGGCGTCGACGTGCCGACGGGCTTTGCCACCTCTTCGGGTGCTTATTGGGCTTTTGTCGATGCCAATGGGCTACGAGAGGTCATCGCCGAGGCGCTGGAGCGGATGAATGCGGGCAAGGCGAGCCTTGCCGAGACCGGCGCGCATCTGCGCGCGGCCTTTCGCCGGGGCGACTGGCCCGAGGATGTCGCGCAAGCAATCCGCGAGGCCTATGCCACCTTGTGCCAGAAGGCAGAGCGGCCGGAGGCCGATGTCGCGGTGCGCTCGTCAGCCACGGCCGAGGACTTGCCCGATGCCAGTTTCGCGGGCCAGCAGGAAACCTATCTCAACATCTGCGGCCCCGAGGCGCTCCTGGAGGCCTGTCGCAACTGTCTTGCCTCGCTCTTCACTGATCGCGCAATAAGCTATCGCGAGGCCAAGGGCTTCGAGCATCTGAAGGTCGCGCTCTCGGTCGGGGTGCAGCTTATGGTGCGGGCAGACAAGGGCGGGTCGGGCACGATGTTCTCGATCGACACCGAGACGGGCTTTGACAAGATCGTGGTGATCGACGCGGCCTGGGGGTTGGGCGAGACCGTGGTGCAGGGCACTGTGGAGCCCGATGAATACAAGGTCTTCAAACCGCTTCTGGCTGATGCGGCGCTCCGCCCGATTGTCGAGAAGCGGCGCGGTGCCAAGGCGTTGAAGATGATCTATTCCAGCGCAGGCGGCCGCCAGTCCACACGCACGGTTCCAACCTCAAAACTCGAGCGTGCGGCCTTCGTGCTGGAGGATGACGAGATCGTACAACTCGCGCGCTGGGCCTGCGTGATCGAGGAGCATTATGGCTGCCCGATGGATATCGAATGGGCCAAGGATGGCGACACAGGGGCGATCTTCATCGTGCAGGCGCGCCCCGAAACGGTCCAGTCGCGGCGCGAAGCCGGGGCCTATCGCAGCTATTCGGTCAGTGCCACAGGGGCAAAACTGGTCTCGGGGCTCAGCATTGGTGATGCGGCAGTCGCGGGCCCAGTCTGCATCCTCGACAGCCCAGCCGAGATCGACCGTTTTGTCGATGGCGCCGTGCTTGTCACCTCGAACACCGACCCCGACTGGGTTCCGATCATGAAGCGCGCCGCTGCGATTGTCACTGACCGGGGCGGGCGCACCTCGCATGCGGCGATTGTCAGCCGCGAGTTGGGCCTGCCCGCAGTCGTCGGCACGGGCAATGCGACCCAGGTTCTGCATGACGAGCAGGAGGTGACGGTCTCTTGCGCCGAGGGGGATGAGGGTTTCGTCTATGACGGCATTGCCGAGATCCGCGAAGAGTTGCTGGACCCGACCGCCGTGCCGCAGACGCGGACGAAGGTCATGCTCAACCTCGCCAACCCGGCTGCGGCCTTTCGGTGGTGGCGTCTGCCAGCCGATGGCGTGGGGTTGGCGCGGATGGAATTCGTCATCAACAACCATATCCGCGTGCACCCGATGGCATTGGTGCAGTTCGACCGGCTGACTGACGCTGCAGCGCGCGCCGAGATCGAGGCGATAACGGCAGGTTATTCGGACAAGACAGAGTTCTTTGTCGATCAGCTCTCGCGCGGGCTCTCGCGGATCGCCGCCGCACAATATCCACGCCCGGTGATCGTCCGGATGAGCGATTTCAAGACCAATGAATATGCCGGGCTTGTCGGCGGGGCGGGGTTCGAGCCTGCCGAGGAAAACCCGATGATCGGCTTTCGCGGCGCCTCGCGCTATACGTCGCCGCGCTATCGTCCGGGGTTCGAGCTGGAATGCAAGGCGATCCGGCGGCTGCGCGAAGAGATGGGCTTTACCAATGTCGTGGTGATGATCCCCTTCTGTCGCTCGGTGGGTGAGGCTGACCGGGTGCTTGAGGTGATGGCCGAGCAAGGCCTCCGGCGCGGTGAGAACGGGCTCGAGGTCTATGTCATGGCCGAGATTCCATCGAATGTGATCCTCGCCCCGGCCTTTGCCGAACGCTTTGACGGTTTCTCCATCGGCTCGAACGATTTGACCCAACTGACTTTGGGCGTGGACCGCGACTCGGACGAGTTGGCGGAACTGTTCGACGAACAGGATGAGGCCGTGAAATGGATGATCGGCCATGTCATCGAGGCTGCGCAGAAGGCCGGCGCGAAGATCGGGCTATGTGGACAGGGGCCGAGCGACCACCCGCAATTCGCGCGTTTCCTTGTGGATTGCGGGATCGACACGATCTCGGTCACGCCTGACAGCTTCATAAACGTCAAGCATCAGGTCGCTGCCGCCGAGACCGAGCGCGCGCAGTCGTGAGGCTCGGCCGCACGGATTGACGCTTGTTTTTTGCGCGGGTCTCGGGCTTAGCTGGTCCACAGCAGGACAGGGGGAGCCGGGGCAGCATGACCGAAGCGAGTAAGCGCATCTGGGGCTGGTGGATGTTCGACTGGGCCAACCAACCCTACAATATTCTGTTGCTGACCTTCATCTTCGCACCGTATTTCACGTCCTATGTTGCGCCCGACCCCGTCAGCGGGCAGGCGATGTGGGGCTGGATGCTAGCCATCTCGGGGCTGCTGACTGCCTTTTTCGCGCCGATCCTGGGCGCGATTGCCGATAATTCCGGCCATAAACGGCTCTGGATCGTCCTCTGGTCGGCGCTCTATATGGCGGGCGCCTGGGCGCTGTGGTGGGCGGAACCGGGAGCGGATCAGGCGACGATCCTGTTCATCCTAGTGGCCTTTGCGGTCGGCATGGTGGGGCTGGAATACGGGATCGTCTTCACCAATGCGATCCTGCCCACATTGGGCAAACGTGATGATCTCGGGCGCATTTCGGGCACGGGCTGGGCGCTGGGCTATATCGGTGGGCTCGTCTCACTGGCGGTCATGCTGCTTTTGCTCGCAGAAAATGACGATGGCGTGACGCTGCTGGGCAATGCGCCGATCTTCGGGCTGGATCCGGAGATGCGTGAGGGCACCCGCGCCGTGGGGCCGTTCTCGGCGCTGTGGTATATCGTTTTCGTGATCCCCTTCTTCCTTTGGGTGAAAGAGCCGCCCACGCCGCAAAAGGCCAAGGGTGCAGTCAAGCGCGGGCTCACAGAATTGAAAGAGACCCTGCGCGCCCTGCCGGGACGAAAGAGCCTGTTTGCCTATCTCGGCTCCTCCATGATCTACCGCGACGGGCTGAATGGCATCTATGCCTTTGGCGGAATTTATGCAGCGGGTGTGCTGGGCTGGTCGGTCGTCCAGATCGGGGTCTTCGGCATTCTCGCGGCGGCCGTGGGTGCAGTCGGCTGCTGGCTGGGTGGCAAGCTCGACTCGCGGCTTGGTCCGAAGCCAGTGATTATCTGTGCGATCCTGATCCTGATCGTGGTCTGCACGATCATCATCAGCACCGACCGGACCATGGTGCTGTTCATGCCTGTGGCCGAGGACTCGAATCTGCCCGATATCGTCTTTTATTTCTGCGGCGCCCTGATCGGTGTCGGCGGTGGCAGCCTGCAGGCAGCCTCGCGCACAATGATGGTTCGGCAAGCCGACCCCGAACGGATGACCGAAGGGTTCGGGCTCTACGCGCTCTCAGGCAAGGTGCTGTCCTTCGTCGCACCGGGGCTGATCGCGCTGGCCACCACCATCACCGACAGTCAACGTCTGGGGGTGACGCCGCTGATAGGGCTTTTCGCGGTAGGGCTGGTGCTGCTACTCTGGGTGAAACCCGAAGGTGAGCCGGAGTTCCAATGCGCCCCACAGCCCTCGCCCTGATCTTCGCGCTTCTGGCCCTGCCCGCCAGTGCGCAATCGCTGGCTAACCAGTTGTTTGGCGCCAAGGCCCTGCCGTCACTGCAAGCGCCCGAAGCCATTGGCTCATATGCTAATGGCTGCGCTGCTGGACTGGTGCGCCTGCCCGAGACAGGGCCAACGTGGCAGGCGATGCGGCTCTCGCGCAATCGCAACTGGGGCCATCCAGACGCCATCGCCTATGTGCAGGAGCTTTCACGCAAGGCCACGCAGCTTGGCTGGCCTGGGCTCTATGTCGGCGATATCAGCCAGCCGCGCGGCGGACCGATGACCTCGGGCCATGCCAGCCACCAGGTCGGGCTGGATATCGACATCTGGATGCTCCGCCCGCAGCGGTTGAACCTCAGCCGGGCCGAACGCGAGAGCATCAGCTCGATTTCGGTGCGCACGGCGGATCAGTTGAGCGTCAGCAGCAACTGGACACGCCAGCACCATGAATTGCTGAAAATGGCGGCAAGCGACCCGCGCGTGGACCGGATTTTCGTCGCTGCCGCCGTCAAGATCGAGATGTGCAAGACCGCCACCCGTTCTGATACGCCCTGGTTACAGAAGATCCGCCCAGCTGTCGGGCACAATTATCACTTTCATGTCCGGCTGCGCTGCCCGAGCGGAAACCGTTATTGCGTGACCCAGACCCCGACCGTGGCAGAACTGTCCAAGGGCGGCAATGGATGCGACGAGACGCTGCAATGGTGGGTCACCGATTTCCTCAACCCGCCGCGGCGCGAACGCACCGAGCCCCCTGCGCCGCGCCGCCGCCACCCGCGCGAATTCACCATGGCCGATCTGCCCGCGCAATGTCGGCAGGTTCTGGCCTCGCAATAGGTCCCCACCGGAATCTCTTGTCTTCTGCAGTTCCCTGCCGCACGATTATCGTCATGTCTCTGTCATTCAAGCAGAGCAATCAGTGCAGTGCAGAATACTGACGAAACCATCGATTCAGGGAGATGGAACCATGACCGAATTTTCAAAACACAATGCCCTCAGCCGCCGGGGTTTCATGACGCTTGCGGGCGCGACCCTCGCGCTGACGGGTGCTGGCAAATTCACCATGACCACAGCGCAGGCGGGCACCGGGTTTTCGCTCGCGCTGCTGCATATCAATGACATGCATTCGCGCATTGACCAGATCAGCCGGTTCAACACCAACTGCTCGCCCTCGGACGCTGAAGAGGATAACTGCTTTGGCGGTGCGGCACGCCTTGCCACAGCCATCCGTGGGCGCCGTGAGGCGTTGGACGCGGATGGCATGCCGCATATCACGCTGGATGCGGGCGACCAGTCGCAAGGCACGCTGTATTACACGACCTATGGTGGTCGCGCCGAGGTGCAGATGATGAACGCCATCGGCTTCGATGCGATGACCTTGGGCAATCACGAGTTCAATCGCGGCCCAGAGAGCCTTTCGGAAATGCTGGACCTCGCCGAATTCCCGATTGTCTCGGGCAATGTGCAGGCCGCAAGCGGCTCGCCGCTGGATGGCAAGATCGCGGATCATCTGATCATTGCGCGCGATGGCGAACGCATCGGGATACTCGGCGTGACGACACCGGACACTGTGTTCCTTTCCTCGCCTGGGGATGATGTGACCTTCCAGGACGATATCGAATACCTGACCGAGGCAGTCGCCCGGCTGCAGGCCGAAGGAGTGAACAAGATCCTTGTGCTCAGCCATGTGGGCTATGTGCGGGACCGAGAGATTGCAGCGCAGGTCGACGGCATCTCGGCGATCATCGGCGGGCATAGCCACACGCTGATGTCCAACAGCGTAGATGGCGCTGTCGAATATGCCGGTCTGGTCGAAAGCCCCTCGGGTCGTCCGGTGCCGATCATGCAGGCTTTCGCCTTTTCGCGCTTCCTCGGCGAAGTGGCGCTGGAATTCGGTGAGGATGGCGCCGTGATCTCGGCCTCAGGGGACACGATCCTGCTCGATGCCGCCTTTGAACCGGCTGAGGATATCGAGGCGCTGATCGAGCCACTGCGCGGCCCGATCGAGGAATTGACCCAGCGTCCGGTTGCAGAACTGGCTACCGGGATCGACGGTAGACGCGAAAGCTGCCGCGCGATGGAATGCGAGATGGGAAATACGGTTGCGGATTCGATGCTTGCCGAAGTTGCGGATCAGGGGATCCGCATCGCGCTGGCCAATGGTGGCGGATTGCGCGCCTCGATGGGTGAGGGGACGATCACGCTAGGCGATGTGCTGACTGTACTGCCATTCCAGAACACGCTCTACACGCTCGAGGTGACGGGCGAGACACTCGTGGCCGCACTCGAGCATGGTGTGAACGGGGTCGAAGAGGGGGCAGGGCGCTTCCCGCAAGTGGCCGGGCTTCGGTTCCGGCTGGATCTGTCGGTCGCACCGAATGAAGGCCGCGTCTCGGAGGTGGAAGTCATGGGTGAGGACGGCTGGGAGCCGGTTGATCCGGGCGCGACCTATGGGCTGGTGACCAATAATTTCCTCGCTGGTGGCGGGGATGGTTATGCCATGCTGCGCGAAGGCGGCATGAATGGTTATGACACGGCGATCGACCTGGCCGAAGTGCTGGCGCGTTTCCTCTCAGAGAACGAACCCTTCGCGTCCGAGATTGACGGGCGGATCCTGCAATAAGGCGACCGGTCGCGCGGGGGCGATAAAGGCGCCCGCGCGACCCATGCCCGCCCACCCTGCACAGCTCGCGCAGGCGCGCCCGACCCTGCGGGTCGGGCATGGTCAACAGGGCAGGGGTGGGTCTGTGGCGCTGGGCAGAGAACGAGTATTTTGGGCAAGATGAAGCTGCGAGCGCGCCTCTGGTGCGGCAGACGCGATTTCGGCGTTGATTTCTGATAGCGGGCAAGCTACCTGCCCGAAGTCCTGCCAAGAGCACAAGTCTCCGCAACCTTGTCAAAACGGAAACACATTCATGACCCGCACCTATCTGCCCGGCATTCTAGCCATGGCGGCCATCGTGGTGGCCTCCAATATCCTCGTACAATTCCTGTTCGGAAACTGGCTCACCTGGGGGGCCTTTACCTATCCGCTGGCTTTTCTCGTCAATGACGTGATGAACCGTGTCTATGGCCCGCAAGCCGCGCGCAAGGTGGTCTGGGTCGGCTTTGCCGTGGGTGTGGGCTGCTCGCTTATCGGTACCCAGATCATGGGCGAATTCGGCCCGCTGGTGACCTTGCGCATCGCGCTGGGGTCAGGCATCGCCTTCCTGACGGCCCAGATGCTCAACGTATTCGTCTTCGACCGCCTGCGCGAAGGCCGCTGGTGGCGCGCACCGTTGGGCTCCACCCTGATTGGTTCTGCGGTCGATACTGCCTTGTTTTTCAGCATCGCCTTCTCCGCCACACTCACTTTCATTGAGCCCGCCAATGATGTCACCTGGGCCGGGGAAATCCTGCCCATGCTCGGTTTCGGGCCGGAAGTGCCGCTCTGGGTGAGCCTTGCGGTTGCGGATTGGGGCGTCAAGCTCGCGCTCGCATTGCTCGCTTTGGTGCCATTTCGCCTGATCGTTGCCAAAATGACGCAACCTGTCGCATGATTTCTTTTGACAAACACTAAATCTGTGCCACCATCCTTGTATCTGAAACTCAGCGAAAGGAGGTGGTCCAGTGTCTAGAGTGGTGTTGGAGAGAGGTGCAAAGACAGTCAGAGGAGCAACGACCTGACGGCAGCCCTGATGGGGATACTCTTCTGATTGGGCCAATGCTCTAATTTGGCTCCATCTCCTGAAGCTCGCTGAGGGCCGCCAGATCTTAGGCGGCCCTTTCGATTCAATTTCGGTTTACTCGCCATGCGTATCAATGACCAGATCACTGTGCAGGACTGGGAACTGACCGAGAGCTTTTCCCGCGCCTCGGGTCCGGGGGGACAGAATGTCAACAAGGTCGCGACAGCGGTCGAATTGCGTTTCGAGGCCGAGCGCAGCCCCAATCTGCCGGGGCCGGTCAAGGCGCGGCTGAAACGTTTGGCCGGGCGACGCTGGGCGCAGGACGGCGCATTGGTCCTGCGGGTCGATGATACGCGCAGTCAGGCGCGCAATCGTGAGATTGCGCGCGCGCGACTGGCGGAGCTGATCGCAAAGGCCTGCGAGCGGCCCAAGCCGCGCATCGCGACTCGTCCAACATTGGCCAGCAAGCGGCGACGGCTGGAAGCAAAGACACACAGGGCCGGGGTAAAGGCACTGCGCGCCAAGCCGCGTGGACAGGACTGAAAACCTGTCATTAAGACGTAACAAAACTATGTCAGATGCTAACCTGACACGGAAATGAGCAGATGAATGTGACGACCAAACCCAATGGTGTGCTGACCAGAGCGCTGGAATATCTGCGCCCTGCCTTTGTCCAGGCTGCAGCGCTGTGCCTGCGCGAGGGCCCTCGGGGCCTTGAGGTGATGCTTGTGAAGACCTTTCGTCGGCGGCACTGGATAACACCGAAGGGGTGGCCGATGAAGGACATGACACTCGCCGAGGCGGCTGCGATGGAGGCTTGGGAAGAAGCTGGTGTGCGTGGCCGCCTGCACCCAGAGCCGGTCGGTGCGTTTACTTATACCAAACTGAAGAAAAGCGGCCTGCCGGTGCAATGCCGCCCGCATGTCTTTCGCATTGATGTCGAGACAGTGGCGGAAGACTACCCTGAAGCTGACAGGCGTGAGCGGCAGTGGTTTCCGCTGCCAGAGGCCATTGAGGCCGTTCATAATCCAGACCTCAAGGCGATGCTGCGGCAGCTTTGAGCCATAGCCTTTGTATAGAGACGGAAGCTGATTGAGCTTTTCAGCGCTGCCTGCTACGGCTTCGTCGCAAATCTGTTACAAGAGCGCTGGCTATGGCTGAGCAGGCCGAGAAATCCTGGAAAACGCTGAACAAGGACCTCGAGCGCATTTCTGCGCTTGAACAGGCCATGGGTTACACCGCGCGACCGCTTGTTGCGCCGGGGATCGCCTTGGCCTTCATGGCATTGACCGGGCTCATCACAGCTGCGCTGATCGGCTTTGACCCGCTGGGGCTGATCGTGGTCGCGGCAGCGATCATCGGTGCCTATATGGCCATCAATATCGGCGCGAATGATGTGGCCAACAATATGGGGCCGGCTGTAGGTGCGCGTGCGCTGACCATCGGCACCGCGCTTATTGTCGCAGCCATATGTGAGACGGCAGGTGCGCTGATTGCCGGGGGCGATGTGGTCGGCACGGTTTCGCGTGGAATCATCGCGCCGGAATCGGTGACCGAGACGCAGATTTTCATCTGGGCCATGATGGCGGCGCTGCTGGCGGGTGCGCTCTGGGTCAATCTTGCTACCTGGATCGGGGCGCCAGTCTCGACTACCCATTCCATCGTCGGCGGGGTGATGGGGGCGGGGATCGCAGCGGCTGGTTTTGCCGCCGTGAACTGGCCGATGATGGGCCGGATTGCCGCAAGCTGGGTGATATCGCCGGTGCTCGGTGGGATCTTTGCGGCGTTTTTCCTCGCGATCATCAAATCCCGCATCATCTATCGCCCCAACATGATCGAGGCCGCGCGCTTCTGGGTGCCAATCCTGATCGGGATCATGGGTGGCAGTTTCACGACCTATCTTGCGCTCAAAGGTCTGGACAAGATCTATAAGATCAGCTTCGGCAATGCGGTGCTTCTGGGACTTGCCGTCGGGACGGCGCTGATTTTTGCCATGCGTCCGGTGATCCGCCGCCAGAGCGAAGGCATGGAGAACCGCAAGAAATCGCTCAAGGTGCTGTTCAACATTCCGCTGATCTTCTCTGCGGCGCTGCTGTCCTTTGCGCATGGAGCCAATGACGTGGCCAATGCCATCGGCCCGGTAGCCGCCATTGTGCATGCGGTGCAGGATGGCGGCGCGTCTGACCAGGTGCGGATCCCACTCTGGGTGATGCTGATCGGGGGCGTGGGGCTCTCGGTCGGGTTGCTTCTGTTCGGGCCGAAGCTGATCCGCGTGGTCGGCAGCGAGATCACGCGGCTGAACGCGATGCGCGCCTATTGCGTGGCGCTGGCGGCGGCGATCACAGTGATTTTTGCCTCATGGCTTGGTCTGCCAGTCAGTTCGACCCATATCGCCATTGGCGCGATTTTCGGTGTCGGGTTCTTTCGCGAATGGTATCACGAACGCATCCTGAATGAGAATCGCAAGGATACGTCGATCCCCGTCGAGGTCCGCAAGCGCAAGAAGGTTGTGCGCCGCGCGCATTTCCTGACCATTCTGGCCGCATGGGTTGTGACAGTACCCTCGGCCGCGCTGCTTTCGGGGGTGCTGTTTTACCTGATGAACCTGATCGCAATCTGAGATAGCTTGAGTTCATGAGAATGGCGCGTGGGCTCCGCCCGCGCGCCATTGTTTTGTTGTGTTCTGGTAGGTCTCATTCGGCGGGAACCGCTTCTGTCTCGTAGCTGATCGGAGCCGGCAGGTGCACCAGCATCTCCTTCGGGCAGACCTGCAGGAAATGCCGCCGCTCGCTGTCCCAGTTGCGCAGGATTTCCTCCGCTCGCTGGGATTCAGTTTCGCGCGCATGCATCTCGATCAGTCCTTTCAACTCCTCCTCCCAGTGATCCACGGTAACCGGGCAGGTGACCAGCGATTCCATGTTTATCAGCTCAGCGGCCTCCCCTTCGGAATCATAGAGATAGGCCATCCCCCCGGTCATGCCTGCGCCGAAATTGGCGCCAATGGACCCGAGGATCACCGCCACACCACCGGTCATGTATTCGCAGCCATTGGAGCCGCAGCCCTCGATCACGACCTTCGCGCCCGAATTGCGCACGGCAAAGCGCTCGCCCGCGCGACCCGCGGCAAACAGATACCCGTCGGTCGCGCCATAGAGCACCGTGTTTCCTATGATCGTGTTCTCATGCGCGATCAGTGGCGAGGACATGCGCGGACGCACGACGATGGTGCCACCCGAGAGGCCCTTGCCGACATAGTCATTGGCATCGCCAAAGACTTCGACCTTGAGCCCAGGTGCGGCAAAGGCACCAAGCGACTGCCCGGCAGAGCCTGCAAGCTTTACGGTCAGGTGATCGGGCTGGAGCTCGTTACGCATGCCGAAGCGCCGCACGATATGCGACGAAGCCCGCGTGCCCACTGTCCGGTGCGTGTTCTCGATGGCGTAGGAAAGTTGCATCTTCTCGCCATCCTCGAAGAACCGCGCGGCGTCGCGGATGATCTCGGCATCAAGCGTGTCCGGCACCGCATTGCGCGGCTTGTCGCGATCATAGCGGATTGAGGCGGCGCCATCGACCGTCAGCAGCAGCGGGTTGAGGTCCAGATCATCAAGATGCGCTGCACCCCGGCTGACCTGCGCCAGCAAGTCAGCGCGTCCGATGACCTCGTCCAGCGAGCGTGCGCCGATGGAGGCGAGGATTTCGCGCACTTCCTGCGCGTAGAAGGTGATCAGGTTCACCACCTTGTCGGCATTGCCGGTGA
>REER01000083.1 GCA_007694945.1 Paracoccaceae bacterium | reverse complement strand
ATTCAGCGCGCAGCGGCTCCAGCTCGGCATTCGGGTCCACATTCATGTAGACATAGAGGAAGCGCGCGATCGGATAGGTTCCCTCTGGCGCATCGTCAGTGGTGTAGCAGGTGCCGTCATCGCCCCGGATATCCAGCGCGCGCACATCTGCCGTGCCATAGCCCACACCGGAATAGCCGATGCCGCCCAGATCAGAGGCAACGCCCTGAATCACCGTCGAGGAACCGGGCTGTTCACGCACATCCGCGCTGTAATCGCCGCCGAACAGCGCCACTTCGCGGAAATAGCCATAGGTGCCCGAGGCCGAGTTGCGGCCATAGGTGGCGATTGCGCGGTCGGCCCATTCGCCTTCTGCGCCCAGCTCACCCCAGGTGGTGATCGCGGCATCGGCCCCGCCCGCGCGGGTGGAGGAGAAGATCGCGTCGATTTCCTGCATCGACACACAGGTGACAGGGTTGTCGCGGTGCACGAAGACACCGATCGCGTCGATGGCGCCGCGCATCGGCAGCGGCTCGTAGCCGTAGTTCGCTTCGAACTCCTCGATCTCGGTGCCGCGCATCGGGCGCGACATCGGGCCGAACTGGGCCGTGCCTTCGACCAGTGCGGGCGGGGCCGTGCCCGAACCGGCGCCCTGAATCTGGATCGCAACATTCGGGTAGAAGCTGCGGAAGCCTTCGGACCACAGCGTCATCAGGTTGTTGAGCGTGTCCGACCCGATCGAGGTCAGGTTGCCCGAGACACCCGAGACAGCCTCGTATTCGGGCAGGTTGGGATCGACCGAGTCGGCTGCGTGGGCCATGCTGGCCGAAAATGCCAGTGCCGATGCGGTCAGGGAGAGTGCGAGTGGTTTGCGCATGAGACAATCCTGTAAGGTTAGGCCCGAATGGGCTGTTGAGATGCGCTCACCACCTAACGGGTCTGTGTAACACCTGTGTGACGGTTTATTACGACTTGCGGCGTGGGTTTCTCCGTTTGCGGTGCGCCCTGAAAATGGCTGCCAATAAACTCGCAAGATGGCCCCGCTTGCTGTCCGCGTGAAATGCAAGCACGGCGCCCGGCGCGAATGTGGCACGCGCGACCGACGCGGTACACACGCTCCCCATTCGCGTTGCGGGACCTGAAGTTCACTCGCGCCAGGACCTGCCATCGAAAGCACGTGTGGGGTGGTATTCGGTGACGATATCCCGATTGATCGCTATTCAGTTCACGATGTGGAACCCGATCCCCGATGGCGCCTCTGCGTCGGTCACTTGCACCGCCTCCACCCTCGCGGCAGCCGGTCCCTCGTGCAGAGCGGTAATGAGTGCCTCTACCGCTGCGTCAGGTCCTGCGAGGATTGCCTCCACCGACCCGTCCACACGGTTGCGCACCCAGCCCGAAACGCCGCGCGCCTCAGCCTGCTGGCGCGTCCATGCCCGGAATGACACCCCCTGGACGCGCCCCGTTACCACCACATGTTTCACCATGATCATAGCTCCCTTGCTTGGCTTCGGTTCTTTCCCGAACATGACGGCTGACAGGTCACCTTACCAGCCGCTCTGCCTCTCCGGCGAACCGCAGACAAATGCTAGACCTCTTGACCAGCTCTAGGAACGCAAAACGGATTTTGTGGCGGGCTTTCAGTTCAGAGGGCAAATCACTCTTCGTGGGGAGCTCTGATCTATCGCCGGGTGACAAAAAGCACGCGCGTGGACGTCGTTGACGATACCCGACTGGCCGCGCATCCGCTGGCCGAGCGCCGGGCGCGAATGGATCTAATGTCGGGGGCTATGGAGTGGAATAACGGTTGAGCGTCGAGATGACCTCAACCGAGCCGTACTGGAAGCATCGCCGCTCGTCTGAAGGGCGACCTTGCCGACCCTCGCGGTGGTCAGATGATCGCGTCATCCGCTCGGGGACATCGAGCCCCTCGCGCGATGCAAGTCGATTCATCTGCTTAGATGGGCGAACGCGGGATGGGTTGCAAAACGCCAGGCCCGACGGGGGCCTGCCATCACGTTGAGGTAATACAGTTCCACTCCATGCGGCGCGGCGCAGGGGTGATGCCCGCGCGGCACCAGCACCACGTCGTGATCGCCCGGCGCCATGGTCTCATCCAGGCTCAGGTCCTCGGTGAACACGCGCTGGATGCCGAACCCGTCGGAGGGGTTCAGGCGGTGGTAATAGGTTTCTTCCAGATAGGTGATCCGCGGGAAGTCGTCTTCGTCATGACGGTGCGGCGGGTAGGAGGACCAGTGCCCCGCCGGGGTGAACACCTCGGTCACCAGCAGGCTGTCGGCCACATCGCGATCTTCCATGGCGATGGGATGGATGTAGCGGGTATTGGTGCCCTGCCCGCGCGTCTCGCGCCCCACACCGTCCGGCCCCAGAACCTGCACGGGCCGCCCGCCGGGGCTGGGCGCGGTGCATACGGCCAGCACGCAGTCATCTTCGGCCCGCGCCGACCATGCGACGCCCGGCGGCACATAGACGCTCGCGGGGGGGACCTGTTCCCAGACGCGCGCGCGCGTGCCCATGACGCCGCAATCCGCGTCCCCGGCCCGCACCGTCGCGTGCCCCTCGACCAGCACGAGGATCGCCTCGCGCCCGCCAAGCTGACCTTCGGCCACTTCGCCCGGCCCCAGCCGCCACAGATCGAAGCCGACATGGCGCCAGCCCGCATCCGCAGGCGAGATCGCATGGACCTGCCCGCGCGTGCCGCGCGGCTTGCGCAACAGCCCCGCCATTACGGGCACCGCCGCGCATCGAGCGCGCGCAAGGCCGCGTCAAACGCGGCTGGCGTCCAGTCCTCGGCCAGCGCGCGGGTCATCAGCCCGGCCTGCGTCTCGGGGGCCAGGCCGTCCACGGGCGGGTCGCTGTCGAGATTGGTCGGGAAGGAATAGCCCTCGGCCGCGGCGCCGATGGCGGCGGCCTGTTCGGCCGCCCCCAGCCCCAGCCCCTGCAGCGCCGGGAAAAGCGCGCGGCACATGGCGGCACGGTCCACGGCCTCCATCGCGCGGCCAAAGGCGGATGAAACTTGAAGAAGGTTCGCCATCCGGTTGATATCGCGTGAAACATTCTCTCCCGCCGCATGGTAGAGTGCGGGGTTGAAGAACAGCGCATCGCCCTTTTCCAGCGGCAGTTGCACGGCATGTTCCCTGAAGAAGCCCGCAATCTCGGGCCGACGATAGGCCATGTAGCCACCGGGCACGGCCTGCGAGAAGGGCAGCAACTGCGTCGGCCCGCTCTCGATCGGCATGTCGCAATGCGCAATCGCGCCCTGCAATGTCATCACCGGCGAGAGCGCATGCACATGCGCCGGGAAGCGCGCCGCCACATCGGCGCTCTGAAAGCCCAGGTGATAGTCGCGGTGCGCGCTCTGGGCCTTGCCGCCCGGGCGCACCAGATTGACCTGCGCGGTCATCTGGTGGAACGGGCCGAGCCAGGCCTCGCAGACCGCGTCGATCACCGGGTTGCCGAAATAGAGCGCGAAGCCCTCGGGGTCCTCGAGGCAGAGCTTCTGCAGGCTGTTCCAGATGCGGTCATTGGCGCCGGCGGCCGCGAAATGATCTGCCCCGCCGCCGCCCGCCGCCTTCTCGCGCGCGATGATGCGTTCATAAGCGGCGCTCGCACGGTCGATGGGCGCAGTGTCGGCAAAGGCGCGCTTGAGCACCAGCACGCCCGCCCCTTGCCCCAGAACGCGCGCCCATTCCGCCATGACCTCGCGACGCGCCGCGGGGTCGCTCAGTGCAGCGCGCAGCCCGCCCATGTCATAGACCGGCACGTTCTTCTGCACCTCGGCGGCCAGCGGCACCTCGGCGCGCGCGCACGCCTGCGCGCAGATCGCCGAAAGCTCCTCAAGCGTGCCGCTACCTGCGTCGAAAAATCCGAAATCGCGCATGTCAGACGGTCCCTCCCAGTGAACTTTCCAGCGCCACCATTTCCTGCCCGCCGGCCATCATGTCCTGCAGCTCTTCCGGCGTGATCTGGCCGCGCTGCGCGGTGCCCAGTGTCTTGCCGCGGTTCAGCACCGTGAAACGGTCGCCCACGGCCAGCGCGTGGCGCACATTGTGCGTGATGAATACCACAGCGATCCCCGACTTGCGCACCTTGTCGATGGTCGAGAGCACATTCGCCGTCTGCCGCACCCCCAGCGCCGAGGTCGGCTCGTCCAGGATCAGCACCTTGGCGCCGAAATAGACGGCGCGCGCAATCGCCACCGTCTGCCGCTCGCCGCCCGAGAGCGTGCCGACCGCCTGATCGGGCGAGCGCAGGTTGATCCCCATCTTGCGCATTTCGGTCATGGTGACCTCGTTGGCCCTGGCGAAATCCATGAAGCGGAACGGGCCCACGCGGCGCACCGGTTCGCGGCCCATCCAGAAATTGCGCGTCACCGACATCAGCGGGATCATGGCGAGGTCCTGATAGACGGTGGCAATGCCGGCCGTCATCGCGGCGCGCGGGCTGTCGAAGGACATCTCGCGCCCGTCGAACAGGATCTTGCCCTTGGTCGGCTTGTGGACCCCGGACATGGTCTTGATGAAGGTCGATTTTCCCGCGCCATTGTCGCCCAGCAGGCAATGGCATTCGCCGGGGCGCACATCGAAGCTGACACCGTTCAGCGCGATGACCGGGCCGAAATGCTTCTCGATACTCTTCATCTCGACGATGGGGGCATGGACGGCTTCACTCATCTCAGCGCTCCCCAGTAATGATGCGGCGGATATAGGTGTTCAGGATCACTGCAAAGAGCAGGATCACGCCCAGGAACACCCGGAACAGGCTCGATTCCACCCCGGCAAAGAACAGCCCCTGCTGCACCACCCCGAAGATGATCGCCCCGAGTGCCGCGCCGATGACCGAGCCGAAGCCCCCCGTCAGCAGCGCGCCGCCGATGACCACGGCGATGATCGCCTCGAACTCCTTCAACAACCCACGGTCGGCCCCGGCCGAGCCGAATTCCATCACCTGACAGGTGGCGAACAGCGTGGCGCAGAAGGCCGTGAGCATGAACATCTGGACCTTCACGCGGTTGACCGGCACACCCACATAGCGCGCGGCCTGCGCATCGCCGCCCGAGGCGAAGACCCAGTTGCCGAACTTGGTCCGTGTCAACACGATATGCGCGACGATCACCAGCACCAGCGCCCAGACGATCAGCATGGGGATGCCGTTGACCATGGGCTCACCTTCGCGCGCGCCGCGGGTATAGGTGGCGATGATGTCCATATCGGCCAGCCAGACGAACAGCCCCTCACCGATCTTGCCGCCGAACACCGGCGCGAGCCAGTCGCCCTCGGCGCGTTCCGAAATGCCACCGATGATGGTGCGCCGCTCGATCGTCTGGGGCAGGAAGATGGTGAAACCGCGCAGGATGAACAGGAAGGCCAGCGAGACGATGAAGCTTGGCAGCCCGGTCCGCACGACGATGGTGCCGGTCAGCGCGCCGATGGACATGCACAGCGCAAAGGTCAGCAGAATCGCCAGCCAGACCGGCCAGCCCATGGTGACCGACATGATGGCGATGGACATGCCCGAAAACCCGATCATCGAGCCTACGGACAGGTCGAACTCGCCCGCGATCATCAGCATGCAGGCGCCGACCGCGATGATGACGAACTGCGCCGAGACGGTCGACCAGTTGAGAACGCCCTGCGGCCCGAACATGCCGCTATCCCCTGCAAAGATGATGAAGAACAGGAAAACGGCGACCACGCCGACAATCGCGCCCAGTTCGGGCCGGATGAAGGCGGTTCGCAGTTTCGAGGTCTGTTTGACGCGTTCATCAACAACGGCGTCGGCGCCACTGCCCGTGCTGGACATGGTGATCCCCTCCCCAAAAGGTCACGCGAAAATCGCACGGGGCGGGCCCGCAGGCCCGCCCTGGATGTCGATGGCTCAGCGGAACTCGCCGGCCAGGTCGGCCACCAGGTCGAGATCGTCAGCCGTGACGAAACCGGGGCCGGAGTTGATGTTGTTGCCCGGCAGCACCCCGAAACGGTGGCGATTGGCGAGCACGATCACCGGCAGATAGGCCTGCAGGAAGGGCTGCTGGTCGATCCCCCACTGGATGATCCCGTCGGCGATGGCCGGAACGATGTCACCGCCCAGATCGAAGGTGCCGAAATAGATGTCTCCGGCCAGCCCCATCTGGTCGAGCGCGCGGATGGTCGGGTCTGCCGAGGTCGGGCCAAGCGCCAGAACCGCATCGGTGTCGGGGTTGGCGTTCAGATAGGCCATCACGCGGTTCTGGACTTCGGACGGGTCGGTGCCGCTGTCGATCATCTGGTTGCCCAGATCGACCCCCAGCCCGTCGGCAAAGCCCTGGCAGCGCTCGCTCGAGGCTGGCTGCGCGATGTAATGGTTCACGCACAGGAAGGTGGTGATGCCATCGCCGGCAGCCCGCTGCCCGGCGGCGAACCCGGCATCATATTCGGGCTGGCCGACATACATCAGCGCGCCCACTTCGCGTGCCTGCTCAGGCGTGCCGGAATTGATGATAATCACGTCGATCCCCGAATCAACCGCGGCACTGATAGGCCCTGAAAGCACATCGAAATCCGCCAGCGTCGTGATCAGCCCGTCCGGCGCACTGGCCGTCACCTGCTCGATGATCCGCGCCATGTCGGCCAGATCGCCAGTCGGCGGGTTGCGATATTCGGTGCTCACGCCCATCTGCTCGCCCGCCAGCGCGAGGCCGTTCTGGATCGTGTTCCACCAGGCATCGGCATCGTCGGCATGACTGACGAGCACATAGCGCAGATCATCCGCCGCCGCAGGGGCGCCGCTTAACAGGGCCGTGACCGCGAAAGCGCTGACCGCCATCGTCTTGAGTGGTGATTTCATGATGTCCTCCCAAAAATTTGCCGGGCGATCCTGGATTTTTCCGATTCGCCCTGAAGTCAGTGTAGCAGCGGATCGGTTTTTTGCAACCGGTTGCAATACAGGTCGGGTGAGGCTAGTTTTCTTATTGTGTGGCACAGCCTATTATCCGGCCGTGCGAGAGGATGTGCAGAAATGGGAGTGACGCTGAAAGACGTGGCCGAGCGGGCGGGCGTATCGCGCTCGGCTGTGTCGCGCACCTTCACGGAGGGAGCGTCGGTCTCGGCCCGAACGCGCGCCAAGGTCGAAAAGGCAGCGCGCGACCTTGGCTACAGCCCAAACGCACTGGCCTCTTCACTGACGACAGGCCGCACCAAGCTGATCGGACTGGTCTCGAATAACTTCCACAACCCGATTTTCCTCGAGGTTTTCGATCTGTTCACACGTGGCCTGCAAGAGCGCGGGTTGCGCCCGCTTCTGGTCAATCTGAGTAATGAGACCGATCCCGCGAATTCGGTGCGGATGCTGCGTCAATATTCGGTCGATGGCGTGATTGTCGCCTCGTCGACGCTGCCGCCCAGCTTTGCTGAAGCATTTCGCGATGCGGGCGTTCCTGTTGTTCACTCTTTCGGACGCTATACGACCAGCCCGCATGTGCATGTCGTTGGCATCGACAACATCGCCTGTGGACGCATGGCAGCACAGGCTCTGGTCGCCCGCGGGCATCGGCGCGTGGCCTTCCTTGGCGGCCCGCAAAGCGCCACCTCGACTCAGGACCGCGAGCGCGGGTTTCTGGAAGCAATGGCCTTACATCCCGAGATCACGGTGAGCGTTACCCATGCGAGCGCCTATTCGTTTGACGCTGGTCGCGCCGAGATGCAGCGCCTGCTTCAGGGCCGCCCTGCGGAGGCCTATTTCTGCGGCGATGATGTGCTCTCCATCGGGGCGCTGTCGGCGATTCAGGAGGCCGGGCTGCGGGTGCCCGAAGATATCGGTATCATAGGGCTCAATGACATGGCCATGGCACGCTGGCAGAACATCGACTTGACCACCATCCGTCAGCCGCTGGCCGAGATCATCGAGGCCTCGATCGACCTCGTCGTCGCCACGATCGAACGCCCGGAACGTCACCCCGAAACACGGCTCTTTCCCTGCCGTGTGATCGAACGCGGAACCCTGCGGCAGATATGACACGGCCCGCAAGGCCACCGCCCGCGAACCGCTATTGGCTGGCAGGGCGTCGAGCGAGCGCTCGCCCCGCCAGAGGTCAGCGGAACATCGGCGGTCGCGCGTCGACCCATGCGCCACCGGACTGGGCCGACTCGACCGCTGCCAAGACCGCCGCCATGGACCGCAACCCATCCTCGGCCCGCGGCAACCCGTCGCGCGTCTCACCACGAATGGCGGCGGCCAGATCGACATAGATATTGCCCACGGCAAAGGCAAAACCCTCGGGGTGCGCAATCGGCAGGCGGGTCAGGCGTGCGGCATCTTCCCCCAGTCCCGGCTCGGCCTTCTCGATGATCTGGGTGCGCCCGCCCAGGGGCGAATACCAGACCTGATCGGGGTCTTCCGATGCCCAGCGCATCCCGCCGGTTTCGCCGAACACCTGAAGGTCGAACCCGTGCTGGCGCCCGATGGCCACCGCCGAGGTCCAGAGCCGCCCCACCGTGCCGCCGGACATGCGGTAATTCACCATCGCATCATCTTCCAGGACGCGACTTTCGATGGTCGAGGCGAAATCGGCTGAGAGGGTTTCGACTTCGTCGCCCACGATGAAACTCGCCATGTGCAGCGCGTGGATGCCACAATCGGCGAACTGACCCGAGATGCCCGCCTGTGCCGGATCATAGCGCCAGCGCACGCGCGGATTGTCCGCATCACCGGCATCGCCATGATGCCCATGGCTGAAATTCGCCACCACCAAACGGATGCGCCCCAGATCGCCCCGCGCGACCATGGCGCGCATCTCGCGCACCATGGGATAAGCCGAATAGCAATAGTTCACCGCGCAAATCCGCCCCGAGGCACGGGCGATCTTCACAAGCTCTTCGCCTTCCTCAACCGTCATGGTCATGGGCTTTTCGCAGAGTACGTGAAAGCCGGCCTCGAGAAACGCCTTGGTGATCTCGAAATGCGTGGCGTTGGGTGTGGCCACGGTCACGAGGTCAACCCGGTCCGCGCGCGCGCGCTCGCCTTCCAGCATCTCGCGCCAGTCGCCAAAGGCGCGGTCCGGCGCCACGCCGAGGCGCTGCGCGTATTCGCGCCCCTTGGCGGGGTCCGCGTCCAGCGCCCCGGCGGTCAGCGTGAACAGCCCGTCCGCCTGCGCCCCGATCCGGTGCGCGGGTCCGATCTGGCTGCCTTCCCCCCCGCCGATCATTCCCCAGTTCAGTTTCATCCTCTGTCCTCCTCAGAAGCCGATGCTGCGCAGATAGGCGCGGTTCGCCCGCGCGTCGTCGATGGGCGAGATATCAAGCGTGGGGTCGCAATCCTGCTCCACCGTGCACCAGCCCTCGAACCCGTGATCCAGCAGGATCTGCCGCACCGCCGGGAAATCCACGTCCCCCTTGCCGAGGTTGCAGAATATCCCCTGCCCGCAGGCGTCGTAGAACCCGGTACCCTTCGCGATCACATCGGCCTTCACATCAGGCGATATATCCTTGAAATGCATATAGGAAATCCGGTCCATATGCTGACGCATGAAGGCCACGGGGTCGAACCCCGCATAGGAATGGTGCCCGGTGTCGAAGCAGATTTTCAAAATGTTTTCAGGAATTTCTGCCAGCAACTTTTCCAGTTCCGGCTCGAAATCCATGAACCCCGCCGCATGAGCGTGGATTCCCACGGTCAGCCCGTAATCCTCGGTGCCCATGCGCGCGACATGGGCGATGCGGTCGCGGAAGGCCGCCCACTCGGCGGCATCCATCTGCTCGGCGGCCCCGGCCCGGCCGGCAGTCGGCGCGCGGCGCGGCGAGATCGAGTCGATCAACACCAGATGCCGCGCCCCGTGGGCCACCAGCGCGCGGCAGGTCCGGGTCGCCCCGTCCAGCACGTCGTCCCAGGCGTCGGGGTCGTGAAAGGCGCGGAACACCACGCCCCCGATCAGCGCGAGGCCGTGTTCGTCCAGCGCCTCGGCAAGCACGTCCGGCTCTTCGGGCATGTATCCCACGGGGCCAAGCTCGATCCCCTCATACCCGACCGCAGCGCATTCGCGCAGCACATCACGCCAAGGCGGGTTGCGCGGGTCATTGGCGAATTCGACACCCCAGGAACAGGGGGCATTGCCGATGCGGATAGTCATGTGGTGCGCCTTTCAGTGCGTGGGAACAGTGTGCCAGCGGCCATCCTCGGCCGAGACGAAAGCAGTTTCGATCACCTGCGCGACCCTGAGGCCCTCGCGGAAGGTCGGCCATACGGGTGCGCCTGTCTCGATCGCGCGCAGGAAATCGCGTGCCTCAATGATGATCTGATCCTGATAGCCGGTACCATGCCCCGGGCCCTGACAGAATGGCAGGTAATCGGGGTGAGCGGGGCCGGTCAGGATTTTCCTGAAACCGCGTTGCGCCTCGGGGCCCTCCATCCGGTAGAGCCAGACCGCGTTCTGGTCTTCCTGATCGAAGCGGATCGCGCCCTTTGTACCATGAACTTCATAGGCATAGCCCATCTTGCGCCCCGTGGCGATGCGACTGAAATACAGATGCCCCATGGCGCCGGAGGCGAAGCGGACCATCATCTGCCCGTGATCGTCATTGTCCACCGTGACCGGCCCGTCCGGGCCGGCGCGGGTCGCGTGCACGGTCTCGACCCGCGCCGAAAGCTCAGCCATCGGCCCCATCAGCGCCAGTGCGCAATTGATCATATGCGGCGCGAGGTCACCCATGCAGCCATTGGCGCGGCCTTCGCAGCGCCATGTGTGTTCTGCCGCCGGGTTGGCTAAGAAGTCCTCGGTATGCTCGCCTCGGAACCATGTCACATCGCCGATCGCGCCTTCAGCCAGAAGTTGACGGACGAATTGCGTGGCCGGGGTGCGGACGTAATTGAATCCGACCATGTTGGCCACCCCAGCAGCTTCGGCAGCGGCGACCATAGCCTGCGCATCGGCCAGAGCGGCGCCCAGCGGCTTCTCGCAAAAAACTGGTTTGCCGCGCGCGAAAGCTGCTTCGGCAATGGCGCGGTGCGTGGTCTGGGGCGATGCGATGACCACGGCCTCGACAGCCGGATCGGCGACCAGCGCCTTCCACTCGGGCGCGGCGCGAGCAAAACCAAAGGCTGCACGGTAGCGTTCTGAGGACTCAAGCGTGGATCCGGCGACCAACTCCAGCCGCGGACGCAATGCGGTGTCGAACACGGCACCGACTGCCGAAAGCGCGACAGCATGGGCCTTGCCCATATAGCCCCCACCAATCAAGCCGATGCCGATCTCGCGCATGATCCCCTCCATTTTTGCACAAGGCTGGTTGCAACCGGTTGCAAAATCGTTATCCTGAATCATGAGATGACGCAAGGCGGGAGATAATCATGGGGGCGACAGGCGACACCATTCGACTGACGACAGCACAGGCCATTGTGCGCTACCTGCTCAATCAGTTCATCGACATTGACGGGGTTGAAACGCGCATCTGCGGCGGCGGCTTCGGCATCTTCGGGCATGGCAATGTGCCCTGTCTGGGCGAAGCGCTTTATCCATACCATGCCGAAATGCCACTCTATCGCGGACAGAATGAACAGAGCATGGGGTTCGCGGCGGCGGGATATGCGAAATACCATCTGCGGCGGCGGTTCATGTTCTGCACTGCCAGTGCCGGTCCGGGGACGGCGAACCTGCTGACCGCTGCGGCACTGGCACATGCGAACCGCCTGCCCATACTGATGCTGTGTGGCGACACCTTCCTCACCCGCCTGCCTGACCCGGTGCTGCAGCAGTTGGAGCATTTCGGCAACCCGGCGCTGGGGTTGAATGATGCTTTCAAGGCGGTCAGCCGCTACTGGGACCGCATCACCCATCCGGCGCAAGTCATCCAGTCGCTGCCTGCAGCATTGGCGACCATGCTCGACCCCGCCGATTGCGGCCCGGCCTTCCTCGGGCTGCCGCAGGATGTGCAGGGCTGGGCCTGGGACTACCCAGAGGAATTCTTTGCCCGCCGCGTCCATCGCATTCGCAGCCAGTCCCCCGACATGGCCGAGATTGCCGACGCGGCGGAGGTGCTGCGCAGCGCCGCCCGGCCCATGATCATCGCCGGTGGCGGTGTACAATACGCGCAGGCCGTGCCGGAACTGACCGCATTTGCCGAGGCGCATGGCATACCCGTGGTCGAAACCATCGCCGGACGCGCGAATATGCTGGCCACACACCCGCTCAACACCGGCCCCGTCGGCGTGACCGGGTCGGACAGCGCCAACACGGTTGCCGAAGCCGCCGACGTGGTGCTGGCCGTGGGCACGCGGCTGCAGGATTTCACCACAGGTTCGTGGACGGCCTTTGCCTGCGACGCACGGTTCATCGGCCTGAACGTGGGCCGCCATGACGCCATGAAACACCTTTCGCACCCCGTGGTGGGCTGCGCGAAACGGTCGCTCCCGCTTCTTGGCGCCGCGCTGGGCGACTATCGCGCGCCCGAGGCGTGGGGCGCCCAGACCCGGAACGAGCGCGCCAAATGGGATGCCTATGTCGCGCAGAATGTCAGCCACGGGAACCGGCCCAATTCCTACGCGCAGGCGATCGGCGTGGTGAACGCGCTGTGCCATCCGCGCGACCGGGTGGTGACGGCAGCGGGCGGCCTGCCCGCCGAGGTCACCGCCAACTGGCGCACGCTGGAGGTCGGCACCGTCGATGTCGAGTTCGGCTTCTCCTGCATGGGATACGAGATCGCGGGCGGCTGGGGCGCGCGCATCGCGCAGGCCGAGGTGGAACCCGAGCGCGACACGATCGTTTTCGTGGGCGACGGCAGTTACCTGCTGATGAACTCGGATATCTATTCGAGCGTGCTGACAGGCAAGAAGATGATCGTTCTGGTGCTCGACAATGGCGGGTTCGCCGTCATCAACAAGTTGCAGAACAATACGGGCCAGCCGAGTTTCAACAATCTGATCGCGGATTGCCCCACTGTGCCCCAGCCCTTTGCGGTCGATTTCGAGGCCCATGCCCGCTCCATGGGGGCCGAGGCGGTGACCGTCGCCAACCCGGCCGAGCTGGGCGCGGCGTTCGAGCGCGCGCGGGCCGCCGACAAGACCACTGTCATCGTCATGCAGGTCGATCCATACGAGGGCTGGACCACCGGGGGCCACGCCTGGTGGGAGGTCGGCACGCCCGAGGTGTCCGACAGCGCCGCTGTACGCGAGAAACACCGCGAGACCGAAGCGGGCCGCGCCCGCCAGCGGCAGGGGGTGTGACATGCGGCTGGCGGGGTCGCGATTTCTGGTGATCGGGCGCGCGGGGATGGATCTGTATCCCGACCCGCCCGGCACGCGGACCGAGGAAGCGGACGGATTCTTCGCCTGCCTGGGCGGGTCCTCGGCGAATATCGCGGTGGCGATCACCCGGCTGGGCGGCAGCGCGGATCTGGTGACCTGCGTGGCCGATGACGCCATCGGGCGCTTCGCGCTCAATGAACTGGACCGCTACGGCATCGGCCGCGCGCATGTGCGCTCGGTCGGCGGCGAGGCGCGCAACACGCTGGCGATCGTCGAGAGCCGGGTCGAGGACCACCAGTCGGTCATCTACCGCAATGGCGCCGCCGATTTCGAGATGACCGAGGCCGATGTCGCGGGGCTGGATTACGCCGCCTATGACGCGCTGATCACCACCGGCACCGTCTTCGCGGCAGAGCCCTCGCGCGCGGCGGCCTTCCGGGCGTTCGAGCTTGCCCGGGCCGCCGGGGTGCCGCTGATCTTCGACATCGATTATCGCCCCTATTCCTGGCCCTCGGCCAAGGTCGCGGCAGAGGTCTATTCCCGCGCGGGCGCGATGTGCGACGCGATCATCGGCAATGACGTGGAATTCGGCTTCATGGCCGGTGATTACGCGAAGGGGCTGGACAAGGCCCGCAAACTGGTTGCCGGGGGCGCGCAGCTTGCGGTCTACAAGATGGGCGAGAAGGGTGCGATCACCATCACGCCCGCGCGCGAGATCACGACCGGCATCTACCCGGCGGAGCCGTTGAAGCCCACGGGCGCGGGCGACAGTTTCCTGGGCGGTCTGGCGATGGGGCTCGCGGATGGGCTTGCCCTGCGCGACGCCGTGCTGCAGGGCTCGGCAGCGGCGGCGATGGTGGTGGCGCGCGTCGGATGCGCCCCGGCCATGCCCACCCGCGCGGAACTGACCGATTTCATCGCCCGCCACCCGGCCCCCGTTGCGGTGTGAAAGGAGCGCCCATGCACATCCCCCCCCATGACAACCAGAACCGCGCGATTGTCGACGCCGATGACGCGCATGTGCCGCTGGTCTATTTCAACATCGTGAAACTGCGCGCGGGCGCGGCGTTCGACTACCGCGTGAAGGATTACGAGACCTGCGTGGTGCCCGCCACCGGGACGGTGACGGTCGAAACCGGGGGCGCGCGCTTCGCCGATATCGGCAATCGCGGCACCGATGTCTGGGACGGCGAGCCCGAGGGCGTCTATGTGCCGACCGACACCGGCGCACGCATCACGGCGCGGACGGACACCGAATGCTTCATTGCCGGGGCGCGGTTTGGCGAGACGCTCACGCCCTTTGCCGTGCGCGCCGCCGATCTGGACCTGGTGCAATACGGCAGCGACGACACCAAGACGCATCGCAAGATCAAGCATATCCTCGGCGCGGCGCATCACGACCGGGTCGGGCGGCTGCTGGTGTCAGAGCTGTTCACGGTCGGCGCGGGCGGCTGGTCGGGGTTTCCCAGCCACAAGCACGACACAGACAGGTTGCCGGACGAGACCCGGCACGACGAATGCTACAACTTCCGCTTCAGGCCCGATTACGGCTCGGGGCTCCAGATGCTGCAACGGGTCGATAACGCGCCGGGTGACGCCTATCACGTGGTCAATGGCTCGACCGTGCTGATCGACACGGGCTATCACCCCTGCTGCGTGTTGCCGGGCTACGAGATGTATTACTTCACCATCCTCGGCGGGCTGTCGCAGCGCAGCCTGAAGCAGTATTTCCAGCCCACCCATGCCGAACAGCTGCACACCATTCCCGGCATCATGGACATGGTGGCGAAGTTCAAATGACGCTGGCGACACTTTCCGACGTGCTGCGCCCGGCGGTGGCGGACGGATACGCCGTGCCGGGGCTGGTCTGCCTCGGCTGGGAGGACATGCGCGCCTATGTGGCCGCCGCCGCGACCGAGCGCGCGCCGGTGATCCTGCAGGCCGGGCCGTCCTGCCGCGCGCATACGCCCCTGCCCGTGCTGGGCGCGATGATGCGCCATCTGGCGGCCAGCGTCGATGTGCCGGTGGTCGTGCATCTGGACCATGGCTACAGCTTCGACGAATGCCGCGACGCACTGGACGCGGGCTTTACCTCGCTGATGTATGACGGCTCGCGCAAGCCCTTGGCGCAGAATATCGACGAGACGGCGCAGGTGGCCGAACTTGCCCATGCGGCGGGAATCTCCTGCGAGGGCGAGATCGGCTTCGTGGGCTATGCGGGCGGCGACGCCTCGGCGGGCACCGACCCGGCGGAGGCCGCGCAATTCGCGCGCGAGAGTGGCGTGGACGCGATGGCGATTTCCGTGGGCAACGTGCATCTGCAGACGGACCACGCAGGCGGGCTGGACGCGGACCGCATCCGCGCGATCGAGGCCGTGACAGACGTGCCGCTGGTGATTCACGGCGGCTCGGGTGTGCCCTATGCGCAGCGCGCGGCGCTGGCTGCGGGCTCGCGGATCGCGAAGTTCAATATCGGCACCGAGTTGCGGCTGGCCTTCGGGTGGGCGTTGCGAACGGCTGTCACCGCCGACCCGGAGCGGTATGACCGGGTGGCGATACTGAAGGAAACACATGCCCCCGTGATGGAGGCCGCGCGCGCGGTCATTCGCGGGCTTGGCGCATCGGGGAGGGTTTGAGATGTTGCGTATCGGGCTTTTGGGCTGCGGGCGGATCGGGCAGGTGCATGCGCGCAGCATCCGCGCGCTGGATAGTGTGCAGGTAGTGGCGGTAGCGGACGCCATGCCGCAGGCCGCACAGGCGCTGGCAACTGAGACCAACGCCGAGGTGCGCGAGACCGACGCGATTCTGACCGCCGGGGACGTGGACGCGGTGGTGATCGGCACGCCGACGGACACGCATTTCGATCAGATCCATACCGCAGCCAAGGCGGGCAAGGCGATCTTCTGCGAAAAGCCCATCGACATGTCGGTTGCCAACATCCGCGCCATCATCAAGGTGCTCGCCGAGACCGGCGTGCCCTTCATGACCGGTTTCAACCGCCGATTCGACCCAAATTTCGCCACGCTCCGTGCGCGCCTGCGGGCGGGCGAGATCGGCGCCGTCGAGCTTGTCACCATCACCTCGCGCGACCCGGCCCCGCCGCCGGTGTCCTATATCGAGCGCTCGGGCGGGCTGTTCCGCGACATGATGATCCATGATTTCGACATGGCCCGCTTTCTGATGGCAGAGGAGTTCACCACGCTCCATGCCGTCGGCAGCGCGCTGGTGGACCCGGAAATCGGCGCAGCGGGCGATGTGGACACGGCCGCCGTGATTCTGACCACCGAGAGCGGCCGCATCTGCCAGATCTCGAACTCGCGCCGCGCCGCCTATGGCTATGACCAGCGGATCGAGGTGCACGGCGCGCGCGGCATGCTGCGGGCTGAGAACCAGTTGGAAACCACGGTGGAGATCGCCACCGACACCGGTTTTCGCCGCGACCCGGCGCAGCATTTCTTTCTCGAACGCTACGAGGCCGCCTATCTCGCTGAGATGCGCGCCTTCATTTTAGCCGTATCGGGTACCAAGACGCCGGACCCCGGCATTCATGACGGATTGATGGCACAAATCCTCGCAGATGCGGCCGCGCTGTCGCGCGAAACGGGTCAGCCCGTCGATCTTCCCTCTGCCTAGCCGCGATCACTCCGGCGCAACAGGAGATTCCAAGCGAGATAGCCCCCGATCGCGGCGCTGAGATAGGCGAAAACCATACTCCCCGCGTGCGCCTCGACCATTGCCCAGACGAAAGGGAATGCGACTACAAGATAACGGCGCCAAGCTGCGCGGAAGAAAGGGTGTGATGGGTCGATCAGCCGCATCTGCTTAGATTGTGGTCAAGTCGCAAGCAAGGCAAGCCCAGACTCAGGACGTGCCAAGGAATCGGCCCCATGCGATCCGGGGCCCTTGAGTTTGCGCAGGGTGACAGGAAGAGGCGACAAAGCTCTATGCTTGTCTTCCATAACTTACGCATCGTCACCTTGTGCCCCAGATCTGAGCGAGGCCGCCGACTGGTTGAACAGCACCGTATTGTTGTCGGCGCGGTGCTGGCCGCGGTTCTGGTCGCATTTGTGCAGGTCGATCGCGCGCTGCACCGCCGGACGCGCCTTGATCCGGGCGCGCCAGTCGGCGACGCGAGCAAACCCGTCGAACGACGCCCCGAGCGGTTTGGCGATGAAGGCCCAGGGAAAGGCGAGCATGTCGGCGATGGAATAGGCACCGAGGATGTAGTCGCGCCCCGCGAGGCGGTTTTCCAGCACAGCGAGGTTGCGGTCGTATTCGCCGAGATACCGCTTGAAGCCGTAGTCGCGCGCGTCCTCGGGCGCGTAGTTGCGAAAATGGCTGAGCTGCCCGCCCATCGGCCCCTGATTGCCCACCTGCCAGAACAGCCACTCCATCATCTCCTTGCGCGCGCGCAAGTCGCTGGCGGGCGGCGCGAACTGCGCGGTCTTGTCGGCCAAATAGAGCAGCACGGCAGCCGATTCGAACACCGTCACCGGCGCGTCGCCCCAGCCCTCGCCCGGCGCATGATCAACGATGGCAGGAATCTTGGCGTTGGGGCTGATTTTCAGGAACTCGGGTGCGAACTGGTCGCCTTCGCTCAGGCGCATCAGCACGGGCCGATAGTCGAGGCCGGTTTCCTCCAGCATGATGGCGGCTTTCCAGCCGTTGGGCGTCGGGGCGTAGTAGAGGTCGATCATTCGGTCATGTCCTGTGCATCCGTGGCGATACCGTCGGCGATCAGCCGGTCGATTGTCCCGGCATCATACCCCGCCTGCGCCAGCACCTCGCGCGTGTCTTCGCCCAGACGGCGCGCGAGACGAGGGCTGTCGGGGGGCGTGGTCGAGAAAAGCGCCGGGCTGCGGGTCTGCCGGATGCGGCCCGCCTGCGGGTGGTCCTGCTCGAGGATGATGCCATTGGCCGCGACCTGCGGGTGGCGATAGACCTGATCGCGGGTCAGCACCGGCGCGCAGGGCACATCCTCGGCGCTCAGCCGCTGCATCCAGTTCCCGGTCGTGTCCTTGAGCAACTCCTCCTGCGTCAATTCCAACCGCGCCGGCTTGTTCACCTCGCGCGCAGCGACAGTGGCGAAGCGCGGGTCCGTCAGCCAGTCGGGGCGGTTCACGGCGGCCGCAAGCCCCTTCCATGTGCTGTCGGTATGGGCCGAGACCGCCATCCAGCCGTCGGCCGTCTGGTAGATCAGTTCGACAAAGCTCTGCGCCTGCCCCCCCGCATCCGGCGCGTCTTCGTCGCCCACGAAAGTATGGCCCGCCATGTCCGAACTCCACAGGAAGGCCAGCACCGTGTCCAGCATGGAGATCCTCACATGGCTGCCTTCGCCCGTGCGGGCGCGCGCCAGAAGCGCGGCGGTGATCGCCTGCGCGGTCTGGATGCCGGTCAGCTTGTCGGGCAGGATGGTGCGGATCAGCCGCGGCCGCGCCACGCCGCCCTGCACGCTGGCCAGCCCCGAAAGCGCCTGGATCAGCGGGTCATAGACGGGCTTGTCCGCCCACGCGCCTTCGAACC
>REER01000109.1 GCA_007694945.1 Paracoccaceae bacterium | reverse complement strand
GCGCCGGTCATTTTCGGCGCTTTCGTGACCTCGATCGACATGAATTCGGGTGCGCCCACCTTCGGCACGCCGGAAGCGGCGTTGATCACCTATGGCGCGGGGCAACTGGCGCGACGGCTGGGGCTGCCCTATCGTTCGGGCGGGGCTTTCAACGGCTCCAAGCTGCCCGATGCGCAAGCGGCTTATGAGACTGCCAACAGCCTGAACATGGCGCTGCTGGCCGGTGTGAACTTCATGCTGCATTCCTGCGGCTGGCTCGAGGGCGGACTGGTCGCCAGTGTCGAGAAATTCGTCATGGATGCCGACCAGCTCGGTGCGTTGCATCAACTGGCCAAGGGCGTGGACATGTCGGAGAACGGGCAGGCGATGGATGCGATCCGCGAAGTTGGCCCCGGCGGGCATTATCTCGGCTGCGCCCATACGCAGGCAAATTTCAAGGATGCCTTCTGGCGGTCGGAACTGCTGGATTACAAACCCTTCGAGACGTGGGAGGATGAAGGCGGACGGGATACGCAGGCGCTGGCCAGCGCACGTGTCGAAAAGCTCTTGAGAAACTATCAGCAACCGGCGCTCGACCCTGCGATTTCAGAGGCGATTCAGGCCTATATCGACCAGCGCAAGGCTTCTGAACCCGACGCCTTCGGGTAATCTGTCTCGACAACCACCCCGCGCAGAGCGTGCGGGTTGCCCTTCAGGACAAAGGGGACTAGCACTACTCTGCCGCCTCGGGTCGTGCCTTGCCGATGAGTGCCGGGAAGTCGTCAGGTGTGATCGTCTCGTGCTCCAGCAGAAGCGCCGTGCCTGCGTCCAGATCGTCGCGGCGCGCGGCCAGTAATTCCTTTGCGCGCTGATAGGCGCGGTCGATCAGGTCGCGCACGGCCAGATCGACCTCGCGCGCGGTCTCTTCCGAATGGTCGCGCGGTGTTACTGCGAAACGGTCCTCTCCGAGAAACCCGCCGCGCTCCTGCTCTAACACGGCTTGCCCCAATGCCGGATGCATCCCGAAGCGCGTGACCACCTGTCGCGCGATATCGGTGACGCGCGACAGATCATCCGCCGCCCCGGTCGAGATCTCGTTCAGCACAAGTTCCTCGGCCGCCCGTCCGGCCAGCAGCACCATCATGCGACTTTCCAGATCGGCGCGGGTGATCAGGAACCGGTCCTCGGTCGGGCGCTGCATCGTGTAGCCCAGTGCACCGATGGAACGCGGGATGATCGAAACCTTGTGCACCGGGTCCGCACCAGGGATCGTGGCGGCTGCCAGCGCATGGCCCATCTCATGTACGGCGACCGCATGTCGCTCGGCGGGGTTTAACAGCCGCCCCTTGCGTTCCAACCCGGCAACGATCCGTTCCAGCGCCGCGGTGATATCCTCCATCGCGACCCGCTTGGCTCCGCGCCTCGTGGCCTGTATCGCGGCTTCATTGACCAGATTGGCCAGTTCGGCCCCGGTAAAGCCCGGTGTCAGCGCGGCTATTGCGTCCAGATCCAGCCCCACATGCTGCACCTTGCGCAGATGCACTGCGAGGATCGCCGCGCGCCCGGTTTTGTCGGGCCGGTCGATCAGCACCTGCCGGTCGAAGCGGCCAGCGCGCATCAGCGCGGGGTCGAGGATCTCGGGGCGGTTGGTCGCGGCAAGCAGCACGATACCTTCGCGCGGGTCGAACCCGTCCAGTTCGGTCAGAAGCTGGTTGAGGGTCTGTTCCTTCTCGTCATGGCCACCACCCATTGCCGATAGGCCGCGCTTCTTGCCCAGCGCATCCAGTTCGTCGATGAAGATGATGCAGGGTGCGGCCTTGCGCGCCTGCTCGAACAGGTCGCGCACCCGCGCTGCCCCGACGCCCACGAACATCTCGACAAATTCAGAGCCCGAGATCGAGAAGAAAGGCACTTCCGCCTCGCCCGCAATCGCACGCGCGACCAGTGTCTTGCCCGTTCCGGGCGGGCCGGTGAGCAGAATCCCCTTTGGCAGGCGCGCGCCAAGACGGCCGTAATGGTCGGGCTCCTTGAGGAAGGAAACGACTTCCTGCAACTCGGATTTGGCCTCATCGATCCCGGCCACGTCATCGAAGGTCACTCCCGTATCGCGCTCGACATAGACTTTGGCCTTGGACTTGCCAACATTCATCATGCCGCCCATGCCCTGCCGCTCGATTAGGCGCCGAAAGAAGAACACCCAGATGCCGAAGATCAGCACCACGGGCAGCACCCAGGACAGGATATTGCTGATCGCCGTATTCTCGACCGTACCATCAAACTCGGCGGTGCTCGCCTCCAGCCGCTCGGTCAATTCGCCGGGCACAATATTGGTGACGAAATGCGTTCGGCCGTCGATAGGCTCGCGATAGCGCCCCGAGATACTCTCGGAGCGCACCTGCACCGATGCGATACGGTCTTCTTCCAAAAACTCGAGGAATTGGCTGTAGGGGATTCGTTCGGTCACTGTTGCCTGTGACCACATGTTCTGAAATGCGAGCAACAGCAGGAACGCTGCGATCCAGTACCAGATATGGAATTGCTGCTGCTTATCCATGTGATGCCTCGTCCCGTAATCAATACCCCGAAGGCAGTATAGCAACGCATGCCATCAAAGGAATACAAACTCGAAGGCCGCGCCAATTGCTGGCGCGCCCTTATTCATGCGACCTCAATTGGGGGGTCTCTCAGGCGGTCTTGTCGCGCATCCTGAGCCCGCGCTGATAGAGGAACACAGCCCCGGCCACGCTCAAGCCGATGAGGTCTGACATCCAGCCGCCCGCGATCATCGCGAGCGCGGCTGCACCCACGGCCATCCGCAGCGGCCATGAAATCGATCCGAAGAGCCAGCCCTGCACCGCCGAAGCCAGCAGATAGATGCCAAGTGCTGCCGTGATGAAGACATGCAGAATCTCAAGCGGTTCGCCCTGCATGAGCAGCGAGGAACTATAGAAGAACATGAAGGGCACGACAAACGCGGCAAGCCCGATCTTGAAGGCCTCGACCGAGGTGCGCATTGGGTCGGATTGCGCAATCGCGGCCCCCGCATAGGCGGCCAGTGCCACCGGCGGAGTGATGGCCGACATTACCGCATAGTAGAAGATGAAGAAATGCGCAGTCAGCGGGTCGATCCCCATTCGGATCAGGCCCGGCGCGATGACCGAGGCCGCGACTGCATAGGCGGCTGTCGTCGGCATCCCCATGCCGAGGATGATGGCCACGCACATCGCGAAAAACAGCGCCAGAAGCTGGCTTTGCCCTGCAATCGCCATCAACACGCCAGAGAGCCGCACCCCGATGCCGGTGATCGCGATGATACCGACGATGACCCCGGCGGCCGCACAGACGGCGACCAGTTGCAGCGACATCTTGGCCGCAATTTCCAGCGCATAGGGGATCATGCGGAAATGCTCGACCGCCTTGGCGATGCCATTCGCCAGCGGTGATTTCAGGCGCAGGGTCATCATGATACCGCCAATCGACATCAGGCTGATGATGATCGAGACGACAAGCTGCGTGGTCGTCCTGTCGCCCCAGCCATCAGTCAGGATCTGCGCACCCACCACCAGCGGCATGGCAGCCAGCGCACACAGGATCAGCCCCATCAGGTGGTTCTGGATGCCATCCTCGCGCCCATCAGTCACGACTCGTATGTAGCTGACGGCAAAGGCCGCGATCATGGCATAGGTGCCCGCGCGAATCACCGAATAGCCGATATAGAGCGCGCCGATCAGCATGATGATCGGGATGAAGAGATAGGCCTGTTTTGCCATCTCGCGGAATTTCGGCAGCGCATGGCGGGGCAAGCCCTGCATGCCTTTCTTGAGCGCTTCCTTGTCGACCATGAAATAGACTGAAAGGAAATAAAGCGCCGCCGGGATGATCGCCGCAATCACGATCTCGCGGTACTGGATGCCCGTGATTTCTGCCATGATGAAGGCGCCCGCGCCCATGATGGGCGGCAGGATCTGCCCGCCCGATGAGGCCGCAGCCTCGACCGAGGCGGCAGTCTGGGGCCGGTAGCCGACCTTCTTCATCAGCGGGATGGTCAGCGAGCCGGTCGAGACCACGTTGCCCGCCGAGGTGCCGTTAATCATCCCCATCAGGCCCGAACCGAAGATCGCGACCTTGGCCGGACCACCGCGCGCACCCCCGGCAGCGGCGAACGCGAAATTGATGAAATACTCGCCCACGCGACTGGCCTGGAGGAAGGCCGCGAAGGTGATGAACAGGATGATATAGGTCGACGAGACAGCCGTGGTCGGCCCCAGAACGCCCACATCGGTATAGATACGCGCGAAGAAGCGTTCAGGACTGTAGCCGCGGTGGTTCAGGAAGCCCGGCAGCCAAGGCCCGAGGAAGCCATAGGCGACGAACACCGCCACAATGACGACCAGCGCGATCCCGGCAAGCCGACGGGTCAACTCGAGGATCAGGATGATGCCCACGATGGCGGCATACATATCGTTGACATGCGGGAAAACACCTGCGCGATTGCGGAGAAAGCCCGCATGCGCGATGATATACATGCCCACCGCTAGTGCCGCGAAGGCCAGCACGATATCGGCCAGTGCGATCCGCCCCCGGTCGCGCCCCGGAAAGAGCCAGCTTGCCAGCAGCGCGAGGGATGTGCCTGCCACAAGGGGCCAGCCGAAGGTATATTTCATCTGATCAGGCGGTGCGCCCATGCCGATCAGATTGTCGGTCGCCACGGCAACGCTGATCTGCACCAGCGCCACGCCGACGCCTAGCGCCGCGAGCCCCACCAGCACGAGTTCGGGCAGCGACCGCTTGTCGTTGTCATCGCTGCTTTGCGGGAAGACTGTGGCCGAAAACAGGAGGAAACCGAGGATCAGTCCGCCGGTCACATGGCTCAGGCGATAGACCCAAGTCTCCAGCGGGTAGAGGTTCATCGCGATGATATGAAAGGAGGTATAGGCGATACAGGCTAGCGCAATCACGACACCGAGTACGCCCGGGGGCACCCGCTGGTTGGACATGACGATCTCGCGGTCCACACCCTCGGCAATGGTTTCGGATGGAGCACCCTGTTCGCGTAACTTCTGCGGTTCGACCGTTTCGGGTTTCGGGCTCGTCATGTCAGAGGCTCCCCTCGCTGGCATCATCGCGCATCGCACATATGCGCAAGAGGCCGCACAAGGCGGCCTCTTGATTGGGTCGGTGACCCTTCATTTGTCAGCCCTGGAGGTCAGGGTCGATTTCGAACCCGTTCTCCTCGAACCAGCGCACCGATCCCGGGTGGAACGGTAGGAAGCTGTTATTGACGAAATTCTCGGGCAGCGTGGCCGCAGCGGCGGCGTGGATCTGCATCATGCGCTCGTTGTTTTCCATCACCAGCGCGGTGATTTCATAGGCGAGGCTCTCGGGCATATCGGCATGGACGACCGCGAAGTTCCACATTGCCACCGAGTTCTGATCTTCGGCCTGACCCGAGTAAGTGCCTGCCGGAATGGTGAAATCCGACACTTCGGGGAAGGCTTCGAGCACAGCCGCGTGCTCTTCATCTCTGAAGGCAAACGGGCAGGCATCCGCTTCGGCGGAGATTTGCGAGAAGGCTGCAATCGGCAGCCCGGCGGCGAAGACGAAGGCATCAATCAGCCCGTCCTGCAACTGGCCTGCCGCGTCAGCCGCACCGGCGAAAGAGGTATTGGCCTCGATGTCCAGCGCATCGAGAATGCGCGGCCAGTACGTGCCGGGGGTGCCCCCTGCCGGACCGACGCTCACGCGCTTGCCAGCCAGATCGCTGATCGAGTTGATGTTCTGGCTGCACAGCGCGATGCCCTGGAAGGGCGTTTCATACATCGGGAAGAGCGCGCGCACATCGGTATGCGGCAGGCCGGGGGCCAGTTCGCTTTCGCCATTCCATGCTTCGAACATCGGGCCCATGGTGACCAGCCCGATATCATGCTCCTGCATCTGCAGCAGCGTCACGTTCTGGACCGGGCCGCCAGTCACTTCGCCGCTGGCATTGATGCCGAGTTCTTCCGAAATGAAAGAGGCAAGACCATTGCCATAGACGAAATAGACGCCACCCTGGCTTGCGGTGCCAACGGTCAGATCGGACGGCCAGCCGTCACGATCCTGCGCTTGAACCGCAGAAACAGACATGGCTGTGGCCGCGGCGAGTGCCGCGAGACTTGTAAGACGCATTAGGACCTCCCTTTATCGCGTTCTTTCTGTCTTTGCTGTGACCGCGCGACACTCGTCGCGCGCACACACACTGCCAATAGGGACGGATTCCGACCGGGCATGTCAAGTCACAAGAAACATAGTTCTGCGCCAATCCATATCGCGCAGATACCGAAAACGTCTATGATGTATGCGCCTTGCGGTCGTTGGGCTGTGCGATCCGAGAGGAGTGTTACTCACGCATTGAACAGGAAATGGAGAACATCGCCGTCCTTGACCTCATAGGCCTTGCCCTCGATGCGAAATTTGCCCGCTTCCTTTGCCCCGGTTTCGCCGCTGCAGGCGATGTAATCCTCATAGGCGATCGTCTCGGCCCGAATGAAGCCGCGCTCGAAATCGCCATGGATGACACCTGCCGCCTGCGGAGCCAGCGTGCCGACCGGGATTGTCCAGGCGCGGGCCTCTTTCGGGCCTACGGTGAAATAGGTCTGCAAGCCCAGAAGCTGATACCCCGCGCGGATCAGCCGGTCGAGGCCGGGCTCTTCCAGCCCCATCTCTGACAGGAACAACTCGGCCTCATCGGGCGCAAGCTGGCTGATCTCTTCCTCGATCTGCGCCGAGATCACGACATGCGCAGCGCCCTGTTCTGCGGCCATTTCGGCTACCCGCGCCGAGAGAGCGTTACCGGTCGAGGCCGAGGCTTCCTCGACATTGCAGACATACAGCACGGGTTTCGCGGTTAGCAATTGCAGCATCCGCCAGGCTTTCTGCTCTTCATACGAGACCTCGACCGTGCGCGCCGGACGGCCTGCTTCCAGCGCCTCCAACGCCCGGCGCAACAATCGATCCTGCTCAACGGCTTCCTTGTCGCCGCCGCGTAGCTTGCGCGAGAGATTCGTTAGCCGCCGCTCGATCGACTCGATGTCGGCGATCATCAACTCGGTCTCGATGGTCTCGGCATCGGCGACTGGGTCGATCTTGCCTTCGACATGGGTCACATCGTCATCGACAAAGCAGCGCAGCACATGGGCGATCGCATCGACCTCGCGGATATTGGCGAGAAACTGGTTGCCCAAACCCTCGCCCTTGGAGGCTCCGCGCACAAGCCCTGCGATATCGACGAAGGTCATGCGGGTGGGGATGATCTCGCGCGATTTGCCGATCTCGGCCAGTTTCTGTAACCGTGCATCCGGCACGGCGACATCGCCGGTATTCGGCTCGATCGTGCAGAACGGAAAATTCGCGGCTTGTGCGGCAGCCGTCTTTGTCAGCGCGTTGAACAGCGTAGACTTGCCGACATTCGGCAGCCCCACGATCCCCATCTTGAAACCCATGTCACCCTCCGGTCATCTGGCGCACTCTTTAGGCGAGACGCTACAGAGGGGAAAGCGGTTTTCAGAACGGCTTGAACACGACGACCCAGAGTACGGCAATCGCGCCAATCACGCTGATTTCGTTGAAGACCCGCAGCCAGAAATCGCTTTCGCGAAACTCGCCACGCCGCGCGCGCAGGACCAGAACACCCGTCCAGACGTAATGCACGACCAGAAAGGCGACCATGGCAAGCTTCAAGAGCACCCATGGCGCCCAGGCCCAGATCTGCCAGCCCAGCCACAGGCCCGAGAGCAGTGCGATCACGCCAAGGCCGGCCGAGAATCGATAGAGCCGAACTGTCAGATCCCCAAGCGGGCCGAATTCGCCGGTGCGGGCGTATTCGCGCTTCCAGTAGATCAGCGCGCGGGGCACAGCGAAGATCGAGGTCATCCACCCCATCACGCACAGAAGATGCAGCACCTTGATCCAATCCATGTGCCCTGATGACTCCTTGGCCCGCCAAACGCAAGCCATTGCGTTTCGGACCACGGCAATGCAAACAGACGCAAAAGAGGACATGCCCATGACCCGGATCGACTCGACCTTTGCCAAACTGCGCGCCGAGGGGCGCAAGGCCTTTGTCGCCTATATCATGGGGGGCGACCCGGATCTGGAGTCCTCGCTCGCGGTGATGCAGGGTCTGCCCGGTGCCGGGGTCGATATCATCGAGCTTGGTGTGCCCTTCACCGACCCGATGGCCGATGGTCCGACCATCCAGCTTGCTGGGCAGCGCGCGCTCGATGGCGGGCAGACGCTGGAAAAGACGCTCGAGATCGTGCGCCGCTTTCGGGCTGATGACACCGAAACGCCGATTGTACTGATGGGGTACTACAACCCGATCTATAACCGCGGCGTGCCGCAATTCCTCGCCGACGCAAAGGCGGCGGGTGTGGATGGGCTGATCGTGGTGGACCTGCCGCCCGAAGAGGATGGCGAGCTGTGCATCCCGGCCCAAGAGGCAGGGTTGAATTTCATCCGGCTCGCAACACCCACCACAGATGCCAAGCGCCTGCCCAAGGTGCTCGAGAACACGTCGGGCTTTGTCTATTACGTTTCGATCACTGGGATCACGGGTGCCGCGATGGCCCAGGCTGCCGATGTCGCCCCCGAAGTGGCGCGGATCAAGTCGGCAACTGATTTGCCCGTGATTGTCGGCTTCGGCATCTCGACACCCGAGACGGCAGAGGAGATTTCGAGCGTTGCCGATGGCTGCGTTGTGGGCTCGGCCATTGTCAAGGAGATCGCCGCCGGCAAGCCGCTCGACGCCGTGCTCGCCTATGTTCGCTCACTGGCCGAGGGCGCGCATCGCGGCTGAGCGCGATTTCTGCCGGTCTGACGGTGTCTAGAAGTTTGGCGTGGCCCCGGCAACCTGAAACGGGCTAGTGCTTTCGCCCAGAACCACCACCCACCACAGCTTGCCATTCGGGTCCTGGTGCCAACCCACACCGATCTCTGACGCGCTGCGGTCGAGAATCACCTGCCGGGTTTCGGGCTCGGTCATCCAGGCATTCACGGTTTCGAACTCGGTTTCGAAGGTTTCGGAGATCATTTCGCCGACGAAATTGCCCCGATAACCTGCGCGCTCGGTGCGCTGCATCGGGCTCGACCCGTCCGAACCCCAATGCCATGGTCTCTGTTGGAAGGACATATCCTGCGCATGGGTTGCGGCAGCGCTCGCCAGCGCTGCATTTGGTTGCAGCGGGCCAAGCCCATTCTGCGCGCGCAGCGTGTTGATGCCCTCCTGCATGCGTTGACGCACGCGCGGGGCATCGGACGGATTAATCCGAACCACAGTCGGCAATGGCCGACCGTCAGAGCCCAGCTGAACTTGACGCGGCGCGGTGGTTTCACAGGCCGCAAGGGCAAGGCCGGAGACAATGACGAAAACGAGGGAACGGAACATGCGGTCATCCTTTGAGGTTGATCGCTGCTTATCGGGTCGCGTAAGGGTTTTCAAACTCAACAGACTGTTATGTCAGCCTTGCGTGGCTTTCCTGCACCCGGCAAGGGGGTTGGTTCTTTCCAAGCGTCGAAAATGCTGCTTTGAGTCAGCATGACGCGAAAAGTGTTGCCAATTTGACGACGCCAAGAAAATCAGTCACGATCTTGCCTCACTTCCCATTGCACTTGGTTGGCGAAAATGTTTCAGAAAGGGCACGACATATCGTCTTGGGAGTCGGCGTTCAGAAAATCTCGCCGGCGCGTTCTGGAGGTTACTATGAAGAAAATCGCACTCGCTGCTGCTCTGTCGTTTGCTGCTACCTCGGCTTTTGCTGGTAGCCACAGCAAAATGGGCAAGTACTCGGAGCCGGTCATCGAGCCGCCGGTCATCGTTGAAGAGACCAAAAAAGGCACTGCTGGCCTGATCGTTCCGATCATGCTGCTTCTGGTTGTCGCGGCCGCTGTTGCCGCTCGCTAAGGCGCATTGCACAGTTTGAATTGATAAAGGTGACTGGCATGGCCAGTCACCTTTTTCGTTTCATGGTGTTGAAAAAGGTTAGCTGTCTGTCCAGCCCCTGAGATTCGCCTCGATCACAGACGACAGCGCTGCGATATGGGCGTCGTCATCGTTGAGGCAGGGAATATAGTTAAACTGCTCGCCGCCTGCATCCTCGAAGCTCTCCCGGATTTCTTCGTTGATCTCTTCCAGTGTCTCGATGCAATCGGCTGAAAAGGCGGGGGCAACTACGGCGAGCCGCTTCACGCCCTGTTTCGCCAGATCGGCCACATGATCGACCGTGTAAGGTCGTAGCCATTCCTCTGAGCCGAACACCGACTGGAACGTGGTCTGGATAACTTCTTCGGGCCAGCCAAGTTTTTCGCGCAGAAGCCGCGTGGTCTTGGCGCACTGGCAATGATAAGGGTCGCCTTCCAGAAGGTAGCGCTTGGGCATACCGTGGTAGCTGGCCACCAAAACCTCGGGCTTTTCCTCCATCGCATCATAAGCACGCTGCACGGACTGCGCCAGCGCGTCGATATATGCGGGGTGGTCGAAGTAGGGTGCGACCGTGCGCACGGCGGGCTGCCATTTCTGTTCCATCAGCGCGCGGAAAAACTGGTCGCAGGCAGTGGCCGACGTCGCTCCAGCATAATGCGGATAAAGCGGGAAAAACAGGATTTTCTCGCAGCCTGCCTTTACCATCGCATCGACCTTGGATTTCGTCGACGGATTGCCATAACGCATGCAGAAATCCACCATCACGCCGTCGCCGAACTTGTTGCCAATCGCCTCAGCCAGTTTGGCCGTCTGGTCCTTGGTGATCGTCATCAGCGGGCTCTCGCCCTTGTCGTGATTCCAGATCGACTTGTAATTCGCACCCGAGGTGAAGGGCCGTTTACTCAGGATGATGAGTTGCAGCAATGGCTGCCATTTCCAGGACGGGTAGTCGATCACCCGCTGGTCTGACAGGAACTCGTTCAGATAACGCCGCATCGACCAGTAATCATAGTTATCCGGCGTGCCGAGATTGGCCAGCAAGACGCCGATCTTCGCCTGCGGTACCGGCGGGTGATCCGCTTGCGCATGCTCCAAACGCCCTTCGCCGGGGTGGTCCATATGGACAGGGCAACCCTTTGCCTGAGAGACGGGCTTTGCGTCGAGCATGGCTGTGTCCTTCATAGCATTATTCCCGGCCTATTTTCCACAACGATGCGACATAAAGGTTTTTCGCCCGGAATCAATCTCGGCGCGGGATTTTGATGGTATCGGGCAGGGGTGTTTCCTGTGTTTCCAGCGCATCGGCCAACCGCGTTCGGGCGGAGCCGGGGCGCATAGGTTGGGGCTGGCTCTCATCGGGCACCCATCCTGTCAGAAAAATCAACTCGTAGCGCGCAAGAACGCGGTCTGTGGGCGCGGGGTTGTTTTCGGTATATAGGCGCGCCGCCCGCTCGAGTAGTGCGCGGCGCATCGGGCGGCGCGAGCGGGCGGCCAATGCATTGCCCTCGCCCATTGCGCGCAGGTCATGGCAGAGCGCAAGGAAGTTGCTGTAGGTCACATCCTGAGACAGTAAATCCGCTACCGGCATGGCAAACCCCGCGCGTTGCAGGAGGGCGCCCAGATCTCGGATCTCGCCCATCGGCAACACGCGCGGGCTCAGCCCGCCGGTCAGGTCGGATTCGGCCTGTGCCAGCGCCGCGCGCAGGCCTGCAAGGGTCTGCCCACCAGGCAGCACAGCCAGAAATAGCCCGTCGGGGCGCAAGGCATGGCGGGCCTGCACCATCTGCCCGATCGGGTCATCGGCCCAATGCAGCGCCATCACGTGGACCACAAGATCATGTGCGCCCGGTTCGAGCGCCAGAATCGGCGTGTCCTCGACACTTGTCGCTCCGGGCAGAAAATCTGCCCAGGCTGTCGGATGTCCGGTCACGATGGCCGGCGCCGTAAAGGTTCTGTTAACCTCAGACAGCCTTAATGCGAGCTCATCGCGCGCGATGCTGTGCAGAAATAGGTCGCCTCGCGCACGCGCGCGGTTGCGAGCAAGGGCTGCGCGGTCCGTCAGGGCAGGTGGGTTGGTCATGGCTAATCTGGGTTTAGTGGAGGCAGAGGGCGAATGCAAAAACTAGGCGCAAGGTTGCGCGAGGCCAGCCGTGAGGTCGCGACGGGGGCTTTGCGGGCGATCTATCCGCCGCAATGCATAACCTGTGACGCCTTTGTCGAGCGGGAGGGCGGGCTTTGCCCATCCTGTTGGCCGCAAGTGCCGTTCATCCATGGACTGTGCTGCGACAGTTGCGGCCTGCCCCTGCCGGGAGAGGCGGAGGCCGGGCCGGTCATCTGCGACGAGTGTCTAACTCTCGCCCGCCCGTGGGAGCAAGGCCGCGCGGTCATGCTCTATGATGCCAAGGCACAGCAAATCCTGCTCGGGCTGAAATACCAGGACCGCCTTGAACATGCGCGCCCGGCGGGAGAATGGCTCGCGCGCGCGGCGCGGCCCTTGCTGCAGCCTGACATGCTGGTCGCGCCCGTCCCGCTGCACTGGCTCCGCTTCGTCAAACGCCGATACAATCAGGCGGCGCTTCTCAGTGATGTCATGGCCCGCGAATTGGAGTTGTCGCATTGCCCTGACCTGTTGGTGCGCACACGCCATACTGGCACACAGGACGGGCGCGGGCGCGCGGGACGCTTCGCCAATCTGGCCAATGCCTTCGCGCCCCACCTGCGCCGCAGGCACCTGCTAATGAACAGGCATATCCTGCTGGTCGATGATGTCATGACCGCGGGCGCGACCTTCGCCGCTGCCTCCGAGGCCTGCCTCGCTGCGGGCGCGGCCTCGGTCCGGGTCATTGCGCTTGCGCGCGTTGCAAGGCGGCATTGATCCTATATAGTGCGCGCTAAATTCCGGAATGGCGAGGCGAGACAATGCAAGCGATTGAAATCTACACCTCCCCCCTCTGCGGCTTCTGTCATGCTGCCAAGCGCCTGCTGAAAGCCAAGGGTGCGAGCTTCACGGAGATTGACCTGTCGCGCGAACCTGGGCGTCGGGCGGAGATGACTAGCCGTGCCAATGGCGGGCGCACAGTCCCGCAGATCTTCATCGGTGAAACCCATGTTGGCGGCTGCGATGAGCTTTACGCACTTGATCGGGTCGGCAAGCTCGACACGCTCTTGAAAGGCTGAGTTGATGAGCTTCCGAGCCGCGCTGATCCAGTTGTGCTCGAGCGACGATCCGTCGCAGAACACATCGGCATTATGCGAGGTCCTACGGGAGGCTGCCGGACAGGGCGCCGATATTGCGCTGACCCCCGAGGTTTCCAATTGCGTCTCGACCAGTTCGACGCATCAGCGTCGCGTACTTTCGCTCGAGGCAGAGGACCAGACACTCATGGCTGTGCAGCAGGAAGCGCAGGCGCTGGGCCTCTGGGTGCTGGTCGGTTCGCTGGCGCTGCAGTCAGGCGATCCTGACGGGCGGCTTGCGAATCGGTCCTTCCTGATCGACCCTGATGGTGAGATCTGCTCCCGCTATGACAAAATCCATATGTTCGACGTGCAGGTCTCGGAGACTGAGACCTATCGCGAATCGGTTGGGTTCCGGCCCGGAGAGAAAGCCGTTCTGGCACCGACTCCCTTCGCCACGCTCGGTCTCAGCATCTGCTATGATCTGCGTTTCGCCTATCTTTACCGCGCGCTGGCGCGGGCAGGGGCCGAAGTGCTGACCATCCCCTCGGCCTTCAGCCCGGTGACAGGTGCTGCCCACTGGGAAACACTTCTGCGCGCGCGAGCGATCGAGACTGGCTGCTTCGTGCTAGCCCCTGCCCAGACCGGGCGCCATGCTGCCAGCGAGGGGCGCGCGCGGGCGACGCATGGTCATTCGATGGCCATAGCCCCCTGGGGCGAGGTGTTGCTGGACATGGGTACGGAACCCGGTGTCGGCTTGGTCGAGATCGACCTTGCGCAGGTGGCCGAAGCGCGCGGGCGCGTGCCTTCGCTGTTTCATGATCGTGAGTTTCAGCCGCTGGAGTCTGCGCAGTGACACAGGCGCGCAAGGATCTGGCCAATGCACTGTTCAGCGAATTGCTGATGGCTGACCAGCTTGCCCGGAACCGGTTATCGAAAACCTTGCCCAAAGGGATGGAATTGTCGCATTTCGGAGTGCTCAACCTGCTTGCGAAGCACCAGACCGAGATGAGCCCTGCCGAACTGGCCCGAGCTTTTCATGTCACCAGAGGCGCAATGACCAACACACTCGCAAAACTGGAATGGGCCGGGTATATTCATATCCGGCCCGACTGGGAGGATGCCCGCCGCAAGATGGTCGCGATCAGCCCCGCGGGACGCTCCGCGCGCGACGCGGCGCTGGCGGCAATCACGCCGCTGATCGACGCTGCTGTTTGCACACTGGGCGAGGATCGCGTCCGCCAGACAATCCCGGTCCTGCGCAGCCTTCGTCAGCAATTCGGCGCCGAGGAAGGCACCTGAAGTTTGCGGAAAATCCTCCGGTTAGACACCAATTCCGCCCGGAAAGGCCGCTACCGCGACTTGTACCTCCGTCTAGTTCTTCGGCAGTTGCGAGGCCGACTCGTGGATGGCCTTGTATTGGCCACCGGGCCGGTGCACCCAGAGATAGGACGGCATCACGGCCTCCATTGGTGTGGGCGTGATGCCAAGCTCGGCAAAACCCTTTGCGCCATCGCTGACGACATTGTTGCGCCGCAGGTTCCGTACCTGGTCACGGGTCAGCAGTGAGTTGGTGAACAACCCCAAGGTGACTGCCTGCAAAGCGCCCAGAACACTCGCCATGATATTGGCCGCAAAGAACGGAATGTTCAGCAGGAGCCGCTTGCGCCGTATCTCGGCGAGCATCCGCGCCATCAGATCGCGAAAGGTGGCAATTTCGGGACCGCCGAGTTCATAGATGCCCGGTTCGACCTCTTCAAGAAGCGCCTTTGTTGCCGCCGCTGCGACATCATCCACATAAACTGGCTGGAATTTCGTATCGGCGCCCACGACCGGAAGGAATAGCGAAAATCGCGCCATGCCCGCGAAACGGTTGAAGAACTGGTCCTCGGTGCCGAAGATGATCGAAGGGCGCAGGATCAACGCGGTCGGGAAATGCTGCTGGACAAGCGCCTCGCCAGCCGCCTTGCTGCGCTGATAATGCGCCTCCGATCCCGCATCCGCACCGATGGCCGAGATTTGCACCAGCTTCGAGACACCCAGTTCCGAGGCAATGCGCGCAATGCGCCCGGCGCCTTCGCCCTGCACATCGTCGAAACGGTTGCGGCCCTGCTCGAACAGGATACCGACGCAATTCACCACGGCGTCAGCCCCCTGCATCACTGTGCGGACCGAGGCGTCATCGCGGATATTGCAGAAGACGGGCTCCACCTGACCGACCACGCCATACGGTTTGACATGCAGCGCCTCGTTTGGCCGGCGCACCGCGACACGGACGCGCCAACCCGCCTGCGCCATGCGCCGGGCTATATACCTGCCGACAAATCCCGACCCGCCATAGATGGTGACAAGCTTCGACATGACAGCCCTCCGCTGCTGTGAGTGATCTCGAGTTAGATAGCCTTGCATCGGCAGCATCACAAGGCGGAACGGGATTTTCGATCCGTGCGGCATTTTCACGCGAATGCCCCGTTGACAGTCTCACAGCCGCGCCATAAACAGCCGGTCACGCAACCTGCCCAGGTGGCGGAACTGGTAGACGCGCTAGCTTCAGGTGCTAGTGCCCGTATGGGCGTGGAGGTTCGAGTCCTCTCCTGGGCACCACTTCTCCCTCGCCAAAGGCCTGATCAGCAAGGAAATCAAGGGTTTGCCGAGTGTTTCAGACACAAATCTGGACACATTGGAGACACTTCCTTATGACGATCACCATGCGACTGAACTACATCGACGAGCTATCTGGGGGCAGGAAGCGGTTCCGTAGGCGATTCCCCAAAGAGGTCCGAGAGGTCATCGGCAGGGAGTTCTTTCAGGTTCCCATGAGGTCCACCAACGGGGCCAAGCTGGTGGCCGAGAAGGACGCCCTGCTGGTCGAGTTTGACAAGATCGTGAAGGAGGCCAAGAGGCGGCTTAGAGGGGTCGATAAGGTTACCCCGAGGCAGCTATGGGCCGATGCCAAGGCCAAGGCCGACGAGATGGTCTCCAGCGTCGTGGTCTTCCAAGACGATGATGACGATCAGCAACTGGATGAAGATGACCTAAAGCGAGAGATCGTCGCCGATCTGATCGAGAGTGAAGGCAAAGACCCGCTGCTCTACAAGGCTGTGGTCTCCCCGTCAGCACCAGACCCAGAGCCAACGCTGCAGGATGCCAAGACCCTCTATCGAGAAGAACGTCTTGCTGGAGATGCAGGTCGCAACCAAGAGAACCGGCTGGATAGGATATGCAGTCGCCTCATCGACGCCCTAGGTCCCCTCGAGTCCATACCTCTGTCATCCTTGCGCCGTGCCCATGGCCGCGCTGTGAGGGACCATATGCTCTCCCAGAAGAAGGCTGACGGGTCTCCGCTCTCTCCGTCCTCGATCAAAAGGGAAATGAACATGGTCAAGGCCATGGTCAATCTTGCTCTGGTCGAGTTCGATCTCAAAGGCTCTGTGGTCAATCCCTTCGAGAAGCTCGAGTTTCCAAAAGGCCTTGCTACTGGTGGCCCTCAGGCTTCTGAGGGTGACCGTCGAGAGCCTTTACCGCCTGAGGTTATTTCTAAAATGCGAGATCGACTGTCGATGCAGAAGAGCCAAGTCCTTTACCTGATCTGGCGTCTGCTCGAAGGGACAGGGTGTCGAGGGTCTGAAATCACTGGCCTTAGACGTGAAGACGTTCACGATCTGGATGGTCCATATCCTCATATCCGGGTCGAATGGCACGAGGACAGGAGGGTGAAAACTGCTGTGTCGATCAGATCAGTCCCTCTGATAGGTGATGCCCTAGAGGCTACCAAAGAAGCCCTCAGTGCCTCCTCAGGCAACCCTATGCTCTTTCCTCGGTATGCTCGCCCCGGTGGCGCTGATGCAGCCTCGCAGGCGCTCATGAAACACCTGAGGAAGTTCACGGACAACCATCGGCATGCCGTGTATTCTCTCAGGCACAACATGAAGGACCGGCTGGTGGCTGCAGGGGTTCCTGAGAGGGATGAGAAGAGGATTCTCGGGCATTCGGTGGGGGATTTGTCTGACAGGGTCTATGGGGGTGCTGAGGGGAGACTTAGGGCGCTCCATAAGGCCATGGAGAGGGCGCTGGGCGGGTGACATCTTGCTCGTGACGCTCCGTGAGTGGCAAGTTGCCTTTCACCCACTGCCCGAATTGCTCGTAGACGCCAGCCTCAGTGACCATCTTGTTGGGTCTTCCGCGCCAACCCCCGTTGATGCGGTGATCTCTAACTACAGTTGAACTGCACTTAGACAATGCGGAGGCTTGTCCGGTTGGTGTTATCCCCAGCGGCTTACAAACGTCAGCGGCGGCGAACCACGGTTCACCCTTGATGGCGTCCACGTTTACCCCCGTTGATGCGGTGGTCCCTAAGTTCAGCAGCATTGAACATAGACAGCGCCATCGCTTGAGCAGCGCGTCCTATCCCCAGCGGCTTGCATACGTCAGCGGCGGCGAACCACGGTTCACCCTTGCAAGTTGGGATTGTGAAAAAAAACCCCCCAAGGTTCACGCTAGGCGACCTCAGGGGGTGTCTTGAGGGGTGTGCTCAGGCAGGGCTTACGCCGATCATGCCCTGCTTCACTGCGATGGAGAATGCCATCTCCTGACCATCCAGCTTGATGATGAGACCACCATCATTGCCTTGGCGATAGGGAATGCCAGCTTCATCGAGAGCAGCCTTGGTCTCTGTGGGCAGGTATTTGTCAGCCACAGTGCGGAAGGCCTCTGCTGCTGCGTCCAGACCCTTCGTGTCGTTGGTCGTGACCAGTGAGCGCACAGCCTTCAGGGTCTCCTCTTGGACCCTCGGGTTATCCTGCAGGAATGCCTCGAAGGCCTCCGAGTTGATCACCCCTTGGTCCTCGAGCCGTGCCATGGCGCTGTCATAGAAGGCAGCATGGGCCGCGTTGAGCTTCCCTGCCACTGCCTCAGGGTCTTGCCCAGAGCTTGCAGCGATGCGCTGGATGGTCTTCTCGTCGATCTCTCCAAGGACAATGACCTCGTCCATGGCCCTCGAGACCTGCCCTTGGTCGTAGGTGTTGACGATCTCGGTCATCAGGGCTTCGCCTTCGTCGTCCAGAGTGAATACTTCGGGTGTTCCTTCAGGCTTGCTCTGGTCTGCTTCGGGCTTGCTATCGGGGGCTTCTTGAGACTGGCCAGCCTGACCATCATCGAAAGGGCTGGAGATAGACCCATCAGCGTTGCGAGTGATGAAGCCGTTGCGGATTGCAGACCCGACGGACGTTGTCATCTTCCCTATCTTGATTGTATCGGTGTCGCTTGGGGCACCTTGAGGAATCGACCCGGAAGGCGTTCGGATTGTCTCAGCGATGCTGCGGGCGGCTGGAGCGTTCTTGACGCTGTCGTGTTTCAGACCATCGGTGCGGGTGTGCACCATTTCGCCTGAGACTGAGAAGTCGATGGAATGAGACTCTCCGACTTGCGTCTTGATCGAGCGGTCGGAGTTGTTGGCCTTGCGACCGATGTTTGCCTCCTTGGGGGAGGTGACTTCTTGGCCGGAGCCGTCATATTGGATTTCGAATGACATGGGTGATTTCCTTGTGGTCGAGTTGGTGATGACAGGACGGTGTCCAAGTTAGAAATTGAAGCTCGGGTTTTGGAACTCAGGGCGCTGGCGCACTGCATCGAGACCATGCAGCATGAGGGCTGCGACAACCTCGGACCGGCTGATCTCGTCGCCTACATTCTGGAGGTGTGCAGCCTGCAAGATTTCGACGATGGCCATATGCTCTCGCCTGATCTGGAGGGCTTTCCAAGCCGCCCTAACGACAGGCTTGCCATTGGCCCGAGCCTCAGCGATGGCCTCTTCAGCCGCAATCAGGGGCACCGAGGGGAGCGTCTTGAGTGCCTGCTTCTTGAGCGCATGGGAGAACCGAGCGCGTACTTGGTAGGAACGTGAAGGCTTCTTGGGGTTGCGCTTGGGCCTGTGATAGAGGCGAAAGTCGTCTGAGGCTGTCTTGATCTCGCCGTCAGCGTAGACGGTGTTCTGGTGTGTCATGATGTGATGATCTTTCTCTTTCAAGGGATGTCTGGATTGAGCCGCTGCAGGTGAAAGACATCGTCTGTGGTGTTGATTGCCACTGAGATTTGACCCGGCAACCGCCAAAATTGTCATTGAGAAT
>REER01000028.1 GCA_007694945.1 Paracoccaceae bacterium | reverse complement strand
TTCTTCGATTTCAGAATAGATCCTGATCGCTACGTCGAGCAGAGTTTTCGGGCGCTCCGTTCCCTCCGGGTGCTCGACACCAGCCTGGCGCCACTTCCCATCAGTGAGGCCGATCTGGGCATCCCCTGGAACTGGCGCATCGGCCCGGCGAGCCGACCCGTCAGCGACGAGACCCATGTCGCGCGAGCCTTCATTCCGGAAGGCGCCGGGCTGCGGCCCTTCTCCGTAGCCCATGTCGCGCAGCCATGGCGGCGGCCGCGCAGCCCCTTCACCGGCACCAGAACAGGGAAAGCCCCGGAGCGAAGCAAACGCCCCGGGGCTTGCCTTTTCCGGTCGGGCAGAACGTGGTAGCGCAGCGGGGGACATTCCGTTGCCAGGCGGGACAGACGCGTCCGATCCCTTGTCTTGCCTCGAAAGCGCGCCGTTGGCGCAAGTCGAACCGCTTCCGGGCAACCTGCTTCAGGGGCCGGAGTTGCCGTCATGCGAGCCGCTCCGGTCACGATAATCGGCAAGCTCGGCGCCCGCTTGAACGATGTCGTCGCAAAGCCCTTTCACCTCGCGGCCGACCTCGGCGCGGGTAGCGGTCTGGCAGTGGCGCAACAATTGCTTCGCGCGCTCGGCCAGCGCGCTCAGACCGACGACGTTGGACGCTCCGGCGAGCTTGTGCGCGGTGTTACCCAACGCAGCCATGTCACCAGCGGCAAGTCCGCGTGACAGATCGGCCGACAGTCGCGACGCGGTATCGAGATAGCGCGCGATGATGCGCCCGAAACGATCGGGGCCAAGATCGGCGCGCATCTGGTCCAACCGGCGCGCCTCGAAGCTGGTTGCGCCGGCATCACCCGCACCGCCCTGCTCTGCGCCATCACCGGCGACATCTGCTTCGGGCGCGTCCTCGACGGCCGCACCGGCATGCAGCGCTTGGCGAATCGCATGCGCCAGGTCGCCGGGGGCGACGGGTTTGGCGATGATATAGCGCACCATTGTCGGCGACAGGTTGCTGACCTCGTTCACATCCGCTGTGCTCAGCACGATCGGCAGCGCGTTGAGCCGCGCCTGCGACGCCGCGCGCAAATGTCGGGCGAGGTCGGTGCCATGGCCATCGCCGAGTTGCTGATCGCTGATCACAAGGTCGAATGGCCGCGCTTCAAGCTCTCTCTTCGCGGCCCGGATACTGTCGACGACCTTCGGCACATGGCCCAGCCCCTGCAGATAGGCCTGCGTGACACTGGCATTGACCTCGTCATCCTCGACCAGCAGCACCGCCAGCCCGCTCTGGCGTTCATCATCGCCATCGGGTCGGCGGGCCAGCGTGAAGGGCAGCTCAAACACGAACCGACTGCCCCCGCCCGCACGCGCCTCGGCCCAGATTCCGCCGCCCAGGAAGCCCGCGAATTCGCGGCAGATCGCCAGGCCCAGGCCGCTGCCACGCTGGGCCTGCTCCAGCCCCGTATGATGGTATTGCGTGAAGGGATCAAACAGCCAGTCGGTCGCGCCGGGCGGCAGGCCGAGACCGGTATCTCGGACCGCAAAGCGCAGCCGGCAGCGCGCGCCATCGGGTGGTTCGAGCACGCTGACATCCAGACCGACACTGCCCTGCGCCGTGAAGTTGACCGCGTTCGAGAGCAGATTCATCAAGATATGGCGCAGCTTTTGCATGTCACCGTAAAGATGCGTGGGCACGTCATCGGCGATGTCATGCGCGATTGTCAGGCCCTTGGCAGCCACCGAGGGCTCGATCGTCAGAATCACGGCGTGCAGCATCTCGGTCAGATCAAATTCCTGATCGAGCCGGCGCAGCGCTCGCGCCTCGGCCCGCGACAGGCCGAGGATGTTCTCGACAAGATCAGAAAGCACTCTTCCCGATTCGCGCAGACGCGCGATATGGCGCCGCTGTTCGGGTCCCAGCCGGAGGTCATTGAGCAGATGCGTCAGCGCCAGGATGCTGTTGATCGGCGTGCGGATCTCGTGGCTGAACATGGCCAGGAGCGCCGATTTCGCGCGCTCTGCATCCTTGGCGGCCTCGGTCGCGGCCAGGTAATCGGTCACATCCTTCAGGATCAGCACCAGCCCGTCAAACTTGCCCGAAACGTCAAGCATCTTGCGGCTGGCGACGGAAAAGATCCGCGCGCCTCCGGCGGTCTCGATAGTGACATTGCCGCCCTCGCCCTCGTCTTGCGCGATCCACGCCTGAACCGGGGCAAGCACGGCGCGCAGCCGCTTTGCGTCAGGCGTTCCGTAATAGCCGAAGCCCGGTGCATCATCGCCCAGCAGGATACGGTACCCGGCGGCGTTCATATGCGGATCGCCGCCCTGCTGATCGAAGAAGATGGTCGGATCGGCAAGGCTTTCGAACACGGTCAGGAACTTGTTCTTCTCATTGGCCAGCGCGCGGTTGGCGGCCTGCATGCTCTTGATCTCTTCGCTGGCCTTGCTCTCGACGATGTCGCGCACGAGGCGCAGCTCGATCGCGTCGAAGATATCCATGACCACGAACAGCATGCGCCGGCTGTCCTCGGGCGTAGCGTGGTGTTCCTCGACCAGGTCCAGATAGCTGCGCCGGTAAAAGACCAGCAGCCTCAGGAACATGTCCAGATCGATACCCCGGTCACGGTGCTTGCGCGCCTGATCCAGGCAGTAATCGGCCGCGCGTTCGCGCGCGCGGGCGCGTGGCGTGCCATCGGCTTTCATGCCGTCCAGCGCGGCAACGACCGGCTTGCTGAGCTGCGCCACCGACACGCGCCAGGCTTCGCGAAGGGTCGAGGTATAGGCAACCTGCCCATTCAGATGGGCGTAATGGATGACCCGGTCGGTCAGCCAGTCTTCATGCGTGACGATCAGATGCGCGAGATCATCCATCGCATTCTCTCTCCCGACAAGGCGCGCTTGCGCGTCAGATCGACCAGCCGCCGTGACCTGCAGAGCCTATCACTCAAAACCTGCGCAGGGTAGCGAAAGGCCCATCTCGGCGGAAAGCAAACGCGCCGGCGATGATCAAGATCAAGCCGGCGGCAAGGGCCCCGAAGGACCGGAATGCGAAGGCGCCCTGGCGCCTTCGCTGATACCTGTGGGTGTTCAGCCCTCTGCCGGGGCCTCGAACACCGTCACCGGCGGCAGATCACCGGTGAACTTCTCGACATCCGCCAGGCAGCTATGGCCCGAGTTGCCATTGGCCAGCCGCGAGGTCGGCACATCGCGGGTCAGCATGTTGGCATCGCCATGGGCACAGAGCGCGTCCTCGGCGCTGGCATCGACCGGGTCGAACCAGCCACCCTCGTTGAGCCGGATCACGCCGGGGCGGGTGGCATCGGTGACGATGGCGCCCGCAAGCGTCTGCCCGCGATGGTTGAACACGCGCACCACATCACCATCCTCGATCCCGCGCGCGGCGGCATCATCGGGATGGATCATGCAGGGCTCGCGATCGGCCACCGCATAATCGGCGCGCAAGACCGTCCCGTTGAGCTGCGAGTGCAGCCGCGAATACGGGTGCGCAGAGTTGACATGCAGTGGGTACCCACCCGACCATTCCTCGGGCGGCATCCAGGTGGCGTGCGGCGGGCAGCCGTCATAGCCCATCCGTTCGATGGTGCGCGAATAGATCTCGATCAGTCCCGAGGGCGTGCCCAGCGGATTGAACAGCGGATCGGCGCGGAATTCGGCGTAGCGCACGAAGCGGCGCGATTCCTCGGGAATCTCGAATTCAAGGATCCCGGCCTCCCAGAAGCCACCGAAACCGGGCACATCGAGCCCCAGCGACGCCGCCTGCGACTCGCCGCTTTCATAGAGATGGCGAAGCCAGCCCATCTCGTCACGGCCCTCGGTGAAGGCCTCGCGCGCGCCCAGCCGCTCGGCCAGATCGGCGAAGA
>REER01000073.1 GCA_007694945.1 Paracoccaceae bacterium | reverse complement strand
GCGCACCCGAATTCATGTCGATCGAGGTCACGAAAGCGCCGAAAATGACCGGCGCTCCGGGACGGACAAGCTGGCTGTAGGCCACACCAGCCAGAACCTCGGCCAGCACCTGTGTCAGTGTGCCCGCGACCGTGGTCGGTGCCATCGCACCACCGACAATGAAGGGAGAGACGATACAGGCCTGACCCGCCTTGGCATAGACTTCGAGCGCGCCCATCATCACCGAGTCGAATGTCAGCGGCGAGTTTATGTTGATGAGCGACGTCATGACCGTGTTCTGGTCGATGAACTCGGCCCCGAAGAGAAGCTTCGCAATCTCGACCGAATCCGCTGCGCGCTCAGGCTCGGTGACAGAGCCCATGAAGGGCTTGTCGGAATAGAGCATATGCGCCTGCAGCATATCCAGGTGGCGCTTGTTCACGGCAATGTCGGTCGGTTCGCAGACCGTGCCGCCCGAATGGTGCAGCCACTTCGACATGTAGCCGAGCTTCACGAACTTGCGGAAATCCTCCATCGTGGCATAGCGCCGTCCGCCAGCCGCATCGCGCACGAAGGGCGGGCCATAGACCGGGGCCAGCACAAGATTGCGCCCGCCGATCTCGACATTGCGGGCCGGGTTGCGCGCATGCTGGGTGAAACGTGCCGGGGCCGTGGCGCAAAGCTGCCGCGCCAGACCGCGCGGGATGCGCACGCGCTCGCCCGTCACTTCCGCCCCAGCCTCGCGCCAGCGATCCAGCGCCTGTGGGTTATCAACGAAATTCACCCCGATCTCGGCCAGCACCGTTTCGGCATTGCTCTCGATGATCTGGAGTGCCTCTTCGTTCAGCACCTCCAGATTGGGGATTTTGCGCTCAATATAGCGCGCGGTCTCGATGCTGACTGCGGTTCGCGCCGCACGGCGTGCCGCACCGCCGCCTGCACCCCGCGACCGCCGCCCGCCAGTGGGCTGGCCCATATCTGTTGCTGCATCCGCCATGATCCGCCACTCCTGATCCACCCGCCGCGTGGCAGGTCTGCTTTCGTTTCGTATCGCGGGCAGGGGTTACTCTCTGGCCAGTTTGCGGCGCTCTCGGGTCCAAAGCGACACGCTGCGCGCACATGACGCCCCCGTCATAGCGCTCCTTTTCCCTTGATCTTCTGCCCCTGAGCCCCATATCCAAACTCCGCCTGTACCCGGGCGTTGGAGATAAGGGAGCGTTGCCATGCTGGACATGCCCACCATTCGCGAAGACCTGAAAACGGTCTATGATCTGGCGCCGAATCCTGCGCTGGCTGCCAGCATGCAGGCTGAATATGCCCGCATGGCGCGCGTCGTTTCGCCTGCCGACTGGGCGATCCATGCGCCCTATGTCGCGGCGATCAATGCGCTGAAGAAGGAACGCAACGCCACGATCCTCGCGCATAACTACATGACGCCCGAGATCTTCCACGGCATTGCCGATGTCGTGGGCGACAGCCTGCAGCTCGCCATCGAGGCCACACGGACCGAGGCCGATGTGATCGTGCAATGCGGTGTGCATTTCATGGCCGAGACCTCAAAAATCCTGAACCCTTCTAAAATTGTGCTAATGCCCGATATGGAGGCCGGCTGCTCGCTGGCCGACAGCATCACCGCCAAAGGCGTGGCCCAGATGCGCGCGAAATATCCCAGCGCGCCTGTGGTCAGCTATGTCAACACCACTGCCGAGGTGAAGGCCGCGTCTGATATCTGCTGCACCTCCTCCAATGCGGTGCAGATCATCCGCGCGCTGGATGCCGAGACGATCATCATGACGCCGGATCAGTATCTGGCGCAGAATGTGGCAGCGCAGGTGCCCGAAAAGCGCATCGTCTGGTGGGAGGGCTCCTGCATCGTGCACGAGCAATACACTGCGCAGGACATCCGCGACTTCCGCGACTGGAACCCCGACACGCGCATCATCGCCCATCCTGAATGCCCACCCGAAGTGGTGGCAGAGGCAGATTACTCGGGCTCGACCTCGGGCATTCTCGACTATGTCAGCCGCGAGCGGCCCGCGCGGGCGATGCTGGTGACCGAATGCTCCATGGCCTCGAATATCTCGGATGCACACCCGGAGGTCGAATTCATCGGCCCGTGTAACATGTGCCCCTTCATGAAGAAGATCACCCTCGAAAAGGTGCTCTGGTCACTGCATACCATGACAACGCAGATCGAGGTCGCGCCCGAGGTTGCTGACAAGGCACAGCTGGCGGTGCAGCGGATGATCGACCTCTCCGCCGTGAGCGCCTAAGCGTATGGAGCGCACGGGCAGGGTGGTGATCGTGGGCGCCGGGCTCGGCGGGCTCTATGCCGCGCTGTTGCTGGCCCCGCGCCCGGTGCTGGTCATCTCGCCCGAGACACTGGGCGAGGGCGCGTCCTCGGCTTGGGCGCAGGGCGGCGTGGCAGCCGCGATGGCCGAGATCGACAGTCCCGAAGACCATGCCCGCGACACCCGCAACGCCGGGGCGGGCATTGTCGATGCGCAGATCGCCGCGCTCGTCACGGATGCCGCACCCGCGCATATCCATGATCTGGCGCGGCGCGGCGCGCCCTTCGATCGCGATGCCGAAGGGCACTTCCTTCTCAGCCACGAAGCCGCCCATGCGATGCCGCGCGTGGTGCGGGTCAAAGGCGATCAGGCCGGGCGCATGATCATGGAGACGCTGATTGCCCGCGTCCGCGCCACACCGTCGATTCAGGTGCTGGAAGGCGTTGTCGCGCAGGAGTTGCTGGTTGAAGGTGGGCGCGTTGTTGGGCTGCGCCTTGCGCGCCTCAGTGCGGGCACGCTCTCGCAGCCCGTTGATTTGCGCGCACCGGCCGTTCTGCTGGCCGGCGGCGGATCGGGAGGACTGTTTGCGCTGACCACCAACCCGCCGCGTATCCGCGGGCAGGTCATGGGCATGGCTGCGCGGGCGGGTGCCCTGATGGCCGATATGGAATTCGTGCAGTTCCACCCCACTGCGATGGATGTGGGCCTCGACCCCGCGCCGCTTGCGACTGAGGCACTGCGCGGTGAAGGCGCGCGGCTGATCAATTCGGATAGCGCATTCTTCATGGAGGCCGAGCATCCGATGGCCGAGCTTGCCCCGCGTGACGTGGTGGCCCGCGCGGTTTTCGCGCAGACCATCGCAGGGAACCGCCCGATGCTCGATACGCGCCGGGCGCTGGGCGAGACGATCCACACGCTATTTCCGGCCGTGTCCGAAGCCTGCCAGCGTGCCGGGATCGACCCTGCGCGCCAGCCCATTCCTGTGGCGGCGGCAGCGCATTATCATATGGGCGGCGTGGCAACCGATGCGCAGGGTCGGGCCTCCTTGCCGGGGCTCTGGGTCTGCGGCGAGGCGGCCTCCACAGGCCTGCATGGCGCGAATCGGCTGGCCTCGAACGGCGTTCTTGAAGCTCTGGTCTTTGCGCGCCGCGCTGCCGAGGATATGGGCAGCGCGCTGGCCCCTGCGCCTTTGGATCTGCCGCAGGTCACGCTTGAAGCAGCGCCAGGCGGTGTTGCGCCCGACCTGATGGCCATCGCGCAATTGCGCGAGTTGATGACCCGGCTTGTCGGTGTGAGGCGTACCGGGGCAGGGCTTGCGCAGGCAATCACTCTCATCCGCGCGCTGGAGGCAGCCTGCCGCGACAGCCTCGATTTCCGCAACATGTGCGCAGCTGCGTTGCTGATCGCCAGCGCCGCTTACGCGCGGCGCGAAAGCCGTGGCGCGCATTGGCGGGACGACTACGCGCGAACCGATCCCGATCTGGCGCAGCGCAGCTTTTTGCGTTTGTCCGATGTCCTTGCCGAGGTGCCATGACCCCGCTTCCCCCGCTCTTGCTCGAACCCCTTGTGCGCGGCGCCCTGATCGAGGATCTGGGGCCCGCCGGCGATGTGACCACGCGTGCAGTAATCCCCGATGGTCTGCGCTACAGCGCGCGGCTGAATGCGCGGGCGGATGGGGTGGTCTCGGGCATGCAGCTTGCCGCCATGGCCTTCGGGCTGGTGGACTCGGCGCTGAAGATCGAAACCCTGCGCCCCGATGGAAGCCGCGTGAGCGCGGGCGAGACGTTGATGCGGATCGAAGGCGCGGCAGCCTCGATCCTCTCGGGCGAACGGGTGGCGCTGAATTTTGCGGGTAGGCTGTCCGGCATTGCCACGCTGACTGCCGCGTTTGTGCCTGAAACCAAAGGCACCAAGGCCCGTATCACATGTACGCGCAAGACCACGCCGGGGCTGCGGTTGGTCGAGAAAGAGGCCGTGCTGCATGGCGGCGGCGCGGCGCATCGCTACGGGCTGTCGGATGCGATCCTGATCAAGGACAATCACATCTCGGCGGCTGGCGGGATTGCGGCAGTGCTTAACGCCGCGCGGGCACATGCCAGCCACATGCGCCGCATCCAGATCGAGGTCGATACCTTGGCGCAATTGGATGAGGTTCTGGACACCGGCGGGGCCGATGTGGTGCTGCTGGACAACATGCCAACCGAGATGCTCGCCGAGGCCGTCGCCCGCGTGGACCGGCGGCTTGTGACCGAGGCGTCGGGCAACATGCGGCTGGAGCGCATCGCCGAGGTGGCGCGGACCGGGGTTGATTTCATCTCGGTCGGCGCGCTCACCCATTCGGCGCCGGTGCTCGATCTCGGGCTGGATTTCTGAAGCGTGCGCCCCATACCTGTTGAAGCGCGGGGTTGAGCGAGAGCGCGCCGACGCGCAGGGCCGCACCGTCCCGTGACTTGAGCCGAGCATACGGGCGCGTTAAACCTGAGCGCGCAAATTGGATCGGGACAGTCCGTGCACTGGGTAATTGCCTTTTCTGTGCTGATGCTGCTGACCGCGCCATTGCGGGCGCATCCGCATATCTTTGTCGATGCAGAGATCACCATTGTCTTTGATGACGACGGACAGCCGGAAGGAGTTGAGATCGCTTGGGTCTATGACGAATTCTTCTCGATGCTGCTGGTCTCGGATATGGGTCTCGACCCAGATTTCACCGGTACCGTGACCGAGGAGGAGCAGGAACTTCTGCACGGGTTCGACATGAACTGGATCGAGGATTATCACGGCGACACCCACGTCACCCAGGGCGGCGAACCCCTCGCGCTGACTGGCCCGGTCGAATGGAGTTCGGATTATTACGACGGGCAATTGCGCTCGCGCCATTTGCGCCATTTCCTCGATCTGCCCGACCCCGAGCAAGAATGGATCATTGCGGTCTATGATCCGACTTACTACACCAGCTACACTCTGGTGGGTCAGCCGCAGATTGAGGGCCGGAGCGATTGCGTCGCCCGTGTCTTCGAGCCCGACTGGGAGGCCGCTACTGAGACGCTGGAAGCGGCGATTGACGAACTGCTGGGTGCCGGCATGGATATCGAGGCCGATTTCCCGGCCGTGGGCGCGCTATTCTCGGATGAAGTGAGGCTGACATGCGCCGCGCCATGACCCTGCTGGCTTTGCTGGTGGTGGGCGCGCTGGGGGCGCTCTGGCTCTCGGGCGGCATGGCACAGGTCGCGGCCTGGGCGATGGAGGCGCAGCGCGGCTTTCAGAACCAGATGGCGCAAGGTCTGCGCGACTTGCGCGCAGGCCAGCCCGGCGCGCTCGCGGCCTTCTGGGGGCTATGTTTCGCCTATGGGTTTGTTCATGCTGTGGGGCCGGGGCATGGCAAATTCCTGATCGGGGCCTATGGCGCCGGGGTCGATGTCCCGGTAGCGCGGCTGGTCGGCGTCGGGCTTGCGGCCTCGCTGGCGCAAGGGCTCAGTGCCATCGCGCTGGTTTATGCCGGGGTGCTGGTCTTCGATGCCTCGCGCGAGGCGCTGCAGTTGACAGGTGATGTCTGGCTGGAGCGCGCGAGCCTGATCGCGATTGCGCTGATTGGCCTCTGGCTCATGAGCCGGGCACTCCGACGCGCGATCGCGCAAAGCCTCGCGCCCCCGGCGCTTGCAACAGCAGGCGGTCAAGGGACCTGCTCCGAATGTGGCCACCGCCACGGGCCGGAACTGCATGAGGTCCGAGCGCTCAGCGGTTGGCGCGACACGCTGGTGCTGATCGGCGCGATTGCCATCCGCCCCTGCACTGGTGCGCTCTTCGTGCTGATCCTGACATGGCGCATGGGCCTGATCTGGCAGGGCATTGTCGCAGTCATGGTGATGGCCCTCGGCACGGCAGCTGTCACGATGGCAGTGGCCGCAACCGCCGTGATGGCCCGCGAAGGCGCGACCGCGCGTCTGTCGCAGCTTGACCGCGCGCGCATGTTGATGCCAATGATCGAGGGCCTGGCCGGGCTACTGATCATGCTTTTGGCCCTGAACATGTTAAAAATGTCCTGAGCCATCTTGCCGCGCCCCGAGGCAAAGGCTAACCGGGCATCATGCGCGCGTTATTCACACAGTTCAGGGTCAATCTGCGCACGGTGCTTGCGCTGGGGCTGCCGCTGGCCGGTAGCCACCTGGCCCAGTTCATGCTGGCCGTGACGGACACGATCATGCTCGGCTGGTATGGCGTCGCGGATCTGGCCGCAGGCGTGATCGGGGCCGCACTGTTCTTCGCCGTCTTCACCTTCGGCACTGGTTTCGCCAATGCCGTCATGCCGATGGTCGCAACAGCGGCGGCCTCGGATAATGACACCGAAGTGCGCCGCGCGACACGCATGGGCCTCTGGCTCTCGATCGGCTTCGGGCTGGCGGTGCTGCCACTGTTCTGGTTCTCGGGCGCGCTGCTGACACTCCTGAGCCAGCCCGAAGAGGTCGTGCCGCTGGGCGAGGCCTATATGCGGCTTCTGGGTTTCTCAATGGTGCCCGCACTGATCGTGATGGTGTTGAAGAACTATCTTGCGGCACTTGGCCGCCCGCAGGTGGCGCTTTGGGTCACGGTCGGGGCGGTTTTCCTGAATATAGCGCTGAACTGGGTGTTCATCTTCGGCAATCTCGGCGTGCCGGAAATGGGTGTGCGCGGGGCCGCAATTGCCACAATCTTGGTCAGCCTTGCGACTGCAGCCGTGCTCGCGGCCTATTGCGCCGGGGTGGAGGTGCTGCGGCGCTATGCGCTGTTCCAGCGCTTCTGGCGACCCGACTGGCAGGCCATGGGGCAGGTCTGGCGGTTGGGCTGGCCGATTGGTGTGGCGCTGGTGGCCGAGTCGGGGCTGTTTTCGGCCACAGCCGTGATGGTCGGCTGGATCGGCACGCATGAACTTGCCGCCCACGGCATCGCGGTCGAGATCACGGCGATGCTGTTCATGGTGCATCTGGGCTTTTCCAACGCGGCAACAGTGCTGGTCGGACGCGCGCGCGGGCAACGTGATCAGGATGCGCTGCGGGCAGGGGCGATGACCTCGGTGAGTGTCTCGATCCTCTTCGCGCTGCTGACCATGGTTGTCTATTTCACGATGGGGCCGTTCCTCGTCGGCCTGTTCCTGTCGCCGGATGAGCCCGCGCGCTCGCAGATTATCACCATCGGTGCCTCGTTCCTGATCGTGGCGGCGCTGTTCCAGCTTGCGGATGGGGCACAGGTGATGGCGATGGGGCTCTTGCGCGGGGTGCAGGACACGCGCGGGCCGATGCTGATTGCCGCCTTCAGCTACTGGTGCGTCGGGCTGCCGACGAGCTATCTGCTGGGGATCCGGCTCGATTACGGCGGTGAGGGAGTCTGGGCCGGGCTGGTGGTCGGGCTCTCAGTCGCGGCGCTCCTGCTGATGCTGCGCTTCTGGCGCGGCCCGGGCCGGGTGGAGGCGCAGCCATGGCACGCCTGATGGACGGGATGGACTGGCGCGCGCTGGTGATGGGGCTGGCCTTTGCGCTGATGTGGTCCTCGGCCTTCACCTCAGCGCGGATGATCGTGATGGACGCGCCGCCGCTTTATGCGCTCAGCCTGCGGTTTCTGATCTCGGGGCTGATCGGGATCGCGATTGCAAAGGCACTGGGGCAGAGCTGGCATCTGACACGCGGCCAGTGGCGGGCTGTGGTCATCTTCGGCATCTCACAGAATGCGCTCTATCTGGGGTTGAACTTTGTAGCGATGCAGACGGTGGAGGCCTCGCTTGCCGCGATCATCGCCTCGACCATGCCGCTGTTGGTGGCGCTGGCAGGCTGGCTCTTTCTGCGTGAACGGCTGCGCGCACTGGCGCTGGCCGGGCTGATTGCCGGGTTCGTCGGCGTCTCGCTGATCATGGGCGCGCGGCTGGGCGGCGGGGTGGATCTGTTTGGTGTGGTGCTCTGCGTGCTGGGCGTGGTCTCGCTGACCGTCGCGACCATGGCCGTTCGAGGGGCCTCGGGATCCGGTGGAAATCTGCTGATGATCGTGGGGATGCAGATGCTGGTGGGGTCGCTGGTGCTGATTGTTCCGGCAATGGCGCTGGAAGTGCCCGAGGTCAACTGGACATGGCGTCTGGCAGCGGCCTTCAGCTATACAGTGCTGGTGCCGGGGCTGGCGGCAACCTGGGTCTGGTTTGCGCTGGTGGGCCGGATCGGGGCGGTACGGGCGGCGAGTTTCCACTTCCTGAACCCGTTCTTCGGGGTAGCGGTGGCGGCGGTGCTGTTGGGTGAGGCACTTGGGGTTTTCGACGTGATCGGCGTGTTGGTGATCATGGCAGGGATTCTGGCGGTGCAGCGGGCTCGCATTCTGTGAGGGGGGCTTGAGGGGCTGACTGCCCCTTGAGAAACCCCGCGAGTCTTTTCGGGCAAGATGAAACTGTCAGACGCTGAGATAGGCGTCTTCGACCTCTCGCGTGAACTCGGCTGGCACACCTTGCCACGCAACCGCGCCACGTTCGAGGATGACGCAGCGATCCGCGAAAGGCAGGATTTCGGAGAGGGTCTTGTCCACAAGCAGGATCGAGAGCCCCTCGGCTTTGAGCTTCGTGATCGCAGCCCAGATCTCGCGCCGGATGACCGGGGCAAGCCCCTCGGTCGCCTCATCGAGCAACAGCAGGCGCGGGTTGGTCATCAGGGCGCGCCCGATGGCGAGCATCTGCTGCTCACCCCCCGAAAGCGTGGCAGCAAGCTGATTTTCCCGCTCTTCCAGTCGCGGCAGGAGTGCGTTCACGCGTGCCATATCCCAGTATCCGGGGCGGGCGGCAGCGATCAGGTTTTCCCGGACCGTCAGGTTCGGAAAGCAGCGCCGACCTTCGGGGACCAGCCCCAGCCCGAGCCGCGCCGCGCGGAAGGAGGGCCATGTGCTGATATCCTGCTCGGCGAATCGCACCTTGCCCGCGCGCAGGGGCAACATTCGGCAGGCAGTGGCGATGGTGGTAGATTTGCCCATGCCATTGCGCCCCATCAGCGCCACGGCCTCTCCTTCGGAAACATGCAGGCTGACTCCGAACAGCGCCTGCGAGGCACCGTAGAAGACCTGCAGGTCCTCGAGTTCCAGGAGCGCGCTCATGCCGGGGACTCCTCGCCCAGATAGACCGCGCGGACCTCGGCATTGCCACGGATGTCAGCGACCGAGCCCGTGGCGATGATCCGGCCATAGACCAGCACCGAGATGCGGTCGGCGAGCCGGAATACGGCATCCATGTCATGCTCGACCAGCAGGATCGGGGCCTCCTCCTTGAGGCTGTGCAGGAAACTTACCAACCGCGCTGTGCCTTCCGCGCCAAGCCCGGCCATGGGTTCGTCAAGAAGGAAGCATTTGGGCTTTAGCGCCAGCGCTACCGCAATTTCCAGCAAACGACGCTCACCATGGCTGAGCACGGCAGACTCGACCGAGGCGCGGGCATCGAGTCCGACGCGGGCCAGGATCGCGCGCGCCGCCTCGCGCAACCCGCTGTCGCGCATTACCGGCTTGAGAAATCGGAAACTGTGCCCCTGCCGCGCCTGGAGCGCCAGCATCACGTTGCGCTGCGCCGAGTACTCCGGGATCAGCGAGGAGACCTGAAAGCTGCGCCCCAGCCCCAGCTTCGCCCTCTGCGCCACGGAAAACGCGGTGATATTCTGCCCCGAAAGCCAGACCTCGCCCGCATCGGGTGCAATCTTGCCCGAGATCTGGCCCATCAGCGTTGTTTTGCCTGCCCCGTTAGGGCCGATCAGGGCGTGGATCTCACCCGGCATCAGCGTCAGCGAGACATTATCCGTAGCTTTGAGAGCGCCGAAAGACTTTGAAAGCCCGCGTAACTCCAGCACCGGGTCAGCCATGTTGCGTCCTCCCGGCGATCAGCCCGATCAACCCGCCGCGGGCGAAGAGCACCACGCCCAGCAGCACCAAGCCCAGCCAAAGCTTCCAGTGTTCGGTCAGCCCACCGAAAAACACCTCGAAACCGACCAGCAGCGCGGCCCCGACAACCGGACCAAACAGCCGCCCCACACCCCCGAGGATGATAATCACGATCAACTCGCCCGACATGGTCCAGGCCATCATCACGGGGCTGACGAAACGCGTGAGGTCGGCCATCATCGCGCCCGCGAGCCCGGTGATCATGCCCGACAGGATAAAGCCCACCAGCTTGATGCCGAATGGCGAGATGCCAATGGCCGCGGCGCGGTCGGGGTTCTGGCGGATGGCCATCAGAGCCGCCCCGAAGCGGGCGGCGCGCAAAAGCGCGAAGACCGCCAGCGAGAAGATCAGCACGCCATAGGCGATCAGGAACAGGTCCCACGGACGGGCGGTGTTCATCCCCGGAAACTGATTGCGCACGAATATGGGCAGCCCGTCCTCGCCACCATACGCGGGCCAGGAGAGCGTAAAGAAAAACCCCATCTGCGCAAAGGCCAGCGTGATCATGATAAAGAAGATGCCCGAAGTGCGTAGGCTGAGCGCCCCAACCACAGCGGCGAGCGCACCCGAGAGGACCATCGCGATGGCCCAGATGATCAGCATCTGGTTTGTGCCCGGGATCCCAGCGAAAATCGGTGTTCCATTGAAGGCATGATGCGCGGCGATACCTGCGACATAGCCGCCGAGCCCCAGATAAAGCGCATGGCCGAAACTCACCATTCCGCCAAGGCCCAGCGCGATATTCAGCCCCACTGCAGCAACGGCGAGGATTGCGATGCGGGTGGCCAGTGTGATGATGAAGGGCTCATTCGCCATCAGCGCCCAGAGCGGCACGGCAAAGAGCGCAACCGCGATCAGGGCGTTGAGCAGCCATTCCTTGCGCGTGCTATCCATGGGCGGGGAACAATCCTTTGGGCCTGAAAATGAGGACAAGCGCCATCAGCAGATAGATCAGCATCGAGGCAAGCGCTGCACCAATGCCCATCGCCTGCGCCGTGTCGAGAAAGTTTGCGAAAAACCGTGGAAGCAGAAAGCGTCCCATCGTATCGATGACACCAACCAGAAGCGCACCGACCATCGCCCCCTTGACCGACCCGATTCCGCCGATGACGATAACCACGAAGGCTAGGATCAGAACAGGCTCACCCATCCCCACCTGCACCGACTGGATGGCCCCTACCAGCGCACCTGCAAGCCCTGCCAGCGCTGCGCCAAGCGCAAAGACGATCGTGTAGAGCGCCCGGATATTAACCCCCAGCGCGGCGATCATCTCGCGGTCAGATTCGCCTGCGCGGATGCGGATGCCCAGCCGTGTCTTGGCAATCAGCGCCCAAAGGCCCAGCGCCACGGCAATCCCGAAACCTATCAGCGCAAGGCGGTAGAGCGAATAATCGACAATGCCCAGATTGACGGTGCCGCGCAGCGCAGGTGGCACATTCAGATAGAGCGGAAAGGGGCCAAAGATCAGGCGCATCGCCTCGGACAGGATCAGAATCAGGGCGAATGTCGCGAGCACCTGATCGAGGTGGTCGCGCGCGTAAAGCCTTCGGATCACCGCAATCTCGATCACTGCCCCGGCAGCGGCGGCCGCTGTCAGGCCGCCCACAAGCCCCAGCCAGAAATTGCCGGTGGCCCCTGCGACAGCCGCGCAGAGAAACGCCCCAATCATGTAAAGTGACCCATGCGCTAGGTTGATGAGCCCCATGACACCGAAGACCAATGTCAGACCCGCCGACATCAGGAACAACATCAGCCCGAATTGCACACCATTGAGCATTTGCTCGAGAACCAGTGCAAGTGACATGAATTATCCCGTAGTGAGAGCGCCGCGACCCAGGCGCATATTGGCTAAACCGAGATGGGTCCAGCAGGCGAAGGGCCCGACGTGTTCAAGGCTGCGGTTTTTGTGGCCTTTCATCTCAACCTCGCCATATTTCGATTCTTTGCGTGAGTGTTACGCATGTCCAGATGAAAATCAATTACTTTAAGGTTGAAATTTCAAGCCTAAAGGGAGTGCGTCGCGGGCCGGGAGTTGTCCCGACTACCGGCCCTCTGTGATCTCGCTTCAGCGCCAAGTCCGACGCTGCAGGCCCACATGTCTGCGCCAAACGGCGCCGAAAAACGGTCCCATTGTGCCATATTTTTTCCGTGATCCTGTCGCACAACAGGTAGAGGCAGAATAAGCAGAGCCCCTGCTTCACGGCTTTGGAAGGACAGGACATGACCCCGGGCCCCGAGCGTCAGATCACGATCGAAACATTAAGGGCAGTGCCCCCGTGCGCAGCATGGGTGATGCAGCGTGGATGCGATCATGACCGCTCTGGACACGCGGGCAACGCAAGCGCCTTCTCATGGCAAAAGTCACTGCCCAAGGCGCCCAGCTGCGCCGTGAAGGACTGATTCGACCATGACACAGCAGAAATTCGCTTTCGACAGTTTTGCCCGACCGCTTTTTTCGAGCCGGGTCGCGATGGCTTGGGCCGACCCGCGCGCACCCATGCCCCCGCTGATGGGCGATGAGGTGCTCGCGCTCGAACAGGTCGATGCGGCCCGCGCGCGCAAATTCGGTGCCGGTCGGCTGGCGGCGCGCAAGGCCATGGACATGCTCGGCCATATCGGGCGCCCGGTGCTCCAGGGCGCTGACCTCGCGCCTGTCTGGCCACCCGGTCTGACCGGGTCGATTACACATTCGGAGCGCGACAGCCTCGCGGTCGTCAGTGATGACCCGGATATTGTCGCACTCGGTATCAATCTCGAACCCGCCACCCCACTCGAACCCGCACTCTGGCAAATCTGCTGCACCACGGAAGAGATGCATTGGCTTGCCTCGCTTGGCCCCTCACAACGCGGCAATTTTGCCAAGCTGATCCAGAGCGCCAAGAAGGCAGTCTGCAAGGCCGAGTATGCCCGGCGTCCCACCCCGCTGGACTTCCAACAGATTAGCCTGTCGATCAACCTCGCGACCGGGCGCTTTGGCGCCGCGATTGATGACAGTGCTCATGACGCCGTGCGAATTTATCGCCTCAACGGTCAATTCGCGATCCTGTCCGACTGCTTTATCAATGCTGTTGAAATCCAACACCGCAGGTGAGCGATTCGCATCGCGCCGCAACTCGGGATCGGGGGGCAAGACAGCAGCTTTTATCATGCAGCGCGCAGCGGTGCTAATCGTTGTGTCTCGCCTTGTTCCTTCGCACAATATCTGTCGTACCCGGCCAAAGGGTGAGACATTTTGTGCCAGCATCCAAAACGAGTGGGAAAAACGGCTGGTTTTCTGCTATCTTGCCATTGCGAATAGAGGCAAAGTCGCGCCAGAGCAGCAAAGATTGGGGAAAAGCCCGGCATCATCTGGCGCACGAGACAGCAACAATCGAGGTCACATGAGACACCTTCTTCTGGCAACAGCGACTGTCCTGTTTACAGCACCGCTGGCGCCGACTGCCGTCAGCGCAGGCCCGATCGAGAACGCCTGCGTCCGTTCAGATCGCCCGCAGGCAACTCGCGCGCTCTGCCGCTGCGTTGACTCGGTCGCGCAACGGACCCTTACACGCAGCGAACAACGCCGCGCCGCGCGCTTCTTCCGAGACCCGCAACTTGCGCAGGACGTGCGCATGTCGCGAAGCCAGCGCGACAATGAATTCTGGGCGCGCTACCGCGCCTTTGGTGAGGCCGCAGAACGCACCTGCGGTCGCAGTTGAACTAAATACATGCAGGACCAACAGAGGGGGGCATGGCGTCAGCCACGCCCCCCTGTCATGAGTTGATCCACCAACCGGCTGCAACCCGCCTCGACCAGATCGAGGACATGGTCGAAACGACCGTCAAAATAGGGGTCCGGCACATCGGCCCGCGCGGGATGCAGGAACAGACGCAACTCGGCGCCTTCCTGCCCCGGATGGAGCGCGAGCAGGTCATGCAGATTGCTATGGTCCATTGCAAGAATCAGATCGAAATGTTCGAAATCGGCACGCGTCACCTGACGCGCGCGCAGGTCTGACAGGTCATAGCCGCGCGCCTGCGCAATGTCCCGGGCGCGTTGGTCGGGCAGATTGCCCGCATGCCAGTAACCCGTCCCGGCGCTGTCCACCTCGACCGCCAGCCCGGCCTGCGCGGCTTGTGTACGAAAAACTCCATGCGCAAGTGGCGAGCGGCAGATATTGCCGAGGCAGACGAAGAGAATGCGCGGTGGTTTGATCATGCAACATGCCTTTCTTGAATAGGGGGCCGCGCCAGCGGCCCCCTTTCTTCAAAGCTCAGTCATGCGAATGCCCGTGGTCATGGCTGTGCTCATGCGAGTGGCTGTGCGAGTGCCCGTGGGTAGGCATCCGCTCCAGATCAACCGGCACGATGATCTCGATCTCATCGGCGCCGTCAAAGACCAGCGTGACGCTGAATTCATCGCCTTGTTCCAGCGGTCGGGTCAAGCCGAGGAACATGATGTGATCACCGCCACGCGCAAGGCTGTATGCACCCCCTGCCGGGACAGTGAATCCACCTTCCACCTCAACCATGCGCATCACCCCTTGGTCATCCTCGATGTGGGTGTGCAGTTCGACCCGCTGCGCCACATCCGAGCGTGCGGCAATCATCCGGCAATCCGTCTCGCCCGTGTTGACCAGTCCCATGAAGGCCGCGCCCGATTGCGCCATCATGCTCGAACTGCGCGCATAGGGGTCGACGATCTCTAACCCGTCACAGGCGAGTGCAGGCATTGCGAAACTGGCAGCAAAAACTGCCGGAAGGAGAAAACGTGTCATGTCAGGAATCCTTGTCTGATGTGTATCGGGTATCCGGGTTCAGACAGGGACCGGCGGTGCGCGGCTGCGCGGCCAGAGCCCGCGCGTGAAGGAGTGCAGACGCAGCGCACTACTCATCTGCACCAGCAAGCCAAAAGTAGCCTGCCCATCAAGCACACCGGTTTCGGGTAAGAGCCCCAGACCGGTCAGCAAACAGTCGGGGCAGGGAAGGGTCTGCTCGACCTTATTGCCATCAGCATCGATGGTGATTTGCACAAGCCCGTAGCCCGTGCAGATGACAAGCGTCTCTGCTCCCTGCGCCTGATGCCGCGCCAAGGCATGTGTCACGCTGCCCAGCCCGATTATCGTGGCCAGCAAGAACGCGAAGATGGGGCGCAAGGCGTGCATCATGACGCGAGACTACTTGCTCTGTCCGACCGGGTATAGGCTGATTTCAGCGGATGAGACCTTTGATCGCGGCCACATGCACGGCGCTGGCCCCGGCCGCGTCGCCCGCAAGCGCGCACGCCTCACACAGCAAGACCTCCGCTGGACAGATCCGGTCAACCAGCCCCCAGGCCAGCGCTTCCTCGGCCTCCACCCGCGCGCCCGCCATCAGGATCATTTTCGCCCGCGCAGGGCCGGTTAGCGCTGCAAGCCGCGCCGGATCCGAAGGCTGCGGCAGGAACCCCAGTTTCATCACGGGGTAAAAGAACTTCGCGCCCGGCACTGCCAGCCGCAGATCGCAGGCCAGCGCCATGCCAAAGGCACCACCCGCCAGTGTACCGTTGAGCGCAGCGATGCTCAGGCAAGGCAGCGCTGCGATCCGCCCTGAAAGCTCTTCCCATAGCGGCGAGGTTGCAAGCCCCGCGCGCGCCTCGTCGAGTTCGGCGCCCGCGCTGAACACGCGGCCTGTGCCGGTCAGGATCATCGCCCGCGCTTCTGCCGCCTGCAAACGGTCCACGGCCTCTATAAGCGATTCCAGCATCGCAGCAGTCAGCGAATTGGCCTTGTCGGGGCGATCGAGGGTCAGAGTCCAGACCCCGCCCTCCTCTGCGACGCGGATCATGCGCGCAAGCCCAGCCGCGCTCGAATGGCTTCATCGCGCAAGGACACTTCGCGCCCGACCCAGTCATCCGCATCCGGCGTGCACATCCAGACCAGAGCGCGGGCGGGCCAGTCGGGCGGAATATGCGAGGACCAGTCCAAACGGCTGACCGCGTTGATCCCACTGTCGCGGATGGTGCGCTGCATCTCTGTGGCAACGGTTCCGGGTGAGAGGCTCATCACCCGCACGCCGCGGCCGCGCGCCTCCAGATCGGCGACGCGGGTGAGCATCAGCGCTCCGGATTTCGAGGCGCAATAGGCGCCCCAACCCTCGAGCGCGTTATGCGCCGCACCCGACCCGACAGTTATGATCGTACCCGCGCCCTGGGCCTGCATCACTGGCAGTGCAGCGCGCATCCCGTGGAAAACGCCCTTCAGGTTGATGTCGATCAGCGCGCCAAAAACCACAGGGTCCGCCTGTGCCAGTGGCGCAATCGGCTCGATCACGCCGGCATTGTTCACCAGCACATCGAGCCTTCCGAAGCGCGACTGCATCTCCGACACAGCAGCCGCAACCGCATTGAAATCCGCCACATCGCAGGTCAGGGGCAGCGCGCCTGTCTCCTTTGCCAGCGTCTTCAGCGCCTCGGCGGAGCGCGCGGCTATCCCAACCTGCGCACCTGCCGCCAAAAAAGCCCGCGCCGCTTCAGCCCCGATGCCGCGGCTTGCGCCTGTGATCAACACAACCTGGCCGGTCAGGTCCTGTGTCTGCAACTCTGCCATCGCCGCCTCTCAGTAATCGCGTTCGAAGAAAACACCTACACTCGCGCGGCCCCGATTGTCGACCCGACCACGCGCGGTTACGGACGATGTCAGGTCAATATTGATCGACAGCTCGCTTTTACCCTGCGGCGACAACTCGACATCGGTATAGACATTCTCGGTCAGATACCGACCAAGGCGAAGCGAGGTTTCACCATCCTCATCCGTGCGCACATCAAGGTCATCGAGGCCAACATTGCGCCGCAAGCGTTCAATCAGTCCTTCGCTGCGCCCTGTAAGTGTTGCGAGCGACGAGGCGAGTTGCGCCGCCTGGAACAACGAGAGCGTCTCGAATCCGCGCCCGAACAGCAACAGCGAGACCACTTCCTCCTGTGGCAATTCAGGCGAGGACTCGAACAGGATCTCGGGCGCGTCCGCGCGGCCCTGCAACACCACACTTGCGACAACACCCTCCCGTTCGGTCGAAGCGGCCAGCCGCACGAAGGGCACCAGATCGCCCTGCAGGCTGGCGAAGCCTTCGTTCAGGACGAAGCGGTTGCCCAGAAGGTCCAGCCGTCCCCGGATCAGTCCGAACTGGCCAATCGGGATCACATCGGCTGTGGTGCCTGTCAGACGCAGTGAGCCGCCAAGCTCGGCATCCAGCCCCCGGCCACGAAGGAAAATCCTGCTGGGCGCGTCGATGCTGAGATCAAGCGAGGCGGGCACGCGCGTGCGGCCATGCGTCTCGCCCGCGAAAATGCCCGCCCGCTCGCGCGTGATTCGCGAGCCAGGGCTTTCGCCGAGATGCTGGATATTCGGCGGAATGAAACCACGACTGGCAAGCCCGACGCGCGGAATGCGGATCTCGGTGCGATCCAACGTCAGGTCGCCGGAAATTGACGGGCCGCGCGTCAGGGTACCGGTAATCGCGAGGTTGCCCGATACCTCGGTCTCGAAAAGCTGCGGATCGACGATGCGCAGCCGATCAACCTGACCACGCAAATCGCCCGTGATCGGTGCGCCGAGCGCGATATCACCCTGCAGCGCGAAACGTCCACCGGTAAAGGCATCGCCGCGAACATCGATCGACGCTTGCCCATTCGCAAGCTGCGCTTGCGCTGTGATGTCGGTCAGGCGCAGATTCTGCTGTGGCGCGACCACTGCAATCCCGCTGCCCTCAGCCGTGCCGGTTACCGAATTCAGGTTCAGCGGCCCGACCAGAGAGGCCTCGAACCGAGCCGGTCCCTGAATCGAACGCGGCTCCAGGCGCGGGTTGATCAGCGCAAGGTCGGTACTGCCAACCGCGCGCAGATCGCCGCGCAGGTCATTGCTGATGCTGCCTGTCACCTGCACCTGCGCCCCTGCAGGCCCGTTCAACGCGAGGTCCAGCGCATAACCGTCCTGCTGCCCGCGCGCAGTGCCCGCAACTGTCACTGCTCCGGGAATTCCGGGCACGAGTGTTGCCAGACTGGCCAGCCGCGCATCAATCTGCAATGCTGGTCGCCCGCCGACAATCTGCCCCGAGACTGTCGCCGCCAGTTGCGGCCCGGTCAGACGCAGGCTTTCAAGCAGGATATCCTCGGGCCGCTGAGTGACGCGCAGGCTCAGATCATGCTGCCCGGCCAGCAACGCATCGACCTGTTCCACGCCCACACGCAGCCCCTGCGCATTGGCGTCCAGCGTCACACGCCGCTCGGTTCCCTCTTCGACAAGCTGCATTGTGCTGCGGATGGTGCCGCCAAAACGGGGCCGCAGCGCCCCCAGATCAAGCAACGCCACATCCGCCTCCAGCCGCGAGGCGCCATCCTCATAGCGCCCGTCAGCATCAAGCGTTAGCGCCGCGTTGCGCAATTCCAGCGCGGTCAGATCAAATGCCGCACCATCTCGCTGACCCGCCAGCGCAAGCCGCGTCTCACCACGGAGCAGCCGGTTGACCTCGGCTTGACCCACTGTCAGGTTGCGCGCAACGGCATCGAGCCGCACACGTTCGCGCTCGAGCGCGCCGCGCACCGAGATCTGCGCGTCCACCGCACCGCCGAAATCCCCACCCAGAACCGCCAGATCTGCGAAAACCACTTCGCCGGAGAGGTCGATCTGTTCTTCCGATACCGTGCCGCTCAGGTCGGCGCGCAGCGTCCGCGCCGTGGCCTCCAGCGTGTGCAGTTGGATCTGTCCATCTGCGCCCTGCGCATCAAGGGTAATCTGGCTGCGCCCTTCCAGAAGCTGGTCAAGCTCTGTCTGGTCGAGTGTCAGGTCCTGCCCCGAGATCTCCGCGGCAACCATGAAGCGGTCGCGCTCGGGGCCGAGAGTGGCATCGACCTGCGCGCGCACCGCCCCTGACAGCGGACGCCCCGCCAGCGCCGAAAGCCGCGCTATCTCGCGGAACTCAGCCTGCACATTGGTGAAGACAACCCCCTCATCGAGCCGCGCGCGCCCGTTGAGCGCGTAATCCCGCCCCTCCAGCAGAAAGCCTGGCAGCAGCAGCGGCCGCCCGTCACGCCACAGCAAGGCGAGAGAACCTGTCACCGAAGGCCCGATCGCGTCGGCGAGTGCCGGGTCACGCGCCTGCACACCTAGCGCCGCAAAATCGATCAACGCATCGATGACGTCGATATCCTCACCAAAACCCTGCGAAGAGATCCGTCCGAGGCCATTCAAGAAGAGCGATTCCACTTGAAACTGCTGATTCTCGAACCCCAGCAGATCGAGCACAAGGTCCCAGTCCTCACTGACCGACTCGTCGAAGGTCAACCGCAATTCAGCCTGCTCGATACTGGTTCTGGCCCCCGCGACCGGTAGCAGAACACGCCCGCCATCCGGCGCGGCCACTTCGCCGCGCAGGTCGATCAGTTCGGGCCACTGGTCCGCCCCAAGTGCCATGCGCCCTAGCAGCGCGAGTTTCTCGGTGCGGATATCGAGTTCGTCAAGCGACAGTCGCCCATCCTCGAAGCGCTGCGCCTCTACCTGCAAGCGGCTGTCTGCTCCAAAGAAGGGATGGAAATCCTCTTGCAGCAGCGGGCGCAGATCGCCGCCAAGCTCCAGCCGCACGGCCTGCGCCACACCCGGGAGGGCTGTCTGCAACTCGAACCGTCCCACCACACGTGGCTCGCCGTCAGTCGCAAGCGCGATATCGGCGGCAAAGGTCTCGATCGGGCCCTCGCCGTCGATCTCCAACTTGGCTGAAGGTGCGTCGGGAATGCCAAGCAGTTCGACCGCAAGGCCACCCGGCGCTTCTTCCGCTTGCAGATCCAGGCGCAAGATGCGGGTAACATTGGAAAAACCCGCATCCAGCTCGAACCGGCCGGCAATCTCGCCAAGCCGGTTGATCGCTAACCGCGCCTCGCCGGTACCTTCGGCCAGCCGCGCGGTGCCGCTCACCTGCGCCTGCACCTCCTCGCCGAGGAGCGCCTCGCCCAGGATGACCTCTTCTAATTGCAGGACGTCCAGCATCACCGATACCGGCAGTTCCGGCAATTCAAACCGCGCTTGCGGCACGAGTTCCTCGCGCGGCTCGGATATCGGCGGGCGCAGCACAGTCACACGCTCGGCAGACAGTTCGGCAATCTCGATGCGGCGCTGGAGCAGGGCCGAACGATTCCACTGCATCGCCGCGCCCTCGATGCGCAGCCACACACCCTCGTCATCGGCGATGGTCAGTTCCTCAAAAGTCGCACGCGACCTTAGCGCGCCCTGAAAGCCCGAAATCCGCACATCGCGCCCCGCCGCTGACAGGTTCTCCTGCAGCAATCGGGTCAGAAAACCCACGTCACTCTCGTCCCGCTCGGGCAGCAGATTGCTCAGAAAACCCTGCGCCTTTGCAACAGGTGCCGCGAGCAGCATAGCAAAGAAAACGCAGAGGAAAAAAGACCGCAGCCGCATCAGAAGGCCTGCCCGATCCCAAGGTAAAGCTGGAAACCCCGCCCGGTTGCGCCGCGCACCGGATAGCCCACATCAAACCGCAGCGGACCCACGACAGTGTCGTAACGCACCCCAAGCCCCGCGCCCGCATGCCAATCGGAACTTCCGGTGAAAAGCCCGTCCGAGACATAACCCGCATCCGCAAAGGCCACCACGCCCAAGGTGTCGGAGGTACGCACCCGGACCTCGGCCGAAAGAGCCGCAAAACCGCGTCCACCCGAATCCACACCGCCTGAGGTCACACCCAACGAGCGGAAAGGCTGGCCTCGCACGGTCCCGCCACCACCCGAATAAAACAGGAAATCGCGCGGCGTGCCGTCGAGCGAGGCGCCGATAATACCACCAAGCTGCGCCCGGCCGGCCAAGACCACGCGCCCGTCATCATCAAAGCTGCGATAAGCCCGCAAGTCGGTCAGGCTGCGCGCGCCGCTGTCGGAATCCCTGAGCCCGTAGAATGGCGTCATCTCACTGCGAACGTAAAACCCGCGTGTCGGCGAGCCTTCATCATCACGCCGATCCCATGTCACATGCAGCGGTAGCAGCAGCAACTGGTAGTCGCGCCGGATACTCAGGCCCGGGCCAAAATCGGCGCGCTCCAGCAGCACGCCGACACCGCCGCCGAAGGTCAACTCGTCGCTGAAGCGGTTCTCCAGCCCCACATCGGCACGGAGTCGGCGGGCATCGAAATCGCTCTCGCGCTCGGTCTCGATATAGGCGCCAAGATTGAGTGTCGTGTCGGGCGTAAAGGTTGCCGGGCGCGAGAACTCGGCGCCAAGCCGATAGTCGAGCTTGCCCGAGCGCGCGCCCAGACCTCCGATCATGCCTTCGACCCGGAACCGCTCTGCCCCGCCTAGCAGGTTGCGATGCAGCCAGAAGGCGGTGAATTTGCCTCCGCTCTCGGTATCGTATTCGAGCCCCGCCCCAATCCGGCGCAAGGGCGCCTCGACTACCGAGGCGTCGATATCGAGCGTACCATCTGGGTTGGCCTCATCGGCCTCTCGCAAGGCTACCGAGGCGAAAGTGCCGGTCCGCCGCAGCCGCTCGGCTGCGCGCTGCACATCGCGCGGCGAGAACACCTCGCCCCCGGGCAGACCGGCAATCTTAACGATCCGGGCAGGGCGTGTGCGTACCTGTCCGTCGGGGCGCAACTGGCCAAAGCGCAGGCGCGGCCCGGGGGCGATTTCCACATCCACATCCAGTTCCCCTGGCGGGTGCCGCGCCGTGATCGCCTGCTCAACCGGCTCAGCCTTGGCATGGCCCTGCTCGCGCCAGCTATCGACGGCTTGACCTGCAGCGTCGCGGATCGCTGTACTGCGCGCGGGTCTGCCACGCGCAAAGGCAGGCGGCAATTCCGCGCCTGCCGCCAGTGGCCCCATCTGGGTCTGACCAAAGACAAAAGCCGGCCCTGGCTCCAGTGTCAGCACGATCTCTCCAATTCGTTCCGGGGGCGCCAGCGGCGAAATGTCCGCTGCTTCGCGCCCATCGATCCGCACCGAGATCTCGGGCGCGTAAAACCCTGCCTCGTAGAAGATTCCGATCAACTGCCCGTATTCGGCACGCGCAATGGTGAACACCTCGAAAGCGTCAATCACCTCCTCATCCTTCGCTGCTTGCAGCAAAGAGGCGCGCTTCAGCTCCGTCTCAAGAGATGAATCCTCGCCTTGAAACCGGATTTGAAGCGCATCGAAGGCCTGCGCAGGCACAACCGTTGCAGCCAGAAACAACGCAGCCGCCCCGAGCGGGGACCAGACGCCCGGTTTACCTATGGAACAATTGGACACTGCAAACCCGCCTTGCATATTCACGTGAGTTTCGCAGATCAAATCAGTGACGACAACTGCAAAGGCAGATGTTTGAACATGACAAGCCCGTCAGCCAATAACAGGCTGCTGCCTTGCCTGTTATCGGGGCGGATGCTATCTGCGGGAGCGACACGAATTGCATCAGGGAGCATCTTCGATGCCCAGAGACTTCATTATCCGCGACCTTTCGTTGGCCGAGTTTGGTCGCAAGGAAATTGCGATTGCCGAAACCGAGATGCCCGGCCTGATGGCGCTGCGCGCAGAGTTTGGCGGCACCCAGCCACTAAAGGGTGCGCGGATTGCGGGCTCGTTACACATGACGATCCAGACCGCCGTGCTGATCGAAACGCTTGTCGCTCTGGGCGCCCATGTCCGCTGGGCCTCGTGCAATATCTATTCCACGCAGGACCACGCCGCTGCCGCGATTGCCGAGGGCGGCACCCCGGTCTTCGCCATCAAGGGCGAAACACTGGAGGAATATTGGGCCTATACCGACCAGATATTCCAGTTCCCCGAGGGCGCCAACATGATCCTTGATGATGGCGGTGATGCCACGCTCTACATCCTGATGGGCGCACGGGTCGAGGCTGGCGAGACGGACTTGATCGCCGTGCCGACCAGCGAGGAGGAGGAATATCTCTTCGCGCAGATTCGCAAGCGGTTGGAGCAAAGCCCCGGCTGGTTCACGCGCCAGCGCGACCTGATCCAAGGCGTGTCTGAGGAAACCACGACCGGCGTGCATCGCCTCTACGAACTGCACAAGAAAGGTCTGCTGCCCTTCCCCGCCATCAACGTCAATGACAGCGTCACCAAGTCGAAATTCGACAACAAGTATGGCTGCAAGGAATCTCTGGTGGACGGCATCCGCCGCGCCACCGACACCATGCTCGCGGGCAAGGTCGCGGTGGTCTGTGGCTATGGCGATGTGGGCAAGGGCTCGGCCGCGTCGCTCTCGGGGGCGGGCGCGCGCGTTGTCGTGACCGAGATCGACCCGATCTGCGCGCTGCAGGCGGCGATGGACGGCTATCAGGTGACAACCCTGGAAGATGTGGTCAGCACCGCCGATATCTTCATCACCACGACCGGCAACAAGGACGTGATTCGCCTCGAGCACATGCGCGAGATGAAGGACATGGCGATTGTCGGCAATATCGGCCATTTCGACAACGAAATTCAGGTGGCCGCCCTCAAGAACCACAAATGGACCAACATCAAGGATCAGGTGGACATGATCGAGATGCCGTCGGGCAATCGCATGATCCTGCTCAGCCAGGGCCGCCTGCTGAACCTCGGCAACGCAACCGGCCATCCCAGCTTTGTGATGTCGGCAAGCTTCACCAATCAGGTGCTGGCGCAGATCGAGTTGTGGACCAAGGGCGCGGAATATGCGCCGGGCGTCTATATCCTGCCCAAGCATCTGGATGAAAAGGTCGCCCGCCTGCATCTTGAGCGCATCGGCGTGAAGCTGACCGAGTTGGAGAAAGATCAGGCGGACTATATCGGCGTGGCGGTCGAAGGGCCATTCAAGTCGGATCACTACCGCTACTGAACCCTGTTCAGAAATCTGATAAGCGGGAGAGCCACAGGCTTTCCCGCTTTTCTTATCCCCGGTTTTCCTGTATTCGCCGCGCATCTGAGACGTGACGCTTTGACCCCGGCGTGATGCGTGATGATTGGGGTCGGCGGCAATGGGGCCGCCATGCAACCCGGAAAGTCCAGAGGGCTGGCGCTTTCCTTGAGGATACGCTGAGAATGTTCAATATCACCAAAAAATCCATCCAGTGGGGCGAAGAGACGCTCACACTGGAAACGGGCAAGGTTGCCCGTCAGTCGGACGGTTCGGTCATCGCCACGCTGGGCGACACCACGGTCATGGCCAATGTGACCTTCGCCAAGGCGGCAAAGCCCGGGCAGGATTTCTTCCCGCTGACAGTTCATTATCAGGAAAAGACCTATGCCGCGGGCAAGATCCCCGGCGGTTTCCTGAAGCGCGAGGCACGGCCCTCGGACAAGGAAACCCTGACCTCGCGCCTGATCGACCGACCGCTGCGGCCCCTGTTCGTCGATGGCTTCAAGCATGAAGTGCTGGTCATGTGCACCGTCCTGTCCCACGATCTGGTCAATGAGCCCGATATGGTCGCGATGATCGCGGCCTCGGCGGCGCTGACACTTTCCGGCGTGCCCTTCATGGGTCCGATCGGTGCTGCGCGTGTGGGCTTTGTCGATGGCGAATACGTGCTGAACCCTGAATGCCAGGACATGGAAAAGCTGCGCGAGAATGCCGAGCAGCGCCTGGACTTGGTGGTCGCGGGCACACGCGATGCTGTCATGATGGTGGAATCGGAAGCCTATGAGCTGACCGAGGCCGAGATGCTGGGTGCCGTGAAATTCGCGCATGAAAGCTATCAGCCCGTGATCGACCTGATCATCGACCTGGCCGAAGACGCGGCGAAAGAGCCGTTCGACTTCACCCCGCCGGATTATTCCGATCTGTATGCAGCCGTCAAAGCCGCGGGAGAGCCGCTGATGCGCGCGGCCTTTGCCCTGCGCGACAAGCAAGAGCGGGTGACGGCCATTTCCGCCGCGCGCGACGCGATCAAGGCCGCGCTGAGCGAAGAGCAGCTTGCCGACGAAAATCTCGGATCGGCGATCAAGAAGCTCGAAGCCTCGATCCTGCGCGGCGCCATCGTGAATGGCGAGCCCCGCGTGGACGGGCGCGACACCACAACCGTCCGCCCCATCGTCGCGGAAACCGGCATCCTGCCCCGCACGCACGGCTCGGCGCTCTTCACCCGCGGCGAGACACAGGCGCTGAGCGTGACCACGCTGGGCACCGGCGATGACGAACAGTTCATCGACGCGCTGACCGGCACCTCCAAATCCAGCTTCCTGCTGCATTACAACTTCCCCCCGTATTCGGTCGGTGAAGTGGGCCGCGTCGGCCCGCCGGGACGGCGCGAAGTCGGCCATGGCAAACTGGCATGGCGGGCATTGCAGGCCGTGCTTCCGGCCGCGACGGATTTCCCCTACACGATCCGCGTTGTGTCCGAGATCACGGAATCCAACGGTTCCAGCTCCATGGCCACGGTCTGCGGCGGCTCGCTGTCGATGATGGATGCAGGCGTGCCGCTGAAAGCGCCGGTCGCCGGTGTGGCGATGGGTCTGATCCTGGAAGATGACGGGCGCTTCGCCGTCCTGACCGACATTCTGGGCGACGAGGATCACCTGGGCGACATGGATTTCAAGGTCGCCGGAACCGAAGGCGGGATCACCTCGCTTCAGATGGATATCAAGGTCGCGGGCATCACCTTCGAAATCATGGAACAGGCGCTGGCACAGGCCAAGGATGGGCGCCTGCACATCCTGGCTGAGATGAACAAGGCGCTGAGCGCGCCGCAAGGTTTCAGCCAGTATGCCCCCAAGATCGAGACGATGCAGGTGCCGACCGACAAGATCCGCGAAGTGATCGGCACGGGTGGCAAGGTCATCCGCGAGATCGTCGAGGTGTCGGGCGCCAAGGTCGATATCAACGATGATGGCATCATCAAGATCGCCTCGAACGATCAGGAGGCCATCAAGAAGGCCTATGACATGATCTATTCCATCGTGGCCGAACCCGAAGTTGGCCAGATCTACACTGGCCGCGTCGTAAAGCTGGTGGATTTCGGCGCCTTCGTGAACTTCTTCGGCAAGCGCGATGGTCTGGTGCATGTCAGCCAGATCGAGAACCGCCGCCTGAACCACCCCTCCGACGTTCTGAAAGAGGGGCAAGAGGTCAAGGTGAAGCTGCTGGGGTTCGACGACCGGGGCAAGGTCCGGCTGGCCATGAAGATGGTCGATCAGGAGACCGGCGAAGAGATTGCTCCAGAGAAAGCCGAGTAAGCTCTGATAGCGAACCAAAACGAAAGACCCCGGCGTCAACCGGGGTCTTTTTATTTACACGCACCCTATTCATGTTATCCTAATATGCATGGAGCGCCGGTTTAGCGGGGCGACAGCGAGCTTTACACGCTCTCGCTCACAAGCGGCGGCAAGCTGGCTTCGATCTCGGCACGGAGCGGTTCATATTGCGGCGGTAGCTTAAGCGACGCGCCGAGTTGCGCCATCGGCTCATCCACATCGAACCCCGGCCCATCGGTTGCGATCTCGAACAGCACTCCACCCGGCTCGCGGAAATAGATGGCCTTGAAATATTGCCGGTCCTTTGCCTCGGTGACCTTCTCTCCCCGCTCCAGGAGTGCGTTGCGCAACGCGGTCTGATGGGCCTCATCTCGCGCCCGAAAGGCGACATGGTGGATCGTCCCGGGTCCGGGACGCGCCCTGACCGAAACATCTGCCTGCCACAGATCCAGCACTCGCCCCGGCGCATCGCCAGGCAGCACATAGCGCAAGCGTCGACCACCAGGCTCACTCACCTCGCCCGCGAAGGCGTAGCCGAACACATCTTTCAGGATCTCTGCAGTCGGCTCCGGATCACCCACCCAGAGCGTCACCGAATGAAACACCCCCCAAGGCCCGGCACTATCATCGGTCAAAAGCTCGAACGCTTGCCCATGCGGATCGCGCAGGCTCAAAACGTGCGCCCCGAACCGCTCAGAAATCTCGCCACTCAGCCGTCCCTGCCATTCCGCCAGCGCTTCTGGATGGACCGCATAGGCAAAGCCCAGCGCCGCACCGACACCCGCCTGACCCTGCCCGCGTTCCTCACGATTGAAGAAGGTCAGTATCGAACCCGGTCGCGCATCTTCTGCGCCATAGTAAAGGTGATACATCTCGGGCGCGTCGAAATTGACGGTCTGCTTGATCAGCCGCGTCTGCATCACGCGCGTGTAGAAATCGAGGTTCTCCTGCGCTGGGCCTGAAATGGCCGTGACATGGTGCAACCCGGCGATCGGGGTCTTGAGTGTCTGTGCCATCACGCTAGCCTCCTTGCGCAAGTCTCGGCTTAGCTGACATATGGGGCACCATGCCTGAAACCCAATGCCCTTGCTCCCACACAGGCTGTGCGCGCCCGCACAGCCTCGTCACGAAGTGCCGCTGAATGAACGCCCTCACGCTTGTTTCCGTCTCCAAGAGCTTCCCCAGCGCCGAAGGCCGCGTCGAAGTGCTGCGCGGGGTCTCGCTCACAGTCCCGCAAGGCAGTGCGCATGCGCTGACCGGTGAAAGCGGCAGCGGCAAATCGACGCTTCTGCATATCGCAGCGGGACTCGAACTGGCAGATGCTGGCCGGGTGCTGATCGGCGAGAGTGACCTGACGGCCGCGGATGAAGCAGGCCGCGCCGCTTTGCGACGCGGCCAGGTCGGGCTAATCTTTCAGCAGTTCAACCTGATCCCCTCGCTGACCGTCGCCGCCAATCTTGGTTTTCAGGCCCGCCTCGCCGCGCGGCATGACGCAGGCTTCATCACCCACCTGGCCGAGCGGCTTGGTGTTGCCGATCTGATGACCCGCTACCCCGAGCAACTTTCCGGCGGCCAGCAGCAACGTGTCGCCATCGGGCGCTGCCTCGCGGCCCGCCCTGCACTCGTGCTCGCGGATGAGCCGACCGGCGCACTGGACGAGGCCACTGGTGACCGCGTGCTCGACCTGATGCTGGACCTGACTGCCGAAACCGGCGCCGCGCTCCTGCTCGTGACCCATTCCCCGCGCCTTGCCGCACGATGCGGCACGCGACACCATCTGCGCGCCGGGCAGTTGGAGCAGGCCCCATGACCCAACACGCTCCGCCCATGACACCCCGACCGTGCTCCAGCACGGGCAGCGCCCGCAAGCGGGGCATGGGCGGGTGGGTGGGCTCCGCTTGTGGGCGCTTTGGGCTCAGCAGGAGGGCCTCCGCATGATCCGTGCGACCCTTTCTGCCCTGCTCTCGCACTGGGTACGCAACAAGTTGCAACTGGCGATGCTGCTTGCGGGCCTCGCCCTCGCGACAGCTCTCTGGTCCGGAGTGCAGGCGCTCAACACCGAGGCGCGCAGCGCCTATGCTACCGCCGAAGCGCTACTCTCAGAGGGCGAGACGGCGCGGCTCGAACATCGCTCCGGTCAGGTTTCCCTGTCCGATTTCCTGACCCTACGTCAGGCAGGCTGGCTTGTCTCACCCATACTCGAAGGGCGCCTGACCCTTGGCGAGGCGCGTGTGACCCTCATTGGTATCGAGCCCCTGACCGCCCCGCCCGGCGCAGGCCCCGCCCTTGCTGCTGAGGATCTATCCCGCTTCTTCGCCGGGCACGGTTTCGCCCATCCGCAGACCCTGCGCGAGATCGGTCCGCACACACCCGATCTGCAATCTTCGGAAGCCGTGCCTGTCGGCACGGTTCTGGTCGATATCGGCACAGCGCAGCGCCTGCTTGAGACCGATCAGCTCTCCGCCCTGACTCTTGGCCAAACGCAGCCCGAAGGGCTGCGCCCGCTCGAAACCCTCACGCCCGATCTGCGCCTTATCCCGCCCGGAGAAGGGGCAGAGCTGGCAGGGCTAACCGACTCCTTCCACCTCAACCTCACAGCCTTCGGCCTGCTGGCCTTCGCGGTCGGTCTGTTCATCGTCCATTCCGCTGTCGGCCTCGCCTTCGAGCAGCGCCGGGCCATGTTCCGGACCCTGCGCGCGCTCGGCCTGCCCCTGCGCCACCTGACCGCCTGCCTCGCTGCCGAGCTCCTGGTCTTCGCCCTCGTCGCCGGGACCATCGGTCTGGTGCTCGGCTATGCGCTGGCAACGCTTCTGATGCCCGATGTCGCGCTCACGCTGCGCGGTCTCTACGGCGCGCCTGTCCCCGGCGCGCTCGCCTTCAACCCCCTGTGGGCGCTGGCGGGGCTCGCGATGGCGCTGGGTGGCACGGCGCTGGCCGGGGCGCAAGCGCTCTGGCGGCTCTGGCGCCTGCCGCTTCTCGCCCCGGCGCAACCCCGCGCCTGGGCTCATGCCTCGGCGCGCGGGCTGCGCCTGCAGACCGGACTTGCTGCGGCACTGGCTCTGCTGGCGATGTTCCTCGCACTGCGCGGCACAGGTTTGGTTGCGGGTTTTACGCTGCTGGCGGCGGTGCTGCTCGCGGCAGCGCTGACAGTGCCGCTGGTACTTACCGTGCTGTTGCGCCTCGCCGAGCGTGCAGCGCGAGGCCCCCTGACAGAATGGTTCTGGGCCGACAGCCGCCAGAACCTACCGCGCCTCTCGCTCGCGCTCATGGCACTGATGCTGGCGCTCGCCGCCAACATCGGCGTCGGCACCATGGTCGCGAGTTTCCGCGCCACTTTCATCGACTGGCTCGACCTGCGGCTGGTAGCCGAGGTCAATGTCATGCCCCGCAGCGCCGAAGAGGCCAGCGCCCTCCGCGCTTTCCTCACACCCCGCACCGAGGGCATCCTGCCGATGCAGCGCGTGGACGCTCAACTCGCAAGCCAGCCCGCGCAGATCTATGCGATGAAGGACCACGCCACTTTCCGTGACAACTGGCCGCTAATCGATCCTGTGCCAGGGGTCTGGGACCGGCTCGCGGCGGGCGAGGGCGTGCTGGTCAATGAACAGCTCTACCGCCGCGCGGGTCTGCTCGCGGGCGATATGCTCGATATCCCGCAAGCCGGGTCGCTGCCTGTACTCGGGGCCTATCCGGATTACGGCAACCCTCTTGCGCAGGCCGTTCTGGCGCTGCCGCTCTTCAACGAGGTCTGGCCCGAGACGCCCATCCGTCAATTCGCCGTCCGAACGGATAACGCCACCGAACTCATCGCCGCGCTACAAGACGATTTCGGCCTGAGCCCGGCCCAGATCACTGATCAGGCGCAGGCGAAAGAGATATCGCTCGCCATATTCGAGCGGACATTCCTGATAACCCGCGCGCTCAATGTGCTGACCCTGTCAGTCGCGGCGCTGGCCCTCTTTGCAGCACTAGTGACGCTGGCCGGAATGCGGCTTGCGCAACTGGCCCCTCTATGGGCGCTTGGGCTGACCCCGCGCCAACTCGCCGGGCTGGAGCTGACCCGTGCACTGGTGCTGGGCGCGCTGACCATGCTGCTGGCACTGCCCGTGGGGCTGATGCTGGCGCAGGTGCTGCTGGCGGTCATAAATGTGCAAGCCTTTGGCTGGCGGTTGCCGATGCAGATCTTTCCGGACGACTGGGCGCGGCTGGGTCTCTGGGCCGCACTCGCCATTCTGGCCGCCGCAAGCCTGCCCGCACTCAGGCTCTGGCGCCACGGGCCCGCGCAACTTCTGCGGGTGTTTGCGGCTGAACGGTGAAGGAGGGGCCATGCCAGATCGTCGCACGTGGGTGACATTTTTCCAGGCGGGCGGGCGCTTCGCGTCCGCCCGCCTCGCCGCGCTGCTCTGTGTCCTATCCCTGTCAATGCCGGTGCAACTCTCGGCGCAGGGCTTCGCCGGGCTCGGTACCGATGCCGAAGGCTTCGCTATTCCCGAACGCGGTCGCGCGCTCAGCTTCCCGGAGGATCATGGCCCGCACCCCGAATACCGCATCGAATGGTGGTATCTGACCGCCACCCTCACAAGCGAGGACGGCCAGGATTACGGAGTGCAATGGACCCTCTTCCGCTCTGCTCTGGCCCCGCGCGAGGCCGAGGGTTGGGACAGCCCGCAGGTCTGGATGGGCCATGCCGGGCTGACCACGGCGACGGAGCATTTCGCCGCCGAGCGCTTTGCGCGCGGCGGCGTGGGGCAGGCGGGCGTCACGACCCACCCGTTTCGCGCTCATATCGACGACTGGCACATGACCAGCCGCGCCGGGCCGGGCGAAGATGAACTCGACCGGCTTGAAGTCCACGCACGCGGGGCCGATTTTCACTATACGCTGGAGTTTACCGCCGAGGGCCCCCTCGTTTTTCAGGGCGATCAGGGCTATTCGGTCAAATCGCCCGAGGGGCAGGCAAGCTACTACTACTCGCAACCTTTCTACACTGTCACTGGCACACTGCATCTGCCCGACGGCCCGGTCGAGGTGAGCGGCCAGGGCTGGCTCGATCGGGAATGGTCCAGCCAGCCACTCAGCGACGATCAGCAAGGCTGGGACTGGGTATCACTCAGCTTTGATGACGGCTACCGGATGATGGGCTTTCAGCTTCGCGGGCGCGAGACCTTTACCGCCGGCACATGGATCACGCCAGAGGGCACCCCCAACCCCTTGCCCGATGGTGCGCTGCAATTCACGCCCTTGGCAGAGACCCGCATAAACGGGCGCGTCGTGCCAACCTCCTGGCAGATTGACTGGCCCGAAGGAGGCCTCTCGATCACGACCGAACCACTCAACCCAAAGGCCTGGATGGATCTCTCGGTGAGCTACTGGGAAGGCCCGCTACGCTTCAGCGGCAGCCATAGCGGGCGGGGTTATCTCGAGATGACCGGCTATTGAGCTGCGCCCTGGGGTCACAGTCAGGGGAGACAGGCTTGCCATGTCCGGACCAAGCCCTCATAAGCAGGAACCAGCATCGCAAGGGAGTTCATGAATGATCGGTCGCCTTAACCACGTCGCCATTGCCGTGCCCGACCTCGAGGCTGCGGCGGCACAGTATCGCAACACGCTGGGCGCCGATGTCGGCGCACCACAGGACGAGCCCGATCACGGTGTCACCGTCGTCTTCATCACGCTGCCAAATACCAAGATCGAACTGCTCTACCCGCTGGGTGAGGCAAGCCCGATCAAGGGCTTTCTGGAGAAGAATCCCGCCGGCGGGATTCACCATATCTGCTACGAGGTCGAGGATATCCTTGCCGCCCGCGACCGGCTCAAGTCCGAGGGCGCGCGCGTGCTGGGCGATGGCGAACCCAAGATCGGCGCCCATGGAAAACCGGTGCTGTTCCTGCACCCGAAGGATTTCAACGGCTGCCTGGTCGAGCTGGAGCAAATCTGATGTCAGTCATGTCCGCGATCGCGCTTTACGGCATCATCTGGTTCATGACCATGTTCATCGTGCTGCCCTTTCGCCCAAAAACCCAAGGCGATGTCGGCGAGATCGTGCCCGGAACCCCTGCTTCAGCTCCATCAGATGTGCAGATGTGGCGCAAGATCAAGCTGGTCACCTTCATCGCGACCCCGACATTTTTCCTCGTCGCGGGAATCATCCTCTCCGAGGTGATCACGTATGACATGATCGAGAGCATCACGCGGGGACGCTGACCAGGCGGCTCAACAGGTGGTGAAGATGCGTGAAAGCCGCTGCACCAAGCACCGGCATGAGCAGGTTCACCAGCGGTATCGACAGGCCAATGGCCAGCATCACACCGCATAGACCATAACTGCGCCGATGTTGCCTGCGTGCGGCCTTCACCTCACCAGAGGGGAGGCAGCGGGACGCGACTATGTCGCCATATTCACGTGCGAGCAGCCACCCATTGAGCGCGCAAAAAAATACCATTCCCCAAAAGAAACCGCTCAGCCCGAAGATGATCATCGCGACGATATTGGCGGGCAACAGCAGGCCGATGTAATTGAGGGTAAGGCGAAAGGTGTCGTATCCAGAGGGGCGTTCGGGCCGGGGCAGATGGGGATAGTATACCTCCTCGACCATATCGGCGACATCGTGCAGATACAGCCCGGTAAAGACCGATGCCACCGGCACCATCAGAAACATCGACAGGAAAATCATGTAAAATAGTGGTTTGCCCGTGAAGAACGTGCCCAGCCCGGTGATCTCCGACCCGTCGAACAGCACGAGGCCCTCTTCGGTCACCGCACCGATCAGCGACAGAAACAGCGCGTAGAAGGCAAAGAGCAGTATCAGCGACACAACGGCACCCAGCAGGGCCAACATGCGATAATGGGCTGCCCTGAACTGTTGCACCTCCAGCAGCCAGGCAACGCGGATCGAGGCTAGGCCCATGTTGTCAGCGCCGCGACATCGGGGCGCGGACGCTCCGGCGGAGTGGCGCGGGCCGTACCCAGATGGATGAAGCCCGCAACACCTTCCTGCGCTGCAAGGCCAAGAGCCGCGCCGATCTGCTCATCATAAGCCGGCCAACCAGTCAGCCAGTTGGCCCCCCAGCCGCTCGCCAGCGCGGCATTGACCAGCGAAACGCAGACTGCGCCCGCGGATAGGATCTGCTCGATCTTGGGGATCTTTTCCGAAGGTTTGGGGCTGGCCACCACCACGACGATCAGATGCGCCTCGGCAAAGGCTATGACGGATTTCGTCAGCTTGTCGGGCTCCATCTCGGTCTCGGCTCCTCGCGTCGCGACCATGGTACCCACGCGCTGACAGGCGTCACGGTCCAGAACGACGAAACGCCAGGGCTCGAGCTTGCCGTGATCAGGCACGCGCGCAGCCGCTGTGAGCAGGAGCGTGATCTCGTCCTGGTCGGGCACTGGCGGTGCCAACAGTTTGGCCGGGCGCGAGCGGCGGTTGAGCAGGAACTCCATCACGGGCGGTTGTGCGGGCATCGAAAACGCCTTTTTTGCTGAATTCAGCGAGAGGCTAATCCTTCCGTCCGGCCTCGGAAAGGGGTAACTGTTCAAAGCATGGACCTGCGCGACCCCGCCCGACAGGGTGCAAGCTTCCAGTTGCATGTAACGCCGCGCGCCTGGCGACCAAGCCTCTCGCGCGACCCGGAGGGGCGGCTGCGCGTGGCTGTGACCGAAGCGCCAGAAAAGGGCCGCGCGTATGACGCTCTGCGCAAGACGCTCGCCAAGGCGCTTGGCGTGGCACCCTCGCGGCTGGACTTGGTGCACGGAGCCACCGGGCGGATCAAGGTCTTTCGTCTGCCGCGAACTTCGCCCGCCTGCCTGCACCTCGCGTGACCGGCGCGCGGGCGAGGGGGCGTGACAGTCACGCGAGGTGCAGGCAGGCGGGCGCAGCTTTTTCGGCCATGTTAACAGTCTCTTCAGGTGGTGCTGCGATGGTGACACTATTTGATGGATGCCTGTCTCCGCATGACAATCTCGATGTCGTTTACAGACAAGCTGAGCCGCGAGCGGAGGGCGCGGTTAAGGGCTGAGCGACTTTATGAGCAGGTGCAACGCGAGTTGCAACAAGCCAATGCGCAATTGAAGGCGCATGCATTCAGCCTGTCGGACCAGATCATCGCCCAGCGCGAGGAACTGGCCCAGATGCGCTCGCATGCCCAGACGCTGGAAGGGCGCAACACGCAGGTCGCGCAGGATCTCCAGATCGCGCATTCCGAAGTCGATCTCGCCAATCTGCGCCTGCGCGAGGCGGTCGAGACCTTGTCGGACGGCTTCGCGGTCTTTGACCGCGACCTCAGCCTGATCCTCGCCAATCAGGCTTATCTCGTTGTGTTCCGCGCCTTTCCCGAAGTGAAACCGGGTATCGGCTATCGCCGCGTGCTCGAGATCTGCGCGCATGAGGATCTGGTCGAACTGAACGGAACACCCCCTGATGCCTGGGTGGAATCGATGATCACCCGCATCACTTCCGCTTCGATCACACCAATGGATCTGCATTTCAGGAATGGCATGTCTGTCCGTCTGGTTGATCGCCGGGTGGCCAATGGCGATATGGTCTCACTGGTCAGCAATATCACCGAGACCCTGCGCTATCAGGCCGAGCTGATTGAGGCGCAAACCCGCGCCGAGGCTGCAGCCAAGGCGAAATCGGCCTTCCTCGCCAATATGAGCCACGAAATCCGAACACCGATGAACGGTGTGATAGGCATGACCGAACTGCTGGCCGAAACCCCGCTCGACCCCGAGCAGCGGAGTTTTGTCAACACGATCTGCTCCAGCGGGCAGGCGCTGGTGACCATCATCAATGACATTCTCGATTTTTCCAGGATGGATGCCGGACGGACGGAGCTGCACCCCGAAAGCTTTGATCTGGAAAAGACGATGCATGACGTGCTCGCCCTGCTAGCCGCCACAGCACGCGCCAAGCGGCTCGAATTGATCTTCGACTATGACATGTTCCTGCCCCAGACCATGATCGGTGACGCCGGGCGCATCCGTCAGGTCGTGACCAACCTTGTCGGCAATGCCCTCAAATTCACCGAAAGCGGCTATGTGCTGGTGCGCGCTGTCGGTGCCGAAGCCACCGACTCTGTCCAGCGCGTCACGATCACGGTCGAGGATACCGGCATCGGCATTTCCGCAGAGAACCAGAAGCTTGTCTTTTCGGAGTTCACCCAGGTCGAGCATGAGGCCAATCGCCGTTTTGAGGGCACCGGGCTGGGACTGGCGATCACGCGGCGCATCGTCGAACTGATGGGCGGGCGGATATGGGTCGAGTCGGAACCCGGTGTCGGCTCTTCCTTCGGGGTCTCGCTGGAGTTGGGCGTGGATCAGCCTGCGCCACCTCCCGCCCACGCGGCCTTGCCCGCCGAGATCGGCAAGATGCTACTGGTCAGCGATCATCTGATCAGCCGCGATATCCTGTCGCGCCGCCTGCAAGCCCTCAATGTCGAAGTCTCGACCGCCACCACACGCGCTGTGGCGCTACGGCGGGTCGCCAGTATCCAGCCAGATATAGTGCTGGTCGATCAGGACATGTCGGAGGGGTCGGTAGACGAGCTTCTGGCCGCATTGCAGACCGCGTCAGCGGCTCCGCCCGTCATCTTGCTATGTTCGGACACGAGTGAGGCGAAGCCGGCGCTGCAAGCGGGGCTGTTGCACGCAACGCTTTCCAAGCCGTTGCTGTGGCGTGATTTTGTGCGTTTCTTCGCTTCCGATACGCCGCCAGCGGCGCAGGAAACAGCCCCCTCAATACCAGCACGAACGCCGCGCACCCCGAAGAAACGGCTGCAGGTGCTTTATGCCGAAGATAACCGCACCAACCGCCTGGTTTTCGAGCGCTTCCTGAAGCCGATCGCGCTCGATCTGCATTTTGCCGAGGATGGCCATGTAGCGCTGGAAAGGTTCACCGAGTTGCGGCCCGATATCGTGTTCATGGATGTCTCAATGCCGCGCATGGATGGGCGCGAAGCGACCCGCCGTATCCGCGCCTTGCCCGAGGGGCGCGATGTTCCGATCATCGCGGTTACCGCCCATGCCCTGCAGGAGGAAATCGATCGCATTCTGGCCGCAGGAATGAACGCGATGCTGACCAAGCCGCTCCGCAAGTCCGAGTTGTTGCAGGCCCTGAGCGACCACTGCCCTGTCGGCTACGACCTCGGGCTCGATCAGCTTTCGCGCAAGAATACTGGCGTGTCAGGTTCCGACAGTTCCGGCGTGTAGCGATACCCTCCGGTGTCGAAAGCTTGCAGCGCCTCAGGTTCGGTCAAACGGTTCTCCAGAATGAAGCGCGCCATCGCCCCGCGCGCCTTCTTGGCGAAGAAGCTGATCACCTTCGGCTCGGCCCCGTCACGGATTTCCTTGAACACCGGCGTGATAACCCGCGTGCGCAGCGTGTCGCGCGCCACTGCCCCGAAATATTCCTGCGAGGCGCAATTCACGACGACCTGCGCTCCGACTTCACCGGCGGCCTGATCAAGCGCCTCGGCCAGCCGCGTGCCCCAATAGTCATAGAGCGATTTGCCCTGTGCCGTGGCAAGGCGGCTGCCCATTTCCAGCCGGTAGGGCTGCATCGCATCAAACGGGCGCAACACACCGTACAGCCCGGAGAGGATGCGCAGATGCCCCTCTGCCCAATCCAGGGCATCGACATCGAGCGACGTGGCGTCCAGCCCGGTATAGGTATCTCCCGCGAAGGCGTGCATCGGAGGCCTAGTCTGTTCGGGGGCGGGCTCGGGGCGGAATTGCATGAAACGTTCGAGGTTCAGCGTGGCGAGCTTGTCGCTGATCTTCATCAGCTTCTTCAGCCCACCCGCGCCGATCTTGCGCGCCTCTTGCGCCAGATAGGCCGCGTCTTGCTGAAACTCGGGTTCGGTCAGGGCGCGGGGCGCGCCGCGCAGGCTCCAGTCGAGTTTCTTGGCAGGTGAGAGAACAACAAGCATGAGACGGAAACCTTCCCTAACGGTTCGGTGCGAAAGTAACCGCAGAGGGCAGATTGTCCAGTCACCCGTCTGACGCGCCTTGCCCTTCCGGCGCGTGCCCATTAGGTTTGCCACAATCCAGCGCCAAGGAGTGCCCGATGCTGTCCCTGATCCAGATCATCCTGCTTGTTCTAAGCGTTGCGCAGTGGATCATCATCATCCATATCATCATGAGCTGGCTGATCAATTTTCAGGTCATCAGCCTGGGCTCGCCGCTGGTCGCCTCGATCTGGGACGGGCTGAACCGGCTGCTCGAGCCCGCATATCAGCGCATCCGGCAATTCCTGCCCGACCTTGGCGGGATTGATCTTGCGCCACTGGTGGCGCTGATCGCGATCTACGCGCTGCGGATCGTGCTGATCAACAATGCGGCGATTTTCATCTGACCCCGAAATGAAAGATACGTCCGACGCGCTGCTGTCCCGTGTCTTCGGCTTCACGGCCTTCCGACCCGGCCAACGCGACATCGTCGAGGCCGTCTGCGAAGGGCAGGATACGCTTGCGATCATGCCCACGGGCGGCGGCAAATCGCTCTGCTATCAACTGCCAGCACTCAATCGCCAGGGTGTGACGCTGGTCATCTCACCGCTGATCGCGCTGATGCGCGACCAAGTGCGGGCGTTGCAGGAACTTGGCGTCGCAGCCGGGGCGCTGACCTCGGGCAATACCGAGGGTGAGACGGCGGCCGTCCATGAGGCGCTGGCCCGGCGCGAGTTGAAGCTGTTGTACATGGCGCCCGAGCGGTTGGCCTCGGGTGGCACCGTCGATCTGCTGCGCCGCGCGGGCTGTTCGCTGATCGCAGTCGATGAGGCGCATTGCGTCAGCCAGTGGGGGCATGATTTCCGCCCCGATTACCTGCGCATCGGCGAGTTGCGCCGCGCGCTCGACCTGCCGCTTGCGGCTTTTACGGCGACTGCCGATGCCGAGACGCGCGCCGAGATCATCGCGCGGCTCTTCGGCGGGCAGGCGCCGCAGGTCTTTCTGCGTGGCTTCGACCGGCCCAATATTCGACTGAATTTTCAGGTCAAGAACCGCCCGCGCGAGCAGATCCTCGCCTATGCAGCCGCACGCAAGGGTCAGTCGGGGATTGTCTATTGCGGCACCCGCGCCCGGACCGAGGCCTTGGCACAGGCGCTCGTCACGGCAGGCCACAATGCCCGCGCCTATCACGGCGGGATGGAGGCCGATGCCCGCCGCGTGGTCGAGACCCTGTTTCAGCGCGAGGATGATCTGATCGTTGTGGCGACGGTGGCCTTTGGCATGGGCGTGGACAAGCCCGATATCCGCTGGGTTGCCCATGCCGACCTGCCCAAATCGATCGAAGCCTATTATCAGGAAATCGGCCGCGCGGGCCGGGATGGCGCGCCTGCCGATACGCTGACGCTTTTCGGCCCCGACGACATCCGCCTGCGCCGCGCGCAAATCGACGAGGGGCTGGCGCCGCTGCAGCGCAAACAGGCCGATCACGGGCGGCTGAACGCGCTGCTGGGTCTTGCCGAGGCGACGGAATGCAGACGGCAGATGCTGCTGTCCTATTTCGGCGAGGAGAGCGCGCCTTGCGGGAATTGCGATATCTGCGAAAGCCCGGTTCCGCTGTTCAATGCCACAACCCCGGTGCGCAAGGCGCTCTCGGCCGTGCTACGCACGGGCGAGAGTTTTGGGGCCGGGCATCTGATCGACATTCTGACCGGCAACGCGACCCCCAAGGTGCGTGAGCGACGACATGATGCGCTGCCGACCTTCGCTGTCGGAAAGGATTTGAGCCGCGCGCGCTGGCAGGCCGTGTTCAGGCAGATGATGGGACGCGACCTCGTGCGCCCCGATCCCGAACGCCACGGCGCATTACGCATGACCGAGGCCGCGCGCCCCATCCTGCGCGGCGAGGCCGAGATCCACCTGCGCGAGGACAGCGTGACGCAGGCACGCGAACGCCCCGAACCGCGCGCGCTGGTCTCGGAAGAGGACGCACCGCTGCTATCGGCACTCAAGGCCAAACGGCGCGAACTGGCCGAGGCGGCGGGGGTTCCGGCCTATGTCATCTTCGCGGACCGCACCCTGATCGAAATGGCCGAGAAGCGCCCGATGGATCTCGATGCGATGGCACGGATTTCGGGGGTGGGCGCCGCCAAGCTCGAGCGCTACGGGCCGGTCTTTCTGGCCGCCGTTACAGGTGCGATGCCAAGTACTCCGCACCCCGAACGGCGTAAACTTGCGGGGCGTGAGGCGGGGGCGCTTTATGACGAATTGCAGCAGGTCGCGCGGCGGCTGGAGCGCGGCGCGGACGGGACAGAAAAGCTCCTGACGCTCTCGCCCGCCTGCCTGCGCGCCATTGCCGAGGCGCGCCCCGCAACCCCCGAGGCACTGGCGCGGCTGCGCGGCATGGATGCCGCGCGGGTCGAGCGTTTTGGCGAAGCACTGCTGCAACGGCTACACATGGTCTGAACCGGGATTCGAAACGCGGGGCACCCAACCTACGGGTCGCGCTGCATCCGCCGAGGCGCAACAGGCGCGCTTAGGGTCTCAGGCATGGCAAGACTCGCAACCTGCTCGGCGATAGGCTTTACCGATAGCGGATGCGTCGTGCCGGAATAGTGCTCGGGCGCTTTCAATGGTTGCCAGTTATCCTGATGGAAGACCTCCAGCGCGGCGAAGCGCGCCTTGTAGTCCATCTTTGGCGAGCCCGGCACCCAATAGCCGAGGTAGACATAGGGGAGGCCTAGTTTCTGAGCCAAGGCGACCTGATCGAGGATCATGTAGGTGCCCAGCGAATCGCCTGCTTTTTCGGGATCGAAGAAGGAATAAACGAGGCTCAGCCCATCATCGAGTACGTCGGTCAGGCACACGGCTCGCAGCGCACCCCGACCGGAGCCGGACTTGGGCTCGAGATACTCGAGCACTCGCGTGCGCACAGGCGTTTCCTCAACCATGGCAGCGAACTCGAACACATCCATATCGGCCATACCGCCATCAGCATGACGCGAATCGAGATAGCGGCGGAACAGGTCGAACTGGTCCTCTGTCGCCCAGGCACTGGTAACATGGCGCTGCAGATGTGCGTTGCGCCGCATCACGCGGCGCTGCGAGCGCGAGGGCTTGAAATCCGCAACCCGTATTCGCGCCGAGAGACAGGCGCAGCAATCTGCGCAGGAAGGGCGATAGAGCACATTCTGCGACCGCCGGAAGCCCTGTTTCGACAGCGTGTCATTCATCGCCTCGGCCTGATCGCCCTGCAGCGCCGTGAACAGTTTACGCTCCATCCGTCCGGCGAGATACGGGCAGGGTTGCGGGGCAGTCACATAGAACTGCGGGATCGTTGGCAGTGAATGACGCATCAAGCTCTTCTCGGGAAAATGGCTCGAGGACGCAGCCTATCAAGGCTTTTTCCATTCGCCAAGGGGTCTGTGCGGCGCTATTCGGGGGCAACCGTGTGCAGCATCGTTGTGCCCATGATCTGGTCATTCAACCCCTGCCGGTACGGCGTGACAAGGATCATCACGATCGAGGCGATCTGTACCGGGATCACGGCCCATTGTCCGGCATGGATCGCGCTGTAGTAGAAGGCCGTCAACGGGTCCGGCGCGCTGCCGTTCAGCCGCCGCCATTTCAGTGCGGTCAGCATCATGCCGAAGGTCGCGCCATAGCGGGCCAGCATCACGGTGCGATAGGCTATCGAAATGGAGACATAAAAGAAGGGCAGAAAGAATGCGGCCACAAAGAGCGTGAACGGCAGAGCCAGAATTGTAATGACCAAGGTGATGAGCAGATCAATCAACCAGGCCAACGCGCGCTTCAACGGCACATCGCTATAGAATTCGGGCTGCAGTTCAGGGTCGGGCAGGCTCATTCGGTAAAGTCCGCGACGGTGGCGTCGGCCAGAGTGATAAGCACCCGCGGATCGATTGAAAAGACATGGCGTGGGGTGCCCGCTGCCGCCCAGACCAGCGGAAACTCCAGCAGGCGCGGGTCCATCCATGTGGGCGAGGGCGTCAGATGGCCTACCGGTGCGACTCCGCCAATCGCGAAACCAGTGGTCGCACGCACGAGATTCGCATCCGCCCGCCCCAGCGGCTCACCTGCCAGGCTTGAGGCTTTCTCGGCGCAGATCCGGTTGCCGCCTGCGGTCAGGAACAGCCGGATCTCGCCCGACTCCGCGCCTGCGAAGATGATCGACTTCACGATCTGATCAATCTCGCAAGCACAGGCCGCGGCAGCGAGTTCCGCTGTCCGGCTCTCGCCCGGCTCGGCAATCGTGTCCGGCAGGCCCACCTCAGCCAGCGCGCGGGCCACCCGCTTGACGGATTTGCTCATCAGTCGAGCGCGTCCAACACATCGCCCAAGGTGCCGATCAACTGGTCGATATGTGCCTTCTCGATGATCAGCGGGGGCGACATGGCGATAATATCGCCCGTGGTGCGGATCAGCACGCCCTTCTCATAGGCCTTGAGGAAAGCCGAAAACGCGCGCTGTGTCGGCGCCCCCGCAATCGGCTCCAACTCCACGGCGCCGATCAGCCCCATATTGCGGATGTCGATGACGTGGCGACGGCCCTTCAGCGAATGCACCGCCTCTTCCCAATAAGGCGCGATCTCGGCGCAGCGCTCGTACAGCCCTTCTTCGCGATAGGTTTCCAGCGTCGCAAGCCCCGCGGCCGAGGCAATCGGGCTGCCCGAATAGGTATAGCCGTGGAACAGCTCGATCATATGCTCGGGGCCCTGCATGAAGGCGTCGTGGATGTTCGCTGTGGTCAGCACCGCGCCCATCGGGATCACGCCATTAGTGAGCCCCTTGGCGCAGGTGATCATGTCGGGCACCACATCGAAATGGTGCGCGGCAAAGGCGCTGCCCAAACGGCCAAAACCGGTGATCACCTCATCAAAAATCAACAGGATACCATGCTTGGCGGTGATCGCGCGCAGCCGCTCCAGATAGCCTTTCGGCGGCAGCAATACACCAGTGGAGCCAGCAACAGGTTCCACAATGACCGCCGCAATCGTGTCGGAGCCATGCAGCGCAATGATCCGCTCCAGATCATCGGCCAGATGCGCGCCATGCTCGGGCTGGCCCTTGGACCATTGGTTCTCGGGGATATGCGTATGCGGCAGATGATCGACGCCCGACAGCATCGCACCAAAATGACGACGGTTATTCACGATCCCGCCGACCGAGATGCCACCGAAATTGACCCCGTGATAGCCACGCTCTCGCCCGATCAGACGGGTGCGCGCACCCTCGCCGCGCGCGCGGTGGTAGGCAATGGCGATTTTCAGCGCGGTCTCGACTGCCTCAGACCCTGAATTGACGAAAAAAGCGTGATCCATTCCATCCGGGGCCATATCGACCAGCCGGTTGGCCAGTTCAAAGGCCTTGGGGTGGCCCATCTGGAAGGCAGGGGCATAGTCCAGCTCGGCGGCCTGTTTTTGGATCGCCTCGACAATCTTCGGGCGCTTGTGTCCCGCATTGCAGCACCACAGCCCTGCCGTGCCGTCCAGCACCTGCCGCCCATCCGAGGTGGTATAGAACATCCCCTCGGCCTCGACCAACATGCGCGGCGCGGCCTTGAATTGACGATTGGCCGTGAACGGCATCCAGAAGGCGCGCAGATCATTGGGGGTGGGGCGGTCGAGGGCCATGTCTTGTCTCCGGCTGAATATGATCAAATAACGCTACCATATTCGCCGCGTTCAGCAAGGGGCGCGAAGCGCGCCCCTTTTGCGGTCCTTCAATACATCACACCCGGTAACCAGAGCACGAGTTGAGGGTACAGGAACACAATCATTACCGCCAGCATCTGTAACAGGACGAAGGGGATAACGCCCTTGTAGATGTCGACAATCGTCACCCCTGGAGGCGCGACACCCTTGAGGTAAAACAGTGAAAAGCCCACAGGTGGTGTCAGAAAGCTGGTTTGCAGCACCACGGCAAAGAGCACGATGAACCAGATCTGATCAAAGCCCAGAAGCACCACAACAGGCGCAACGAGGGGCAACATGATCAACGAGATTTCCAACCAGTCGAGGAAGAAACCCGCAAGGAATGCGATAAACAGGATGGTGAGTACAATCCCGGAGGGGCCGAACGGTAGCGACTGCAGCGATTGGGTGATGAACTCATCCCCGCCCAACTGCCGCATCACCACGGCGAACATGGTCGCGCCCAGGAAAATACCAAAGATGAAAGCCGTCGTCAGCGTGGTTTTCATGCCCACGTCTTTCAGTACCTCCCAGGTCAACCTTCCGTTGAGTGCGGCTAGAAGTGTTGCGCCAAACGCCCCGACACCCGAGGCTTCGGTAGGTGTCGCCAGCCCTAGGAAGATCGACCCCAGCACCGCAAGGATCAGTAGCAGCGGCGGCACCACTGCCAGCAGGGTGTCAAATATCAGCCTTGCCGTGACCGGCGGCAGGTCTGTTGGTGCGGGCGCCAGCTTCTTGAAGAAGGTCGCCGCCCCCATAATGTAGATAATATAAAAGGTCCCGAGCATCAGCCCCGGTATAAGCGCACCCATGAACAGGTTGCCCACCGAGACCGACATCTGATCTGCCATGATGATCAGCATGATTGAGGGTGGGATGAGAATGCCTAGCGTGCCGGCCGAGCATACCACCCCCGAGGCAAACCCCTTGTTGTAACCTTCCTTGAGCATGATCGGCATCGAGAGCAGAGCCAGCAGCACCACCGACGCGCCCACGATGCCGGTTGACGCTGCAAGCAAAATACCGATCAGCACCACGCCCAGCGCCAGCCCGCCCCGGAAACGCCCGAAAAGCTGGATGAAATTCGCCATCAGCTTTTCCGTCACGCCAGAGCGCTCCAGCATCAGACCCATGAAAATGAACATCGGTAACGCGACAAGAATCCAGTTCGACATCTGCCCCCAGATGCGCTGGACGAATATCCCAAAGATCCGGAAATCAGTCAGGAAGTAGGTATCCCAATTGAACCATTCAAAACCATAAATGGCGATGAAGCTGAAACCAATCGATACACCGGCCAGCGCCCATGCGACCGGTATTCCGGTAAATATGAGCGCGATGAAGGAGACCAGCATCGCCACGACGAGGATTTCGTTGACTTCCATCCCTTGTCCCTGTCCTGAAAAACCGTGCGGGGCGCGCGCAGGCGGTCCGATTGTGATTATGTGGCCCGCGCGCGCGGGAAGTTGAAGAGAAACGCGCTAACGCGCAGCAGCCGGGCAAAGGCTGCCAGCCCGATATAGGCAAAGGCCAGTACGATCACGCTCTTGATCATCCAGCGATTGGCCAGGCCACCGGGCGCAGAAGATCGTTCGCCTCGGTTATAGGATGCCTCAACAAAGGGGATACCATAGGAAATGATGATCCAGCACATCGGCAGGATGATTCCGACGATTGCAAAAACCTCGACCCAAGCGCGAGTGGTTTGGCGGAAATTCGCGGCCAGCACATCAACGCGCACATGGCTGTCATGCATCAGCGCATAGCCGATCCCAAACATGAAGCCTACGGCGTACATGTGCCATTGCACTTCCTCGATCCAGACGTAATTGACATTGAGCACATAGCGCATCGCCACATTCGCGACGATGATGAGGACCAGAATGATCCAGATACTGTTGAGCAGATAAGAGAACAATTCGAGTATCTTCTCGATTATGTCCGACAACCATGTGCGCGGAAAATCCAGCCCGTGACTGCGAGCGCCCGCATTCTCGACCTTCTCGAGATCCAGCTCGATTTGTCGTTGCTTCTGGCTCATGCGCCGCCCTCCCTGCGCTATCTACTCCAACCCTTGAGGGGCTGTGCATCCCTTTATGCTAGGTGTGGGCCGCGCCTTATGCAAGGCGCGGCCCAGACGTCTAGAGATTTGGCATCACTCGCCGATACGGGTCTGCCAGTCGCGCGGCAGGTAGCCCATCTCCTTCCAGGGGCGCAGTTCCGCCTGGAATTCCATCATCGAGTTATAGACTTTGCCGAACATCTCGTCACGCTCGGACCACGCACCCAGAACCGTGTTCGAGGCTTCGCGGAACGCGGCAATCTGCTCGTCGCTATAGGTCCGCACATTGGTACCCTGCTCCTCGAAACGAGCCATCGCCGCGCCTTGCAGCGCCTCGGCGCGGGCAATCGCATAGGCATTACCAGCCATGCAGGTCGTCTCGATCATGGCGCGGGTCTGATCTTCCAGACCGTTCCAGACATCCAGATTGACATAGAGAAACTGGTTTGTCGAAGGCTGGTGCCAGCCCGGCAGGTAAAGATAGGGCGCGACCTGATAGAAGCCGAGTTGCTCGTCCACTGTCGGCAACGAGAATTCGGTTGCGTCGAGCGTACCGGTTTCCAAGGCCTGATACAGCTCACCACCCGGTAGCAGCGTCACAGACATACCGAATTCCTGGAAAATCTCGCCACCAACACCGGCAGCCCGGAAACGCAGGCCTTCCAGATCTTCAACCGTCGGCACTTCATTGCGGAACCAACCAGCGGTTTCCGGGCTGATCGTGCCGCAAGCGACGGGGTGGACATTGTACGGATGGAAGGTCTCTTCCAGCAGTTCCTGGCCGCCGTGATGGGTCATCCATGCGAGGAACTCGATCGATTCCAGCCCGAAGGGCGTCGCGCCGAACAGAGCCGATGCAGGAACCGTGCCCCATTCATAGCCCATCCAGCTATAGCCCGCGTCGATATTGCCTTCCGACACGTTCTCGAAGATCGAGAGCGCAGGCACCACTGCACCCGGTTCGGCTGTGCGCAGGTCGATATTGCCGCCCGAAACAGCGCGCAACTGGTCAGCGACCCAGGGCATCGTGTCGCCCAGCGCGGTCAGGGTCGAGGCAAAGCTCATCGGCACCTGCCAGCGAACCCGCTCCTGAGCCGAGACGGCACCGGCTGCGAGGCTCGCGGTCAGCGCGGTTGTGATAAAGAGTTTATTCATTTGTTCCTCCGGTTGTTGGACAGCAGTCCATGTATCCACCCGCCAAAGGTGGCATTCGTCAAGGGTAAAGCGCGACTGTCACGAAACATTCTTGCGCAGTCGGCCTCCGATCCGACGCAACGCTCCTCCCTCTGCCTGTGTGGTAAAATAAACTTACCAATTTTTGCAAGAAAAATCTGCGCAACGGTGGCGCTAACGCGAACCAGACACGCCATATCGCCTGCAAGCCGAATGCCAATTTCACTGTCTTTGAAGGATCTTGGCCGATTGACCTCGCTCCGGCACCGAGGCATGTTTTTTTCATGACATTCGGCCCAGTGACCCGCTTTCCCCTGCCCCATGACCCCGAATCCGGGGCCTCGGCCCGCGCGCTCTTTCCCGACCTTCCCGCAGAACTTTCGGATTTGATTGCAGGCACCGCCGGGTGCAGTCCCTACCTTGCCACGCTCATGAGCCGCGAACGCGACTGGCTGGAGGAAGCCCTGACCCTCGCCCCCGAGGAGAGCCTGCGACCAGAGCTTACTGCGCTGAATGTCGTGCCGCTGGCCGATCTCTCGTCCCGGCTGCGTCAGACCAAGCGCCGCGTCGCGTTGCTTGCCGCGCTTGCCGATTTGGGCGGGGTATGGTCACTAGATCAAGTGACGGCCACCCTGACCGATCTGGCTGACCAAGCCTGTCAGGTCAGCCTGCGCGCCCTGCTGGCCGAGGAAATCCGCCGCGGTAAGCTGCCTGGGATGAGCACCGCTGACGCCGCCACCGGCGCAGGCATGGTAATCCTAGCCATGGGCAAGATGGGCGCGCGCGAGTTGAATTATTCCTCCGATATCGACCTGATATGCCTCTTTGACGAAACTCGCTTTACACCTGACGACTATCACGACGCCCGCGCTGCCTTCATCCGCGTCACGCGCAAACTCTACGGGCTGCTGTCGGACCATACTGCCGAAGGCTATGTCTTCCGCACCGACCTGCGCCTGCGCCCCGATCCATCGGTGACCCCCGTCTGCATGTCGATGGAGGCTGCCGAGCGTTATTATGAAAGCCTTGGACGCACATGGGAGCGCGCGGCCTACATCAAGGCCCGCCCCTGTGCCGGTGACTATGCCGCCGGCGAGCGCTTTCTCGAAACCCTACGCCCCTTCGTCTGGCGCCGTCACCTGGACTATGCTGCCATTCAAGACGCCCATGACATGCGCCTCAAGATCAAGGCGCATAAGGGCCTTGGTGGCGCACTTTCCCTCGAGGGGCATGACATCAAGCTAGGTCAGGGCGGTATCCGCGAGATCGAGTTCTTTACCCAGACCCGGCAGTTGATCGCCGGTGGCCGCGACCCCGAATTGCGCAGTCCGCGCACAGTCGATGGGCTGGCTGCACTGGCGAGCAAAGGCTGGATTCCGCAAGACGTAGCCGACAAGCTGACGACCCATTACCTTCAGCATCGCGAAATCGAACACCGCCTCCAGATGGTGCAGGACGCCCAGACCCAGAAACTGCCTACCACGCAAGAGGGGTTCGACCGCATTGCCCGCTTTACAGGCGAGGCCGACACTGCGCGCTTCCGAACCTCGCTCAAGACCCGGCTCGAAGAGGTCGCCTATCTCGCCGAAGGCTTCTTCGCCCCCGAAACACCCGACACAGCCGAGCCCGACCTTTCCGAGGCTGCGCAGACGCTGGTCGAAAGCTGGCCCCGCTACGCAGCCCTCCGCTCCAGCCGCGCGAAGGAAATCTTCAAACGCGTCCGTCCAAGGCTGCTGAGCAAGCTACAGGACGCCGCCGATCCCGAGGCGGCACTTGTCCAGTTCGACCGCTTCCTCGGAGGACTTCCCGCTGGCGTTCAACTCTTTTCGCTTTTTGAGGCCAATCCTTCGCTGATTGAGCTGATTGTTGATATCTGCGCAACAGCGCCACGCCTCGCGGCCTATCTGTCACGCAACGCCGCAGTCTTCGATGCCGTTATTGGAGGCAGCTTCTTCTCACCCTGGCCAGAGACCAGCACGCTTCAGAAATCGCTCGCCGACCGGCTGGCAGAACTCGATGACTACGAACGTCAGTTGGATATGGCGCGCGTCTGGGCGCGCGAATGGCATTTCCGTATCGGCGTGCACCATCTACGCGGCCTGATCGACGCCTTCGAGGCTGGGCACCAATATGCCGCGCTGGCCGAAGCTACGCTCGGCGCGCTCTGGCCCGTCGTGAAAGCCGAATTCGCCCGCAAGCATGGCCGCATCCCGGGCGATGGCGCAGCCGTGCTCGGCATGGGTTCGCTCGGCGCGCAGCGGCTCAACGCCGCCTCCGATCTCGACCTGATCATCATCTACGATGCCGAGAGCGAGACCACTTCCGACGGCCCTCGCCCGCTCAATGCCCGCAGCTATTACGCACGCCTGACCAAGGCTTTCCTTACGGCGATGAGCGCCCCCACGGCCGAGGGTCGCCTCTATGAGGTCGACATGCGCCTGCGCCCATCGGGACGGCAGGGGCCTGTCGCGACCAGCTTGGCGTCCTTCAAGCAGTATCAGCAAAACGAGGCTTGGACCTGGGAGCACTTGGCGCTCACCCGCGCGCGCCGTGTCGCGGGCTCAACCGAACTCGGCGACCGCATCGAAAGCTTCCGCCGCACGCTTCTGGCTGAGAAATCAAGCGGACAAACCATTCGACAGGACGTGGCTGACATGCGCGCACGGCTGGCCAAAGCAAAACCCGCCCATGGTCTCTGGGACGCGAAAGCAGGCCCAGGCAGGCTGATGGATATCGAACTTGCTGCACAGTTCTGCGCGCTGGGGGCAGGCCACCCGGCGCACCGCGTCGAGGCACAATTGCGCGCAGGCCGCCACGCAGGTCTGATCACGCCCGAGACCGAGACCTGCCTCACGACCGCCTATCGACTTTGCTGGACCATGCAGGCCACGGGCCGCCTGCTCGCCGACCGCATTTCCGACATCGCCGATCTTGGACCCGGCGGACAGAAGTTTATTTTGTCCGCCGCAGGGGCCAGCCACCCCGAGGCACTGGCAGAAGAATTGAAAACCACATGTGCCAAGGCCGATAAATGTATCGTGTCCCTGCTCTCGGAGCAAAGCACCACGGCAGAAAGCGAAACCTAATGACCCTGACGCCCGACCAAAGCATCGATCCCAAGGGCCTGATCCGCGAAGCCTATCGCATCGAGGGCATCTCTGACGCAGAATGCCGTTCGATCCTGATCGACTGGGCGCTCAGCCTGCCCACCGAGGCCTCGACACCCGATGCGCTCGCAGCCCTCATTGCCCTTCACGCGGCCAACGCGCCCGATCATCCGATGACCGCCCTTCTGCACGAGGGCCTCACCCCCACGCCTTCCCGGCGCAACCGCAAACCTCGTTAATGAGCACCGTCGATCACGAACTCGACGCGATGGGCCTCCTCTGCCCGCTGCCCGTCCTCAAGGCACGCAAGCGGCTGCAATCCATGGCCCCGGGCGAAGTGCTGCGCATCCGCGCCACGGACCCCGCCGCCATTGTTGATATCCCGCATTTCTGCACCGAATCCGGGCATGCCTTTCTCGGAATGGCAGAGGAAGACGGCGCCACCGCGTTCCGCATTCGCCGCAGTTGAGAGTGAAACTCCCGGGCGCGAGCCCCGCAGCCAGCGTGACACTCTCTCATTTCAGATTTTCTTGCCGGCAATACTCAAGAGCACACTTGAACAGCTTCACCCCAGCCGCGCCAGCGCCCCCGCCAGATCCCCATAGCCCGTGACGCGCCGCTCATAGGCCAGCCCCAGACGCGCGGCACAGCCGCGCGCCTTGGCATCAAGCGCCGCATCATCCGTCTGCGCCAGATAGATCAGCCGCGTGTAATTGCCGAACATCATCGGAACCAATTCGGGATGCCGGTCGAACCCCATCGGTTTCCACACAAAGGCGTCGAACTGCCGGACCAGAAAATCCGTCAGATAAAACGTCGTCAACTCCTGATCCGCCCGCGCAGCGAAGGCCTCCACCCCGTCGAAGAAGGCATAGCAATGCGGCCCCGGCACCATCTCCACACCCAGCGCCTTGCAGCGTGCCTGCAATAACCCGCCCGTGCCGCAATCGGCATAGACCACGAAGATCGTTTCATAAGCGTCTCGGTAGCGCGTGACCGCGGTCTCAACGGCATCGGGGATGCGCTCGGGCCAAAGGTGCAGGTCGGCAGGCAGGCAATGCAGATCCATGTGCGTCCAGCCATTGGCCGCTTTGAGCGCGAGGATCTCCCGGGCCAGCGCCCCGCAGGCCAACAGCAGAACCGAGCCCACGCCCCGTGGCGCAAGCCCCTCTTCGGTCAGAACCCGGTCACTCGGCAGCATCGCGCTTCTCGGCCAGTTTCGCAGCATCCCAGAACGCATCCATCTCGGCGAGATCGCTCTCCTCTGGCCGCCGTCCCTGTGCTGCCAGCGCGGCTTCGATGGAACGGAATCGACGGGTGAACTTGGCGTTGGCCGCGCGCAGCGCAGCCTCGGGATCGACCCCCAGATGCCGCCCCAGATTGGCCATCACGAACAAGAGGTCCCCGAACTCCTCGGCAATTTCCGCCTCTGACAGCCCGTCCCGAGCCGCCACCAGCTCGCGCGCCTCTTCCAGCATCTTGTCGAGCACCTGCGCCGTCTCGGGCCAGTCGAACCCCACTCGCGCGGCCCGCTTCTGCAGCTTCACCGCCCGCATCAGCGCTGGCAGGCCGAGCGCAATGTCATCCAGCACGCCCCCCTGCGCCCGTGCAGCGCGTTCGGCAGCTTTCACGTCCTCCCAGTCGCGCACCTGATCCTCGGCACTCTTGTCGCCACGTTCATCACCGAAAACATGCGGATGCCGCGCCACCATCTTGTCACAGATCGCCTGCGCCACCTCGTCCAGCGTGAAATGCCCGGTCTCTTCGGCAATCTGCCCGTGATAGACGACCTGCAACAACAGATCGCCCAACTCGCCCTTCAGCGCTGGCCAATCCTCTTGTTCGACTGCATCGGCCACCTCATAAGCCTCTTCGATCGTATAGGGCGCGATCGAGGCGAAGTCTTGCTCGACATCCCAGGGGCAGCCGGTCTCGGGGTCGCGCAGCGCGCGCATGATGGCGCGCAATCGCGCCATGGAGCCGACAGGAGCAAATATCAGCGGATCATGGGACACGAACAGGGTTCCTTCGTGGCAATGGTGCCGTTGTTACAGGGGTTGGGCGGCCTGTCCAGTCCTGAACAGATGGATCAGCGTGCTCAGCACTACGACCAGCGCCACCAGGACTGCCCCCTGCACGAGGCTACTGCCACCCAGATTGGCGACCAGCACGCCCACCAGCGCCCAGACCAGCGTCATCGCGTATTCTGGTGCCTGCGGATGCCTCAGGAACACACCCAGCCCCAGTGCCACGGCCAAGCCCAATGCGATCACGGCGGCCATGTCGGGCGAGGTGATCCCGTAGCCCCCCAGTAGAATGCCCAGCGAGACATGCGCCGCAGCCGTCAGCCAGCCAGCGTAGATCGCAACCGGCGCCTGCGCCAGCCAGCGATCGCGCGCAGGCGCTGCCAGAAGCGCCCATATCGCTGTTCCCAGCATCCAGAAGATCAGCACTGCCGCCCATTCGGGGCTCTCTCCCGCCACCCAGAGCCATGCCGCTCCCGGGCCGAGGCTCAGGATCAGCGGAACCTGCATCCGCGCCCAGTCGCCTTCGCCGCGCCGCGCATAGACTGCGAAAACCGCACTGATGACCAGCCAGATATAGATCACGCTCCAGATGCCGAAAGCGTAGCCTGCCGGCTGAACGGGAGGGTCCACCTGCGCAATCGGGAAACTGTCGGCGTCAAAGCCTGAGAATGGGTCCGTTACCAGCGGCGAGACGACGAAGGCCAGCGTGGCGATGAGGGCGAGGATCGGGAGTACCTGCTTCATGATATAAAGATAGGCCCTGTTGCCAAGGTTGGAAGATATCGGCGCATTGTCAAGACCGGCAAACCCGGTCTCGTCAGCCCCGGGATGTGTCAGAATATCACCAGACAGTTAGCCGAAACAGGGATGGCTTCATAGCGCTTGCAGTTGAACAGATATAGTTTTCCGCTTTTGAGCTTCAAGGCGAAAGCCGCGCCGCGGGTGTGCCTAGCTCCGCGCGAACGGTCTCGCTCCTGTCGCCAGCAAGGCCGATCACGAAATGGTTGTCCCGTGCTGCGACGCCTGGGCCTCCTTCACCAACAACATCGACGTCGTCCGGCCCATCACCAGCAGAGAGCATGTCAACCCGTTCAAGGGCTAGGACCGCTGGTATTGACCTCTCAACCGTCGCGGTGCCCCGCGCCCCTCAGAGCCCCGCGGCCAGACGCGCCCCCTGGTCGACTGCGCGTTTGGCATCCAGCTCCGCCGCAACATCCGCACCACCAATGACATGCACGGATTTGCCTGATGCGGTCAGCCCGTCGACAAGCTCGCGCAAGGGCTCCTGCCCAGTACACAGCACGATGGTATCCGCCTCCAGCACTTCTTCATGACCATCTCGCATGACTACAAGCCCCGCCTCAATGATTCGCCGATACTCCAGCCCGCCGATCATTCGCACGCCTTTCGCGGCAAGTGCGGCGCGATGAATCCAGCCAGTGGTCTTGCCCAACCCCTTGCCGGGCTTTCCGGCTTTGCGCTGCACCAGTGTGATCTCGCGCGCGGGTGGCGCCGGCTGCGGGCCTTGAGCAGCAAGGCCCCCCGGAGCATTTTCCGGGTCCACCACGCCCCATTCCTTCTTCCAAAGTGTCAGATCCTCGGTGGCGCTTTGTCCCTGATGTGCGAGGTATTCCGAGACATCGAAGCCGATCCCACCTGCACCGATCACGACCACACGCGCGCCCACCTCGGCGCCGCCGCGCAGCACATCCGTGTAGCGCAGCACATGGGGCGCCTCCTGCCCCTCGATCTGCGGGTCGCGCGGGGTGACACCCGTCGCGATGATCACCTCGTCGAACTCTGCCAGCATCTCGGGCGTGGCGCGCTCGCCAAGCCGTGCGGTGACAGACGAGCGCTCCAGCGCGCCTGTGAACCAGTCCACAAGCCCGTGAAACTCTTCCTTGCCGGGAATGACACGAGCCATGTTCAATTGTCCGCCAAGTCGGGTATCCGCCTCGAACAGCGTGACCTCATGGCCGCGTTGGTCAGCAACCAACGCAGCCATCATCCCGGCCGGCCCAGCGCCCACGACCGCAATCCGCTTGGGCGTTACTGCGGGCAAGTAGTTCAACTCGGTCTCGTGGCACGCACGCGGGTTCACAAGGCAGGACGAGATCTTGCCCTGAAATGTATGGTCAAGGCAGGCCTGATTGCAGGCGATACAGGGCACGATCTCTTGCGAACGACCTGCGGCAGCCTTGGCGACAAACTCCGCATCGGCAAGAAAAGGCCGCGCCATCGAGACCATGTCAGCCGCCCCGCCCTTGAGTAGCTCCTCGGCCACCTCCGGCGTGTTGATCCGGTTTGAGGTCACAAGCGGCACGCCCACCTTGCCCATCAGCTTGCGCGTGACCCAGGCCCAGCCTGCGCGCGGCACCGAAGTGGCAATAGTCGGCACCCGCGCCTCATGCCAGCCAATCCCGGAGTTCAGGATTGTAGCACCCGCCTCCTCGACGGCCTTGGCTAGCCGAATCACCTCGTCAAAACACTGTCCCCCCGGCACCAGATCGATCAGCGAGATGCGATAGATCAGGATGAAATCCGGGCCCGTGGCCTCCCGAACGCGGCGCACGATCTCGACAGGCAGTCGCATCCGGTTCTCATACGACCCGCCCCAGCGGTCAGTCCGGTGGTTGGTCGCTTTGCACAGGAACTGGTTGATGAAATACCCCTCCGAGCCCATCAACTCGACCCCGTCATAGCCCGCCTCACGCGCCTTCAGCGCTGCGGTGACGATATCGGCGATCTGCTTCTCGATCCCCTCCTCGTCGAGTTCGCGAGGCTTGAAGGGCGAGATCGGCGATTTGATCGCCGAAGGTGCCACGCAATCAGGCCCGTAGGCGTAGCGTCCTGCATGCAGGACCTGCAACGCGATGCGGCCACCCTCGGCATGGACTGCCTCGGTGACGAACCGATGGTTGGCAATGTCCTCATTGGTGTAAAGCCCTGCTGCCCCCGGAAAGACGCCGCCCTCCGGGTTGGGTGCCATGCCCCCAGTCACGATCAGCCCGGCCCCACCCCGTGCGCGTTCAGCGTAGTAGGCGGCAACGCGCCCCCAGTCGCCGCGCTCCTCCAGTCCGGTATGCATCGATCCCATCAAAACGCGATTTTTCAGCGTCACGAACCCAAGGTCCAGTGGGGCAAGCATATGGGGGTAGGGCATGGGATCCTCCTGCAAAGCTGCGCGGAGATAAACGCTCGCGCCCGCTCCTGTCACGCGCAACGCAGCGTCAACAGAGTGGTATCAGAGGCGGCATATGGAGCCAACGCACCCACGCGTTTCATCTTGCCATAGATACTTTAATCCGAGGCCTCTGGAGGGCGGAAACAGAAGTGGAACAGCTTAAGGGCTTCTTAGTCAATTTCCGTTTGAATTGGCCTCAGCTGCTCTGGAGGACCCAATGAACACTGGCCACGCACCCGCGTCCTGCACCCTGTCGCGCCCGATGGTCGATCCGCTTTGCCAGCCGATGCTGCGCGGGGGCACCCTGTTACTGGTCGAGGATTCGCGGCTCAGTTGTGAAGCGATCCGACAGATGTTCCGTGGCTCGGGCGGGCGGCTACGTCGCGCCGAGACGCTGACCTCGGCCCGGCGGCATCTTTCCCTATACACGCCCGACGCCGTGCTGGTCGACCTTGGTCTGCCCGATGGATCGGGGCTCGACCTGATTGCCCAGATCGACAGCAAACGCCCACGCGTGCCTCTCATCATCGCCATTTCGGGCCAGCCGGAAATCGAAAGCGCCGCGCGCAAGGCTGGCGCAGACCGTTTTCTTGCCAAGCCTTTCGCCAGTGTGGCGCATTTCCGTGCCCAGCTCGCACCTGTTTTCTTCCCGTTCCGCCATGCCCACTGCCGTGAGGAGGCTACCCGCCCCGACGCAAGCGCCCTGCGCGATGATCTCTATCTTGCGCTCGACCTGCTCTCGGGGGAGCGTCGAGGAAGCAGACGCGACTACGCGCTGCAATTCATCGAAGCACTGGCCTGCAGCCTCACGGATCACGGCTTGGCGGAATCGGTGCATCGGGCGCGCACAGAGGGGTGCATCGCACCGCTGGTCATGCGCCTGCGTGAAAAGCTGCATGACCAACCACTGATCTGAGCGGTGACAGGGCAGAAGCTGTGAAGGCGTTGTCGCATTCAATTGCAAGCCCGACGGGGCAGGTCACTCCTTCGGGGCAATCCGCAGCCCGAGTTCGCGCAACTGCACATTCGTCGGATCCGAAGGCGCGCTCAGTAGCAGGTCCTCGGCGCGCTGGGTCATGGGGAACATGATCACCTGCCGGATATTGGCCTCATCCGCCAAGAGCATCACGATCCGGTCGATTCCAGCCGCGCAGCCACCATGGGGCGGTGCACCGAACTTGAAGGCCTTGACCATGCCGCCGAACCGCTTGTCCACTTCCGAATTCGGATAGCCCGCAATCTCGAAGGCGCGATACATGATCTCGGGCTTGTGGTTGCGAATCGCGCCTGAGAGAATTTCATATCCGTTGCACGACAGGTCATACTGGTAGCCTTTGACCTCAAAAGGATCGCCTGAAAGCGCCTCGACGCCGCCTTGCGGCATGGAAAACGGGTTATGCGAGAAGTCGATCTTTCCAGTCTCGGGGTCGGCCTCATACATCGGGAAATCCACGATCCACGCAAAGGCAAAGCGGTTTTCATCGACCAGCTTCAACTCGCGGCCAATCTGGTCACGCGCTTTCGCAGCCACGCCCTCGAATTGCGCAGGCTTGCCGCCAAGGAAGAAGGCCGCGTCGCCTTCGCCCAGGTTCAACTGCTGGCGGATCGCCTCGGTCCGTTCGGGGCCGATGTTTTTGGCCAGCGGACCCTTTCCAACAAGAACTTTCTTCGCTCCAGAAACCGTCCCAGCAGGATTCACTGAAATGCCCTGATCTTCCGCGACACGAATATACTCGGCTTGGTGTTCGTCTGAGAGCGAGTCAAATGGGGTATCCTCTTCTTTCCAGAAAATATACCCCATCCCCGGCAACCCCTGCGCCTGCGCAAAAGCGTTCATCCGGTCGCAGAACTTGCGTGACCCGCCGCCCGGCGCGGGAATGGCGCGGATCTCAGTGCCTTCATTCTCCAGAAGTTTCGCAAAGATCGCAAAGCGAGAGCCGCGGAAATGTTCGGAAACCACCTGCATCTCGATCGGGTTGCGCAGGTCGGGCTTGTCGGTGCCGTATTTCAGCATCGCCTCGGCAAAGGGGATTTGCGGCCAGCTTTCGTGTGCATCGACCTTGCGCCCATCGCCGAATTCCTCGAACACGCCCGCAATCACCGGTGCCACGGCGTCGAACACATCCTGCTGCTCGACGAAGCTCATCTCGACATCGAGCTGATAGAAATCGGTGGGCGAGCGGTCGGCGCGCGGGTCCTCGTCGCGGAAACACGGCGCGATCTGGAAATACTTGTCGAAGCCCGAGACCATGATCAATTGTTTGAACTGCTGCGGCGCCTGCGGCAGCGCGTAGAACTTGCCCGGATGCAGCCGCGAAGGCACCAGAAAATCCCGCGCGCCCTCGGGGGAAGAGGCAGTGATTATCGGCGTCTGGAACTCGGTGAAGCCCGTCTCCCACATCCGCTGCCGCATCGACCGCACCACATTCGAGCGCAGCATCATGTTGTCATGCAGCCCCTCGCGGCGCAAGTCGAGAAAGCGATAGGTGAGGCGCGTTTCCTCTGGGTAGTCGGGCTCGCCAAACACCGGCAGCGGCAACTCATCGGCCGCGCCCAACACATCCATCGACCGCACATAGACCTCGATTTCGCCCGTTGGCAATTTCGGGTTCACGAGGCTCGCGTCCCGCGCCTTCACCTCGCCCTCGATGCGAATGCAGAACTCGGCACGCAGCTTTTCGATGTCCGAAAACGCGGCAGAATCACTATCGGCCAGCACCTGCGTCATGCCGTAATGGTCGCGCAGGTCGATGAACAGCACGCCACCATGGTCGCGAATGCGATGCACCCAACCCGAGAGGCGCACATTCTGCCCCACATCCGCAAGTCGGAGATCGGCGCAGGTATGGCTGCGATAGACGTGCATGAGAGGGCCCCTCTGGCTGGTTTCAGGCTTTGCGCGATACACAATCTGGGACGCGGGAAGTCAAGGGCCGTCAGGTCTGGCGTCATCAAGTCCAGTGCATCTGCCCCTGCCCGGACAGCATGGCCTGCGCCTGCGCGACCTGCTCGCAGGCGAGATCTAGCGCCCGGGCACAGTCGATCACGGTCCGGTCCTGCATCATGATAAAATCGAGCACTGCAAGCAGTAGCGCCGCATCTGGCCCGCCAGGCCTACCCAGCGCTGCGCGCAGATCCTGCGCGGTTGCACCGGTCGCTGCAAGGAAGATAGGCAACAAATCCTCTTGCGCGCAGAGCCAATCCAATGCCCGCGCCGCGATCTCTTCTGCGCGATCCTGCTGCATTCCCGCTCCTCTTGGAAAGGTTAAAGAGTTTGTTAACCAGTTTCCGGTACAGATTATTTATATTACTTTTTCTCAAGGGATAAAATAGATGCCAGGGCAGATCCTCATTGTCGATGATCTCTCGCTCAGCCGCATGATTTTGCGCGCAAAACTTTCCTCTGCCTGCTACAATTCCGTCTTGGCGGCTGATGGTGAAGCAGCGCTCGCGCTTGCGCGGGCGCATCTGCCGGATCTCATCCTCATGGATAATCACTTGCCCGATGCCACCGGCACCGGGTTATGCGAAACTCTGCGAAGCGATCCGCGCACCCGCGACATTCCCATCATCCTGATCACTTCAGACACATCCCGCGAGACCCGCCTCGCCGCGCTTCGCGCCGGTGCTGAAGATGTGCTGACGAAACCCCTGGATGAGACTCTCTTGATGGCACGCGTGCGCGCCGTGTTGCGCCGCAATGCAATCTTGCACGAGTTGCGCGAACAGGCAGCCCCGGTGATGCGTCACGCCTTGAATGAGACGCAGGGTCGCTTCGCAGGCAAACTCCGTATAGCGCATGTCTGCAGTGCTGTCGGCAGGAGAGGCTACGCTCTCGACGCGGAGCCAAGATTGCATGATGTCACAATGTCACTGCCCCAGGCACTGGGGCTGAGCGGCCGGCACCAATTGCCCGATATATTCCTTCTGGCGCCGGAAATAACGCAACTCAACGGCCTCGATCCGCTGACTGAACTGTGCTCTCGCAATGAGACAAGGCGTATACCGATTGTCGTGCTCCTACCGCCGGGGAAAGACTCGCTTGGTGCGATGGCGCTTGATCTCGGCGCGACAGACGTGCTCCGCAGCCCACTCGACCAAGAGGAAATGCGCCTGCGACTCGACATGATCGCAGCACGCAAGTCGCAGGCTGACGGGCTACGCCAAGCCCTCGGTGCCGAGCTCGATCTCGCCTCTCGCGACCCGCTGACCGGACTCTATAACCGGCGACGCGCACTGTCGCATCTGCGTGATATGGTGGAATTCATGTCACACGACAATGAGTTACCCTTTGCATTGCTGATGATCGATCTCGATTTCTTCAAGCGGGTCAATGATGATTTTGGCCATATTGCGGGCGATGAAGTGTTGGTCGAGGTCACGCGGCGGATGCGCGCGAAATTGCGCGAAGACGATCTTCTCGCCCGTTATGGCGGTGAGGAATTCCTGCTGATCCTGCCTCGGACTGGGGCTGCGGAGGCGCGAAGGATCGCTGCACGCCTCTGCGAACAGATCGAAATGGCGCCCTATCCGCTTCGCAGCAGGGGTGAGTCACTGAAGATCACGGCCTCTATCGGTGTCTCGGTTCAGTCGAAGCGACCTTCCAGCCGCGGTGACGATGTGGCGCACAGGCTGATAGATGCCGCCGATCAGGCGTTGCGGCGCGCCAAGCGCGCGGGCCGCAACCGGATTGCCTTTCGCACCGTTACTCCTATGGCCGTTGACCACGTCCTCACTGGCGCGCGCTCCGTGGTCTGAGCATTGTAGGGAACGTCTGGCCAGAGTGTCGCGCTTGGCACTCTCCTGTTCTGCGCATCAAGGGCAATCACTTCATCGCCGGAATGCTCGGCCTTCCGGTTTGGGGAGAATACGCAGAAAGACGAAGGCCAGAGGCAGCGCCTGTAGAGGTCCTCCAGCACCGGAGGCTTCGTGCATGCGGCGGTTACCGGTCGGAACCCACGCTTCCGCCGCGCCAACGCCGCACCCGCATCTGCTCCTGCAAGCCCTCGGCATAGGCTAGGCGCTCCTCAAGCGACATTCGCGAAACCCGGTCCACCAATCGATCATGCATGTCATCACTGATCTGCAGCAACCGTTGCTGCGCTTCATGCAGCCCTTCGGCAAAAGCGTCAGCGTCGAATTCGTCCGCTCTCAGCGCGTCAACCAGACGCGCGCTGGTATGTGCACGCTGTTGTCCATGGTGCGCCTCGCGCCAGATCTGCCCGGTCTCGCGACGCAACGCGCGCCGGTCTTCGACCGGCAACGCCGCCACAGCGCTGCGCAGCGCCGATCCGCTATGCCCGACACGATTGATAAGCCCGGCCAGCAACCCCACCAGCGCCAGATTAAGCACCATTGATACGGTCAGAGCGAGCTTGAGCCAAGGAAATTGACGACGCGGTTTGTTACTGTCCATGGGTCAGAATCCCATCACAAGGGGATCAATCACGCCGCCCAGAGGCAGCATGAAACTGTCCAGATGGGCCAGCGTGTCGAACATCCAGAACGGAGTATCTGGCGGCATCGGCGCGGCGAACCCGACCCAGAAGCCGACTAGCGCCGCTACTGCGCCACCGACTGTACCCGGAAGCGCCCAGCCGTAAAACCAACCCGAGAACCGCACCATAAGCGGCGCCTCTGACTGCGGTTGGCGCGCCTCCAACGCATCTGCCAAGATGCGGCCCCGCAAACCTGCGCGAAGTCCGGGGGCTTCCTGTCGCGCGGCACTCAGAAAATTCTCAAGTTCCTTCATCTCGTCCCGCTCAATGCTCATCGTGATACCCCAGTTCCTCCCTATGCCCGCTCAGAAGATGCGCTAGCCGCCGCTTGCCGCGCGCGGTAAGGCTTTCCACCGCTTGGACGCCCACCATCATGATATCGGCAATCTCGGGGTTCGACAGCCCCTCCAGATGGCGCAAGACCACTGCCTCTCGTTGCCGCTCGGGCAGGCACATCAATGCGGCCTGTAATGCCTCGGCCCGGGCGCGGGTCATGATCCGCGCATCCATGCCGGGGGTTTCGTCTGCAAGTTCCGGCATCTCCGGCACCCCGCCACGCCGTCGGCGCAGCCGGTCGGTGCACAGATTCGCTGCCACCCGGAAGGCCCAGGTCATCGGCTGAGCCTGCCCTTCCTGCCATTCGGGCGCGATCCGCCAGAGCCGCAGCATGGTTTCCTGCACGATGTCCTCGGCCTCGACCGAATCGCCGAGCATCCGGGCCGCGTAGCGCAGCAGGCGCGGAGCGATCAGATCGGTCAATGCCTCGGCCGCGCGCATCTCTCCGCTCGCAAAGCGGGCGAGGAGTTGCGTCTGATCGGCCGGTGCTGTCGTCTCGCGGCCCATGGCGCTCCCGATCTGGCCTGCCGTCTTTCACTTCCGCTCCTTTACGTCGGATTACCAGCGTCCGCCACCGCTCCGGCCCTCGCGCGGACCACGACGCTCCATCCGTTTGGCCATATGCCCAGTGAAGGCCACATATTCCTTGGCGCTGATTTCCCCGTCATCATTGGCATCGATCCGGTCGAACATTCGTTCGAGCATCTGCGCGCGCCGCTCAGGGTTGCGGTCTTCACGACTGCCGCTCCACTCGCTCTGAAGGTTGGCAATACCCGCGCGCAGCGCGGCCTCGTCCAGCTTGCCTTCATCATCGGCATGTTCCATCAGCCTTGCGATGGCCTGCTCCTGCCATGCGCCCTGCATATCCTCGAACGCGCCCGTGAACTCTTCGAAGGTCACCGCCCCGCTCTGGTCACGGTCCAGTGTCTCGAAGCTGGGCAGGTTGCCCATGCCCTGTGCCAGAACCGTCACTGGCGTCATGGTCAGTGCCAAAACACCAATAATCTTGGGAAGTTTGCGCGTCATGTCTGTATCTCCTGTATCTGCTCCATGACTCTAGAACGCCGCGCCTGCCTGTTTCCGTCGCATCTTGGGCAAAGTCTTGCGACAAGCTGACGCAAAAACCTGTGGCGCCCTGTTTTTCGAGGCGGCAAAGCTTTATTGGAGGACGATGTTTTTCTCAGAGGCCTGCCATGCATTCGCTCGAACACACCGAGATTGATGACCGCCCGTTAAAGCCCGCTCTTTTGCGCGGCCTGCGCTGCAAATGCCCCGCCTGCGGCCAGGTTTCCATGTTCGACGGTTATCTCAAGGTACATGACACCTGCCCGTCCTGCGGCGAAGATCTCAGCCACCAGCGCGCCGATGATGGCCCTGCCTATATGACCATGCTGGTCACGCTCAAGGTCGTCACACCGCTGATGGTTGCGACCATGTATCGGTGGGAGCCGCACCCCGCGCTTGTCTTTGCACTCTTCGCCTCTCTGCTTCTCGCGCTATCGCTCTTTCTTCTGCCGCGCTTCAAGGGCATCATCGTGGCCATCCAATGGTCACGCCGCATGCACGGCTTCGGGGAAGAAAATGAGCGATACCACTGACAAGACCGCCATCCGCGACGCGGCCTCGATCCTGCTGGTGCGGCCCTCGCCTGAAGGGCCACAGGTATTGATGGGCCAGCGCGGCGCGTCGGCGGCATTCATGCCCGAGAAATTCGTCTTTCCTGGTGGAGCACTTGATCCAGGCGATGCGACTATCCCGCTGGCCACACCGCTCAACCCAGATTGCGCGGCGCGGCTGGGCAGGGGCCACGCTTCGCCCCACGCGCTGGCCGTTGCGGCCATCCGCGAGCTGTGGGAGGAAACCGGTCTGCCGCTGGGCGTGCCCGGCGACTGGCCCGATGCGCCCGAGGACTGGCGCGGTTTTGCCGCGCGCGGGTTGTGCCCGGATGCGGGCGCACTGCGCTTCATCTTCCGCGCCATCACCCCCCCAGGCCGCCCGCGCCGGTTCGATGCCCGGTTCTTCCTTGCCGATGCCGCGCATGTCATCGGCGATCTCGATGATTTCTCCGCCGCCTGCGAGGAACTCAGCCACCTGCATTGGGTGCCGATGGCCGAGGCCCGCCGCCTGAACCTGCCCTTCATAACCGAGGTCGTACTGGCCGAGGCCGAAGCCGCAGTCCGTGGCGAGGCAATGACTCCCTCAGTACCCTTCTTCGACAATTCTACCGGCGTCTCGACTTTCCGCCGGATCGCATGAACCCGCACGCTCTGTTACCCTGGGTATGATTCCTGGTTCATGCTCCTGAGCCTGCCCTTTGGCGCAGCCTCCTTCCCGGCATGGGCGCTCATCCTCGCCGGACGCTACACCTCTTGGCGGCGCGGAGGCTAATCGTCGCGAGCATGATCGGGACGAGGAAATTCTGGACAAGCCTGTCCTGAATCTGCACTCATGTCAGGAACAGGGTTCCGCTGCCGCCCCTTGCCGTGGAACCGAAGACCGGGAGGATCATGGGGATGCAGAGCCAGCCTGCGCTCAACCTGTCGCCACAGGTCAGCGACGAGGTCCGCAAGACGACCTGCTACATGTGCGCCTGCCGCTGCGGGATCAATGTGCATATGAAGGACGGCAAGGTCGCCTATATTGAGGGCAATCGCGACCATCCGGTGAATCGGGGCGTGCTCTGCGCCAAGGGCTCGGCAGGCATCATGCAGCACCTCTCCCCGGCCCGCCTGCGAGCGCCCCTCAAGCGCGTGGGGCCGCGCGGGTCAGGCGAGTTTGTCGAGATCACCTGGGATGAGGCCCTCCAGACCGCGATCGACTGGCTCCGCCCCCTGCGCAAGACCGCGCCCGAGAAACTCGCTTTCTTCACCGGGCGCGACCAGTCGCAGAGCTTCACCGGCTGGTGGGCGCAAGCCTTCGGCACCCCGAACTGGGCCGCGCATGGGGGCTTCTGCTCGGTCAATATGGCGGCTGCGGGCATCTACACCATGGGTGGGTCCTTCTGGGAGTTCGGCCAGCCCGACTGGGAGCGCACGAAGCTCTTGTTGCTATTCGGCGTGGCTGAAGATCACGACTCCAACCCGATCAAGATGGGCCTGGGCAAGCTCAAGGCGCGCGGTGCACGGGTGATCGGCGTGAACCCGATCCGGTCGGGTTACAACGCGATTGCCGACGACTGGGTCGGCATCACGCCGGGCACGGACGGCCTGTTCATCCTGTCGCTGGTGCATGAGTTGCTCAAGGCCGGCAAGGTCGATCTGGACTACCTGATCCGGTACACGAATGCGCCTTACCTCGTGGACGCCGGGACGGGGCTGTTCCTGCGCGATGCCGATGGCAAGCCGCTGGTGCGCGACCGCAAGACCGGGCAGGCAGTGGCCTGGGACAGCGCGGGCATCGCGCCCGACCTCGCGCATGGGATGGAGCGCGACGGAGCCACCCATTTGCCCGTCTTCCGCCACCTGGCCGACCGGTATCTGGCGCCCGAATACGCCCCCGAATCCGTGGCCGAAAAATGCGGCGTCACCCCTGCGCAAATCCGCGTAATCGCCGCCGAAATCGCCCGCGTGGCGTTCGAGGAGGAGATCACCCTCAATCAGCCCTGGACCGACTTCCGCGGGTTGCGTCACGAGACGATGACCGGACGCCCGGTCGCCATGCACGCCATGCGCGGCATCTCGGCCCATTCCAATGGTTTCCAGACCTGCCGCGCGCTGCATCTGCTGCAAATCCTGATCGGCAGTGTTGAGACCCCCGGCGGTTTCCGCTTCAAGCCGCCCTACCCCAAACCGCCCGAGGCCCACCCCCGCCCCCATGCGCGCCACGCTACCGACAAGCCCCTCGACGGCCCGCATCTGGGCTACCCACTGGGGCCGGAACATTTGCTGATCCACGAAGACGGCACGCCGAAGCGCATCGACAAGGCGTTCTCATGGGAAGCCCCACTCTCTGCCCATGGCCTGATGCATATGGTGATCTCGAACGCCCATGCGGGCGACCCGTATGAGATCGACACGCTGTTTCTCTACATGGCGAACATGGCGTGGAACTCGTCGATGAACACCTCTCAAGTCATGCAGATGCTGACCGACCAGAATGAGGACGGCAGCTACTGCATCCCCCGCATTATCTATGCCGATGCCTACAGCTCCGAAATGGTGGCCTTCGCCGATCTGATCCTGCCCGACACCACCTATCTCGAACGCCATGACTGCATTTCGCTGCTAGACCGTCCCATCTGCGAGGCCGAGGCACTGGCCGACTCCATCCGCTGGCCCGTGGTCGCGCCCGACCGCGACGTGCGCCCCTTCCAGTCCATGCTACTCGATCTTGGCCACCGCCTTGGCCTGCCGGGCATGGTGCAGGAAGATGGCACGCCGACCTATCGCGACTATGCCGATTATATCACCCACCATGAACGCCGCCCCGGTATTGGTCCGCTCGCAGGCTTTCGCGGGAACGGTGAGGGCAAGGGTCGCGGTGCCCCCAACCCCGAACAGATCACCCGCTATATCGAAAACGGCGGATTCTGGATCGATCATATCCCCGAGGATGCCCATTTCTTCAAGCCCTGGAACGCCGCCTACCAGGACTGGGCCGTTGCGCGCGGGCTCTATGACAAACCCCAACCTTATCTCTTCAATCTTTATCTGGAGCCACTGCGCAAGTTCCAGCGCGCCGCCGAAGGCCACGGGCCCCTCCAGCCCCCCGACCATCTGCGCACCCGCCTGATCGAGAGCATGGACCCCCTGCCCCGCTGGTATCCACCCTTCTCCGAGCCCGAGGCGGACGCCTTCCCCCTCCACGCCCTGACACAGCGCCCGATGGCCCATTACCACTCATGGGGCAGCCAGAACGCCTGGCTGCGTCAGATCCACGGCCACACCCCCCTCTATGTCTCGGGCGATATCTGGACCGAACACGGCTTCACCAAGGGGGACTGGGCCACCCTGACCTCTCCCCATGGCCGCGTTACTCTGCCTGTGGTGCGCATGGACGCTCTCAACCCCGACACAGTCTGGACCTGGAACGCCGTCGCCAAACGCCGTGGCGCCTGGGCGCTGGACACGAACGCTCCCGAGGCCACCAAGAGCACGCTGCTTAACCACCTGATCCACGAGCTTCTGCCCGCCAAAGGCGACGGTCTGCGCTGGGCCAATTCCGACCCGATTACGGGACAAGCCGCCTGGTATGATCTCCGCGTGCGCATCGAGAAAGCCCCGGCTGGCCAGAGCGTCAGCTACCCCGATCCCGCCCCGCAACACTCCCCCGTCCCTGCACCCCCACGCAACCTCACCCATCAGAAAAAGCCCTGACATGCTGCTTCATCTTGCCAAAAATACTCGTTCAATTGCGCGGCCTTGTCCCCGGCAGAAACAACGCACCCCATGACCACCCTGCCCCAATCAACCAGAACCAAACTCGGGCTCGTCATCGACCTCGACACCTGTGTCGGCTGCCATGCCTGCGTGATCTCCTGCAAGGGCTGGAACACCGAAAACTACGGCGCGCCGCTCTCGGATATGGACGCCTATGGTGCCGAACCCGAGGGCACCTTCCTCAACCGCGTCCACAGCTTTGAGGTCAAGCGCGACACAGCCCCACCGATGGTCGTCCATTTCCCGAAATCCTGCCTGCATTGCGACAACGCCCCCTGCGTCACTGTTTGCCCCACAGGAGCAAGCTACAAACGTGCCGAAGATGGTATCGTCCTGGTCAATGAGAGCGCCTGCATCGGCTGCGGCCTCTGCGCATGGGCCTGCCCCTACGGTGCGCGCGAGATGGACGGCGTCGAGAAGGTAATGAAGAAATGCACCCTCTGCGTGGACCGCATCTATAACGAGAATCTTCCCGAAGAGGATCGTGAGCCCGCCTGCGTGCGCACCTGCCCAGCAGGTGCACGCCATTTCGGAGACCTCGCCGATCCCGAAAGCGCCGTCTCGCAACTCGTCGCCGCGCGCGGCGGGATGGACCTGATGCCCGAGCAAGGCACAGCCCCCGTCAACAAATATCTCCCCCCGCGCCCGCGCGACACGCTCACGACCCCCGATCTTGCCAGCCTCTGCGACTCCGCCCCCGAAGCCGCAACCGGTTTTCTCGGCTGGCTCGACCGCGCACTGGAGCGGCTCTGACCGATGCACCCGGCGCCGTCGCTCATTCTCTTCACTGTCCTGTCGGGTGCAGGTTTCGGTCTGCTTGTCTGGCTGGGTATCGGTCTGCGCGCTCCCACGGGCGTCGCGGCTTTCCTCGTGTTCGGAATGGGTTACGCATTGGCCGGCGCCGGGCTTCTGGCCTCCGCCTTCCATCTTGGCCATCCCGAACGCGCGCTTCTCGCCTTCACGCAATGGCGCTCGAGTTGGCTCTCGCGCGAGGCCGTGCTGGCCACCGCGACTCTCGCTGTGATGGCGCCTCATGCGGCGGGCTCTGTCTTCGCCGCGGCGCCCATGCCCGTCTTCGGCTGGCTGGGCGCCGCGCTCGCTCTCGCCACGGTCGTCGCGACAGCGATGATCTACACGCAAATACGCGCCGTCCCGCGCTGGCACCATTGGTCGACCCCACCCGTCTTTGTCCTCGCCAGCCTGGCCGCAGGGGCGCTCTTTGTCGGTCGGACCGGGCTAGCGCTCGGCTTGCTGCTCGCCCTCGCCGTCGCCATGATTGCCCACTGGGTCGCAGGCGACCGACAATTTGAGCGCGCAGGCAGTACGATGGGCAGCGCCACGGGCCTTGGCGCCTTGGGCCGGGTCCGACTGCTTGAGCCACCGCATTCGGGTCAGAACTATCTTCTGCGCGAGATGGTCCATGTCATAGGGCGCAAACACGCCTACAAGCTGCGCCTGATTGCGCTAGGCTTTGGCGCACTCCTGCCTGCGCTTCTGCTCGTGCTGCCCGCTAGCTATGTCGGTTTCGGGCTCGCACTCATGTCGCACCTTACGGGGCTTCTCGCGCAGCGCTGGTTGTTCTTTGCAGAGGCCGAGCATGTCGTCGGCCTCTATTATGGAAAGCGGTGACAGCGGCGTAGGGTCATGCTACCCCATATGATGGGCGTGCGGCGTGTGAAGGAGTAACCATGAACCCTCTGAGATCTCTCACTGACACTGTTCTTGCAAGCGCAGGCCAGAAGGCGGGCCTCGCTGGTCTGGTCATGCAAAACCCCAGACTGATGCAGGGTGTCATCGGACTTCTTGCCAAGGACAGTCCGATCGGCGGGCTGCCCGGACTGGTATCGCAGTTCCACAATGCAGGATTGGGCGATGCGCTTGAAAGCTGGCTCGGGCAGGGCTCGAACAAAGCGGTCTCCGGCAGCCAGATCGAAGAGGCGCTCGGCGGCCAGATCATCAATCAACTTGCAGACGAGGCAGGAATGGCGCCCTCTGAAACCTCTGACACGCTTGCGAAAGTGCTTCCGGTCATGATCGACCAGCTCACACCCAAAGGGCAGGCCCAAACGATGGATACAGGCACAATACAGTCTATTCTGGGCGGCTTCCTGAAGGGGAGAATCTGACCGCGTCCGCTCTCTTAAGCAAGACGCACCACGCTGCAAGAGCGGCTCTGTCTGCCAATCCAACCCCAGGCATCTCAGCCCCGAACGGCAACTGATCATGCGCAAATCCATCCTCCAGCGTTTAGAATCACAGGGTCTGCGCATGACAGACCAACGCCGGATCATCGCGCAGGTGATCGAGACATCCGAGGATCACCCTGATGTCGAAGAGCTTCACGCCCGCGCCATCGCGCTTGACCCGCGTATCTCGCTGGCAACCGTCTATCGCACCGTCAAACTGCTCGAAGAAGCCGGCATCCTCGAACGGCTGGAATTCGGCGATGGCCGCGCCCGGTTCGAAGATAGCCAGCGCGCCCATCACGATCACCTCATCGACATGGAGACGGGCGAAGTGATCGAGTTCTGCGACCCCGAGATCGAGGAATTGCAGGAACGCATCGCCCGCCGCCTCGGCTACCGGCTCGAAGGCCACCGGCTTGAACTCCTCGGCCGCAAGCTCAAATCCTGAATCCATGCGCTTCATCTTGCGAAAAATACTCAATGCGACGCCCGGACCGACGCGCTACCCCAGATAAGCGCGCAAACTCGGTGGTGGGTCTGCCAACAGCGCCGCAGTCGCAAACGGTCCGCTGACCTGGCCATCCGCCACTAACAGCGTCTGACTGGCAATGGCTTCAGCATCGGCCATGTCATGCGTGACCATCAAGAGTGTTGCGCCTGTCTCACGGCAGATCTCGGCTACGAGTGCGAGCATCTCGGCCTTCAGCGCAGGACCAAGCGCCGCAAAGGGCTCATCCAGCAGCAGCAGAGGCCGAGCGCGTAAAAGGACGCGCGCCAGCGCAACCCGGGTCTGTTGACCACCCGAAAGCTGTGCAGGCCGCCGGGCATCAAACCCTTCCAACCCTACCCGCGCCAGCGCCCGTACCACTTGCTCGCGCTCGGACGCATCAAGTCGCAACGATGGCCTCAGACCAAGCGCTACGTTTTCGAAAGCCGTGAGGTGCGGGAAGAGATTGTTGTCCTGAAACAGGATCGACACGGGCCGCGCCGAGGGACTATGCTCGGTGATCTCCACCCCGAACCAGCGCAATCGCCCCGAATTCACCGGCACGAAGCCGGCAATCGCACCCAAGAGGGTCGACTTCCCTGCCCCAGACGGACCGATCACCGCGACCAGCGCCTGCTCCGGAATGCTCAGGTCGGCCACCAGCCGAAACCCTTCCTGCACAATCTCAAGCCGCTCAAACACCAGCACGGCCACGCCCCCAACGGTCAAAACTCCAGAACAGCGCAAGCGACAGACCCAACAGAAGGACCGCCGCTCCCGCTGCATCCGCCTGACGATAGGCCAGCATCAGCCGGTAAAGCTGCATCGGCAGCGTCGCCCCCTCGCGCTCGGCAAAGAGCATGATCACCCCCAGATCACCCATCGACAGCGCAGCCGTCAACCCAGCGGCAAAGCCCAGCGGACGCCTTAGGCGGGGCAGGGTCACGATCTGCAATCGCGCAAGCCCATGCACCCCCAAGGCATCTGCCAGCCGCCCTTGCGTCTCAACAACCTCGCGCAAGCCAGGCAGGATCAGCCGAAGCGCGAAGGGCAGCGCAAGGCCGGCATTGACCAGCATCGTCACCAATAGCGCCCAGTCGCGCGGGTTGGTCCAGGGCAGCATCAGCAGGAACAGCCCTGTCCCGATCACCAGCGACGAGGCCGCGAGCGAGGCCAGCCCCAGCGCCTCGAGCACCGCACCACGTGCACCGCCCAAGGCCAGAACCGCATGGGACAACGCCAGCGCCATGACCAGTGTCACACCGGTCGCGCCCAAGGCCACTATCAGCGACCGCCCTGCCGCCTGCCAGACTTCCCATGGCAGGCCGGGCACCTGCGCGATACCGCGCGCGACGATCATGCCCAGCGGGGTCAGCAGGAACAGTGCCGCCAGAGTGATCAGCGCAAAATCCAGACCCCCGCGCCCCAGATCGAAGCGCTGCACCGCGCGGTCCAACCCACCACCCAGGCTGGCAGGCAGACTCACCCGCCACGCCAAAACAGCCGCCCCGGTACAGAGCCCGAACTGGATGAGCGCCAGCAGCGCCGCGCGCCCCATCTCGAAATCGAAGCGAAATGCCTGATAGATTGCCAACTCCACCGTTGTCGCACGCGGTCCGCCACCGAGCGTCAGTGCCACCGCGAAAGAGGTGAGGCAGATCAGGAAGATCACCAGCAACGCCCCAGGCACCAACTCGCGCAGTATCGGCCATTCAAGCTGGCGAAACATCTGCCAGGGTGAGAACCCGAGTGAGGCCGCCAAACGGAACCGTTCGGCCGGGATAGAACCCCAACCCTGTAACAGGATGCGGGTGGCCAACGGCAGGTTGTAGAACACATGCGCCAGCACCACACCATGCAGCCCGTATATGCTGATCGGCTCAATGCCGATCGACGCCAGCCCCTGATTGACCAACCCGCCACGGCCAAAGACCGCAAGCAGACCCAGCACGGCAACAAGAGTCGGCAGGATGAAGGGTGCGCCCATCAGCGTGATCACAAGCCCCCGCCCCGGGAAGGACCGCCGCGCCAGCGCCCGCGCCAGCGGGACAGCCAGCAGAACTGACAGACCCGCCGACCATAGCGCCTGCACGAGCGTGAAGCGCACCGCCGCCCAATCTGCTCCGCGCAGTGCCGAAAAACCTTCGGCACGCCAGAGAACCGCCCCCAGCGCGCCGAAATTCAATGTCAGCAGCCACAGCGCGACGACCCCGCCTGCGCCAAGCGCGCACAACCGGGCCGTGGCGGCTGTCACCGGGTCATACCTTCCAGCCAGCGCTCGAGTGCCGGGCCGCGTGCGGCATCTGCTGCAACCTCATCAAGGAATATCGCGGTCTTGGGGAAAGCAAGGTCCCGCATCACCTCTGGCCAGTCCTCGCGCGGCAACGCCGAGGGGTAGGACCAGTTGCCATAGGCGATCATGCTCTGGAAATCCTCGGAGAGGATATAAGCCATGAAGTCGCGCGCCAGTTCCGGCTCGGCCGCACCGTCCAGAACGCCCGCCACTTCGGCCATGAAGTAATGGCCTTCGTCAAAAATCGCAGCGGCCTTGCTGTCATCTTCTTCGGCGACGATGTGATAGGCGGGCGAAGTGGTGTAGCTCAGCACCATATCGGCCTCGCCAGCGGTAAATAGCCCGTAAGCCTCTGACCAACTTGCCGTCACGGTCACGGTGTTTTCCTGCAGGGCTTGCCAGACCTCTCCTGCATCCTCACCATACAAGTGATCGACCCAGAGCAGCAGCGCCAGTCCCGAGCCCGAGGACCGCGGGTCCTGCCAGATCAGCGAAAGGTCCTCGCGCTCGATCAATTCGGCAAAGCTTGCAGGCGGGTTTTCGACGCGGGTCTTGTCATAGACCCATGCCGCATAGCCCCAGTTAAAGGGGATGAAGATATCGTCATCCCACTCCACCGGCACAGTCAGCGCGCCCAGATCCTGACCGTGCGGCGCGAAAAGCCCTGTCTCGCGGGCGCGCAGCGTCATGTCCGTGTTCAGCCCGATCACGGCATCCGCCCCCACGCGCGCCCCTTCCAGCATCAGGCGCGGCAGCACCTCGCCCGTGCGGAAATCGAGCGTGCAGTCACAGCGCGCTTCGAAACCTTCCGTGATGGCCGGCCCCGGCCCCCAGGATGACCCGAAATAATCGGGCGCCAAGACAGTCAGCACCGGGGTATCGGCCTGTGCCGCCCCTGCCATAACGACTGTCGCGAAAAAAGCTGTCCTCATGGTCCAATCTCCTCATTTCACGACAGGCGGAGATTGCAGCAAGTGAGCCTTGCAACCTTCCCTCCGCCGGTCCTAACCGGTTCAGGTTCAACGGGTTCACTGATGCGCATCTCAGCCCCTATGGGCACCCCGAGGTGGAGTGGAGGTAGCATGCAGCAACCCCGCCGACAAGGGGCGCGCGCACTCGCGGGCGCCCACGAGTCGCTCATTCACCAAAGGCCGCATCCCAGCGCGCCAGCGCATCAGAACGCCGCGCGGCAGCCTCCTCGGCTGGGAAGAGCAACGCCTCGCCGGGCTCGATCAAAGCGCCGAAGGCCTCGGGCAGTCCCGCTGCAGGTGTCACCACAGGATAGAGCCAGCGCGTGGTCGGGATCACGGACTGAAAGCCGTCCGTGAACATGAAGTCGAGAAATTGCCGGGCCAGTTCCGGCTCTGCGGCATCGGCCAGCAGTCCGGCCACCTCGATGCGCAGGTAATGGCCTTCGTCAAACCGCGCCGCCCGCGGCCCGTCCTCAGCTTCCATTATGACGTGATAGGCAGGCGAGGTCGCATAGCTGAGCACCACATCGGCCTCACCCGCGCGGAAAATCGGGTGATAGGCGTCCGCCCAGCGCGGCACCACCTGCGTGCCCTCACGCGCAGCCAGTGCTCGCCAGACCGCCTCAGCCTCATCGCCAAACGCTGCCTCGACCCACATCAGCAGGCCCAGTCCGGTGGTAGAGCGGTTCGGATCCTGTATCACCACGCGCAGGTCAGAGCCGACAAGTTCGGAGAAACTGGCGGGTGGCGTCTCGACTGTCTCGCTGTCATAGATGAAGGCATAATAGCCCCAGTTATAGGGCAGAAACAGCGAATCATCCCAGTCCAGCGGCATGTCGAGCGGTGGCAGGGTGCGATCATGCATGGCGAACAGCCCGCTATCGCGTGCTGCGGCTAGATTGTTGGTGTCGATTCCCAGCACGAGGTCGGGCCGATCCTCGGGCGCCGCCTCGATCAGTCCGGGCAGCAACTCACCCGAGGAACCGACGCCGGTGATTGCGATGTCACAGTCGCAAACTTCCTTGAACGCGTCGATGATGCCGGGCCCTGCATTTTTGGCGAAACTGTCATAGGCATGGATTGTAAGCTGCCGCGTCTCGGCCCCCGCGCTCAGCACGGTGGTGATCAGCAATCCTGCAACAAGTGTCGGGAGTTTCATTTTTCATACTCCATTTGCAACAGGCGGAGCAAAGTGGAGGCATGTCCCCGTCACCTTCCCTCCGCCGGTCCTAACCGGTTCAGGTTCAACGGGTTTGCGGCAATGCCGCATCTCAGCTCTGTCAGAGCACCCCGAGGTTTGTGACAGGTAACCCTGCCCAGATCCTGGGACAAGGTCCATGTGTCCCAGTCAGGGCCTGCGCCGACATCCAGCGCCTGACCACTTGGGCAGAAAGTGGCGCCGGACCATATACTGGAAATGCGATGGCAGGAATCTTTGTTGCTAATCAGGACAAGGACTACGCCCGCAAAAGGACGCCTATTCCAATCACTCGAAAAGCAAGATAGTCCCTCTGCGTACCAAACAGGGACGATCCGCGCGCATGAGCTTCAACACATTCGGCCATATGTTTCGCGTAACCACTTGGGGCGAAAGCCACGGACCCGCGCTCGGGGCGACCGTTGACGGCTGCCCGCCCGGTGTTGCGCTTGACGCTTCACAGATCCAGCACTGGCTCGACCGTCGCAAACCCGGCCAAAGCCGCTATACGACCCAGCGCCGCGAGCCTGACGAGGTAGAAATCCTCTCGGGTGTCTATGATGGCCAGACCACTGGGACGCCGATCCAGCTCATGATACGAAATGTCGATCAGCGTTCGAAGGATTACGGCAATATCGCCGACACCTTCCGGCCCGGCCATGCCGACATCACCTATCACCAGAAATACGGGTTGCGCGACCCGCGTGGCGGTGGTCGCTCTTCTGCGCGCGAAACCGCCGCGCGCGTGGCCGCTGGGGGGATTGCCCGCGAGGTGCTCAAGACGCTAACCCCCGAGCTGCGCATCACTGGCTACATGGTCCAGATGGGCCCCCACCATATCGACCGCGCGCGCTTCAATGCCGCCGAGATCGACCGCAACCCGTTCTGGGTTCCTGATGCACAAGCCGCCGAAGACTGGGCCAAGGCTCTTGACCAGATCCGCAAGGAAGGCAACTCAATCGGTGCCATGATCGAAGTCACCGCTTCCGGCGTCCCTGCAGGCCTCGGCGCACCCATATACGCCAAGCTCGACACCGAACTCGCCGCCGCAATGATGTCTATCAACGCCGTCAAAGGCGTCGAGATCGGTTCAGGCCTGCAGGCTGCCGCCCTCACTGGAACGGAAAACGCCGATGAGATCGAGATGGGGGAGAGCGACCCGCTTTACCGCAGCAACAAGGCGGGCGGCATCTTGGGCGGCATCTCCACCGGGCAGGAAATCGTTGTTCGCTTCGCAGTCAAGCCGACCTCTTCCATCGCTACCCCCCGCGACTCGATCCTGCGCGACGGCAGCCCTAACACAGTCATTACCAAGGGCCGCCACGACCCTTGCGTCGGCATCCGCGCCGTGCCTGTGGCCGAAGCGATGATGGCCTGTGTGTTGCTTGACCATCTGCTCCTGCATCGCGCCCAGACCGGCGCCCTCGGCCCCATCGGCGAGATTGGCCCAAAGTCATAAACCTTGGACCATCAAGCGATTTCATCTTGCCACAAATACTCGAAATGTACGCGCGAAGCGCGCTAACCCCGAACGCGTCTCTATTTCTCCCGCCGCCCTTCCAGATGTTTGCGCAGCTTCGACGGCGCCGCCTTCTTGCGCCCCCTATAGGGGTTTTTCTCTCCCTGAGAACGCATGAACACTCGAATCGGCGTGCCCGGCATGTCAAATGCCTCGCGCAAGCCATTGACCAGATAGCGCGTATAGGCCGCAGGAAGTTCCTCCGGGTTTGAGCACATCACAACGAAGCCCGGTGGCCGCGTCTTGGCCTGGGTCATGTACCGCAACCGGATCCGCCGGCCCTTGGGCGCGGGGGGCGGGTGCGCCTCGACCATCGCGCCTAGCCATTGGTTGAGCTTCGCCGTCGGCACCCGCCGATTCCACACCTCATGCGCGCGAAGCACGGCAGCATGCAGCCGGTCGAGCCCCTTGCCCGTCGTGGCCGAGACCGTCACTAGCGGTGCGCCGCGCAATTGCGGCAGCAGTTTCTCGAACCCCGCGCGCAGGGCGCGCAGCTTCTCCTGTTTCTCCGCTTCCAGGTCCCATTTATTGACCGCGACCACCACCGCCCGCCCCTCGGTCTCGGCGAAATCGGCAATCCTCAAATCCTGTTGCTCGAAGGGAATCGCCGCATCCAGCAGCAGCACCACCACTTCGGCAAAGCGCACTGCGCGCAATCCGTCGGCGACCGAGAGCTTCTCGACCTTGTCCACCACGCGAGCCTTCTTGCGCATCCCCGCCGTGTCGAAAATCCGCACCGGCGTGCCCATCCAGTCAGCGCTGACCGAGATTGAATCTCGCGTAATTCCAGCCTCGGGGCCGGTCAGCAGCCGATCTTCTCCGATGATCCGGTTTATTAGGGTCGATTTCCCGGCGTTCGGGCGCCCGATCACGGCAATCTGCAATGGCTTCGCATGCGTGGGCGCAAAATTACCTTCCCCGCCCTCGGCGACATCCACCTCCACCTCGGGCGCGTCCGCCTGCGCCCGCCCGGCAAATGCATCCGCAATCGGGCGCAGGAGGTGATAAAGCTCATCCATGCCCTCGCCATGCTCGGCCGAGAGCCGCACCGGTTCGCCCAGCCCCAGCGCATAGGCATCCAATACCCCGGCCTCGCCTGCGCGCCCCTCGGCCTTGTTCGCGCCCAGGATCACATGATCCGCCCGCTTGCGAAGGATCTCGGCAAAACCCTCATCCACGGGGGTGATCCCGGCCCGCGCATCCACTAGGAACAGACACACATCCGCCATTTCCACCGCGCGCTCGGTCAGGCGCCGCATCCGCCCTTGCAGGCTGTCATCTGTCACCTCTTCCAGCCCCGCCGTGTCGATCACGGTAAACCGCAGGTCCCCTACCCGCGCATCGCCTTCGCGCAGGTCGCGGGTTACGCCGGGCTGATCATCGACCAGCGCCAGACGCTTGCCCACCAGTCGGTTGAACAGGGTCGATTTGCCGACATTGGGGCGGCCCACAATGGCCAGCGTGAAACTCATTTCTTACCCTCTCGAAAGCAGACATGGCCCCGGTGAGACGGGGCCATGCGCGCAAACACCTCTCTCATCTCAGCGAAAGGCCACCAACTGACCGTCGCGCGACACAACATACAGCGTGCCGCCGACCACTATCGGGCTGACAGCCGCGCCCGCATTCAGCGCCACCTGGCCCACAGGCGCACCCGAAACAGGGTCGAAGCTGCGAATCGCTCCGTCGCCCGAGCCGACAATCAGCCTCCCACCGGCCAGAACCGGGCCGTAATGCGGGTAGATGGCCGCGCGCCTGCGTTCGCGTGCTTGCGTGAAGAGGGGCAGCGCTTCTCCCCAGACAAAGGCACCCGACCCGGCCTCCAGCCGCACGACGCGATTGCGGTCCGACATCAGGAACAACGCATCACTGACCGGCCAGATCGGGCCATAAGCGGCCTCATCCGCAGTCCAGTTCGGACGGCCCGTCTCGACATCCAGCGCCATGACCCGACCCGACTGGTTGCCGACATAGATCGTATTGCCGCGCACCACCGGGTCGCCGGTCACATCCGTCACCGAAGCATAGGCCATCCCGATCCGTGTGCCCGCAACTGCGCGGCGCCACTTTATCTGACCCGTATCCCGCCGAGCTGCGATCAACTCGCCCGCTGGCGTCGGGAAGAGCACCAGAGATCCAGCCACTGCCGGAGCTGCGCCTCCGACCATGGAAGAAGGCGAGGGCGCGCCAGAAAGCTGCCAATCGGTCTGGCCGGTATCGGCATCAAGCGCCCAGCCAGTGCTGTCGCTGGCCACTACATAAACATGCGAGCCGGAGATCGTGGGCGCTGCCGAAAGCGGCGCATCGAAACGCTTGTCCCAGATCAATTCACCCGAGTTCAAATCCAGCACCGAGAGCATGGCGAAGGCCGAGGTCACATAGAGCCTGCCATTGGCAATCGCCAAGCCGCCACCTGAGGCACCATCGGGGTTGCGCGTGCCCGGAGGTGTGAGATCGCGCGTCCAGGCCACCTCACCGCCTGTGGTGACAGCGGTGACCCGCGCACGACTGTCGAGCGTGTAAATCAGCCCGCCGCTTGAAACTGGTTCTGCCGTGATCCGATGCCGCCGCCCTTCGCCCTGCCCGATTGAAACAGACCAAGCTTGGCGCAGATCGCCGCCCAGTGCCGGATGCACAGGGCGTGTCGACTGCGAGCCGAGCCGGTGCGTCCAATCGGCATTGGCCGAAGCTGGCGGCAGTGAAATGGGCAACTCGCGATTTTCGGGTGATTCACCGGCATCTTCAGCAAAGGGCGCGCGGAGCGGAAAGCGCTCACCTTCAAGGATGAACTCGCGTTCGCAGGCGCTGACGAGCCCGGCCAGAGCGAGGATGGCGATGCCGTTCCAGAGTTTCACCACAAGCTCCTATCGCTTCTGCCCGGCGTCTCCTGGGCTTGCACATCGCCGGTCGCGATGCGGGGGATTTTGTCAGCCCGCCGCCAGTTCGCCGCCCAGCGCCGTCAACAGTTGCGACGTTCTGCGGCGCAACGTGTCCGACACATCGGATTGTGACAACAAGTCCGTCAGAATTTCAATGGCTCTTTCGCGATTGCCCTGCTCCAGTTGCAACAGGGCCTCTTGTTCCAGTGCGAGCGGGCGCAGCGGCTGGCCAGGCTGCGACAGGCTCGCGAGCACAGTTTCTCGATCGGCCAGCGGAATATCTGCGCCTCCGGCAATCACGCGCTTCAAAGCGGCCAGCTGACGATAGGCATCGGGCAGTGCGTCGTCATCTGCTGCCGACTGCAGAGCGGTTAGTGCCGCGCTACGGTCCTGCTCAAGCAATTCGCCTGCGCGCATCAGTTGCAGCAAACCGCGTTGCGCGCCCGTAGTCTCAATAGCAGCAAGCGCACGGATACGGTCGGCACTGTCGTTATTTTCCAACGCAGCTAGGACCGCGTCACCAAAGGCCTCGGCACTCGCCCGTTCGCTGGCCTTGCGCCATTCATTCCATGCAGCGCCACCAACGATCAGCACCACTGCAAGCGCTGCAATCCAGCCGTAGCGGCGCATATAGCTCATCATCTTGTCGCGGCGCAGCTCTTCTGTCACCTCATTGATGAAACTGTCGGGATTGCTCACAATTACCACCTTACATCAGATCCGCCCCCTCTTAGCGCGAAGTACGTCAAAATGCCAAGCCTGTTGCCTCACATTCGCGCATGGACACTGTGACTTTCGAATGTTAACAGTCGTAACATTGCTTGAAGATTCTGCGTATGCAAAGTAATCTGAACTGGTTAGTTTAGCGTAGAGTTCTTATCTGACGCGAGTGTCGCGTACAATAAGGTGGTCTGAATGCGGATATTTCCTCTGGTCACGGCGCTCACGGTGACGGTCGTGATGTATCTGTTTGTGATGGAACGCGATGCTTTGCTGAGCTTTGCGGGTGTCATCGCTGCCGAGACCGAAGAGATCGCCGAAGAGCAAGACGCTCCGATGGTGCGTGTCGTGGGGCTGCGTTCAACGGCAGAACCAGTCCCTGGCACCGTCATATTGCGCGGGCGTACCGAGGCAATGCGAAAGGTCGAGATCCGTGCCGAAACCTCTGGGCTGATTGTTTCCGACCCCATCCGGCGCGGCGCCAGTGTAAAGGCAGGCGATCCGCTCTGCGAAATTGCGCCCGGGGTAAGAAAAGCAGCGCTGGACGAGGCGCAGGCGCGCCTCGCCGAAGCCGAGATCAATCTTCGCGCCGCCGAAGGGCTGTCCGAAGGCGGTTTCGCTTCCGAAACACGCGTCGCCAATGCCCGCGCGGCCCGGCTATCAGCGCAAGCCGCGGTTGATCGTGCAGTCGAGGAAATGGCGCGGTTGGTCATGCACGCGCCTTTCGATGGGCTTCTGGAGACCGACACGGCAGAACTTGGCACCTTGCTGCAACCCGGTGCGCTCTGCGCGACACTGATCCAGCTTGAGCCGATGAAACTGGTAGGCTTTGCGACCGAGGCACAGATCGATCTTCTGGAACTTGGGGCCCCGGCTGGCGCCCGCCTTGCTTCGGGACGCGAGGTGATGGGAACGGTCTCTTTCATCGCACGCTCAGCCGACCCCCAGACTCGTACCTTCCGGGTCGATGTAACGATTCCCAACCCAGACGGGCGCATCCGTGATGGTCAGAGCGCTGACATTCTGATCTCGGGTCAGGCCCAGGAGGGCCATCTCATTCCAGGCTCTGCACTCACACTCAACGACGCGGGCGAGCTGGGTCTGCGCCTTGTCGATGATGAGGGCATGGTGAGTTTTGCACCGGTTCGCATCCTGCGCGACACGGAAGAGGGCATGTGGCTGGCCGGTCTGCCGGACGAAATCGGCGCGATCATCGTCGGTCAGGAATTCACGCGTGAAGGCGCACGTGTGCATGTGATCTGGCGCGATGAGGGGGCGCCATGATCCGGATCGTTTCATGGGCCGCCACCCGCGCCCGGATGATCGTGGCCATTCTGACGATGGTTCTGATGGCCGGGACTGCCGCCTATATCGGCCTGCCGAAAGAGGGTGAGCCGGATATCGAAGTACCTGCCGTCATCATCACGGTGCCCTTCCCCGGGATCTCGGCCGTCGATGGCGAGTCGATGCTCGTCAAACCGATGGAGGCCGAACTTTCCGACCTCGACCTTCTGCAGAACCTCAGCGCCTTTTCAGCCGAGGGTTTTGCGGCTGCTGTTCTGGAATTCGAGTTTGGCTGGGACAAGACCGCGACGATGGCCGATATTCGCGACGCCATGGGTCGTGCAGAAGGTAAATTCCCCGAAGGCGCGCAGAATTACTCGGTCTCGGAAATCAACTTCTCTGAATTCCCGATAATCATTATTGCCGTCTCTGGCGATGTGTCCGAACGCGCGCTTCTGCGCGCTACGCGCGACCTCCAGAGTCGAATTGAAGCGCTGGAACCAGTTCTGGAAGCCGAGATCGCCGGGTCGCGGGATGAGATGGTTGAGGTCTTGATCGATCCGCTCAAGCTCGAAGCTTATAATGTCACCGCTGGTGAATTGATCAACGTCGTCACTGGCAACAACCAGCTTGTCGCTGCGGGAGAGGTCGAGACAAGCTCGGGTGCTTTCTCGGTCACAGTACCTGCAAGCTTCAGCACGGTCGAGGATATCTACCGCCTGCCAGTAAAGGTAAATGGTGATTCGGTCGTTTCGCTGGGCGATCTGGCCGAAATCCGAATGACCTTTGCCGACCGCGAAGGCACCGCCCGTTTCAATGGCGATACCAATCTCGCGATTCAGGTGGTCATGCGCAAGGGCTTCAATGCCATCGACGCCTCACAAGCTGTTCGCGAAGCTGTCGAGGTCGAACGCGCTTCTTGGCCCGAAGAATTGCAATCGGCCATCCAGGTGACACCGACACTCGACAAATCCATCCAGACTGGCGAGATGGTGACGCAACTTGAGGGCTCGGTTCTGACGGCTGTTGCGCTGGTGATGATCGTGGTCCTGGCAGCCCTCGGCGCCCGCTCGGCGCTGTTGGTGGGCTTCGCTATCCCGACCTCATTCCTGCTCTGCTTTATTCTCCTCGGGCTGATGGACGTGGCGGTGTCGAATATCGTCATGTTCGGGCTGATCCTTGCAGTAGGGATGCTCGTTGATGGTGCGGTCGTCGTGACCGAGTATGCCGACAAGCGGCTGAAACTCGGCGACCGCCCAATGGAGGCCTATGTCAAGGCTGCCCAGCGCATGTTCTGGCCCATCATCGCCTCGACAGGAACCACGCTCTGCGCCTTTCTTCCGATGCTATTCTGGCCGGGTGTGGCAGGCGAGTTCATGGGACTTCTGCCAGTCACGCTCATTTTCGTCCTGTCGGCCTCGCTGATCGTGGCGCTGATCTTTCTGCCCGTGATGGGCGGTCTCAGCGGTCAGCTTGCGCAACGTCTGGGCTATGTCAGCGATTCTCTGCGTCGCCTGCCCTGGGTCCTGCGCCTGCCCTTCGCTGCAGTGTCGGTCGCAGTCCTCGCTCTGGGCGCGATGATGCTGCTCAACCCGGGATTTCTCACTGGCGGCACCCAAGCCGCGCAGAGCATTGGAGAACTCGTCCCCGGTGCATTGTTGATGATGCTCGGCGCTGTCGGCATCTCGACCACGTTCACCACACTCGCGCCTGAAAAAAAGCCCGGCAAGATCGACGCGCGGCGCCATTACTCTCCCGCTGGTCATGTCGCGAAACTGTTCGTCGGCAACCCGATCATGCCCATCGTGCTGATCATCGGTGTCGCAGCCTTCGTTGGTGGTGTGTTCCAGTATTACGGCGAGAACAATCGCGGCGTTGAGTTCTTCGTTGAGACTGAACCCGAAGACGGGATCATTTATGTGCGCGCGCGCGGCAACCTCTCGCTGACCGAAAAGGATGCGCTGGTGCGTCAGGTCGAGGACATAGCGATGTCCGAACCGGGCATAGCCTCAGTCTTTGCCTTTGCGGGCGATGGTGGGCTGAACACAAACACGGCAGGCCAAGGTCCCCCGCGCGACGCCATCGGGCAGATACAGTTCGAGTTGACTCATTGGCAAAAACGTCAGGGTGATCCCGAGATGCGCGGTCGCGCGGTTCTGGACCGACTGGAGGCGAAATTCGATGAAATCCCCGGCATCCAGACCGAATTTCTGATCTCCTCCGGTGGCCCGGCAGGCGCCAAACCCGTGCATCTACGCCTGACTGGAGAGGAATTCGACGAGCTGGAGGAAGCCGTCGAGATAATCAGGGCGCGCTTCGGCGAAACCGACGGATTGTTTGACCTCGAGGATTCACGCCCCGTGCCGGGGATCGACTGGCAAATCAATGTCGACACCGAAATGGCCGGTCGCTTCGGCGCCGATGTCGCGACCATTGGCGGCATGGTGCAACTTGTCACGCGGGGGCTCCTGCTTGACACGATGCGAGTGGATACTTCGGAAGAAGAGATCGACATCCGCGTGCGTCTGCCCCAAAGCGACCGCCTACTCTCGACACTCGAGACCCTGCGTGTGCAGACCAATTTCGGCATGGTCCCCCTATCAAATTTCGTCACCACCGAAACCGTTCGGGCGCGTGGGCAGATCGACCGCGTCAACCAGCAGCGGTTCTTCGATGTGCTGGCCGACGTCCGCCCCGGTTTGATCCGCGTTGTAGACCGTGACGGAAATACCGTGCGCGTGGCCACTCGTGCCGATCTCGTTCCGCGAGAACATGCGACCGGATCGGAGGGCTATCAACGCGTGCGCGCCAATCTAGCCGAGATTTCCGAGAATGGCTGGCGTCAGGTGCCCATCACCGCGACCGAGCGCATCGATGCGCTGACGGAGTGGCTGTCGACGGAAGACCCGTTGCCTAATGGAGTGGCCTGGGAATGGACAGGTGAGCAGCAGGATCAGGAGGAAAGCACCGAATTCCTGACCTATGCCTTCGCTGCTGCGCTTGGGCTGATGTTCGTCATCCTGCTGACGCAGTTCAACAGTCTCTACAATTCGGTGCTCGTGCTCCTGGCAGTCGTACTCTCCACCGCCGGGGTGCTAATTGGCATGATCGTGATGGACCAAACTTTTTCGGTCATCATGACCGGGACAGGAATCGTGGCACTGGCGGGTATTGTGGTAAACAACAATATCGTGCTGATTGATACCTATCAAAACTATGCCGCGATCATGCCGCGGATCGAGGCGATCATCCGCACGGTCGAGGCACGGATCCGCCCGGTTCTGATGACCACCATCACCACCATGGCGGGTCTGACCCCCATGATGCTGGGCCTCTCGATCGATTTCGCCAATGGCGGCTTCTCGATCGACAGCCCGACCGCGCTCTGGTGGAAGCAATTGGCCACAGCCGTGGTTTTTGGTCTAGGTGTGGCAACTGTGCTGACCCTGATGGTCACACCCGCCTTCCTCGCGCTGCGAGTCTGGATCGAGAAAGGCGCCTATCGCGGTGCGCTCGGCCTGCGCTGGACCTTCTCGCGGCGCGACTCTATGGCGCGCCGCGACCGCGCGCTGGAGAAGAAGCTCTCCTCCATCCGCGAGGCGGAGCTGATCTGGGATGTCCCGCCAGCAGCGAGCGAGAAGCAACTGCCACTGCAACTGGGCGATCCCCTGCCACCCGAGATGCCGTTGCGTGCGGCAGAGTGACCAAATGTTCCATGAAGCAAAGGGGCGCAGGCCGACGGCGGCGCCCCTTTTCAGGAGCAACCTGAACCCGTCATGCCCAGCGTGCGACCAGTGGCTTCAGAGCCACCCGTGCGCCCATTCTTTGGGCCAACAGGAACATACCGCCAATTTTCCGATGCAGGAAAAGCAGGTCGGCGGGCGGCACATGCCAAAAGTCGCGCGCCTGGCCCAATGCCTGCCCTTCGCGCGCAAGATCCTCGATCAAGGTTGAACGCCCGAAATCAAAAGGCTCCGCTTGCCGCAGCGGTGCGCTGGCCCGAAGAGCTAAAGCGACCAGTAGATCGCGCCGCGCCTGAGGCATTCGCAAGCTGAAGTACCCCAGCGCCGCCATGAGTTCCGCGACTGAAGCCTGATTTTCAGAGAGCAGCCCGCGCAATAGGGCGCGGTATTGCGCCGCCGTATCGGGTGAAATCGACCTTGTTGCACCGAAATCCAGCAACACAATCTGACCATCTGGCGCAAGCCGATAGTTCGCAAAATTGGGGTCTGTCTGCATCTGCCCGAACTCGAAGAGCTCGCGCAGCGTCAGATCAACCAGTTGCTTGACGGCTGCATCGCGCCTTGCTTGTTCCGCTTCAGCCAGAGCATCAATCGGCATGCTTTCGACAAACTCCATCGCAAGCACGCGCCCTGTGCTTAGATCCGTGCGCAAGCTCGGGACCTTGAAACTCTTATCCGCCTGAAGTCGCGTCCCAAATGCGACAAGGGCCTCGGCCTCGCGGACGTAATCCGCCTCGTCATGGAGCTGCGCGCGGGCATCATCCAGCAGGCGGTCAATCTCCATTCCTGCTGGTAAGACCCCCGGTACACGCAGCAGGCGGGCCAAGGTGGCGGTATCACTGTCGATACTCTGTGCAACACCGGGAAACTGAACTTTCACAGCCAAGAGGTCACCCTCGCGCGTGACCGCCCGATGCACCTGCCCGATCGACGCCGCTGCCACCGGCCGCACCTCAAAGCGCGCAAATCGTGCCTGCCAACCCGCGCCCCACTCCGCATTCAGGACATCACGCAGTTGCCGGGGCGGCATGGCTGGTGCATTCGCCTGCAATTGCGCGAGGATGGCCGTCAGCTCTGGCGGCAAGGCGGCCCCATTCTCCAACGAGAGCATCTGTCCGAGCTTCATCGCGGCCCCCCGCAAATGCGCGAGGCCGCCAGCCAGCCGTACTGCATTCGCTGGCGCCAGGGCCGCGCGCGCGAGATCTGGTCTGCGTCCGCGCAAGACCTCACCCAGCACCGCCCCAAGCGAAGCGCCAAATATACCACCCGCCACCTGCCCCATGCGCAGATTGCGGGAAAACACACTACGCGGTACAGGGCGTGGAGGGAATGGGTTATGCTCAGTCATGCATCAGAATTGGCGCTCGATCCGAAAATGTCGAGGGCGACAAGGCCTCTTGGCAGGCCAGAAAAGCCGCTTAAGAAGGACCAGCCAACACAAAAGGCCCCTGCCAGAGGCAGGGACCTTTTGAGAAGTGGCGCGGTTGACGGGGCTCGAACCCGCGACCCCCGGCGTGACAGGCCGGTACTCTAACCAACTGAGCTACAACCGCGCAACGGTGTCCGGATATTCGTTCGTAGCGCAGCCGTCAAGCCAAAAGGAACCGCTGTTTACGGAAAAACAACTAGCCAAGCCCGCGACGTCGCCGCACGGCAAGCCATGCCAAGACCCCAAGATAAACGAGGTCTGCCACCACCAATGTCGCCCAGGTCCGCAACACCAGAAACCCGGCGAAAGCACTCATCCCGATCAGCACCCAGATCGCATTTTGCCGCGCTATCCTAATAGCCTTTAACGAGGGCGTGGGCAGCCGGGACACCATCAACAGGCCTACACCACCGAGATATACTGCGACCAGCAACGGCGCCTGTGTCACATCGAGAAGCTCTGAAAGCCCCAGATAAACCGGTAGCAACCCAAGCATTGCCCCAGCCGGCGCGGGGACGCCGACGAAATGACGCTGGCTCGGACCCGTCTTGGACGCCCGGCTAATGTTGAAGCGCGCCAGCCGAAGGCAGGCGCAGACCGCGAAAATCAGGACAAACACCCAGCCAACACCCGCCATCGGACCGGCCAGTGCATATCCGAAGACCAGCACCCCAGGTGCGACGCCGAAACTGACGAAATCAGCGAAGCTGTCGAGCTCCGCGCCGAAACTGCTGGCTGCATTGAGCTTACGTGCGATCAGGCCGTCCACGCCATCCATAACGGCGGCAAAAATGATCAGCGCGGCAGCAATCTCGAAACGTTCGTCAAAAGTGAAGCGGATCGCGCTCAGCCCTGCACACATGCCCAGGATCGTCACCAGATTGGGCACGAGTGACAGCAGCGAGAGCCGCTCGCGCGGCATCTCAGATCGCCTCGGCCATGCGGCGCGTCTCGTTACTGGCAAGATCGGCCATGACGGTTTCACCCGATATCATCACCTGTCCAAGTGACACCAAGGGCTCGGCACCCTCGGGCAGATAGACATCGACGCGGCTTCCGAAACGGATCATTCCGAAGCGCTCGCCCGTGCCCAGCATCTCGCCTTCCTGCACCTCACAGAGAATGCGCCGCGCCACCAACCCGGCAATCTGCACAACACCGACCTGCTGGCCACCAGCCATCTGTACAACCAAACCATTACGCTCGTTATCATCGCTCGCCTTGTCGAGCGAAGCATTGAGGAATTTCCCGGGCCGATAGGCAATCTTGACGATCTGTCCACCAATCGGCGCCCGGTTCACGTGGCAGTTGAAGACATTCATGAAAACCGACACGCGGGTCAGTGCGGTCTCGCCCATGCCCAGCTCTGCTGGCGGCACGGCGGGCTCGATCAGCGAAATGACGCCATCCGCCGGGCTGACCAACAGACCCTCCCGCGCAGGCACATGCCGCACCGGGTCGCGAAAGAAATAATAACACCAGATCGTTAGACCCAACCCGATCCAGCCCAGCGGCTGCCAGATCACGAACAGCACCAGTGTCACCGCTGCGAATAACGCAATGAACTTGTAACCCTCCTTGTGGATGGGCTTCACGACAGTCGATAGCATGTCAGAGGCCATGGGTCTCCTTCCCGTGTTCCTTAGAGCGGCGCAACATCGCCCTGGGCACGCAGGGCATGGAAGCGCGTAACGAAACTGTCAAGCGTCCCCGCTGCAATAGCCTCTCGCAACCCTTGCATCAGGCGCTGGTAATAGGTGAGATTGTGCCAGGTCAGCAGCATCGAGCCAATGATCTCATCCGACTTGATGACATGGTGCAGATAGGCCCGGGAATAGTTGCGGCAGGCCGGACAGAGACAGCCTTCTTCCAGCGGGCGCGGATCATCGCGGTGCCGCGCATTGCGCAGGTTAACTGGCCCCCTCGCCGTCCAGCCCTGGCCTGTGCGCCCCGAACGCGAGGGCAGCACGCAGTCAAACATGTCCACCCCCCGCTGCACGGCGCCGACGATATCATCCGGCTTGCCCACCCCCATCAGATAGCGTGGCTTGTCCTCGGGCAGTTGTCCGGGCGCATAATCCAGAACGCCAAACATCGCCTCCTGCCCTTCACCTACAGCCAGACCGCCAATGGCATAGCCGTCGAAGCCGATGGCATGCAGAGCCTCGGCTGATTCCGCGCGCAGATCAAGTTCAAGCCCGCCCTGCTGGATCCCGAACAGCGCATGCCCCCGCCTGTCTCCAAAGGCATCGCGCGATCGCCGCGCCCAGCGCATGGACAGCTCCATCGAGGCAGCGATTGTTGCACGGTCGGCCGGCAGGGCAGGGCATTCGTCGAAACACATGACGATATCCGACCCTAGCAGACTCTGGATCTCCATCGACCGTTCCGGTGTCAACAAGTGCCTGGAGCCGTCGATATGGCTCGCGAAGCGCACACCCTCTTCCGTCAGCTTGCGCAAACTGGCCAGCGACATCACCTGGAACCCTCCCGAATCCGTAAGGATCGGGCGGTCCCAGTTCATGAACCGGTGCAACCCACCGAGCGCGGCAATCCGCTCAGCAGTCGGGCGCAGCATCAGATGATAGGTATTGCCCAATAGGATATCCGCACCCGTCTGACGGACGGATTCGGGCATCATCGCTTTCACCGTAGCCGCCGTCCCGACAGGCATAAAGGCCGGTGTGCGAATCTCGCCACGCGGGGTCTCGATCACGCCGGCGCGCGCGCGCCCATCGCGCGACTTTATATCAAATCTAAATCCCATCGGCGCCCTTTGGCCCAATTCAGCCGCGCTGCCAAGTCCCGCCAGACCTCCGCTACTTCATCTTGCCAAAAATACTCACTCTGTGGCTACGCCTACCCGCCCGACCTCGCTACCGCGCCCGTCGCAAGTAGACGTAATACGCACCGCTACCTCCATGCCGCATATGCGCTTCGCGAATCTCCAAAACCAGCGCACCGAGCGGCGCCATTCGCAGCCAGCGCGGCACATCCTGCTTGAGCGCACCGGGCCGGCGCGGGATAGGACCGTCATCCTCGACCCGCTTTCCCTTGCCCGTGATCACCAGCACCAGCCTAAAACCCTGCGCATGGGCGCGCAGAATGAACCCGTTGAGCGCTCCATGCGCCTGCGCCAGCGTCATGCCATGCAAGTCCAGCCGCGCTTCAGGCATGAGCTTACCCCGGCTCATACGCTGGAACTGACGCTTGTCCATCTGCAGAGGCACCTGCGCCAGCGCTTCCGAGAGCGGATGCGCGAGGTCATGTCCGGGTGGGGGTCCGGACGGGTTGGGACGCAACGTCGCACCTCCGAGGGCCTTCGCAGGTTTCAGCCGCACAGGATGCGTTAGCTGTTCCGGGGCCTCATGCTCGAAGAAGTTTGAGGCAAGATCAGACGCAAGGGGCCGCGTGGTCTTAGCCACGCGGCCCCAAATCTCGCGGTCCTCGTCGGTCAATCGCCGCTTCCGGCTCATCCGTCTGTAGCCACCAGCTTCCAGTTGGGGGTGTCCGATGTCATCTCGCGGGCAAAGGTCCAAACATCCTTCTGGCGCTTGATCGCGTTCGGATCACCATCAACGATCTCGTCGCTATCGACCTTACGCACCACCGAGGTCAGCTCGGACACGAATTTTACGGTGATCTCGCCCTCATGCGTCTCATCTTCGTAAGTCGCTGCAACGATTTCTAGTTCGCGCAGGCCAACGAAAGACGCTTCGACACGCAAGCCTTCGCGCTCCCGCAATTGAACGACCTCATCAAAACTGTTGAAGACATCGCGCGAAAGGAAAGGCAAAATCGAGTCGAGATCAGAAGACTCGAATGCCATCAGGATCATCTCGTAAGCGCCACGCGCACCTTGCAAGAACTCGTCGACACTGAACGCCGGATCGGCGGCCTTCATCTTCGCCAGCGCTTTCGCTGCAGCCGAGTCTTCGGGTACATGATCGGTAATATCTGTATCTGGCCCGCCCTCAATCACCTCAAAGCGTGGTTTGCGATCTACAGGATCGGCCCCATCTTGACGAGCCATGGGTTTGCTTTCGAACCCGTCGCGAGAGCCCAACACCGCCCGCAGGCGTAGGATAAGAAAGACGGCTATGCCGGCAAGTATCAGAAGCTGGATCACGGCAGGTTCCATTGTTTCCTCGGCCCGGGGTTGGTAAGGCGGCTCAGATGTCTATGTAAGGTGGCAGACTGGGCGAGTCCACCATATGCGACCATGATGCCGTGATGAAAGGCAAAACAATGTGGATTCTTCTAGCGATTCTCGCACTCCCCATTCTCGAAATCCTGCTTTTCGTGCAGTTCGGCCCGTCGTTAGGAGTTCTGGGCACTCTCGGTGAAATCCTCGCGACTGGCGCCCTTGGCGTGCTGCTTATCCGTCTTGAACCACACCGCAATGCCGAACAGTTGCGTGTTGCGTTGGCACAAGAACAGAGCCCGGCCAGCCCGCTCGCGCATTCTGCGCTCAGGCTTTTCGCGGGTATCTTGCTGGTCCTGCCCGGGTTTTTCACCGATGCGGTTGGTCTGCTTCTGTTGTTGCCGCCAGTACGAACCGTATTGCTCAGCCGCTTTTTCGAGACCTTACGAGACACGCATTTGCGCGCAGAGTCTACGGTTATTGACGGCGAATACGAGACTGCCGAACCAGACCGCCCTGCCCGGCAAAAGCAAATCGAGCGGGCGCATACCCCGGCCCGGGAGCAGCCCCAAAAGCGGGATTGAGCCCACTGCCCCACACTGGTAAAACCCCGCGCAAGGTTTGATCACAAATTCGACAGGAGGCTCTGATGAGCGACACCGACCAGCAAGGCAATGGCGCGACTGCGGGCCCCGCCGCGACACCGCCCAAGGTAAACATGCGCATCCTCGCGCAATACATGCGCGATCTGTCCTTTGAAAACGTTGCCGCACAGAAGAGAATTCAGGGCAGCAATGTCCAACCCGACATCCAGGTTCAGGTTTCGCTTGATGCCAACAAGCGCGAGACCGAGAACCAGTACGATGTCGGCATCAAGTTCAAGATCACCTCGAAGAATAAATCAGATGAGCAGACCCTGTTTATCATCGAATTGGATTATGTCGGTCTGTTCCTGATTGAGGGTGTTCCACAGGAGCAGTTGCACCCGTTCCTGCTCATCGAATGCCCACGAATGCTGTTCCCCTTCGCCCGGCGCATCATTTCCGATGTCTCCCGCGATGGTGGTTTCCCGCCGCTCAATCTCGACACAGTCGATTTTCTGGCACTCTATAAGCAGGAGCTTCAGCGCCAGGCAACATTGAAGGCACAACAGGGCGCCGCACCTGCAACCAACTGAAACATTGCAGAGCTTTTCCGATAGCGTCCGGCTTCGCCGGGCGTTTTCATGTCACAAACCTGCTTTGCGCCAGATCGCGCTGTCACCCATTTCTGCTACGAAAGCCTGATGCGCCGCTGATTCTGCCTCTGTCAGCCGCGTCGGGAGTGGCTTTCCTCGCTTCGGGAGCGGCATGCGGGGGGTAAAACTCCCAGCACCAGCGCGGTCAGGCTCTGAGGAGAGCGCGAAATCAGGCTGCTGACCGCCAAGAAGCTCTAGGTAAACTTCAGCTAGGATTTCACTGTCCAAAAGTGCACCGTGCTTCGTACGAGCCGAGTTATCGATGCCGAAACGCCGGCATAATGCATCTAGCGAGGCCGGAGAACCTGGGAATTTCTGTCGTGCGAGCGCCAATGTGTCAAAGGCTTGCTCGGGCGGGAGATGAGGTCGGGAAACCCAGTCCAGCTCGGCGTTGATGAACTTTATATCAAACGACGCGTTGTGAATAACAAGCCGCGCCGCACCAACGAATTCCAGAAACGCATCGACTATCTCAGAAAAAACCGGCTTGTCGCGAAGAAACTCCTCACTCAGCCCATGAACCTCAAAGGCACCTTGCGGCATATCGCGTTCCGGGTTGATATATTGATGGTAGGTTCGCCCCGTCGGCATAAGGTTGACTAACTCAACCGCGCCGATCTCGACGATTCGATGGCCCTCCGCGGGCTCAAAACCGGTTGTTTCGGTATCGAGCACCAGTTCACGCATTATCAGACTCCAGTTTTGTCACCAGATCTTGCACTGCGTGGCGTGTGGTGTCCATATTCAGTGTCTCAATAATAAAATCGGCGCGCGCACGTTTCTCGGCATCTGGCATCTGCCGGTCAAGAATCTGCTCAAGATGTGCACGATCCATCCCGGGTCTCGCCAAAACTCGTGCGCGCTGCACCTCTTCGGGAGCAGTAACAACAAGAACCGCATCCACATCGGCGCCAGTCTCGAACAGGAGTGGGATATCGAGCACAACGAGAGATGCCTCGGTCTCAGCTATGAAACGCTCGCGATCAGCGGCTACCAGCGGATGAATAACAGATTCCAACTGCACCAACCGACCCGGTTCCCGCGCCAGCCAGGTTTTCAGCGCGGCGCGATCAACTCCATTCGGGCCCACCGCCTCGGGACACAGCGCTGCGATTGCCTTCGTTCCGGCACCGCCTGAGGCATATAGGCGGTGCACAGCGGCATCGGCGTCCCAGACTGGCACACCCACCTCGCGAAAGAACTCGGCAGTCGTGCTTTTACCCATCCCTATGGAGCCGGTGAGTCCTAAACGAAAGGTCATGGTCCGAGCACCGCATCACGTAACGCTTGAGTAACTTCTGGTCGCCGTCCGAACCAACGCTCGAATCCCGGAACCGCCTGATACAAGAGCATCCCCAGACCATCGACCACTGTGCATCCCTGTGCGCGAGCTGCCCGCAACAACGGCGTTTCGAGGGGTGTATAGACAATATCCGTGACTACTGTTCCTGATCGCAGAGCTTCCGGCGCAAAGTCGAGCGGTGCCTGACCCTCCATGCCAAGAGAAGTCGTGTTCACGATTAGCGCAGCACCATCCGCCGCCGCTTCGCGCTCTTCCCAAGGCACAACCGTTATCGGTGCAGCAATCTCTGCAGCTAATGCATGGGCGCGCTGGCGGGTGCGATTGCTCAGACGAATCTCGGGTACCCCTGCTTCGGCCAAAGCGACCAGAACAGCGCGCGCGGCGCCGCCTGCACCCAGAACGAGTGCAGGGCCATCGGCGCCACGCCATCTGGGAGCACCTGACTGCAAATTTGCGAGAAACCCGTAAGCGTCGGTATTATCAGCTTCTAGACCACGATCAGAGAAGCACAGTGTATTCGCAGCCCCAATGGTTTGCGCTTTCTCGGTCACATGATCCGCAAAGGATAGAGCAGCCTCCTTGTGGGGGATGGTAACATTCGCACCGACAAAACCCATTGCAGGCATGGCACGCAGAACACGCTCCAGATCCAAAACCTCGACCTGCAGCGGAACATAATACCCGGCGATGCCATAGCTGAGCAGCCATGTGCCGTGCAGGCGCGGTGAACGACTATGCCCGACCGGGCAGCCAATCACTCCAGCGAGTGGAACCCTCAACCTTCAATCTCCCCTCGCAAAACTAGATAATTCAATAGTTCAAGCAAAGGCATGCCAAGAATGGTGAAATAATCACCCTGTATCTGCGCGAACAATCGTACGCCTTCCTCCTCAAGCTTGTAACCGCCGACCGATTCGCCAATCGCAGGCCAGTTCCGGGCCAAATAACCCGCGATATAGGCATCGGTGACCTGCCGCATGGTCAGACGGGCAACACCGACATGCCGCCAGACTGGTTCTCCGTCGTCGTAGAGCACCGCAGCAGAATAAAGCTGATGCGTCTGCCCACGCAAGGCTATCAGCTGTGCCAAAGCGGTTTCCTGACTGTCAGGTTTTTCCAACACCTTGCCTTTGAAGCCCAGCACCTGATCGCAACCGAGGACCAGGCGCCCGGGACTGCGGTTGGCCAGTTTACGCGCCTTGGCCTCTGCCAGAGCATCGGCAATATCACGTGGGTGTGCCTGCTCGGCGAGTAGAGTGGCTCGAATCGACCCCTCGTCCACTCGTGCGGGAGCAGCCTCGAACGAGACTGCAGCAGCGCGCAGCATCTGCTGACGGATGGATGACGTCGAAGCGAGTATAAGCATTGTGGACAAGCCTGTCGAAAACCACAGGGAAAGATACAAGACAGGGCCGGGAGAACTCCGTAGACCTAAACCGCGTGCAGTCTGCCCCCAAGTTTCGGGAGCCTCAAGACCCCTCATCCACAACAGATAAGTCCGTCGGAAGATAAGGCACGAACTGTGGAACGCTTTCGGAAACTAGGCTTGTATTCTTGTTTCGTTCCTAATTAGGCTATTGATAAATATACGAAATTTCGACTTTAGTTCCCTGCTTACATTTTGCTGGTCTGTGGGTAACTCTGTGTAGGAAAAAACAATCCCCATATCCACAGACTCATCAGAATCCACATCTTCTTTTCAATTTCTTATTTATTAATAGCAGAAACCCTGAAGAATTAGATGAATTGACTTGAGGACGGCATCTCGTGTAAAGCGCAAGTTGCGCCACAATCCGTGGACTGCATTTCTCGTTGCCTCCGACCGCCCCACCCGCAATCCGAGCGGTTATGAAGGATTTCCCCATGTCCGATACGCTTTCGCCAGACCGCCCTGATATCCAAGACCAGTCTGAGGCTTCTGAGAGTCTGAACTTGGCCGATCTGAAAGCCAAGAGTCCGGCTGAACTTCTGGCACTGGCCGAAGATCTGGAAATCGAAAACGCTCCTTCGATGCGCAAAGGCGAGATGATGTTCTCGATCCTGAAGGAACGCGCCGAAGATGGGTGGCGCATTTCTGGCGAGGGCGTGCTTGAGGTCCTGCAGGATGGCTTTGGATTTTTGCGCGCCCCTGAAGCGAACTATCTGCCTGGGCCTGACGACATATACGTCTCGCCCGATATGATCCGCCAATACTCTTTGCGCACGGGTGATACCATTGAAGGTGAGATACAGGCGCCGTCGGAAAATGAGCGCTACTTTGCGATCACAAAGGTGACCCGGATCAACTTTGATAGCCCCGAGCGGGCGCGCCATAAGGTGCATTTCGACAACCTGACACCGCTTTATCCGGATGAGCGTCTGTGGATGGAAACGCGCGATCCGGCAACGAAGGACCGCTCGGCGCGTATCATCGATATCGTGACGCCACTAGGCAAGGGGCAACGCGCCTTGATCGTGGCGCCACCGCGAACCGGCAAGACAGTGCTCTTGCAAAACATTGCGCATAGCATCGAGAAGAACCATCCTGAGTGCTATCTGATCGTTCTGCTGATTGACGAACGACCTGAAGAGGTGACCGACATGCAGCGCTCTGTGAAGGGCGAGGTAATCGCGTCAACCTTCGACGAGCCGGCGACTCGACACGTTGCTGTTTCGGAAATGGTCATTGAGAAAGCGAAGCGCTTGGTCGAACACAAGCGCGATGTAGTGATCCTGCTTGATTCGGTCACGCGCTTGGGGCGGGCGTTCAACACGGTTGTCCCGAGCTCGGGCAAGGTCTTGACCGGTGGTGTTGATGCCAACGCGCTTCAGCGCCCGAAACGGTTTTTCGGGGCTGCGCGGAATATCGAGGAGGGCGGTTCCCTCACCATAATCGCGACGGCTCTCATCGATACCGGATCGCGCATGGATGAAGTCATCTTCGAGGAGTTCAAGGGTACGGGTAACAGCGAAATCATCCTCGATCGAAAGGTTGCCGACAAGCGGGTCTTCCCAGCGATCGATATTCTGAAGTCGGGGACACGCAAGGAAGATCTGCTGATCGACAAGGCCGATCTGCAGAAGACCTTCGTGCTGCGGCGAATCCTGAATCCGATGGGTACAACAGATGCTATCGAATTCCTGATCTCCAAGCTGAAACAGACCAAGACCAATAGCGACTTCTTTGACTCGATGAACGCCTGAGGCGATGGATACGATCTTTGCGCTCGCCTCGGCGAGAGGGAAATCCGGTGTTGCGGTGTTTCGCATCTCGGGGCCAAAGGCTCACACTGTAGCGCAAGCCCTGGTTGGAGAATTGCCCACTCTGAGACAAGCGTCGCTCCGCGCTATTAGGCGACCCTCTGGGGAATTGCTGGATACGGGTCTGGTGGTTGTCTTTGGTGCGGGTGCAAGTTTCACCTCCGAGGATGTGGTGGAATTGATGGTCCATGGCAGCTTGGCAACGATCACGGCTGTAGAGCATTGCTTGGCTACGGAGCATGGCCTTCGAATCGCCGAACCGGGGGAGTTTACTCGCAGAGCGCTGGAAAGGGGCGTATTGGATCTGACTCAAGTCGAGGGGTTGAGCGACCTGCTCGATGCAGAGACCGAGAGCCAGCGACGTCAGGCTTTGCGGGTTCTCGAAGGGGCAATCGGCAAGCTGGTTGCAGGGTGGCGCGATCATTTGGTGAAGGCGGCGGCAATGGTCGAGGCCTCGATCGATTTTGTCGAGGAAGATATTGGGGATTTCGACACTCAGATTCTTGCAGAACTGGAGAGTGTTTCCGAACAACTGCGCCGCGAAATTGCAGGGCAGGGCGGGCGTGAACGCGCGCAGAGTGGTTTTGAGATTGCGTTGGTTGGCTCCGTGAATACAGGGAAATCGACGTTGCTGAATGCCTTGGCCGGGCGAGAGGCAGCGATCACCTCAGAATTGGCGGGAACGACACGGGATGTGATTGAATTACGCATGGATATCGGCGGATTCGCAGTGACGATCCTCGACACGGCTGGGTTGCGTGAGACTGAAGAGGCTATCGAGAACATTGGAATCGCGCGCGGTCAGAAACGCGCCAGAGCCGCCGATATGCGCATTATATTGTGTGATGCCCCTGGTTCGGCTCCACCAGTAGAGGTCATGTCAGGTGATATCGTGCTTCATGGCAAAGCAGATCTGTACCCTGGTATAGTAGGTGGCGTGTCGGGACTGACCGGCGAGGGGATCGAGCCATTGCTGCGTGAGATAGCAGAGGAATTGGCAAAGCGCGTCGCTGGCGACGGCGTGACGGTGCGGCGTCGGCACATACAGGCGATGGAGGAGGCCCAGTCCGCTTTGCTTGACGCGATTGAAAAAATTCGCGCTGGGGACTATATCGCCGAGTTAGTCGCAGCGGATATCCGTAGGGCATTGACGGCTCTCGACTCATTGATCGGGAAGGTAGATGTAGAAGATTTGTTGGGTGATATCTTCGCGTCATTCTGCATCGGTAAGTAGGAGTGTTTCACGTGAAACATTATGATGTCATTGTGGTTGGTGGCGGTCATTCAGGCGTCGAAGCGGCGCTGGCGTCGGCGCGGCTTGGTGCGACAACAGCGCTGGTGACTTTTCGCAAGGATGACCTTGGCGTCATGTCCTGTAATCCTGCAATCGGTGGGCTGGGAAAGGGGCATTTGGTCCGCGAAGTGGATGCCCTGGATGGTCTGATGGGTCGGGCAGGTGACTATGCAGCAATTCAATACCGTCTTCTGAATCGGTCGAAGGGGCCAGCAGTTCAAGGCCCTCGCGTGCAGGCGGATCGGACGCGGTACCGTCACATAGTCGGCGCTCAGATCTGCGCAATACAGGGGCTTGAGGTGATCGAGGCGGAAGTCACTAGCCTCCTGCTCTCAGGCGAGGAAATTCGCGGCGTCACGGTGAATGGTGACCAAGAGCTTTATGGTCGTGCCGTGGTCCTGACGACGGGGACCTTTCTTGGCGGTAAGGTTTTCATTGGTGACAAGAGCTTTCCCGCTGGTCGTATGGGCAATCCTGCGTCAACCATATTGGCGAACCAGATGCGTGAGCTTGGACTGCCGATGGGCCGCCTCAAGACAGGTACGCCGCCACGGCTTGATGGTCGGACCATCGACTGGGACAGTCTTGAGCAGCAACCGGGCGATGAGACTCCAGAATTTCTATCATTCATGACAACCGATGTTGCAGCGCCGCAAGTAGCCTGCGCGATTACGCATACCAATCCGCATACACACGACATAGTGCGCGAGAACCTTTCGCGCTCGGCAATGTTCGGCGGTCATATCGAAGGAGCCGGCCCGCGGTACTGCCCTTCGATCGAGGACAAGATTACCCGGTTTGCCGAAAAGGATTCCCATCAGGTATTCCTCGAGCCGGAGGGGTTGGATGACCATACGGTCTATCCGAACGGCATTTCGACCTCGCTTCCAGCCGAGATCCAGGAATCCTACGTTCGTACCATACGCGGACTTGAGAGTGTTGCCATTCTACAACCCGGCTATGCCATCGAATACGATTATATCGACCCACGATCGCTGACTTCGTCGCTCCGACTCAAAGACGTCGCCGGCTTCTTTCTGGCAGGCCAGATCAATGGCACTACCGGTTATGAAGAGGCGGCTGCGCAGGGGCTTGTTGCCGGCCTGAATGCAGCGCTTTTTGCACTCAATCGCGACCCGATTCGCTTCCCTCGCTCGGACTCCTATATCGGGGTGATGATCGATGACCTCGTCCTTCGCGGCGTGTCCGAACCCTATCGAATGTTCACCTCCCGTGCCGAATATCGGCTGTCGCTCCGCTCTGACAACGCGGATCAGCGCCTCACGCCTATTGCGCTCGCCTTGGGCTGTGTGGGCGAGGAGCGTGCTAGGGTTTTTCATACGAAGATGGATCGGCTCGAAGATGCACGGTCACAACTTCGAAGTTATAGCTATACGCCACGGGTGCTCAACGCCGCAGGCTTCAAAGTCAGCGAAGACGGCACGCGCCGAGATGCGCTGACGCTTTTGGGCTTGCCCGGCTTCGACTTCGCATCGCTTGAACGGTTACAACCCGAACTCATGGGCATTGACCCAGCAAGCAAGGCACAAATCGAAAAAGAGACAGTGTATCACGCTTATCTTGAGCGTCAGGAATCGCAAATTCGTGCCCTGAAAGCCGATGAGGAGCGCCGTTTTCCACCAGGGTTCGACTTTGCTGCAGTAAACGGGTTGTCCAAGGAAATATCAAGTAAACTCAATAAGGTGCGCCCCGAATCTTTGGCACAGGCGGCGCGGATAGACGGTATGACTCCGGCCGCGCTCGTGCTTCTGTTGGCGCGGTTGCAGGCAGACAGGACCCGCGCCTCGGCATGACTGGGACCCAGATCGCGGATGTGAGTGTTTCACGTGAAACACTGGATCGGCTTGAAACGTTCGCCGACCTTCTCAAGAAGTGGACGCAACGGATCAACCTGGTGGCTCCTGCGACCATCCCCGCCCTGTGGAAGCGACACATTATCGACTCGGCGCAGCTCTTTTCTCACGCCCCGCGCAACGCTTGCTCCTGGGTCGATCTAGGCTCGGGCGGTGGTTTGCCAGGGATTGTATGTGCCAGCCTCGCAAATGAGCACATGCCGGACTGTTGTTTCACTCTGATCGAAAGTGATAATCGCAAATCTGCATTCCTGATGACTGCGGCACGCACGCTCAGCTTGCCAGTGAAGGTCTTGCCGAATCGCGCAGAGGCGGTGCCACCACAAGGCGCGGACATCGTCTCGGCGCGTGCTTTGGCACCGCTGACGCAATTGCTTCCATTGGTTGAAAGACATCTAGCCGAGAATGGTGTGGCACTTCTGCCAAAAGGGAAAAATCATGCGCAAGAGCTTGCGGCGGTGCATCAGGAATGGCACTTTGACCTCGCATCGCACCCCAGCCTGACAGACCCACTCGCCCGGCTGCTTGTGATAAAGGGAATCCGCCGTGCCTGATCGTTTTTCGACCCGAACAATTGCAATTGCAAATCAGAAAGGCGGTGTTGGCAAAACCACCACAGCGATCAACCTCGCCGCCGCGCTTGCAGAGCGCGGTATGCGAACTCTCTTGATCGACCTCGACCCCCAGGGCAACGCCTCTACAGGATTGGGGCTCGAGATGGGAGCACGAAAATACACGACCTATGATCTGATCCTCGGCGACACGCCTGCACGCAATATCTTTGTCGAAACAGAGCAGCCTGGACTTTGGATCGTCCCTGCAACGACCGATCTGTCATCCGCAGATATCGAGCTGATGTCGCGGGCGCGCCGTAGCTATCTGTTGCAGGATGCGCTACGCCAGCGTGACATCGCTGAGGCTGAATTCGATTATATCCTGATAGATTGTCCACCGTCTTTGAATCTTCTGACAATCAATGCGATGGTTGCTGCACACTCTATACTGGTGCCGTTGCAGGCTGAGTTTTTCGCGCTCGAAGGTCTCTCACAGCTTATGCTGACAGTGAGGAACCTACGCGAAACAGCGAATCCTCAGCTTCGGATCGAGGGCGTCCTCCTGACCATGTATGACCGGCGCAACAATCTCGCCCAGCAGGTCGAAGCAGACGCGCGCGCCAATCTGGGCGATATGGTTTTCCGAACCATTATTCCGCGCAATGTACGCCTGTCCGAGGCCCCATCTTTTGCTGTGCCGGTTCTACGGTATGATAGTGAATCGAAAGGTGCAGTCGCCTATCGAGATTTGGCGTCAGAACTTCTCGAAAAGCATGACAGATTTATCAGCGAAGGGGCTGTCACGTGACCGAGAAGAAGCTTGAGCGCCGGGGTTTGGGGCGCGGCCTTTCGGCCCTGATGGCTGAGGTATCCGCTGCGCCCTCTGACACTGTGCAGACCCGTGGGCAGGTAGAACGCATCGGCATCGAACAGCTTGTGCCGAATCCGGACCAACCACGCCGCCATTTTGACGAGACCGCTCTCGCGGAACTTGCCGCGTCGATCCGCGGGAAAGGCGTCATCCAGCCTCTGATCGTTCGGCCAAAAGGTGAGCTATTTGAGATTGTCGCCGGTGAACGCCGCTGGCGCGCAGCGCAGCGCGCGCAAGTGCATGAATTGCCCGTCGTGGTGCGCGACTTCACCGATACCGAAGTGCTCGAGATAGGTATTATCGAGAATATCCAGCGCACAGATCTGAACCCTATAGAAGAGGCCAGCGGCTACCGTGCTTTGATCGAGCGTTTCGGGCATACGCAGGAAAAGCTCGCCGAAGCGATGGGCAAGAGCCGCTCCCACATCGCAAATCTGATGCGCCTGTTGAGCTTGCCTGATGAAGTCCAAGTCCTGCTGCGTGATGGCAAGCTCAGTGCTGGTCATGCCCGCGCCCTGATCACGGCAGATGATCCGGCCATGTTGGCCCGCAAGGTTGTGCTTGAAGGCCTTTCCGTACGCCAGACAGAAGCTTTGCTCAAAGCACCGAATTCAAAGCCTGCGGCACAAAAGAAGCCCCGATCAGAGAAGGATGCTGATACTCGCGGGCTGGAAAATGATCTCTCTGCAGTGCTGGACATGAAGGTCGAGATCGATCATCGGAGCGATGGCAAGGGCACCATGACCATCCGGTATCTTTCAATGGAACAGCTTGATCGGCTCTGTGCGATCATTGGCACACCGTTCAGCAAACGAGGGATCGGAGAAGAGCATTGAGCACTGGGCGACCCTGCCGGGTCGCGCGCAACCGGGTGCCGCTCAGCGCAAGCAGCCCTTGTTCGTCCAATTCTCCGACACGGTTTACATCAAGCGGATCTCCGGCAAGATCTTGATATCGTTGTAAATCTATACCCTCGCTGAGGCGCAGACCCATCATCAGATATTCCATCGCCTGTTCGTCTCGCGGCACCTCGCTTCGGGGGAATTCGCCATGGCCTAGCGAGTTGACCTGTTGCAGCCAGTGATCAGGGCTCAAGGGCGTTTCGGTCGCAAAGCGTCTGCCGCCTAGCGTCAGCCGCCCATGCGCACCCGGCCCAATCCCGGCATAATCGCCCCCGCGCCAGTAGATGAGGTTATGACGCGAAGCGGCATCCTCACGCGCATGGTTGGAAATTTCATAGCCTTCCATTCCGTAATCTGTACAAATATCTTGCGTTATCAGATACATATCCGCTGAAAGCTCGTCCTCCGGCAGTCCTTTCAGTCCACCTTTGGCAGCCCGAGCACCAAAGGCAGTGCCTGGTTCGATAGTCAATTGATAGAGCGAGAGATGATCGACCGCCATGCCAAGCGCCTCGCGCAACTCGGCTTTCCACGCAGAAAGTGTCTGAAATTGTCTCGCATAGATCAGATCGAAGCTGACACGTTCGAACGCGCTTCGCGCAATATCAAAGGCGGCGCGGCCCTCGGCCGCGCTGTGCAACCGTCCCAGGCGGCGTAAGTCAGTGTCGTTTAGCGCCTGCATCCCCATCGAGAGACGGTTGACGCCCGCTTCTGCAAAGCCCTTGAAGCGCTCAGCTTCAACCGAGCCAGGGTTTGCTTCCAGCGTCATCTCCAGATCATTTGCCACGCGCCAGTTCGAGTGGATCCGCTCAATCAGTGCAGCAACCAGATCTGGCGACATCAACGACGGTGTGCCACCTCCGAAAAATACCGTGTTCAGGACGCGACCCTCGGTTTCCACAGCGATGCGGTCGATTTCCGTCAGATAGGCGCTCGCCCAAGCATCCTGATCGATTTCGCTCGCGACATGCGAATTGAAATCGCAATATGGGCATTTGGATGCGCAAAACGGCCAGTGAAGATAGAGCCCGAACCCGCCATGCTGCCAGTCTTCCACGCGGTCCGCCCCCTTATCAGCCCTGATCTCTGTTTGTTTTTGGTAAGGTGAAAACCGGCTCAGGAAAAACACCCTTCAAGCAACGCAGAAATCGCCGCTCCACGATGTGAACGGGCGTTCTTCTCTTCGGATGTCATTTCCGCGAAAGTTCGGTTTTCTCCCTCGGGTTGGAACATGGGATCGTAACCGTGCCCATCCTCGCCGCGGCGCGGCCAAACGAGTTCCCCCGCCACATGGCCCTCGAATACCTCTTCGTGCCCGTCAGGCCAGGCAAGAACCAGTGTGCAGCAGAAGCGCGCCTTCCAAGGTTGGGTGGCGCCCTTATCCTTGAGCGCGGTGTGCGTCTTTTGCATCGCCATCACGAAATCACGCCCTGTCGGAGTCTCGGCCCAGTCAGCAGTATAGACCCCGGGCGCGCCGTCGAGTGCCGCGACCTCCAGCCCGGAGTCATCTGCTAGCGCAGGAAGGCCCGTCGCTCCTGCAGCGGCATGTGCCTTGATCGATGCGTTTTCAATAAACGTGGTGCCTGTCTCATCAGGTTCGGGAAGATCATGCTCTTTCGCCGAGGTCACGGTGATACCATACGGCGCCAATATTTGGCGAAATTCATCGAGTTTGCCCGCGTTATGGGTGGCTACCAGCAATGTCCGCTCTGTAAACTTCCTCATGTGATGGCGGCCTTCTGGGCGGAAACCAGTTCTGTCACGCCTTTCTCTGCAAGATCGACAAGGCGGGTCAACTCATCGCGCGAGAAAGTCGAGCCTTCCGCGCTCATTTGCACCTCGACCAGACGCCCTGAGCCCAGCAGGATGAAATTGCCGTCCACTCCTGCAGTGCTGTCCTCAGCGTAATCCAGATCAAGTACTGGCTGCCCCGCATATATTCCGCAAGAGACCGCTGCCAGGTGGTCGGTGATCGGGTCCGAGATCACATCGCCAGCCTGAAGGAGCTTGTTGACCGCCAGTCGCAGCGCCACCCAGCCGCCTGTAATGGCTGCGCAGCGCGTGCCCCCATCGGCCTGGATCACATCGCAGTCGATCGTGATCTGGCGCTCGCCGAGGGCCGAGCGGTCCACACAAGCGCGGAGGGACCGCCCGATCAGACGCTGGATCTCCACGGTCCTTCCCTGCTGTTTGCCCGCTGTCGCCTCGCGCCGCACGCGGGTGTTGGTCGCGCGCGGCAGCATGCCGTATTCGGCCGTAACCCAGCCGAGGCCCGTGTTGCGCAGGAAGGGGGGTGTGCGGTCTTCGAGCGACGCTGTGCAGAGCACTTTAGTGTCGCCCATCGAGATCATGCAGGAGCCTTCGGCATGTTTGGTAACATGCGGCTCGATTGAAATCGTTCGAATCTTGTCTAAATCTCGTCCTGACGGGCGCATGAGCAGTCCTTTCTCGGTTTCCGCTTCGATACAGGGGCAGGCGCGGGCGTTGCAAGTCTGTTTGCCCTTGAACCCGCGGCGAAATTCCGGTGCTCTTCGGGTCGGTCCAGTTGGAGACGCAAATGGGCGAGGTTCCTGACAGTCGCAAATTGCTGGAAGAGATGAACGCGCGCTCACGCGAGGTATTCCGGCGCGTGGTAGAGGGCTATCTGGCTTCGGGTGCTCCAGTGGGCTCGCGCACATTGACACGCGACATGAGCGAGAAGGTTTCGGCTGCGACGGTGCGCAATGTGATGCAAGACCTCGAGTTTCTGGGACTTCTGGACAGTCCGCATATCTCTGCGGGTCGTGTGCCGACCAATCTGGGGTTGCGCCTCTTTGTGGACTCGCTGTTGGAGGTGTCCCCGCTCGACGGCAGCGACCGCGAAAAGCTTGATCAGACGCTGGGGAGCAATGAGCGCGACGTCTCTTCGCTGCTCGAACAGATTGGCGGTGCACTTAGCGGTGTGACGCAGGGCGCCTCCTTGGTTCTCTCGCCAAAGCATGAAGCTGCTATCCGACATATTGAATTCGTCAGTCTAGGCCCTGACCGTGCGCTTGTCGTGCTGGTTTTTGCCGATGGGCACGTCGAGAATCGTCTCTTCTCGCCCCCGCGGGGAATGACCCCTTCCGCCATGCGCGAGGCGGCGAATTATCTCAACTCGATGATCGAGGGGATGACTGTCTCTTCCCTGCTTGCGCGCTTCCGCGCCGAGATCACGCGCAACCGCCGTGAGATTGACGTGCTCGCCACGCAACTGGTCGAGCAGGGACTTGCGATCTGGGAGAACGAGGGCGAGCCGCAGGAGCGCCTGATCGTGCGCGGGCGGGCAAATTTGCTCGGTGAGGGGGCGGCGGAAGAGGAAATCGAGCGCATACGAAGTCTTTTCGATGATCTGGAGCGCAAGCGCGATATCGCCGAGTTTCTGGAGCTGACCGAAACAGGCGAAGGGGTGCGCATCTTTATCGGCGCCGAGAACCGGCTTTTTTCGCTGACGGGTTCAACTCTGGTCGTTTCTCCTTATATGAACGCGGAACGCAAGGTGATAGGTGCCGTCGGCGTGATCGGGCCGACTCGATTGAACTACGGGCGAATAGTGCCGATCGTGGATTACACGGCGCAATTGGTTGGGCGCATGTTAGCTGACCGGCGTACGGATTGAATAGCGAAGAGGATAGAATGGCCGAGGCAAACCCGAAGACTGAAGAGCAGCAGGAGCCGCAGATGAGCGCGCCAGAAGAGAGCGTTGATGATCCGCTGGAATTGATGGAGCGCCAAGTGGCAGCAGTGCAGGCCGAGCGTGACGAGATGCGAGACCGAATGATGCGGGCTCTGGCTGAGGCCGAGAACAGTCGCAAACGCGCCGAGAAAGATCGCCGTGACGCGCAGGTTTATGGTGGCGCTCGTATCGCGCGCGACATGCTGCCAGTCTATGACAATCTTGCCCGCGCGTTGAATGCCGCCAATGACGAGACGCGCGCCGCCGCTGCGGGGTTGGTCGAGGGTGTTGATCTCACTTTGCGTGAACTGACCAATATCTTGCAAAAGCATGGTGTCGAGCGGATTTGTCCCGAGGTCGGCGACATGTTCGATCCGCATCGTCATCAGGCCATGTTCGAGGCCCCCGTTCCCGAAACCCGCGCCGGCCAGATAATTCAGGTCATGGCCGAAGGGTTCATGCTGCATGACCAGCTCTTGCGCCCGGCGCAGGTGGGAGTTTCATCGACGCCTGCGTCGAATTGAGTATTTTTGGCAAGAAAATGATCAGGGTTTGGTAAGCGATTTCAGCTCGTAGACCAACTCCAGAGCCTGTTTCGGCGTCAGCTCGTCCGGGGAGATCTGGGCGAGCTTTTCCATGGCCGGGTTGGGCTTGGGTTGGGACGCTTGGGGCGGATTGGCCGCGAAGAGGGGAAGGTCGTCGATGATGGCCTTGGGGCTCGCTGAACTGCCCTGTTCCAGTGCCGTGAGGATCTCCCGAGCGCGGGAGATGACGGCCTCCGGGAGCCCGGCAAGGCGGGCGACTTGCACGCCATAGCTGCGATCAGCGGCGCCGCGACGGACCTCATGCAGGAAAATGACCTCGCCTTCCCACTCCTTTACAGTGACAGTGGCGTTCAGAGCGCCTCTCAGCCGTCCCGCAAGGGCGGTCATCTCGTGGTAATGCGTGGCGAAGAGCGCGCGGGCGCGATTGACGTCATGCAGATGTTCGAGTGTGGCCCATGCGATGGAGAGCCCGTCGTAAGTGGCCGTGCCGCGCCCGATCTCGTCAAGGATGACCAGCGCGCGGTCATCGGCTTGATTGAGGATCGCGGCCGTCTCGACCATTTCGACCATGAAAGTCGAACGCCCTCGCGCCAGATCATCCGAGGCCCCCACGCGGCTGAAAATCTGGCTCACTAGCCCGATATGCGCCTCTTGTGCGGGCACGAAGCTGCCCATCTGCGCCAGTATGGCAATCAGCGCGTTCTGGCGCAGGAAGGTGGATTTGCCAGCCATGTTGGGGCCGGTCAGCAGCCATATGGCGGGGCTTTCCGAAGCCGAAAGGTCGCAGTCATTGGCGATGAAGCTCTCGCCCTCGCGTCTGAGGGCGTCTTCTACGACCGGGTGGCGGCCAGAGGTGATGGCAAAGGCGCGCGAGGTGTCGAGCTTGGGGGGGGACCAGTTACGATCCTGAGCGAGGTCGGCAAGAGCGGCGGCAAGGTCGATTTCGGCCAGCGCCCTTGCGGTTTCCGAGAGATCTGGGGCCGCGTCGAGTATTGCCTGACGCAAGTATTCGAAGAGGCGCTTCTCGATCTCGAGCGCCCGGCTGCCTGCATTGAGGATTTTTGTCTCCAGTTCGGAAAGCTGGAGCGTGGTGAAACGCAGCTGGTTGGCCGTGGTCTGGCGGTGGATGTAGCGCTCTTTCAGCGCTCGCATCCGCTCACTATGCGTGACGGTCACCTCGATGAAATAGCCCAGCACATTGTTGTGCTTGATCTTCAGGGACGAGATGCCGGTGTCGTTCTGGTACTCGGCCTGCAGCCGGACAATGATCGCGCGGCCTTCGTCCCGGAGTTCGCGGGCCTCGTCGAGATCGGAATCGTGGCCAGGGGCGATGAAGCCACCATCGCGGGCAAGGAGTGGGGGCTCGGCGATGAGTGCGGCGTCGAGCATCTCGAGCAGGGATTCGAAACCTGTTAGCGCAGACTGTGTTTCGCTCAGCAGCGGCGGGGGGTCGTGGGGCGAGAATTGCTTCGCGATCGTGAGGGCGTGCGTCAGTGCGTTTCGGATAGCGGCCATGTCGCGCGGGCCCGCACGGTCGAGGGCAAGGCGGGAAAGGGCGCGGTCAAGATCGGGGACGGCTTTCAGCGTGGTGCGCAATTCATTACGCAAGCGGCTGTTGTCATACAGGAATTGGACTGCCTCTTGTCGGGCAAGGATGGTCTCTATCCGCCGCGACGGTGCCGCGAGGCGGCGCTCGAGAAGGCGGGCGCCCGGCGCAGTAAGCGTCCGGTCGATGCAGGTCAGCAGACTACCCTCGCGCGTGCCCGAGAGAGATAGCGTGAGTTCGAGGCTGCGACGGGTCGTGGCGTCGATCTGCACCAGTTCATCGCCGCTGTCGCGTTGTGGCGGGTGCAGGAGCGGCAGCTTGCCGCGCTGGGTAAGGTCAAGATAATCTACCAGCGCCCCGAGTGCCGCGCGTTCTGGACGGGTGAAGGCCGCGAACCCGTCAAGTGTCTGGACCTGATAGAGCGCGCAGAGCCGCGCTTCGGCGGACTGGCTGTCAAAGCTCGTCGGCGCAAGCCCGGTCAGGGCAATGCCCATGTCTTCGGTAATGGGGCGGATCTCCTCGGTGTGTTTGTCATTGACCAGCAATTCGCGAGGGGCGAGGCGGGCCAGCTCGGGCGAGAGACGGGCACGAGACAGCGCGGTGACGCGGATCTCGCCGGTCGAGATATCAACCCAGGCCAAAGCGCCGTCATCCCGCAACTCGGCCCATGCGGCGAGGAAATTATGTCGGCGGGCATCGAGCAACGACTCTTCGGTCAGGGTGCCGGGGGTGACAAGGCGGGTGATCTCGCGCCGCACGACGGCCTTGTGGCCGCGTTTCTTGGCCTCCTCGGGGGCTTCCATCTGCTCGGCGATGGCAACGCGGAAGCCCTTGCGGATGAGCGTGAGCAGATAGCCCTCGGCAGAATGATGGGGGACACCGCACATCGGGATATCCTCGCCCAGATGCTGGCCACGTTTGGTGAGTGCGATGTCAAGGGCGCTTGCGGCCGCGACAGCATCATCGAAGAATAGCTCATAGAAATCGCCCATGCGGTAAAACAGCAAGGCGTCCGGGGCGCTGGCCTTGACCTCCAGATACTGGGCCATCATCGGGGTAGGGGTGCTCACGCTTCGCGTCCCTTGTTGCTTTTCGCGCGGAAGGTAGCGAATGGGGCAAGCGGGGGGAAGGGGCCGCGTGGGGTTGCGCGATGTGGTCTCCGCTGGCGGGTTTCGCCGAGCCTGACGCAGTACGCGATCTCTGTGGCAGATTTGTCTCATGCGATGGGCAGAGGCACCGCCTGGCTATGCAGATTTGCAAGTTGCGGATACTCTTCAAAAAAACCTCGAGCAAATAATGAGGCAGAGCAGATGAGAATGACAGCGATTTCAATCGCTAGCTGCTACATGCTTGCTGCATGTATCGGCGGCAGCAGTACTTCCACCAAATTTGCGGATACAGGACAGGTTGCGCCCATTCCAGCGCAAGAGCAGCGGTACAATGTGGAAGGGCGGGTGTTTATTGATACATTGCAGGGAGAAACGCGGGGTAAGCCTGACTCCACAGATGAATTGGTCGCTATCTCTTACAACGCATCTACTGATACCCTGACTGTCGCGGGAGATCCATTCGATCTCGCCGGTACGTTCCGTCGTTCCCCAAGTCGCGACGTCAGAGGCTTTGCCGCTTTTGAAAATGACGGTGGTGCGCGGCGGTATCTGGCTTTTGTTCGCACCGATACGGCGAATGGTGTATCGGCCGGAGTGATTGGCACGCCATTTAGATTCGACAATGAGATCGGCGGTACATTCATCGCACGCAGTGCGACCCCGACCCTGCCTCAAAATAGAGAAATCACCCATATCGGTGACTACGCGGCTGTACGAAATGTTGGCCGGAACGACGGCGCTGACATGTCCAATTCGTTCTTGCAACGTGTTGAAGGAACAGTTCGCCTCGATCTTGACTTCTTTGATGATCGCAGCGCACCCGGTATCGAAGGAGTGATCACCGACCGCCGCAATCTCGATCAAAGGATCGAGATCGACGGGAGGAAGCGGCCCGTGAGGTATGAGGACATGGTCCTGCGCTTCACGGATATTGACGAAGAGGGGAATTTCTCTGGACTTGTCGACGTACGCGGCGCCCCGGCAGGCGTCTATGATGGCTTCATCGCCGGAACCAATGCTGCTGCCTCCGCCGGGAACGTTATCATCGTAGAGGGCGGTGAATTGGAGCGTGGTGCGTTCATCGCAGGGAGTGAATAGGGCCCTTCATGCGGCAAGCGATCCAGATCTTCTGCCTGCTGGTCGCACTCTCCGACTTTGCCCTCGGGCCTTCCGCTGCATCAGCGCAGGCATTGGAGCTTGACCGGGTTCAGTCGCTCGAAATGGGGCGGGCATTGCTGGCGCAGGGCAGGTCAGAACCGGCGCTCGCCATCGCAAGAGCGCTGCTGCAGCATGACGCCCGCGACAGTGACGCGCAGGTGCTAAAGGCCGCTGCCCTGCAACAGCAGGGCGATTTCGCAGGCGCGCGTCGCACGGCGCAACGTGCGCATCTGCGCGGTGATACAGCCCAGACTCGTTTCGAGGCCGCCATGCTGGCAGGGCGGTCGGAGTTCCAGCAGGACCGGCACACGCGGGCGCAATTCTGGCTGCGTCGGGCTGCGCAGGTTGCCCCCGATCACGAAGCCCGCGCGCTGGCAGAACGCAACTTTCGGCAGGTCCGACGCCTCAACCCGCTGGAATTGGGCTTCAATCTGGGGCTGACCAATACGTCCAACATCAATGACGGCAGCAGCAAGGAAGAGATATTCTTCATGAATCTGCCGTTTCAGGTGCAGGGTTCTTCGCGCGCCCTGTCTGGAACCGAACTACGCGCAGATTTTTCCCTGCGCTACCGGGTCGCCCTGTCTGCGCGATCGGAATCTGCGGTGACACTGAACGTCTTGACCCGAAGCTACCGGCTCTCAAGCGAAGCGCGCGAACAGGCCCCGGATGTGCGAGCGAGTGATTTTGCATTTCAGCAGATTGAACTGGGCGCTGTGCACCGCTTCGTACCGGAACAGGGTCGCAGCCTATATGAACTGTCCTATGGGGTCGGGCGGAGTTGGTATGGAGGGGATAAGCTCAGCGACAATATCCGCCTCTCGCTGTCTCAGATGACCATTGTGCGACCGCGTACCAGTCTGCAGCTTGCGGCGCATGTGCAACGCCAGAGGCGACATGACGATTCGGCGCGCTCTGCCACCCATTTCGGCCTGTCTACCGAACTTCGCCATAGCTTTCACAACGGCGGCCAGTTTTCCTTTCTTGTCGGTGGTCAGCGGAGCGAAGCCGACTCGATCCAGGTTCGCAAGACCAGCCTGCGCACGCGGCTGGGATATGCTCTGCCAGAGCCGATCCTGAAAATGCGTCTGAGCGGTTCGGTCGAGTTGGAGCAGCGCCGCTTTCCGGCGGGCGGGTTCCAGCCGGACGGGCGTCGTGACAGACTTGGAACCCTGACCGTCTTTGCCGAGTTTGAGAGGCTGGACTACATGGGCTTTCGTCCGGTTCTTCAAGGCGAATTGTCGCGAACCTGGTCGAACATCCCCATCAGTGAGCGCCGCGCGGCAAATCTTTCGCTGCTTGTGCGTTCAAGCTTCTGAGGCGCCCACCTACATGTTCATCTGAGTTTAACCCTACAGCCTGTTCCGTCCCGTTGACGCCCCTTCTGTTTGCGATAGCACCGGGTCGCGTCATGTTGTTTCTCCGGATGGCGGCGCATATGAGAAGCGTTAGCTTGGGAGGAGCGCATCAATGTCCCGCAACAAATTCACCATCGAAGAGGCGCTGGCGTATCATCATCTGCCCCAACCGGGGAAGTTTGAAATTGTAGCCTCGAAGCATATGGCGACGCAGGCGGATCTGTCGCTTGCCTATTCGCCGGGTGTGGCGGTGCCGGTGCGGGCCATCGCAGATGATCCGCAGGCAGCCTATGATTACACGACCAAGGGCAACATGGTCGCCGTGGTCTCGAACGGGACGGCGATCCTCGGTATGGGCAATCTCGGTGCGCTGGCTTCCAAGCCGGTGATGGAGGGTAAGGCCGTCCTGTTCAAGCGCTTTGCCGACGTGAATGCGATCGACATTTTGCTCGATACAGAAGACCCAGATGAGATTATTCAGGCCGTGAAGCTTATGGGGCCGACCTTTGGCGGGGTCAATTTGGAAGACATCAAGGCGCCCGAGTGTTTTATCATCGAAAGTCGTCTGAAAGAGATCATGGATATCCCCGTGTTCCATGATGATCAGCACGGCACGGCTGTTATCTGCGCAGCGGGGCTGATCAATGCGCTGGAGCTTTCGGGCAAGCGGATCGAGGATTGCCGCATAGTGCTGAACGGCGCCGGCGCCGCGGGGATCGCCTGTCTGGAGCTGATCAAGTCGATGGGCGCGCAGCATGATAATTGCATCATGTGCGACACCAAGGGCGTGATCTATCAGGGTCGGACCAAGGGAATGAACCAGTGGAAATCGGCCCATGCCGCGCGGACCCAGGCGCGCACGCTGGAAGAGGCGATGGTGGGCGCGGATGTATTCCTTGGCGTCTCGGCGAAGGGCGCGGTGACGCCCGAAATGGTGGTTTCGATGGCCGACAACCCGGTCATCTTTGCCATGGCGAACCCTGATCCAGAGATCACCCCGGAAGAAGCGCATTCTGTGCGGGCTGATGCGATTGTAGCGACGGGGCGGAGCGATTATCCCAATCAGGTCAACAATGTCCTAGGATTCCCGTATCTGTTTCGCGGCGCGCTGGATATCAACGCACGCGCCATCAATGATGAGATGAAAATCGCCTGCGCGAGGGCACTTGCAGAATTGGCGCGTGAGGATGTACCTGACGAGGTCGCCATGGCCTATGGGCGCAAGCTGTCGTTTGGGCGCGATTACATCATTCCCACGCCATTTGATCCACGCCTGATACATACCGTTCCGCCTGCTGTCGCAAAGGCGGGTATGGCTACGGGGGTTGCGCGCCGCCCGATTGTCGATATGGAGGGCTACATCCAGACGCTGAAGGCGCGGATGGACCCGACCGCGAGCATTCTTCAATCGATCCACGCCCGCGCGCGGCAGAAGCAGTCGCAAATGATCTTCGCCGAGGGTGATGACGAGCGCGTTTTACGCGCGGCGGTCGCGTATCAGCGCGGTGGTTACGGTCAGTCGCTGGTTGTCGGTCGGGAAGAGGATGTGCGCGCGAAGCTGGAAGCCGCCGGGTTGGCCGATGCGGTGCGTGAGTTGACCGTCGTGAATGCGGGCAATTCCCGGCATCTGGATACGTACAAGGAGTATCTCTATGCCCGGTTGCAGCGCAAGGGCCATGACCAGAAGGATGTCCACCGGATGGCGGCGCGCAACCGCCATGTCTTTGCCGCACTCATGCTGGCGCATGGGCATGGCGACGCGCTCGTCACCGGGGCTACGCGCAAGTCGGCGCATGTCTTGGGGCAGATCAATCATGTATTCGATGCCCGCGCCGAGGACGGCGCAGTGGGGGTGACGGCGCTGCTTCACAAAGGGCGGATCCTGCTGGTCGCCGATACGTTGGTGCATGAATGGCCGCTGGAAGAAGACCTCGCCGATATCGCGACCCGCGCGGCCTCGGTTGCGCGGCATCTGGGGTTGGAGCCTCGCGTGGCATTTGTCAGCTTCTCGACCTTCGGCTATCCGGTCTCGGAGCGGGCCGAAAAGATGCACCTCGCGCCGCGTGTGCTTGATGCGCGCGGGGTGGATTTCGAATATGAGGGAGAGATGACGGTCGATGTCGCCCTCAACCCCGTTGCTGCCACGCATTACCCCTTCTCGCGCCTGTCGGGGCCGGCGAATGTACTCGTGGTGCCTGCGCGACATTCCGCCTCCATCTCGGTCAAGCTTTTGCAGGAAATGGCCGGTGCGACCGTCATTGGCCCTATCCTCGCCGGGGTGCCCAAACCCATACAGATCTGCTCGACAGGCTCGACCGTCAATGACATTGTCAACATGGCCGTTATGGCGGCCTGCGAGATTGTCTGAGAGGTAAAGCTGTGGCGGTCTGGTGTTTCGGTTCGATCAACATCGATCATTTCTACATGCTGGAGCGTCTGCCCGCACCGGGCGAGACGCTGGCCGCGCAATCCTATCGGGTTGAACTGGGCGGCAAGGGCGCGAACCAGTCGGTCGCGGCTGCACGGGCAGGAGCCGCAGTGCGCCATCTGGGCGCCGTCGGGGCGGATGGTGCCAAGGCGCTTTTCGAGCTGGAGGCTTCGGGCGTGGAGTGTCACGCTGTCCAGCGGCTGGAGGGTGCCACGGGCCATGCCGTGATCATGGTCGATCAGGCGGGCGAGAACAGCATCATCATCCATGCCGGGGCCAATCGTGAAATGACCCTCGCGCCAGTTTTGGAGGCGCTTTCCGACTCTGAGACCGGGGATGTGCTGCTGGTCCAGAACGAGACCGCGCATCAGGCCGAAGTGGCCGAGGGCGCAATGGCCAAGGGGATGAAGGTCATCTATTCCGCCGCGCCATTCGATATGGAGGCCGTCAGGGCCGTTCTGCCCTTCCTCAGTCTTCTAGTGATGAACAAGGTCGAGGCCGCGCAGTTGCAGGCGGCGATCGGGTTGGGGCTCGATGAGATCCCGGTCGAGACATTGGTCATCACGCGCGGGTCCGAGGGCGCAAGCTGGCTCACGCGCGGTCAGCCCGAGATCCACGTCCCGGCGCAGCCAGTGGATGTGATGGACACGACCGGAGCGGGTGACTGTTTCACAGGGGCGCTGGCCGCCGCTCTGGATGCGGGTTCCGCGCCGGAAGAGGCCATGCGCTTTGCATCGGCAGCGGCTGCGTTGCAGGTTGGGTGCGTCGGCACAGCGGGAGCCATGCCCCGACGCGCGGAAATCCTCGCCTTAATTGACGAAAGGCGCTGAGTCCCCCCATAACTCGCGCACGCGCCGGTCACGCCCGCAGCCTTCGCGGTAGCGCTTGTAGGCATCGCGCCGCTCGACCCAGCCGAAGCGCGTGAGCGTGCGCTCGGTGGAATTGGCGTAATTCTGGTGGAAATCATCGGCCTCGTAGAAGGCACCCGCCGCGCGGACAGGCGTCACGATGCTCTGGCCGAGCTCTTCCTCGGCTGCCTCGACAGCTGCCTCTGCCTGTGCGGTCTGCGCAGGCGTCGCGAAAATCGCCGTGGTGTAATGCGCGCCGCGGTCGCAGAACTGTCCGCCATCATCCAGCACGTCAATCGAGCGCAAGAACAGATGCAGGATCCGGTTATAGCTGATCTGACCAGGGTCAAAGGTGATCAACGCCGCCTCCAGATGTTCCGTGCGCCCGCGCACGACATCGTCATAGCTCGGGTTCGACGTTGTCCCTCCAGTGAAGCCCACGCGCACATCGGTCACACCCTCAACGCGGCGAAAATCGGATTCGACGCACCAGAAGCAGCCACCGGCTACGAGGGCGGTCTGGGTTTGCTGTGCGATACCGGGAAGGCTGGTCGCAATCAGCGCAAGCAGCGAAAAGGTAAGCGTGCGGATGAACATGATGTGCTCCTTCACTGGACACTTAAAGTTAGGACACTCTGTCAAGACGGCGTCAGTTCAGGCTTCACAAGGCAGTGAACGGGCCGCTTGCCCACCCGCTGCGCGCTCCTGAGGGGCGACGCTTGCTCTATGGTTGCAGGGGGCCGCCCGCGTGTCAGTGTCAGATTGGGCGGCCCTGACTCAAGCGCGGCAAATCCCCGGTCAACCCAGCCGCCTCGCGGATGAAGCGCCGCCGCAACGCCGGAACCGATGAAACAACCCCCATGCCGAGGTCACGCAGACCGCGCAGCAGCGTGTTGTCATTTGAGAACAGCCGGTTCACGCTGTCCGTCCCGATGGCCATCATCATCGTGTCGAACCGCCGCCAACGCTGGTAGCGTTCCAAGACGATTCCCGAGGCCATATCCTCGCCGCGCCGATGCGCCTCGACCAGAATTTCGGCCAGCGCAGCCACATCGCGCAGCCCAAAATTGAAGCCCTGCCCGGCAATCGGGTGCAGCCCATGCGCCGAATCCCCGACCAGCGCCAGACGCGGTGCGATAAAGCTGTTGGCGATGGTCAGTTTCAACGGATAGGCATAGCGCTTTCCTGCAAGGCTGATCTCGCCGAGGAATGTGCCGAAGCGTGGGCGGAGCGCGTCGAGATAGCCTGCGTCATCCAGTCCGTTGATGGTCGCGGCGGTCTCCGTCTGTTCGCTCCAGACGATCGAAGACCGGTTGCCCGGAAGTGGCAGGATAGCGAGCGGACCGGCGGGCATGAAGAACTGATGCGCACAGCCATGATGGGGTTTCTCATGCGCGACAGCGCAGACAAGCGCCGTCTGGCCATAGTCCCGCCCGCTGCGGCCAATGCCCGCGCGTGCCGCTGTCGGGCTTTCCCGCCCGTCGCAAGCGATCAGTAACCGCGCCCGAAGGGCGCGGCCTCCCTCCAGAGTGACCTCAACCCCGTTCGGCTGGACATCATGCGCAGTTACGCGCGTGCCGGAGATCTGCGTGATCTGCGGCACGGCATCCATCGCGTCCAGCAGTGCACGGCGCAGGAAACGATCCTCCAGCATATGACCCATCGGGCCTTCCTCGATCTCGGCATGATCGAAATGCAGGAAAAACGGCGCCGCGCCTTCGCCCGCCCGCCCGTCGCTGGCCTTGATCTCGAGGATCGGCTGCGCCTGGGGTTCAAGCCCCTGCCAGAGGCCCAGCGCAGAGAGCACGCGGGTCGAGGCCAGCGCCAGCGCATAGGACCGCCCGTCGAATTCGGCGTCCGCCCGGGTGTCGCGCGGCAGCGCATCGACGATGGTCACGCGCAGTCCCTCTCCGGCCAGCGCAAGTGCCAGCGCCGGGCCGTTCAGTCCGCCACCAACAATCAGGATATCTGCATCATGTGTCATATCTGCCAATATGCGCAGCAACGCGCCCTTGTCCATGCGGCAAAGCCGTAACTTTGCCATTCCCAATTCATCTTGCCCCAAATACTCTACCGGAAAGCGGCGAAGAAGGTTGCCAGATGGAGCATATGCTCAGAGAGACAGCGGCGGAACAGGGCAGAGCGATTGAGGATGGACGGGTCTGCCCCTTGGCCCTCACCGAAGCCTATCTGGCTGCGATTGAGGCGCATTTGGGGCAAGAGACCATCTACGCACGGCTGACCAAGCAGCGCGCGCTTGACGAGGCGATGGCGGCGCGGACGCGTGCACGCTCCGGGCTGCGGCGGGGGCCGCTCGACGGGGTGCCTATTTCGTGGAAGGACCTGTTCGACTCGGCGGGCGTCGCCACCGAGGCAGGCTCGCGCTTGCTCGAGGGCCGTGTGCCGCAGACTGATGCGCATGTACTTCAGGCGATGGCGCAGGGCGGCAGCATTTGTCTTGGTAAGACCCATATGACCGAACTCGCCTTCTCCGGGCTGGGGCTCAATCCGGTGACGGCCACACCGCCCTGCGTCAATGACCCCTCGGCCGTTCCGGGAGGCTCCTCCTCGGGGGCGGCGGCATCAGTTGCTTTCGGACTGGCAGCGCTGGCTATCGGGTCGGATACTGGCGGCTCGGTGCGGATACCGGCAGCATGGAACGACCTTGTCGGGCTCAAGACCACCTCCGGGCGACTGTCGCTCACGGGCGTGGTGCCTCTGGCACCACGTTTCGACACGGTTGGCCCGCTTGCGCGCTCGGTCGAGGATTGTGCCCTCGCGCTTGCGGTTATGGAGCACCGCAAGGCGCCCGATCTGCGTGGCGCAAAGCTCGACGGACGGCGCCTTCTGGTACTCGAAGGCGCGCCATTCGAGGATATCCGGCCCGAGCCTTTGCGTGGTTTCGAGGAGGCGGTCGGGCGCCTCGCCGCAAAGGGCGCGCAGCTCGAGCGCAAACAGCTTGACATCATCGCTCCCGCCCTCGCGCTCTCGGGCATCATATACACGCCCGAATGCTATGCCCAATGGCGCGAAGTGATCGAGGCCCGGCCTGAGGGGATGTTCAGGCCCATTCTCGAGCGGTTCCGCTCGGGTCGCGACCACTCAGCGGCGGATCATCTTGACGCCTGGCGTTCGCTCGAGCAGTTCCGCGCGGCATATCTGGCGGCGACTGCGGGCTACGACGCCGTGATCCTTCCAACGGCCCCCAACATGCCGCCCAATGCCGCGAAACTGATCCAGGATCTTGCCTATTTCACTACCGAGAATTTGCTGACCTTGCGCAATACAAGGATTGGCAACCTGTTTGGACTCTGCGTACTCACCCTGCCAACGGGGACGCCGTCAGTCGGCATAAGTTTCATGGCCGCGCCGATGGCGGAAGATCGCCTTTTGCGACTTGGCAGCGCGGCAGAGCGTGCACTCGTGTAGGGTCACCAGCCGTGATGGCCCCCTCCATATACACACTATCTTCGAGAAAGAGACCTCAGCCTGCGATCATTTCCGCTTGCCGGACAATCACCTCGGCCTGCTTGATCGACGCAATATCCACTAGCCGACCCTTGTAGACAGTCGCCCCCTCCCCGCGCGCCTTGGCCTCTTCCATCGCCGCAAGGATTTCCCGCGCTTCCGTCACTGCGGTCTCGGACGGAGTGAAGACCTCATTGGCGAGTGCGACCTGCTTGGGGTGGATTGCCCACTTTCCGACCATGCCCAGTGTTGCCGAGCGCAGTGCCTGGGCGCGATAGCCTTCGTCATCCGAGAAATCTCCGAAAGGACCGTCCACTGGCAAAACGCCATGCGTACGACATGCCGCGACAATCGCCGATTGCGCCCAGTGCCAAGGATCGGACCAGTATTTTTCGCCCTCGCGCAGCATGTAGTAATTCTCCTGGGTGCCGCCGATGCCAGTGGTTGCCATGCCCATCGAGGCTGCGAAATCGGCTGCGCCTAGACTCATTGCCTGCAAACGGGGCGAGGCGGCGGCGATTTCCTCGACATGAGCAATGCCTGCCGCTGATTCGATGATAACCTCGAAACTGATCCGCTTGCTGCGCCCCTTTGCGGCCTCGATGGCCGAGACCAGTGCATCGACGGCATAGATATCCGCCGCGCAGCCCACTTTCGGGATCATGATCTGATCGAGCCGCTCACTGGCCTGTTCCAGCAGATCAACCACATCACGATACCAGAAGGGCGTATCCAGCCCGTTGATCCGCACGGAGAGCAGTTTGTTGCCCCAGTCAACCTCATGCGTCGCAGCGATCACATTGGCGCGGGCATCGTCCTTGTCTGAGGGTGCAACGGAATCCTCCAGATCGAGATTGATCACATCCGCTGCTGAGGCGGCCATCTTGCCGAAAAGCGCCACGCGCGAACCAGGGCCGAAGAGTTGGCAGCGATTGGGACGGGCAGGCGGGGCAGGCTGGAGGCGGAAGCTCATTAGGGCACCTCTTTGGGTCAGGAAATGTCGTCTGGGTTGGCTGGCGGGTTATTATGTTGCGTAAGACGGCGCAAGCTGTTTTCTGCGCGCGCAAAGCACGCGATGCCGCGACGCGGCACGAGAGCGCGATTTACCTTGCGGGCATTTCTTGTGCGAATCTACGACTTTGCGACAGAACTTCCTATATCTTCGTCGCTGCCCCCTCGCATTTCCGATGAATTTGCGTGACGTTTGGCTAGAATTTAATTCAGAAACATCGTCAGCCATCTGGAACATGCCATGATCGAAACCCCTTACCTGCTGTTTCTGGGTGATGCGCCCGACCCTCTGGCCGCCAAGGTCGCTCAAGGGATCAAAGATTGGCGGCCCGAATTCGCCGTGGGTCAATTCCGCATGGAGGGCTGTCGCGCGGATATGGGGCTGCCTGACATGACATTGGCCGAAGCCAAGGCGGCAGGGGCAAAGACGCTGGTCATCGGTGTGGCGAATCGGGGTGGGGTGATCTCCGCCGCCTGGAAGAAAGTCCTGGTCATGGCGCTGGAAGAGGGCTTTGACCTTGCCTCGGGGCTGCATAACCTCCTGCGGGATGAACCGGATCTGAAGGCCGTGGCTGACGCTACGGGTCGCATGCTGCACGATGTGCGGGTGCCATCAGTGAAATATCCAATTGCCAACGGAGAGAAGCGCCGCGGCAAGCGCTGTCTTGCCGTGGGCACGGACTGTTCGGTCGGCAAGATGTATACCGCGCTCTGCATGGAGCGGGAGATGGTCGCGCGCGGCATGAAGGCCAGCTTCCGCGCCACCGGTCAGACCGGTATTCTGATCACCGGGGACGGGGTGCCGCTTGATGCCGTGATCGCGGATTTCATGGCCGGGTCGATCGAATGGCTAACGCCAGACAATGACCCTGACCACTGGGATCTGATCGAGGGGCAGGGTTCGCTGTTTCATGTCTCGTATTCCGGGGTCACCATGGCGCTGATCCATGGTGGCCAGCCCGATGCGCTGATCCTCAGCCATGAACCGACGCGCCCGCACATGCGGGGCTTGCCCGGTTACAGTCTGCCCTCGTTGGAGGACCTGCGCGACACGTCACTGCATCTGGCGCGCGTGGCGAATTCAGCCGCTCAGGTGGTGGGGATTTCGATCAACACATCGGCCATGTCGGATGCTGAGGCCACCGCCTACTGTGCCGAGGTCGAGGCGCGGATGGAGCTGCCGACCGTTGATCCGTTTCGCCATGGAGCAGGGCGTCTGGTTGACGCGCTGGCTGTGATCTGAGCGGGGAGGAGGGGCGTTGCCCCCTTTGGGCCTGCGCCCCAATCTACCTCAGGGTATTTCTGGCAAGATGAAGGAGCAGGGTGGTGCTGACGGTCACAGAGGAGCGGTTTGCGCTGGCCGAGCTGTTTACCATCGCGCGCGGGTCGCGGGCCCATGCCGAGGTATTGCATGTCGCGGTGACGTGGGACGAGGTCACCGGACAGGGTGAATGTGTGCCCTATACCCGCTACGATGAGACAATGGCCTCGGTTCGTACGCAGATCAAAAGCGTGGCAGAGGGGATTGACCGGAGCGAGCTGCAGGCGGCGCTGCCTGCAGGTGCGGCGCGGAATGCGTTCGATTGCGCGCTCTGGGACTGGGAGGCGAAGCGCGCGGGTTGCCGGGTCTGGGAACTGGCGGGGCTGGGCGCGCCAGCGCCAGCGATCACGGCCTTCACTCTGTCGCTGGATACGCCCGATAGGATGGAGGCGGCGGCGCGCAGGCATGCGCACCGGCCGTTGCTGAAGATCAAGCTCGGCACACCCGATGACATGCCGCGGCTGGAGGCCGTGCGGCGCGGCGCACCCGAGACGCGGATCATCATCGATGCGAATGAGGGCTGGAGTGCCGAGGTCTATGCCGAACTTGCGCCGCATCTGTTGCGGTTGGGGGTGGCGATGGTCGAGCAGCCACTGCCTGCGGGGGCGGATGACATGCTGGGCGAGATAGAGCGGCCGCTGCCGGTCTGTGCCGATGAGAGCTGTCATGACAGGGCCAGCCTGCCGGGGCTGCGTGGTAAGTATGACATGGTTAACATCAAGCTCGACAAGACCGGCGGTCTGACCGAGGCGCTGGCGCTGTATGCGGCGGCGCGGTCGGAAGGTTACAAGGTGATGGTGGGCTGCATGGTCGGGACCTCGCTGGCCATGGCGCCGGCAGTGCTCGTGGCGCAGGGGGCGGAAATTGTCGATCTCGACGGGCCGCTTCTGCTGGCCGAAGACAGGAAGCCGCCGCTGTTTTATGATGACCAGGGTGTGCATCCCCCCTTGCCGGAGCTATGGGGTTGACGCCTCTTCCCCCAAAACCGCCCATGCGCTAAGGGTGACGCATATTCAGGAGGATAACCCATGCCCAGATATCGCTCTCGCACCACGACTCATGGACGCAACATGGCAGGCGCGCGGGGACTCTGGCGCGCCACTGGCATGAAGGAGAGCGACTTCGGAAAGCCCATCATCGCGATTGTCAACTCTTTCACGCAATTCGTGCCAGGCCATGTTCACCTGAAGGATCTGGGCCAGATGGTCGCGCGCGAGGTCGAGAAGGCCGGGGGCGTGGCCAAGGAGTTCAATACCATCGCTGTGGATGACGGCATCGCGATGGGGCATGACGGGATGCTGTATTCGCTGCCCTCGCGCGAGGTGATCGCGGATTCGGTGGAATACATGGTCAATGCGCATTGCGCCGATGCGATGGTCTGCATCTCGAACTGCGACAAGATCACGCCCGGGATGCTGATGGCGGCCATGCGGCTGAACATTCCTTGCGTCTTCGTCTCTGGCGGACCGATGGAGGCGGGGAAGGTCGAGTGGGAGGGTACGACCAAGGCGGTCGATCTGGTCGATGCGATGGTCGTGGCAGCGGATGACAAATACAGCGACGCTCAGGTGCAGGCGATGGAGGAAGAGGCCTGCCCGACCTGTGGCTCCTGCTCGGGCATGTTCACCGCCAACTCCATGAATTGCCTCACTGAGGCGCTGGGCCTGTCGTTGCCCGGTAATGGCTCGACACTGGCCACCCACGCCTATCGCAAACAACTATTCCTGCGCGCAGGCCATGTGGTCGTCGATCTGGCGAAGCGCTATTACGAGCAGGATGATACGTCTGTGCTGCCGCGCAACATCGCGAGCTTCAACGCGTTCGAGAATGCCATGTCGCTTGATATCGCGATGGGCGGATCGACCAATACCGTGCTGCATTTGCTGGCGGCGGCGCATGAAGGCGGGATCGATTTCACTATGACCGATATCGACCGGCTGTCGCGGCGCGTCCCATGCCTGTCGAAAGTGGCCCCGGCCAAGGATGATGTGCATATGGAAGATGTGCACCGCGCGGGCGGGATCATGGCGATTCTGGGTGAGCTCGATCGCGCTGGGCTGTTGCATCGTGATCTGCCGACTGTCCACAGCCCGACCATGGGCATGGCCATCGACATGTGGGACATCATGCGCACCGAGGATCCGGAGGTGCACAAGTTCTACATGGCCGCTCCGGGCGGGGTGCGCACGACGCAGGCGTTCAGCCAGTCGCGGGCCTATGACGGGCTGGACATGGACCGCGAGAACGGCGTGATCCGCTCCAAGGAGCACGCCTTCAGCGAAGATGGCGGTCTGGCTGTGCTCTTCGGGAACCTGGCCGAGCAGGGCTGTATCGTCAAAACCGCCGGCGTGGACGACTCGATCCTGAAGTTTTCCGGGCCTGCGCACGTGTTCGAGAGCCAAGATGATGCCGTGAGCGGTATTCTGACTGGCAAGGTCAAGGAAGGCGAGGTCGTCATCATCCGCTATGAGGGGCCGCGTGGTGGGCCGGGGATGCAGGAGATGCTCTATCCAACGAGCTACCTGAAATCCAAGGGGCTTGGGAAGGCCTGTGCGCTGGTGACGGATGGACGGTTCTCGGGAGGCACTTCGGGGCTTTCGATCGGGCATGTCAGCCCCGAGGCCGATGAAGGGGGGTTGATCGGACTGGTGGAGCAGGGTGACCGGATCGAGATCGACATTCCGAAGCGGACGATTCATCTGGCCGTCGATGAGGCGACGCTGGCCGAGCGCCGCGAGGCGCAGGATGCAAAGGGCTGGAAGCCCGCAAAACCGCGCCCGCGCAAGATCACGACCGCGCTCAGGGCCTATGCCGCTCTAACTACATCTGCCGCGCAAGGGGCTGTCCGAAAACTACCCGAAGGAATGTAACGCATGAGTCGGATTGTCTACGTTAACGGTGAGTATTTGCCTGAAGGTGAGGCGCAGGTCTCGATCTTTGATCGGGGCTTTCTCATGGCCGATGGCGTCTATGAGGTTACAACTGTCATCGACGGCAAGCTGATTGATTTCGACGGACATTTCACACGGCTGGAGAGGTCGTTGAGCGAACTGGATATCCGCAACCCAATGGATCGTGATCGGTGGCTTGAGGTGCATCGCGAACTGGTCGCGCGGAATGGGCTCGATCTGGGAATGATCTATCTTCAGGTGACGCGCGGGGCGCCGGGGGACCGTGATTTCATCTTTCCCGATCCCGAGACGACTTCACCGACCGTAGTGCTGTTCACGCAGTCGAACCCGGCGCTGGTGGACAGTCCGAAAGCGCGCAAGGGGATCAAGGTCATCAGCATCGATGACATCCGCTGGGGGCGGCGCGATATCAAGACAGTCCAGTTGCTCTACCCCAGCATGGGCAAGATGATGGCACAGAAGCAGGGCGCTGATGATGCCTGGATGGTGCAGGACGGCGAAGTAACTGAGGGCACTTCGAACAACGCCTATATCATCAAGGAGGGTCGGATCATTACGCGGAAGCTCTCGAATGACATCCTGCACGGGATCACCCGTGCGGCGGTGCTGCGTTTCGCGCGCGAGGCGCAGATGCCGGTCGAGGAGCGTGGGTTTACCCTGGAAGAGGCGAAAGCTGCGGATGAGGCGTTCGTGACTTCCGCCAGCACCTTTGTGATGCCGGTGGTCGAGATAGACGGTGTGCGTCTCGGCGAGGGTGTACCCGGGCCACTCGCCAACCGTCTGCGCGAAATCTATATCGAAGAGAGTCGCAAAGCGGCGATTTGAGCGGGTGGCGCGTCGTGGTCAGCGCGTCGCAGCACAGGTGGACCCCGGCTCGAATAGAGTAGGGTGTCCAACCAATACTGGCCCCTCGCCGCAGTCAGCGTGACTCGGTAATCAGGCCGGATGGGCAGCCCCGTGGGCCGAGGCGGTCGAAAGCCATAAACAATCTATTCATTCGCACCAATTTCCGCTTGTCAGCCCATTCACGGAAGCCACCAGCGCGTCGCGGTCGATACGGAAGTGGCGATAGAGGTCGCCGATGGTGCCAGTCTGCCCGAAATGCTCAACGCCATGCGCGATGGTGCGGTGTCCGGCCACGGCCCCGAGCCAGCTCAGCGTGGCAGGGTGGCCATCCAGCACTGTGACCAGCGAGCAGTGGCGGGGCAAGGGGGTCAACAGCCGTTCAATATGGCTGAGTGCGGCGGGATTTCCGCGCGCGCGCTCGCGTTGTGCCGCCGTCCAGCCCGCGTTCAGCCGATCGGCAGAGGTGACCGCCAACACGCCGATGTCGCGCCGTGAACTGCCGATCCGACCAGCCGCTGCGATGGCCTCATCGGCCACGGCGCCCTGGTAGGCGATCACCACCTCGCAATTCGCCCCCGGTTTGCGGAGCCAGTAGGCTCCGTCGATGGCGCCTTGGCGGAAGGCGTCGTCATGCCGCTTGCCAGGCTGCTCCAGGGGTTTCGTGGTTAGCCGCAGATAAACTGAGCCGCCGGTCTCGTCGCGCAGCCAGGTCCGCTCGTCCGGGTCGCCCTCGCCATCGCGCTGCAGATAATCAAAAGCCCATTCGAGGATCACTGCCAGTTCATCCGCAAACGCCGGCTCGAAACTGGCCAGCCCGTCCTGCGCCATGCCGGTCAGTGGTGTCCCGACGGACTGGTGCGCGCCACCCTCGGGTGCCAGTGTCACACCCGAGGGAGTGCCCGCGATGATGAAACGGGCATCCTGATAACAGGCGTAGTTCAGTGCATCGAGGCCGCGATGCACGAAGGGGTCATAGACTGTGCCAATGGTAATGAGCCGCTTTCCGAACAGGCTATGCGACAGCCCGGCCGCGCCCAGCAACAGGAAGAGGTTCATCTCCGCGATCCCCAGTTCGATATGCTGGCCGTCCGGGGCAAACACCCATCTCGCAGTCGAGGGAATGCGATGTTCGATAAAGGCGTCCTTCTGTGCGGTGCGCGAGAATAGCTTGCGTCGATTCACCCAAGGCCCAAGCCCGGTGGTGCCGGTGACATCCGGTGAGGTGGTTACAATCCGCCCTGCCAGCTCGCTTTCGCCCTTGGCCAGATCGTCCAGCATCTTTCCGAAGGCCATTTGGGTGGAAATCTCACGGTCTGTGGAGAATTCGATCTTCGGCACTGCCAGACGCGCATCCGAAAAACGTCGCACGCCCTTAGCGAAGAACGACACGCGCGAGAGGAATTCGCGCAGTTCCTCCGGATCGGAGGCGCCTGCGAAGGGTTCCCATTCCTGACCTTCCGGAACACTCATATGGCGCTGCCATTCGGCCATCTGCGCCTTGGTCATCAACCCGCCATGATTGTCCTTGTGCCCTGCGATCGGCGTGCCCCATCCCTTGACGGTATAGGCCAGAAAACAGGTCGGTCGGTCGTGGTCGATTGCAGCGAAGCTCTCGGCCATGGTTTGCACGCAATTGCCGCCCAGGTTCTCCATCAGCGCGGCCAGTTCCGCATCCGAGCGCCTGTCAATCAGCGCGCTCACATCACCCTGATCGCCCAGATCATCCATCAACCTCTTTCGCCATACCGCGCCGCCCATATAGGTCAGCGCCGAATACTCGGCGTTGGGGCAACTGTCGATCCAGTCGCGCAGCGCATGGCCGCCGGGTTCATCGAAGGCCGCGCGTTGCAGTGCGCCATATTTGATGCGCACCACATCCCATCCGAAAGCGTCGAAGATCTTCTCGACCCGCTCGAACAGCCCTTCGCGCACGATCCCGTCCAAAGACTGACGGTTATAGTCGATAATCCACCAGCAATTGCGAAGATCGTTCTTCCAGCCTTCTTGCAAGGCTTCGTAGATATTGCCCTCGTCGAGTTCGGCATCGCCGACCAGCGCCACCATCCGGCCCAGCGGAACGTTCCCGCCCCAGTCCTTTGCCGTGATGTAATCCTGAACCAGTGACGCGAAGTTCGTGATCGCCACCCCCAGCCCGACCGAACCGGTCGAGAAGTCGACATCATCGAGATCCTTGGTACGCGAGGGGTAGCTCTGTACCCCGCCAAGACCGCGAAAGGCTTGCATCCGAGCAAGGTCCAGGTTGCCAATTAGATATTGCATGGCATGAAACACCGGGCCGGCATGGGGCTTGACCGCGACCCGATCCTCCGGGCGAAGCGCAGAGAAATAGAGCGCAGTCATGATCGACACCATCGAGGCAGAGGATGCCTGATGCCCGCCGGTCTTGATCCCGTCCACTTTGGGTCGGATGTGATTGGCGTAATGGATCATCCAGTGCGACAACCATAACAGCCGCTGCTCGATGGTCTTGAGGTGGTGTGCGTCCGGGTTCATAGTGACCCCGCAGGAGTCAGGTGCTGCGCATTACATGTTGGGGCGTCAGCGCATCGTCCAGATCGTTGAGGATGTCGGCGACATCTTCAAGCCCCACGGAAAGCCGGATCAGCCCGTCACCGATGCCATGCATTGCGCGTTCCTCAGGCGTGTAGGTGGAATGGGTCATCGAGGCGGGATGCTGGATCAGGGTTTCTGCATCGCCCAGCGACACCGCCCGCGCAATCATCCGCAACCCGTTCATCATGCGCCGTCCCGCCTCAAGGCCGCCTTTCAACTCGAAGGCGATCATCGCGCCGGGCAGCGCCATCTGTCTGCGCGCGAGGGCGTGCTGCCCGAAGCCTTCCAGACCCGGGTAGTGGACGTTGGCGACCTCGGGGTGAGCCCCCAGCCACTCAGCCACCACCTGCGCGCTGGCACAGTGCCGCTCCATCCGCAGCGCGAGGGTTTTCAGTCCGCGCAGGATCAGCATCGCGTTGAAGGGGGCCATCACCGCCCCCGTCATGTCTTTCATCCCGACAAGACGGATCTCACTGACAGCTCCAGCCCGGCCGACCACCACGCCGGCCACCAGATCGCCGTGGCCACCAAGATACTTGGTCGCCGAATGCAGCACCAGGTCGGCCCCAAGCGCGATGGGCTTTGTCAGATAGGGGGTGGCATAGGTGTTGTCGACAACCACCTGCGCGCCCCCGGCATGAGAGATGGCAGCGACCGCGGTGATATCCACCAGCCGCATGTTCGGGTTGGCGGGCGTCTCGAAATAGACCACACGGGTGCGCTCATTCAGGGCCGCAGTCAGATTGTCCGGGTTGGTCAGGTCGACATGGGTGATGGTGATGCCGAACTTTCTGAGCCCATGATGCATGAATGCAAAGGTGCAGCCGTAAAGTGTCTTGTCGACGATGACCTCGTCGCCCGGTGAGAGCAGCGTCCAGAGTATTGCGGTGATCGCTCCCATGCCCGAGGCCAGCGCCAGCCCTGCTTCGCCCCCCTCCAGATCGGCGACGCGGCGCTCCAGCAAGTCGAGCGTGGGGTTCGAGATACGCGAATAAATGTGGCCAGGTCGGTCGCCGGCAAAGATCTCGCCACCCGCTTCCGCAGTCTCGAAAGAGAAGGTCGATGTCAGGTGAAGCGGGGGTGTCAATGCACCCTCGTGCTCCATTGGATTGTAGCCGAGGTGGATGGCGCGGGTTGCGAAGCCTTGGGATTGAGTCATGTGCGATCTCCTGTTTGAAGCAGGATATCTAAGAATGTTATCCAAAAGATTGCGTTCTTTGGCGCTAAACTGCATTACTTTAGCATAATCTGCCACGATAGGCTCCAAAAGATGGATGAAAAGGACCGCCAGATTATCCGTGCCCTGCAACGCGACGGGCGCATGTCGAATCAGGATCTGGCCACTGCGGTCAAACTCTCGCCCTCACCCTGCTTGCGGCGCTTGCGCAATCTCGAGAAGAGTGGTGTCATCCTCGGTTACGCGGCCCGGGTAGATGCCCGTGCTTATGGATTGCCGATCACCGCTTTCGTCCGCATCCGGCTGGAGCGCCACGACGAGACCACCGTACAGACGTTCGAACGTGAGGTCGGGCGGATGGATGAGGTGTTGGAATGCCATGTGATGACCGGCCAGACCGATTATCAGTTACGAGTCGTTGTCGAATCGCTGGAAGCCTACGAGCACTTCATTCGTGCGCGCCTGCAACGCGTCGGCGGCATCGGATCGATTGATTCAAGCTTCGCCTATGGCACCGTGAAGGACAGTATGGTGTTTCCAATGCGATGATGGCACCGACCGGTGCGCAGCCCTGTTTGGCCTGTCTACAGCTTCTCAGCGTTGGATTTGGGCCTCATCTCTTCGCACGTTCTTGGCAACTTGAATGATCGTATCTGGGTCTGTGGATCCAGGCTTTGTGGTGCCCAGCAGCGTGTCGGTGCTGGTCGAGACGTCTAAGTCATGGCCGGTAATGGAGTCGATGTGATGCGGAAACTTGCGTTGTCCTCGCTGACACTGATCGCAATGTCTCGTCATTGCGGGTTCAAAGGCGACTTTGCCTAAATCATCAGATGAAAACGACCATTGTGCAGCGGGCAGGGTCGCTGCTCCGATCTCGACAGGCCGGCAAGTCAAGTCTCGATATATCGCTGGACCTCGTCTCCGAAAAACCTGCCTAGAAGTCGTATGGGCAGATGGTGGGTTGGAAAACACCTCGAAGAATTGGAGGTGTGGATGATATGCAGAACTAAGCCGACATCGTCGATGATTGTCTTCATGCGCACGGTCTCAGGTAGTTTCTTTACCCATTCATAATCCTCGCCATGGTTTCTGTCCGGAAACCGGCAAGCCTTCCAGATGCTCTTCCGATAGAGATACTTGAACCCGTAGCCCCGCATATATGCATCCTGAACGCCAAGACTTCTGACGAGACCAACGGGCTTGTTCGTTTGAAAAAGAAAATGGACGAGAGGCTGTTGCGTCGTATCCCAGTATCCGAAGGCGCGTTCGCTTACACAAAAGGCAAACCACCCTCCAATATTGACAAAGTCACAATCTTGTAGATGTCCAAGCATGGTGGCGAGGTAGCGAGGCGCATAGTAATCGTCGTCATCGAAATGGGCGATTACCTCGGACGAGGCCTGCTCGATAAGGAAATTCCGTTTTCTCCCAATCGAAAGCCTCTCTCGTGAATGGAAATAACGGACACCAGGAAGGCCATCAAAGAAACTGGACCGCTCGGGGCTGTCGTCATGGATCAGCAACTCCGCTGTCTTGATTGTCTGATTCAAAAAGCAGTCATAAATCAGCGGGAACAGCTTCTGGCGCCCAAATGTCGGAACGATGACGGAAACCTGAGTGTTTGCGGCCAAGCCGGCCTCCCTAAATCCGGTGCCATCGCAGACCGCAGTGCTATCGATCTTGGCCTTATTGGCACCTCAACCTGACATCCGCCGCGATCGGTGCCGATAAGCTGCAAGATGTCCTAGCGCTACGGCATGATCAAGCGTTTTCGTCCGGCACGGCACCTGCTATCACGAAGCCACCCGGTTTTGGCCGGCTTAAACAAAGCGTCCTGAGCTGGCCGTCTGCGCGCCGCTGGGAAACCACAAAAGGTTGTCAGCATTGCCATCGCCCGAAAACTCGTCGCAATCGCCAACGCGTTGTGTAAATCTCGGCAAAAGAGGGGCAGCCAGACCGCTTGAGAAATACAGTTGCTAAGGTTAACGCCACAACAGCCCTCGTGATCTCCGTTAAATGCCGGAACCAAGCAGAAGCAGAACCTGGCAAACTCCCTGAACACATTTCCGATCGAGGTTTATTGGTGTAAGCGGTAGTCAAGGCATCAAGAGGCGCCTATGGATATCAAGATATTTTCTCTGTCTGGGCCCGTTCTGGTCACACCGCGCCGCTTTGGGGATGCGCGCGGCTGGTTCTCCGAGACCTGGAACCGCGCGGCCTTGGCCGCGGCGGGGCTCGAATGGCCCGAATTCGTGCAGGACAATCACAGCTATTCCGCGCCGCGCCACACTTTGCGGGGCCTGCACTTCCAGCGCCCGCCCCATGCGCAGGACAAGCTGGTACGGTGTACGCGCGGTATGATCCTCGATGTGGCAGTGGATGCGCGCAAAGGCTCGCCAACCTATGGTCAGCATGTCGCAGTGGAACTCTCGGCCGAGACCGGCACGCAGCTTTATGTGCCCAAAGGGTTTCTGCACGGGTTTCTGACACTGACCGAGGATTGCGAGGTGCAGTATAAGTGCACGGATATCTACGCGCCGGACTGTTACGGGGCGGTGGCCTGGGATTCGGTCGGCATCGACTGGGGGGCAGTTGTGCCGGTTTTGTCCGAGAAGGACGCGAAAGCGCCGCTTTTTTCTGATTTTGAGAGCCCATTTCTATTTGAAGGGTAAGGGATGAAACTTCTGGTTACAGGGGGTGCGGGGTTCATAGGCTCGGCTGTAGTGCGGCTCGCGGTGGCGCGGGGCCATGCAGTGGTCAATCTCGACGCTTTGACCTATGCAGCCTGTCTGGAGAATCTGGCGCCCGTGGCCGAAAGCCCGCTTTATGCCTTCGAGAGGGCCGATATCCGCGACCGCGCAGCGCTTGCGCGCATCTTTGCGGCCCATCAGCCTGATTCGGTCATGCATCTGGCCGCCGAGAGCCATGTCGACCGCTCGATCGACGGACCCGGAGATTTCATCTCGACCAATGTCACGGGCACCTATGAGCTTCTCGAGGCGGCACGTGTTTATTGGCGGGGAAGGGGGCGGCCAAAGAGCTTCCGCTTCCATCATATCTCGACCGATGAAGTCTTCGGCTCGCTAGGGCCGAAGGGGCAGTTCACTGAAGCGACGCCCTATGACCCGCGTTCGCCCTATGCGGCCTCAAAGGCGGCCAGCGACCATCTGGTGCGCGCCTGGCACCATACCTATGGCCTGCCAGTGGTGCTGAGCAATTGTTCAAACAATTACGGTCCCTACCATTTTCCCGAAAAGCTGGTGCCAGTTATCATCCTCAATGCGCTGGCGGGCAAACCTCTACCGATTTACGGTGATGGCTCCAATGTGCGCGACTGGCTTTATGTCGAGGATCACGCGGAGGCGCTTCTGCTGCTGCTGGCAAAAGGCCGGATCGGACGCAGCTACAATATCGGCGGCGAGAATGAGCGCAGCAATCTCGAACTGGTGCGCATGCTCTGTGCGATCCTGGACGAGATGCGACCGAAAGTGCAGGGCTCTCACGCGGATCAGATCACCTTCGTCCCAGACCGGCCCGGCCATGATGCGCGCTATTCGATCGACCCCACCCGCATCCGGCAGGAACTGGGCTGGCGGCCGTCGGTGAGCATCGAAGAAGGGCTACGGCGCACTGTCGCCTGGTATCTGGCAAATGAGGAGTGGTGGCGACCCTTGCAGGCGCGACGCGGCGTAGGGCAACGACTGGGGGTCAAAGCGTGATTCTCGTATTCGGACAGACCGGCCAGGTCGCCCGTGAACTTGTGCGTGTGGCCCCTGAGGCCAGATATCTCAGCCGCGCTGAGGCAGACCTTCTGGACCCCGGCGCCTGCGCTGCGGCTATCACGGCCCAGAGACCAGACGCCGTGATCAATGCGGCTGCTTGGACCGCCGTGGACCGGGCCGAGACCGAGGAAGACACGGCGAGCGTTATCAATGGTGCGAGCCCCGCCGCCATGGCGCAGGCCTGTGCCGCGCTTGGTATACCCCTCGTGCAGATTTCGACGGATTATGTCTTTGACGGCGCAGGTGAGGCCTATTTCGCGCCAGACCACCTCACATCCCCGATCAACGCCTATGGGCGCTCGAAACTCAAGGGTGAGGAAGGCGTGGGTAGGGCGGGCGGGGTGCATGCGATCCTGCGCACTTCCTGGGTCTTTTCCCGCCATGGGACGAATTTCGTGCGCACCATGCTGCGGCTCGGGGCGGACCGCGAAAGCCTGCGCGTGGTGGCAGATCAGATCGGTGGGCCGACTCCCGCGCGTGCGATTGCTGCGGCCAGTCTGCGCATGGCACAGGGGCTGCGTGATCGCGCGGATCTTTCGGGCATCTATCACCTGTCGGGTGCGCCTGCCGTCAGCTGGGCGGATTTTGCGCGCGCGATCATCTCTGAGGCCGGGCTTGCCTGCCGGATCGAGGATATTCCCAGCATGGCTTATCCCACGCCCGCGCCGCGGCCGCTGAACTCGCGGCTGGACTGCGTGGGGCTTGCAAAATTCGGTCTGACGCAGCCCGACTGGCGCGCGGATTTGAAAGATGTGGTTGCAGAACTGAAGGATCGGCCATGACGCAGCGCAAGGGCATCATTCTGGCAGGCGGGTCGGGTACACGGCTCTGGCCGATCACCATGGGTGTCAGCAAGCAACTGCTGCCTCTCTACGACAAGCCGATGATATATTATCCGCTCTCGGCGCTCATGCTGGCAGGTATTCGCGAGATTGGGATCATCACCACGCCTGAGGATCAGGGGCAGTTCCAGCGGCTGCTGGGCTATGGCAGTCAATGGGGACTACGCTTCGACTGGATCGTGCAGGCCAGCCCCGACGGACTCGCGCAGGCCTATCTGCTGGCCCGTGATTTCCTAGCGGGTGCACCATCGCTCATGGTGTTGGGCGACAATATCTTTTTCGGTCATGGACTACCCAAGCTTTTGGCGCGGGCCGATGAAAAGCTGAATGGCGGCACAGTCTTCGGCTACCGTGTAGCCGACCCGGAACGCTATGGTGTGGTCGATTTCGACGATAATGGACAGGCCCGCGCGATTATCGAGAAGCCTGCCGTGCCACCATCCAATTACGCGGTCACCGGGCTCTACTGCCTCGACGGCACGGCGCCCGAGAAGGCGGCACAGGTCCGGCCCTCAGCGCGCGGCGAACTGGAGATCACCTCACTCCTGGAAATGTATTTGGCAGAGGGCGGTTTGTCGGTCGAGACGATGGGCCGCGGCTATGCCTGGCTCGATACGGGCACGCATGACAGTCTGCTTGATGCCGGCAATTTTGTGCGCACTTTGGAGCAGCGCCAGGGTTTGCAGATCGGCTCACCCGACGAGATTGCCTTTGCGCAAGGCTGGATTGATGCGACCGGACTTGCCAGGCGCGCGGCGCTATTTGGCAAGACGGCCTATGGCGCATATCTGCGTGCCCTTGCGGCGTCTGCAGAACCATCAGGGCGATTGTTCTGAAATGAGATTGGCAGGGCGTCCCTAAACACAATTCCAAAATAGTCAGGCTTTTAGAGAACTCTGCATGAAGAAGGCACAGCTCGATTTTTTTCGCTTCGGGCGGATCCAGCCGCAGATTTGCGATGACCTGAGCTTCGAGGTCATTGCAACCAGTCAAAGGGCCCGGGTGCCGTATCAATCTTGCCCGCAAGGATGCCCCATGATCGCGGCTGAATGCGGCACCTGGGCTCGGCCAGTTTCAGTCGGCCAACCCGACCAGGGTTTGGCGCGCAGTGGCGAGGTGTTTTTTCATTGCATCTGCCGCCCCTTCTGGGTCGCGCTGCGTGATGGAGTAGATGATCTGACGGTGCTGCTGATTGTAGACGCGGATGATTTCTGGGTTCAGCGTTAGTTCGCGCATCCGCCCCCATTGGACATGGCTGCGGGTTTCATGAATCTGGCGCATCATACAAAGGATCATCGGGTTCTGTGTGCAACGCGCGATGGCAATATGAAATTCTTCGTCCACATCCGCGAAAGTTGCGCTGTCATGCTCGCAACCCTCCATCCGTTCGAGATGGGCGCGCAGCGAGTCCAGTTCCGCGGCTGTAGCATGCAGCACCGCCAGCCGGCACATCTGCGGTTCGACTGCGAAACGGGCATCGACAAGTTCGCGTGGACGAGTGATTTCCGAGATAGGCCGATCTGCCGCGCCATCGGAGAATGTAACATAGGTTCCGCTCCCGGGCCGACGTTCGACGAATTGCGACTGCTCAAGCTGGCGCAGCGCCCGCCGTACGGTCCCGCGTGCCACGCCATACTGTTCTGCCAGAACCCGTTCCGGCGGCAGGCGATCTTGCGCTGCGAATCGGCCCGAGGAGATTTGCTGCCTGAGATGGGTCGCAATATCCGAAGCATTCACGGTCATCATTCCTGGCAACTCTCCAGCAATTTGGAACAGCACAATGTCGCGCCCGTCTGCATAACTGACGATCACTCTCAGGATATAGTGACATTTTCTCTTGCACCAAATCTAAAACTTCTGGTCAAAATAGGGAACAAAATGGTTTCATATCGGTTGGTATTTGGTGCATGCTATCGTTTCAATATGGGAGGAGTGGTTCGCGTCAGGTCAGAATTAAAACAAGTGGTTCCAGCTAAGGATAGGGGAGCAGACAAAGCTCGCACCGCGTCACTTGCTTGGAAGTACCGGGCGAACAGTAGGAGGGACATATTCCGGAAAACAGATATTGAAGCCTTTGTAGAGGCCGACGGCCGCGACGAGAAGATCAGCGAAGTTCGCAAGAGGATCGACGAGTTGGGAATCGAGTATCTCTGCCTGCAATTCGTGTCCATAACCGGGAAGATAATGGGCAAGGGCATCCCGTCGGACCATTGGGAGCGCATGGCCAAGAAGGGGTTTCAGCTTGTCTACGGCGCCACGATGAACCTTTTCCTCAATCGTGATGCCGAATATCTGTGTTATGGCCCGGAAGCCGCAGAGCTGATCGGCATTCCCGAGCCTGAAACCTTCATGCAATTGCCTTGGGCGCCCGAAATTGGCTGCTTCTATTGCACGCTGTTCCGCAACCGCGAAGAAAAGGTCAATCCCGGCGCGTTCCTGACCGCCGATTGCCGCGGCAACCTGCGTCGCCTGCATCAGGAGCTCCAGAATAAACACAATGGCTTGCAGTTGCGCGTTGGCGCCGAGCCCGAGATGATGTGGCTCAAATTCGACGAGGATGGCAAGCCGCGCGACGGCTTCTCCAAACCCTTCTGCTACCACATCGACCAGTTCGAAAGCCTACGCCCCGTATCCATGCAGGCGATCCGCTATGGCAGGCGTGAACGCGAAAGCCGCGGTGACGGGCAGGAACAGCGCGCCCGCGACATCGGCATGACCACCGAGGCGCTGACCGGGCGCACGCAACAGGTGTTCTGTCAGCCCTCCGAGGAAGAGCGCTTCGTCTACCGGCGTGCCCGGCATGGCGGCGATCCGGAAGGCGCGCAAGGCGATCGACGATCTGGGCAAGCGCGACGAGATCAGCCTGATCTATGCAGGCGGTATGTGCGCGAACTGATTTCGGAAACCGATTATCTATCCTTCGATGTGGACGGTGCCTTTGCGGCCTTCTACGATTAGAATAAGCGCAAGAAGGAAAACATCATGGGCTTCCGCAACAATTCCTACAAATCCGTGATGACCGGCAGTATGGCGCCGAAGCACCATACCCCATGGGTTGACGCGCTCGATGACAGCATGGAAGCCTATCTGTTCAACTGAGCGCGCCCACTCTGGACTACGGAGGCGACAATGAGCCTGTTTCTGCCCTTCGAACGAGTCACACAACTGGGCGCGGCACGGGTTCCGGGCCTGCCGATCCTACCGCCTGGGACCGAACGCCACCCGGTTCCGGGGGGCGGCTCGCGCGCAGTGCGGATCGAAGCGGTTGACGAGATCTGGATCATAGATCGGGAGGGGATGCAGCTTGCGGAACTGACCTTCTTCGACCCGCAGGACCGTTCCGATGCAGGCACGATCGGCGCGGCGGGTCAGGGGGCGCCGGGGGGCTTGCAGAACGCGCTAATGGCCGATGCCTCGGGCCCCCGCGTGTTGCGCGGGTTGGAGGCAGCAGGCTTCGACGTCGGCCGCGCCCCCGGCCCGGTGCCGGACCCCACCGCCCAGACCGCCCCCACCGAACTGGCGCTTTATATCCGCCGCGCCAACCCCGGCGTGGCCAAGGGCGGGCTGGCTCCGCCCGAGCCGCTGGCCGATCCGCTGACCGACCTCAACATCCTGCCCGGTGAGGCCAGGGTCTATGAGGTGCGCAAGGGCCAGTTCATCCAGATCCTCGATGTGCAGGGGCGCGAATGCGGGGATTTTCAGGTGTTTTCCCTGCGCGCGCTGGATCAGGGGCTGGAGCGGGACATCGACCCCACCACCAAGCGTACGCTGATCGGGAGCCTCTATCCCGAACCGTGCATCTTCTCGAAATACTTGACCGTGGATCACGAGCCGCTGGTGCAGATCGTGCAGGACACTTGCGGGCGGCATGACATCTTCGAGCTGCCCTGCACCGCGCGGTATTTCGAGGATATGGGTTATCCCGGCCATGTGAATTGCTCGGACAATATCACCCGCGATCTGGCCCGCTGGAATGTGCGCCCGCGCAAGGGCTGGCCCGCGATAAACATATTTTTCAATACCATGCTGGAAGATGCCAACGCCATCGGTGTGGATGACCCAAGGTCGCGCCCCGGTGACTATGTGACGCTGCAGGCGCTGACAGATCTGGTCTGCGTCTCCACCGCCTGCCCCTGTGACATCGACCCCGCCAATGGCTGGAACCCTACGGACATACAGGTGCGGGTCTATGATCAGGGGCAGGATTTCAGACCATCGAAAGGGTATCGCATGAGCCCCGACAGCCCCGTGCAGCCGACGCGTGAGACCGGTTTCCACCAATGTTTTGCCCGCCACACGCGCAATTTCGTCGAATATAACGGCTTCTGGCTGGCGCAGGGCATGACCGGCCACCGCGCGATTGATGAATACTGGGCCCGGCGTGAGCGTGCGGTGGTGATGGACCTGTCGCCCCTGCGCAAGTTCGAGGTGCTGGGCCCTGATGCGGAGGCGCTGCTTCAATACTGCTTGACCAGCGACATGCGCAAGTTGTCGGTCGGGCAGTGCGCCTATACCGCTGTTTGCCATGAGCACGGAGGGATGATGGATGACGGCATCGTCTACCGACTGAGCGATTCGAACTTCCGCTGGGTAGGCAGCGCCGATGCCTCGGGGCTGCATCTGCGCGAGGTGGCGCAGGAAAAGGGTCTGAATGTTCATGTGCGCAGCGCCACCGACCATCTGTGTAATATCGCCGTGCAGGGGCCGAATTCGCGCGAGTTATTGCGCGAGATCATCTGGACGCCGCCGACACAGCCCTCGGTCGATGAATTAGGCGGTTTCCGCTTCGCCATAGCGCGGATCGGGAATTATGACGGGGCGCCGCTGGTGCTGAGCCGCACTGGGTACACCGGCGAGTTGGGGTTTGAAATCTTCTGCGCGCCCAAGGACGCCGAAACCGTGTTCGATGCCGTCTGGGAAGCGGGGCAACCGCATGGGCTGATCCCTTTACGGCTAGCCGCGCTGGAGCGACGCAAGGCGAACCCGGTGCGCAAGCTGGTGGGGCTGGATATCGAGGGCGGGATCGTGCCTGCCTCTGGCGATTGCATCCGGCGGGGTCGCGCGCAGGTGGGCGAGATCACCTCGGCCATGCGATCGCCCATCCTGGGCAAGGTCATCGCGCTGGCGCCGGTGGATGTGACCCATGCCGAGATTGCCACCGAGTTGGAGGTCGGCCAGCTTGATGGCTTGCAGAAGCGGCTGGCGGCTAAAGTGGTGCGGAGCCCGCATTTCGACCCCACCAAGGAACGGGTAAAGGGCAATTATGACTGAGCCCTCCACTGCAAGGATGCAACTTCATGAAACAGCATAGCAATTTCAACGGCAGACGGGTGGAACCGCATTCGCGCGCCGGCACGGTCGCCTTGCTGATCATGCCGGGTTTCCCAATGGGCTGCCTCTCCTCGGCGGTTGAGGCGATGCGCGCGGCAAACCAGATTTCAGGCCATGATCACTATCATTGGCAGATCATTTCCGAGACCGGCGCGCCGGTCACCTGCAGCGCCGATATCGAGTTCGCCGCCCATGCCCCACTGGACGCACTGGAGCGCGTGGACACGCTATACGTCATCTCCAGCCCGCAGGCGGAGATGGTCGACGCGAAGCGCACGCTCGGTGCGCTGCGACGGCTGGAGCGGATAGGCGTGACGATGGGCGCGTTCAGCGGTGGCGTGTTTCCACTGGCGCAGGCGGGCTTGCTCGATGGTTACCGTGTCTCCGTTCACTGGTGTTATGAGGCCGCCTTCCGCGCGGCCTTCCCACGCGCGATTCCGGGTGACGCGGTCATGACCATCGACCGGCGACGGGAAACGGCTTCGGGCGCGAATGCTGTCTTCGACCTGATGTTGCGCCGGATCGGGGCGGAACTCGACACGCAGATCATGACCGAGGTCGCTTGCTGGTTTCAGCACCCGATGGTGCGTTCGGAATCGGTCATCCAGCGCCGCCCCTCGGCCACGGGCGACTCGGCCAGCGACATGCTGCCCGCCCCGGTGACGCGCGCAATTGCGGTCTTTCGCGACAATATCGACACCCCGATGCCCATAGGAGATGTCGCGCGCGAGGCGGCAGTCTCGGTCCGGCATCTGGAGCGGATATTCAAGCAGGCCACGGGGCTTGGGCCGCTGGCTTATTACCGCCAGATGCGCCTTGATGAGGCGCGCCAGATGGTGCGCTTCTCGAACACGGCCCTGCGCGATGTCGCCTTTGCGGTCGGCTATTCGACCGTTGCGGGCATGTCGCGGCATTATCGCGCGGCCTTTGGCGTGACCCCGCATGAAGATCGTGACGATGTCGATCTGTTCCGCGTGCGCGCAAGGACGCCTGCGTGACGGCTTCGTTGCCTCCTGAGTCGCAAACGCCACTCGTCACGGGCAGGACTTGCATGTCAGATCGAAGCAGGCGCGCGAAGCGGAGGATATGATGAAATCGCATGCACAGGCCGTCGTCATCGGCGGGGGCGTGATCGGCTGCTCGATCCTCTATCACCTCGCCAAGCTGGGCTGGACCGATGTGGTGTTGCTGGAGCGTGACGAGCTGACCTCGGGCTCCACCTGGCATGCGGCGGCGAACCTGCACGGGCTCCATGACAACACCAACATCTCGCGCATGCAGCACTACACGATGACCCTCTACAAGGAGCTGGAGGCCGAGACCGGTCAGGGCTGCGGCGTCTTCCAGCCCGGATCGCTCTATCTGGCGCAGACCGAGGCGCGCGAGCATCAGCTGCGCCTGCAAGAGGCCAAGGGCCGCCGCTACGGGATCGATTTCCACGAACTCTCGCGCGATGAGGCCGAGCGCCTGCACCCGCTGGTCGATTTCACCGGCATCCGCTGTATCATGTTCGAACCGGACGGCGGCAATGTGGACCCTTCGGGCGTGACCGCCGCCTATGCCGCCGGGGCCCGC
>REER01000097.1 GCA_007694945.1 Paracoccaceae bacterium | reverse complement strand
CCATCGTGGCGTTGAAGCCCATCGTCCAGCGCCAGAACAGGGCGGCGCGTTCCGAGGCCGTGCCACGATCGACGATCTGCTCTAACTCGCGGTCGCCGCCGAAGCGCGAGACTGCGAGGATGGTTGCCCCATGCATGGCGAACAGCAGGGCCGAGCCATAGAGGAACACGATCGAGAGTGCGTGGAACGGATTGTAGAAGAGGTTCCCATATTGGAGGCTGAACAGGTTGGTCCAGTCGAGGTGGGTAAAGATCCCGTAGGGCACCGCCTCGGACCACGACCCCATAAGGAGCGGGCGAAAGAGGCCCAGCACGAGGAACAGCCAGATCGCCGACAGGAACGCCCAGGCGACATGCTTTCCCATTCCGAGCGCTTCAGCGCGTAGCCAGGTACGCACCCACCACGTCATGACCGAGATCAGCAGGAAGAACGAGGCAATCAGGAAATACCCCCCCTCCCGCATCGGCGGAATGCTCAGACCGTATTCAGGCGCGGGCGGGTCCAGCGACAACCAGAACAGGTCGCGCAGGAAGACCGCCGGGTTATAACCCGCCTGATCCCAGAACCAGAGCCCGACCATGACGAACCAGATCGCACCAGTAGCAAGGCTGATCACGCCCATGGTGCCAAGATAGATCGGACCAAGCTGTGCGTTGCCGAACCACCCCAGAAGGTTGGAGAAACTCGCGGATTTGGTGCGGTTTTCCAGCTCGACGCCTTCGACCATCCCCATTTCAGGTGCAGCGCGCACCTGAACCTGGGTGAAGATATTCTGATACTCAGCCATTGACGCCTCCTGCGATATCGCGCCACCAGGGCAGATCGAGCCACCAATCCCACCAGAACACCCACTGGTCGAACCAGATCGTGCCAGAGATGACGATACAGACCGCCGACCAGAACCCGGCATTCAGCGCAAGAAACAGGCCGAGGCGGTGAATGCCCAGCGTACCCACGGAATAGCCGATGAAGTCACGGAAGAACGTGTCCTCATGGTCGGGCGTCTTCATGGTGTCGCCCTTCTTTGCCGGATTGGCTGCTGACAGAACCAGCGCGCCATGCAACGCCAGCGCCAGCGTCGTGGTGAAGAAGAACGTCACCGCGATCATGTGGGCCGGGTTGTAGTGGAAATTGCCGTAAGTGTAGCCGACATTGGAAACCCAATCGAGGTGGGTCCAGATGCCATAGGGGAATGCGTGGCCCCATGCGCCCATCCATACAGGACGGATGACGACCAGCGTGACATAGGCAAAGATTGCCACGCCAAAGGCAAAGGGTACATGCAGCCCCATGCCGAGCTTGCGCGCGATTTCAACCTCGCGCAGTGCCCATGAGACGAAGGCCCCGATAGCGCAGATCGTCACAATCTGCCACAGCCCGCCTTCGAGAAGTGGTGCCGGTCCCAGCCCGTAAGACAGAGGCGGCGGGTCAATCGAGATCAGCCAGGGATTCCAGGTGCCTTGCAGCACCGCGCCCCAGAAGATCAGAAGGGTTCCGAGGACGGCGAAGAAGATCGTCGTGACCCCGAAGAAGCCGACGTAGAATGGCCCAACCCAAAAGTCGAACAGGTTCCCGCCGACGAGCGTGCCCCCTGGCACGCGATATTTTCGTTCGAAGCTGAGCAGTGCCATGCTTCCCTCTCCAAATTATGACGCCAAGCCAGCTACGGCCTGCCGCGTCGGGTAAACCCCGTGATTCGGTTGTCGCGGGCGACAGGCGGGAGCCCCCCGCCCGCGACGATCATGCACTCTTGCCTGCTCAGCCGCCGGCAGCACGCTCGGCGGCCGCAGCGAACCAGTTGATGCCGTTGGACAACACCACCAGGTGGATCATCGCGGCCAGCAGGAAGAGGAAGACGCCCTGCGCCACGAACACGCGGCGGGGGTCGAAGATGAGCCAGATCTTGTAGAATTTTGACATTTATCGTGTCTCCTCAGAACCACGGACGCCAGATGTAGGTGGCGATATGCGCCACCACTGCAACAGCGACAAAGAGCGTAAGACCGCTCATGTACACTGCGTGCAGTTCCTGGGCCTGCTCATCAGTGAGACCTGTGAACGACAGGTCGGTATTTTCAGCCATAGTATCCTCCGGATCATAAGACTGACGCCGCACACCCTGCGGCCGGGATGATGCGCCCCGTCATGGAGCAGCACCGCTCCCGCAGGCCCATGCCCACGGGAAACTGTTGCCCGCAGCGTTTCAGCTCCGGAAAATTATGGGCGCGATCACATGCGCATCCTTCAGCGCCCGGCCGATCGGCCCGGTCGCCGGCAGTTTGCCTGTGGTCACGAACCGCCACGACCAGGTCATCAGACCGGTCGCCAGCGCCAATACGAAAATCACGCTGAAATAGAGCTTGTATTCCCACGTCTGCGCCCGCTCGTGGCGGGGACGCGGGGTATTGACCGTGTAGTCTGCCATGGTCGTTCTCCTCTCCTCAGGCGTTTGACAGGCCGGGGCGGAGCGCCACGACCAGATCGCTGTCAACTTTCTCGACGCCGCGCTCGAGCGCGGCTTTCTCGACCGCGTCGCGCAGGGTGCGCGCCGCGGAAATGCGGGTCAGAATGGGGTGCTCTGCGACAATCCGGTCCAGCTCGGCCTTGGCGGCCTCGGACCACGGCAGGTCACGCTTCAGTGTGGCGGGCGTTGCCTCGGCCGCATCCATCTGGCTGCCCAAGGGCAGGATGTGGAAGAGCGCATCGAACAGCCCGTTGCAGACCTCTTGCAAGACATAGGTCGCGCCCGCATAGCCCATCATCGGCGTGCCGGTATGGCGCCGGATCGCGGCACCTGGGAAGCTCGCCGGGATGAAGGCAGGCGCAGGCCCATGCCCGGCCTTCTGCTCGGCGAGATACATCTTCTCGTTAATGGACCCAAACACGATCAGTGGCCGCTTCTCACCCATCAGCGCGCGCACGCGCTCATTGTCGGTCTTGGCCCCGCGCGTGCGGGCGACCGCAAAGGCGCAGGGCATGCCCAGATCATTCTCAAGGAAATTGCGCAGCCCCCGCGCATAGGTTTCATTGGCAACGACCGCGAAGGAAGCAGTGGCATAAAAATCCTGCGTGACCGAGCGCCAAAGATCCCACATCGGTTTCAGCGTCGAATGCTTCTCGCGCGTGATGAAGGGCTCAGGGTCGAGTCCCAACATCTCGCCCAGCTTTCGTAGGAAGAGCGTGGTGCTCTCCATGCCGATTGGGGCTTGCAGATACGGCTTGCCTAGAACCTCGGCCAGACCGCGCCCAAACTCACGATACATCACGATATTGGAGTCGGCATTCACCAGGTTCCGCATCTCGGCCAGGTGCGCGCCCAGCGGCATGACCATGTTGACCTCGGCCCCGATGCCCTCGACCAGACGCCGGATCTCGGCAAGATCGCTCGGCATGTTGAAGGTGCCATACATCGGCCCAAGGATGTTGACGCGGGGTTTTGCGTCCGCCTCGCGCTTCTTCTCGGGCGGCATGCGGCCCTTGGTCATGCCGTATTCGGTAAAGATCCAGGTCATCGCGCGGTCGGCGGCTTCCCACTGGTCTTCGTCGATAGTGCGCGGCAGAAAGCGCTGGATGTTCGTGCCCATGGGGGTCACACCGCCGCCGATCATCTCGGCGATGGAGCCAGTAACGACGACGGCGGGCAAAGCAGGATCGAGCGTTTTCCAAGCGCGTTTCATGGCGCCCTCGGTTCCATCGCGGCCCAGCTCTTCCTCGCCCAGCCCGGTTACCACGATGGGCAATTCATGCGGCGGCAGTGCATCGGTGTAATGCAGCACGCTGGTCACGGGCAGGTTTTCGCAGCCCACAGGGCCGTCAATGACTACCTGCAAGCCCTTGACGGCGCAAAAGGCATAGACTGCCCCCCAATACCCGCCCGCGCGGTCATGATCCTGGACCAGCATCAGATCATCTCCTGCGCCTTGGCGGCGCGCGCTTGCTTGTCGAGCTT
>REER01000140.1 GCA_007694945.1 Paracoccaceae bacterium | reverse complement strand
CCCCCGGCGAGCCCGACCCGGCGCTCTTTCCCGCCGACGCCTTCGCCCGGCGGCTGCGGCGGGCCGCACGGCGGATTTCGCCACAAGCGGCAGGCTATGCCGACTATCACGGGTTGCCCGCGCTGCGCACGGCAATCGCCGATCAGCTTGTGCGGCACCGGGGCCTGCGGATCGATGCGGATCAGGTGCTGGTGTTGCCGGGGATGCAGGCGGCCCTGGCGCTCGTGGCGCAGACGCTTGCGGCACCTGGCGACAGGGTGCTGGTGGAGGATCCGGGTTATGCCGGGGCGCGTGCCGCCTTCGCCGGTTCCGGATTGCGGCTGACGCCTGTGCCGGTGGATTCCGAAGGGGCCTGCATCGCGCATCACTGTCGCACCCGGGCGGGGCCGGTGCGATTCATCTATCTCACGCCGTCCACCCAGTTTCCCACCGGGGCGCGCATGAGCCTGCCACGGCGGCAGGCGGTGCTGGCGGCTGCCCGGGCGCAGGGCGCGGTGGTGCTCGAGGATGATTACGACAGCGAGTTTCTGTGGCGGGGCGGCGCAATTCCGGCGCTGCATGCGCTGGCGGGCGGCGACGGCGTGATCTATCTCGGCACGGCCGCCAAGAGCCTCGCGCCGGGGTTGCGGCTGGCCTGGGCAGTGGTGCCGCCGGGGCTGGCGGAGCCTTTGGCGCAGGCGCAGCGTAACCTTGGCATGGGAGCGAATGTGCATGTGCAGGCGGCGTTCGCGGGACTCCTCGCCGATGGCGGATGGCGCGCGCATCTGCGCCGCATCAGCCGCGCCTATGCCGCCCGCGAAGCGCTGCTGGCCGAGGGGCTTGTGGCCCGCTGCGGCAGCGCACTTCGCCTGCGCCGTCCCGATGGCGGCCTGCAATTGGTCGCCGAGTTCAGCACCCCGCGCGACGAAGGGCTGATTCTGGCAGAGCTGCGCCAGGCAGGATTTGCTGTTTCAGCCCTGTCGGGCTATTGCATCGCGGCGCCGCGCTGCGGCCTTGTCATCGGCTTTGCCGAAGCCGACGCCGCCCGCGTTGACCGCTTCTGCGACGCGCTTGCCCGCGCGCTGGGCGCGATGACCGCATGAGGCGACCGACGTGCCCGGTGCGTGCGGCCCTGATATCAGTCGGGGTCCGCTTCGCTGGCCTCCTCCAGAACCCATTCAGTAAAGGCCCGCACCTTTGGCCGACTTGCATCGGCTTCGGGATACACGACGTAAAAGCCATAGCCCTCGCCTCGACCGTCAGGTGCACCGAACGGATATGCCAGCAGCCCCGATGCAATATCCGCAGCGACGACAGCGCGACTGGCCAGCGCCACGCCCTGCCCCGCGATCGCGGCCTGAACGACAAGGCTGTCTTCGCTGAATTGCGGCCCGCGATCAGGGTCGACATCGGTCAGCCCAGTGGCCAGCAACCACATGCGCCAGTTCGGGGCGAAAGCGTGCTGCATCCGCCATTGCGCATGTAGCAGGGTGTGGTGGTGCAGATCGGCGGGCTTGCGCAGCGGCATGTCACCCTTCAGCAAAGTGGGGCTGCAGACAGGAGCAACGAATTCCGACATCAGACAATGCGCGGTCAGGCCATCATAAACGCCAGCGCCGTAGCGGATCGCCACATCCACATCGTCGCGGCGGAAATCCACCACGCGCACATTGGCATCAACGCGTATGCCGATGTCCGGATGTCGGGCATGGAACCTTTCAAGCCGGGGCACCAACCATTTCGCGCCGATTGTCGGCCCCACGCTGACCGTCAGAACACCCGCCTCATCCTGACGCCGTAGTGCACGGTAGCCCTCGGCCAGTTGATCCAGCCCCTCGGTCATGAATGGCAAGGCCGCCTGGCCGGCATCGGTCAGCAGCAATGACCGCGTGAGACGACGGAAGAGCTTCACGCCGGCCATGTCCTCCAGCGACCGGATCTGCTGGCTGACGGCGGCGGGGGTGACATTGAGCTCCTGCGCAGCCTTGCTGAAGCTCATAAGGCGCGCAGCCGCTTCGAAGGCGCGCAGGGCATTGAGGGGCGGAAGCTGTCGCATGACACCCTTATTGTTAAGATAAACTAATGCATCCCAGCAGAAAGCATCGTTTGTCAATCCAATAAAACCGGCACCAATATGCAACCTGAAGGCAGGAATGCGGAACCAGCCTGACTGTTCTGATAAATTTCTCTTGCCCATCCAACGGGCGGGCACAACATGAAAGGTTTGGACATGCTCCCGTACACACATTGGATGCGCCCCGATCCGGATGGCAACTTGCGCCGCCAGAACGAGGCGCGCGCCGCCGATATGTATCAGGGCCTGCGTCGGATCGGACGGCTCGGGCAACGCGCTTACGGGATGCTGTTGCGCGGATTCAGGACACGCAGTGCAACGTCCGCGCAGCAACCCTTGCGGGCTGACGCGTCGGCGCGCGCACGCCACTGACGGGTGCTTGCGGCAGGGCGAGCGGCGCAGCCCTCGGTGTGTCGCCGTCCAACCTTCCGACTGCTGCCGGAGCCTGTGACGCGCCTGCCACAAACCAACTGGCCCCGTCATTCGACCGCAATCTGGCTCTTCCATCGCCGCGCGCTCTGGGACACACTCCCATCAGCAAGGGGAAGACCATGCCCGGAACAGTACGATACACCCATTCGCGCCGCCGCGCACAGCCTGTTGGCTGTATCGCGACGCTGCGCGTCACCGGGTGTGGTCATGCATCGCTCCCGGTCGCGCAGTGGCGAAAGCGCAACGCCTGACCCGGCCGCAGTGTGGCGGCCACCCTGCCCCGGTCCGCTCCCCTGCTCGAAGTTTTCCCCCATGTTCCTGCACGATCCCGCCATTCGCGCGGCCTATCCCAATCTTCATGTCGGCTTGTTGCTGCTGCGCCACGCGCATCGGCTGGATCTCGACGGTGGGCCAGATGATCCGGCAGATGCAGGCGGTTCGGCCCATCCGGTCGCCTGGCTCTGCACCACGTTTGCGGCAGAGGCGGGGCTGCGCGCCGCTGTTTTCGATCTTGACCGGATCGCGGGCACCCTGCAGGTGCGCTTCGCCGACGGCAGCGAACAGTTCGAGGACATCGGCGGCGGGCTGTCCCATCTAGACGCGGGTGAGGTGATCTTCATTGACGCTGCTGGCAGGGTTCATGCCCGCGACTGGATCACGCGGCGCAGCCCGCACTCCGTGCTTTCAGACTGCACGCATACTGCGCTTGTGGTGGTGCAGGCCCGGCGGCCCGAGCCCGGGCCTGGTGTTCGGCGCTTTCTGGAGCGGCTGGCCGGTGTGTTGCAGGCGGCGGGAGGGGCGGTCGAGACGCTCGACCTCACCCTGCCCGGCCCGCGCCTCCCAGACGCGCCGTCCGCGGCAGCCTGCTGAGGCACCTCCAGACCACGCTTCCCTTGGCCGATATCTGCACCCGGGCAGGAGCCGCAGAGCACCTGTCGACACGCAGTGCGGCCTCTATCAAGTAATGCACCCCTTGTAGCGCGGCTGGACGGCCGACGCGCGTTCAGCACTCCGGGGGTCGCGACCGCCCCCTCTGCGCGTCCTGGGTTTGCCGCAGACCAGGCTTAACCACCGCCAGCGCCTTCTTCTGCGTCAGCCCTCTGCCGCATCACCCCTCTGCCGCAGATGTGTCACCAGAAACGCGATCAGTTCCCGCACCCGGCGCGGCGGCTCAGCGCCCTCGGGCCGAAGAAGGACCACAGAGCCCTGCGGTTGCGGCAAACCATTTTCCCTGAGCACCGGCAGCAGGCGTCCCGCACGGATATCATCGCGACACAGGAATTCCGGCAGGCAGGCCAACCCTTCGCCCGCTAGGCAGGCCATATGCAGCACATCCAGCGCGTTGCAGCGCAACCCCGGGCCAAGCCGATGCGCCGGGGCACTTCCATAGGGCAACCCCCAATCGCGGGGCTGCCATTCCTGCGCGAGCGTCAAACAGCGGTGACGCGCAAGCTCCCCCGGATGC
>REER01000011.1 GCA_007694945.1 Paracoccaceae bacterium | reverse complement strand
CCCTGCGCCATCTTGTAGCGCGCGACCACATCGCCCATCGTGTAATTGCGCACATGGCCCATATGGATGCGCCCCGACGGGTAGGGAAACATCTCGAGGACATAGTATTTCTGCCGCGCCGGGTCGCGGCGCGCAAGGAACACTTCGGCCCCGTCCCAGGCATTTTGCCATTTCTGTTCAATCGCTTGCGGCTGATACCGTGCGTCTTGCTGGCTGGCCATGACTGTTCCTCGGATGCTTGCTAGAGACTGCCGGGCACGACCGGCCCGGCTTCTTTAGCGCTGCAAGGGAACAAGGTCCATATCACAGGGCAGATCACAGCCCCCGGTCGCGCACCCGCAACTGGCGCGCGCGGGTCAGGATCGCATCCTCGACCGCGCGAATGGTCTCGCGGCTGGCCGGGCCGCCCGATGTCATAAGCGCTACATTCAGCGAACGCGCGTCCAGCGCCGGGTCGTTGATGAGCACGGCCGCCCGATAGGCGCGGCCACCGCCAGGCGGTGTGCCGAAGCCGGTCACGATCACGCCCGAGAACGGGTCGACTGACTGAACCGGGAGGAAATCCAGCGTCTCTAGAGCGGCATTCCACAGGTAACGGTTGACCTCGACCGTGACGCTGGGCGGCTGCGCATTGGAAAACAGGTCCCAGACTGTTGATCGCCGCGTCGGCCCGGCGCTGCGATCGCGTTCGTGGATCTCGGCAGCCGCCTGGCGCGAACGCTCTCCGCCCTGAAACAGGTTCCCCATGCCGCCGCAACCCGCCAACCCGAGAATCAGAGCGGTCAGAACAGTCACGCGCAATTTGCCCGAAAGCGCCATCGATGAATTCCCCATAACAGACGCATAATCTCTATCTTGTTCAGTCCTGTGGAACAAGAGTGCAGACTCAGGGGGCGCAACCGGTCTGCTTTCGGGTATCAATTGCGTCACCTGAGCGGCTTCTGACAGCGAATGCGTGGCAATTCTGCACCATGTCATCCCCCATGCAGCGGCGCCGTTTCGCTTTGGCTTGAAAAACCCTTTGGAAAGGATGAAACAGGCTCAGACCTCGCCAAAACTGGTGGGGCGAGGAACTCCTTAGATAACGAGGGAAAAAATGAAAAAGCTTCTTCTTGCTTCGACCGCTCTGGTCATGTCGGCAGGCGTTGCAGCAGCAGACGTAGCTCTGTCGGGCGACGGACGGATGGGTATCGTCTATAACGACGCCGCCGTTGATGAACTGCGCTTTGACAGCCGTGTGCGTGTGTTGTTTACGCTTTCGGGCGAAACGTCGACTGGGCTGGCCTTTGGTGGTTCGTTCCGTGCGCACACCGCTGGTGATGCAGCGTCGGGCAATATGGGCACGAATGGTGCCACCGTCTTCATCGCCGGTGACTGGGGCACCCTCACCATGGGTGACACCATGGGTGCTGTTCAGGGCGCAGTTGGCGATCTTCACGGCGTTGGCTTGACAGGTCTCGGATTTGTTAACGAGAACACTTACCTCATCCGTAACTTCAACGGCGGTGTGTTCAACAGCGGCGGCACCAATGCGCTGTATACTTACACCATCGAAGGTCTGACCGTTCATGCGCACATCGGGCAGGTGAACGTGCGCGACGGCAACAATGACCGTGTGAATACGTATGGCATCGGCGCACGGTATGCCATGGGCGACTTCGAGATTGGTGCCGGTGTTGAGCGCGGAGATGTAGGCGGTCTCAATATCGATCACGTAGCAGTCGGTGGTCAGTACACTTTCGGCGACATTGAAGTTCGTGCCACATACGGCACGCTGTTTAATGATGGATCGGGATTGCTCGCTTCTGACGACCAGTACGGTTTGTCGATGAGTGCTAGCTTCGCCGAAACGACTGTGACGGCATTTGCACGCCGCGACTTTGCTAGGGACACGCATGTCGGTGTCGGCGCAAGCTACGATCTCGGTGGTGGTGCCAGCCTTGTTGGCGGTGTACGCTTCACAGACTTTGATGCCGGGGGTGACCAGACGACCGCTGACTTCGGTGTCAGTTTCAGCTTCTGATCACTCCAGATCACCAAAGCTTCAGAGAGCGGGCTTCGGCCCGCTCTTATGTTTTTTCAGACACACGCCTTCACGAAAGCCGATCCATACCCTAGATTGCGCACAGGAAATAAGGCGGAGGCCCGAGCATGACACCGCGTATGACGATCGGACTGCCGATTGCGCTGACTGTCGCTGTCAGTCTGCTCGCCGCCTGCGAGACCACATCGGCCGCACTTGAAGGTGTCGGCGGTGTGTTCACCGGTGCCAGCCATGACGTTCGCAGTCTCAACCGCCGCTAGAACCATGATTCGCCTGCTCCCCTTCTGCTTTCTCTGTGCGCTTCCGGTCCAGGCCGAGACCTTGGGTCCGAGCATATCTGGCGATGCACGGATGGGGCTCGTCTGGGAAAGTCAACCCTCCTGGGCGGGCCAACGCGAAACAGGGCTGCGTATGACGTCGCGGACACGCGTCACCCTTCAGTTTCTTGGCGAAACCGATGGTGGGCTGCGCTTTGGCACCGAAATCACATTGGGTGAGCGGGACCGCGAGCGTCTAAGGCTGCGCCAGTTCACGATCGGCGAGTGAACAGCCCATGTCACTGACCGAAATCACTGCGCGTGTCGCACAGGCCGAGAGTGCGGCGAAACGCCCCGCGGGCTCGGTCAAACTCATCGCTGTCTCGAAGGAACAGCCGCCCGAGCGGGTGATGCCCGTGCTCGAAGCCGGTCATCGAGTGTTCGGCGAAAACCGCGTGCAGGAGGCGGCCGGGAAATGGCCCGACTGGCGCCAAGCTTTCAGCGATATCGAACTGCACCTGCTTGGCCCGCTCCAGACCAACAAGGCCCGCCAGGCGATGGAGCTGTTTCATGCCGTCCACTCACTCGATCGCCCGAAGCTGGCCCGCACATTTGCGCGACTGGCGCAGGAGTTGGGGCATTGCCCGCGCCTCTTCGTTCAGGTCAACACGGGGGCCGAACCACAAAAGGCCGGGGTGCTACCGAACGAGGCCGACGGCCTGATCGCCGAGGCTCGTGCAATGGACCTGCCGGTGATCGGACTCATGTGCATCCCGCCGCTTGACGAAGACGCCGTTGCGCATTTCTCGCTTCTGGCCCAGATCGCCGCTCGTAATGGGTTGGATGATCTGTCCATGGGCATGAGCGATGATTTCGAAACTGCAATCGCCGAGGGCGCGACCTATATCCGCGTGGGTTCGGCCATTTTCGGTGCCCGGCGCTAACCGAGCGCTTCGGGAACAATCAACCGTGTCTCATACCGGATCAGGGGCGCGATGCGGTGCAGATCACCCCGGGCCAGCCCGATGCATCCCGCTGTCGGAACCCCCGGGCCACGCCACTGATGGATAAAGATGGCCGAGCCGCGACCGCGCTCGGCGCGCGGCCAGTTCCAGTCTGTCAGGATCACCAGATCATAGAGCGGGTCAGCCCGGTGCAGCCGCTCATGGCTGTGCGGATAGGGCGCACGGACCATCAGGTTATAGTCTTCATGGGCTGGATCATCCGACCAGAGATCACGCGGGCGGATCGGCAGGGCCCAATCGGCCGGGCGCGCCATACGGTCAGGCCGGTAGAGCATCCCCACAAGCCGATGCACGCCGACCGGTGTCGCGCCATCGCCCTCGCGCTTGTCCGCACGCACGCCACCACGCCCGATGCTGCACGGGTAACGATGCCCCATGAAGCGCAATCCCGTGCGCGTCAGAACCAAGTCGAAGCGCGTCATCTGATATGCCTCCTGCGGCGCCCGCCCGGGCCGTGCATGGGCGGGCGGGTGGGCACGGCCCAGACGGGCGCTCTTTCCCCAGTCACAACAGATGCCCTGACTTCGCAGCTTTTGTCGCAAGATAGGCCTGATTTTCTTGTGTCGCACCAACCTGCAGCGGCACACGCTCGATCACCTCCAGCCCATGTGCGTTCAGCATCTCGACCTTGCGCGGGTTATTCGTCAACAATCGAACCTCGCGGAACCCCATCTCGCGCAACAGCCCCGCCCCGATACGAAAGTCGCGCTCGTCATCCTC
>REER01000086.1 GCA_007694945.1 Paracoccaceae bacterium | reverse complement strand
CCAGAACAACCCGCGCCCGAACATTTCCTCGAACACGGCCAGAAGCGTCATCAGGCTGAATTCTTCCATTGTCTTGTCCTTTCACTGGGCATTTTCTTGCCCCAAATACTTAAAGAGGGCCGCGGCCGTCCGACCGTGCGCACCATGCCACTGCCAGAAACAACGAGGCGCCAGCCCTAGCCCCGCTATCAGGCCCGCCCGCGCAGCATTGCGTTATATGTGGCCTTGAGCGCGACTTCCTTCATCAGCCAGGAAATCCACAACTCCTCCAGCGGCGCGATCAGGCCGGGGAAGGACGGGGTCAGATTGTCCTGATAGTCGAACTCCACCAGCATTGCCCGGCCCACACGGGTGATCAGCGGGCAGGAGGTATAGCCGTCATAAAGCCGCGTCCCCTCGCGCCCGGCAATTTCGGACACCAGATGATCCTCGACCACAGGGATATGGAATTTCACGCTGGCGGCAGTCTTGCCCTTGGGCACCCCGTTGATATCGCCGATGCCAAAGACGTTGGGATAGCGCGCGTGCCGGAGCGTATGCATATCCACTTCGATCCAGCCCTGATCAGTCCAGCGATCCGCCCAGGACAGACCCGAATCGCGGATCACCTGCGGCGCTCGCATCGGCGGAATGACATTGATGAAATCCCAATTATCCGTGACGTCACCTGCGGGGGTGGCATAAGTCGCTGTTTTTGCACCCAGATCAATGCCCTTCAGGACATGCTCGTAGCGGTAGTTGATATTGCGCTCATCCATGATCTGGCGCACGCGATGGTGAATGACCGGCACACCGAAAAGGTTTTGCGACTGAGCATTATAGACAAATTCGCATTTGTCGCGGTTGCCCTTGGTGGTGGCGATGTCTTCGCCCAGAAAACAGATCTTGACCGGCGCGCCGGCGCATTTCTTTTCTGTTGCCGGGCGGCCGAACATGCCGACCCCACCCTCATCGGTGAATTTGTCCAATGCGCGCCAGCTCAACTCCGCCATCTCGGGGCTGGCATAATGCGCCGAGATACCGTTTTCGGGCCCGACCATGCTCAGATCAAAGCCCTCGATCGCATCCCAATCCAACACCATCCCAGTCGAGACCAGCAGGTAATCATACTCGATGCGCTGCCCGCCCGTGGTGGTCACACGATTGGCCTCGGGGTCCAACTCGGCCGCGTATTCATTGATGAAATTGATCCCGCGCGGCAGCCAGTGCTCGGTCGAAGATACGGCGTAACCCGCCCCGCGCAGTCCGGCGGCGATCAGCGTAAAGCCCGGCTGATACCAATGCTCGGACCGGCCATCGAGAATTGTGATTTCGGCGCCGTCAAGGCGCTCGCTCAGCCGATTGGCGATCGCTGCGCCGCCTGCCCCGGCGCCCAGGATCAGGATTCGCGCATTGGTGCGCACTTTCGCAGCCCGCGCGCCCCCGGCGCCGAGCGCCAGCGCGGCGCCACCGGCGCCTGCCAGGCCCAGAAAGCCCCGGCGGCTGGCCGTGATCTTGTCAAATTCCATGATATCTCCCCCAAGGCGATTCTGCATACATATGTTCACAATCGCATATAACATTTCATGTGACTTTGACCCAAATCAAACTGCACCTGACTCATATTACTGCGACAAAATGTTTCACTTGATCCGGATCAAGGTCATGCGAGTACGGATCAGGCTTAATGCACATCCGAGGGAAATCATTATGCGCACAATACCTTATCCCGTGCGCGGCAGAGGAGGCCTAAGCCATGCGACTGACCACGAGAACCAATCTCGCCCTGCGCACGCTGATGTTCTGCGCCGTCAACAAGGACAAACTGGTGCGCAAGCAGGATGCCGCCGAGGCGGTCAATGCCTCGGAGAATCACTTGGCGCAGGTGATCAACAAGCTTGCGCAGGACGGGTTCATCGTCACGCTGCGCGGGCGCCATGGTGGCTTTCACCTTGCGCATGACCCCGCCTCGATCAGCGTCGGTGCGGTGTTCCGCGCGTTCGAAGCGGAGTTGCCCTTCATCGAGTGCTTCTCGGACCACAACACCTGCCCCCTCAAGGACCACTGCGTCATGCGCCCGCACCTGTCGCGCGCAGTCGAGGCTTTCTATAGCGCACTCGATGACGTCTATCTGGCGGAACTCGTCGCCTGCAACGCCGGGCTGGAGGCACTCTTGAGTATCGAGGGGCCGAAACTGGCACCGACCTGTCGCCCTGCGCGCAGAGCAGAACAGATCACCGAGATCGCGCCCGAACTCGTCAACTGACCTCGCGCGCTTGCGCGGCCTGTGCTGCCGCGACGAAAGCCGCCATCCGCGCCGCATCCTTGACCCCCGGTGCGCTTTCCACGCCCGAGGCGACATCGACCTGCCGCGCCCCGGTCAGGCGGATCGCCTCGCCCACATTCTCGGGCGTCAGACCGCCCGCGAGCAGCCACGGCCGCACCCAGTCCCTCCCGGCAATCAGCCGCCAGTCAAATCGCAGCCCGTTGCCACCTGGCAGAACCGCCTCTTTCGGCGGCTTGGCATCAACGAGGATCTGATCGGCCACGGCCTCATAAGGCTCCAGCGTCGAGAGGTCACCCGCATCTGCAATCCCCACCACCTTGATCACTGGCAAGCCATAGCGCGCCTTGATCTCGGACACACGCGCCACGGGTTCATGGCCGTGAAGCTGGAGCATGTCGAGCGGCACGACCGAGGTCAAGTCATCCAGAAGCGCGTAGGACGCATTCACCACCAGCCCCACTTTCGCGACACCTTCGGGCACCTCCAGCGCGAGCGCGCGTGCGGCCTCTGGCGAGAGCGACCGCGGCGAGGGCGGGAAGAAATTGAAGCCGAGATAGCGGGCACCGGCCCCAACCGCAGCCGCGACTCCCTCCGGACTGGTCAGCCCGCAGATCTTGACCTGAACCAGCGTTGTCATGTCGAGCGCCTATTTGCTGTCAACCAGCGCCAGCACATCATCTTTCTGGATCGAGGGCGCGACCTGCTTGGCGCGGTCAAGCTGCTTGCGCATCACGTCATTCTCGCGCATCAGCTGCTTCGCCTCGGCACGATAGGCATGTTCACGGAACCATTCCCAGACAAAGCCCAGCAGCAACCCAAGGCCAACAGCCACCCCGAGCAGCAGGAACAACGGCAGCGAGAAGGCATAGTTCATACCGAAAAGTGACGCCAGCGCATCGGGCAGCAGCTTCACCTCGATCATCGCGCGATTGGCCAGCGCAATCGTGACCAGAACAAGCGCAACCAGCGCCGCGAAACCATAGCGCAGATAAGCCATCATCAGAGCTCAGACCTCCAGTCCGTTCAACCGGTCGCGTAGCAGCTTTCCGGTCTTGAAAAAAGGCACGGCCTTGGCTTCGACCTCGACGCTCTCGCCCGTGCGCGGGTTCCGCCCGATCCGAGGGTCGCGTTTCTTGACCGAAAACGCGCCAAAGCCGCGCAACTCGACTCGCTCGCCTCGCGCGAGCGCCTCTGTGATCTCGCCAAAGACCGTATTCACGATCTTCTCGACATCACGGTGAAACAGGTGCGGGTTCTCATCGGCAATTATCTGGATCAATTCAGAGCGGATCATTCTGGTTTACCCCCGGTCAGTGTCGGGCTTTTTTGGCCAGCCCTTTGTTATGACGCGACTATAGGCGGAATCGGGTCTCGAAGGAACAGGGAAAAACCACTGCGCTAAGGCATTTGCAATCGGTTCGGGCGGATAAATGCAAAGACCCCGGCACAAGGCCGGGGTCGATGCGTTTGATTGGGTCGGATCGGCTCAGTTGCGATCCTTGAGCGCGGCACCAAGGATGTCGCCCAGGCTTGCGCCAGCGTCGGAAGAGCCGAACTGCTCGACCGCTTCCTTTTCCTCGGCGATTTCGCGGGCCTTGATCGACAAACCAAGGCGGCGGGTCTTGCTGTCGACGCTGGTCACACGGGCATCGACCTTGTCGCCAACCTGAAAGCGCTCGGGGCGCTGGTCCGACCGGTCGCGGGCCAGATCCGAGCGGCGGATGAAGCTCTTCATACCGTTATACTCGACCTCGATCCCGCCATCCTCGATGGCCGTCACATTGCAGGTCACGACCGAGCCGCGTTTGACGCCTTCGACCGCGTCCGAGAAACTGTCATTCTCGAGCGCCTTGATCGACAGCGAAATCCGCTCACGCTCGACATCGACTTCGGAGACCACGGCCTGCACTGTATCGCCCTTGCGATAGTCCTGAATCGCATCCTCGCCGCGCTGATCCCAACTGATGTCGGAGAGGTGGACCATGCCATCGATATCGCCTTCGAGACCCACGAACAGCCCGAACTCGGTGATGTTCTTGACCTCGCCCTCGATCTGGCTGCCAACCGGGTGCGTCTCGGCAAAGACTTCCCACGGGTTGCGCATGGTCTGCTTGAGGCCTAGCGAAACGCGGCGCTTGGCGCCGTCGATCTCGAGCACCATGACCTCGACTTCCTGGCTGGTCGAGACGATCTTGCCGGGGTGCACGTTCTTCTTGGTCCAGCTCATTTCCGAGACGTGGACCAGACCTTCGACACCGGCTTCCAGTTCCACGAAAGCACCATAATCGGTGATATTGGTCACGCGGCCCTTGTGAACCGAGCCCAGCGGGTACTGGCTCTCGACCGAATCCCACGGGTCGGCCTGAAGCTGCTTGATGCCAAGGCTGATGCGGTGGGTCTCCTTGTTGATCTTGATGACCTGCACCTTGAGCGTCTCGCCAATGGTGACCACCTCGGAGGGGTGGTTGACGCGGCGCCATGCCATGTCGGTGACGTGCAACAGCCCGTCCACACCGCCCAGATCGACAAAAGCACCATATTCGGTGATGTTCTTGACCACACCATCGACGACCTGACCTTCGGCCAGCTTGGCGATGACCTCGGCGCGCTGCTCGGCGCGGGACTCTTCGAGGATCGCGCGGCGCGACACGACGATATTGCCGCGACGACGGTCCATTTTCAGGATCTGGAAGGGCTGCTTGAGCCCCATCAGCGGGCCAGCGTCGCGCACGGGGCGCACATCGACCTGAGAGCCAGGCAGGAAGGCCACGGCGCCGCCCAGATCGACGGTGAAGCCGCCTTTGACCCGGCCAAAGATCGCGCCCTCGACGCGTGCCTCGTCGGCATAGGCTTTTTCCAGACGGTCCCACGAGGCCTCGCGGCGGGCCTTCTCGCGGCTGACGACTGCCTCGCCGCGCGCGTTTTCGACGCGTTCGAGATAGACCTCGACCTCATCGCCGATCTCGACCTGCGGGGCCTCGCCCGGATTTGCGAATTCCTTGAGTTCGACGCGGCCTTCCATCTTGTAGCCGACATCGATGATGGCCTGGCCCGCCTCGATGGCGATGACCTTGCCGGTAACGACGGACCCTTCATCGGGGGTGTCCATCTCGAGGCTCTCGTTCAGCAGGGCCTCGAATTCTTCCATGGTTGCTTTAGCGCACATTCAGTTCTGTTTCCTTTTGCATCATGTTTCTGGCCAGACGGTTGCCTCCGCCGGTCTTTGGGTGTCACTCAATCAGCCTTTGTGGCAGCACAAGAAGGGCAACAAACACAAAGGGTCGTGGCTTGCGCCCGACCCTGCCCATCTCGCAATGCAGCCTTAAGGCTATCTTGATAGCGCGCTCCCTACCCGCCTCGCGCGCATCTGACAAGGGGCGAACGCGCTGAGCACCCGAAAAACGCGGGCTTTCGCGCATTCAGGCGGTGATCTGGCGAATCAGGCCCGCGACCCGTGCCGCCTCTTCCGCCATGCCCCAGGGCGGATTGATGACCACGAGCCCCGAGCCAGTCATGCGGTGGCCGGGGCGGATGGGCGGGAAGCGGGCCTCGAAAACCGCGATCTCGCTGTGATCGGCGCGTAGCCGCGCGATCATGGGCGCGTGCGCCTCGCTGGTCAGGATCGGATACCAAAGCAGGAGCACGCCCACATTCCACTTGCGCCGAATCTGCGCCAGCGCGCGGGGGACGGTGTGATACTCGTCCTTCACCTCATAGGAGGGGTCACAGACCAGAACTCCGCGCCGGGGCATGGGCGGGCAGAGCGCGAGTGCCATCTCCAGCCCGTCGCGGCGGTGGATCGTGGCGCGGCTGCGGAGCAGCGCGCTCAGGGCTTCGTATTCCTGCGGGTGCAATTCGGCCAGCGTCATGCGGTCGGCATGGCGCAAGAGATGCGCGGCGATCAGCGGCGAGCCGGGATAGGATGCGATGCCATGCGCCGCGCGCACCATGTCGATCGCGCGGCGATAGGGGTGGCCGGGGTCAAACGCCTGCTCCAGCCGCCCGATCCCCGCCGCGGCCTCGCCGGTCTTTCGCGCGGCCTCGGTATCGAGCCGGTAGAACCCGCTCCCGGCATGAGTCTCGATGTAACTCATCGGCTTGTCCTTGGTCGCCATGTAATCAAGCACCCAGGCCAGAAGCGCATGCTTGTGGACGTCGGCGAGATTGCCCGCGTGATAGCCATGTTGATAGGACAGCATGACATCCTCTCGCACGGGTTTGTGCGCGAGGCAATCCTTGCGTTTTTCCCTTGGCAAAGGTCTGTCCGGGCGGGGCGCGCGAAGCGCACGCCCCGCGAGCGAAAAGGATGGAGTCAGCCCGAAACGATAAGATGCGCCCTTTTTCGAGGGGTTATCTGGTTCCCGCCGACAGGCATCAAGCGCAGGGTTGCGACTGAGACAAGAGCCCCGCGGGAGCCGGGCGGCGTGAGCTTTGCGCGCGCAGCGCATCAGAAAACAATCGCCATTCCCTTGCCGGGATCGCTGCGCTAGCGTGACACCACAGGCCCCACGCGTAGTAAGGACCCATCATCCGATGCAGCCCAACCCCACCCTCGCCCAGACCTTCGCGCCCCCGGTAATGGAGGCGCGGCGCTGGCTCGAGGGTGTCACCTTCCCACCCGAACGCCCATTGCTCAATCTCAGCCAGGCCGCCCCGGTCGCGCCCCCGCCACCACCGCTACAGGCCGCCATGGCCGAGGCGCTGGCCGATCCTGCGACCCATCTCTACGGTCCAGTCCTCGGCCTGCCTGCCCTGCGCGAACGGCTCGCCGAGCAAATGCGCACAATCTATGGCGGCGCCATCACGCCTGCTCAGATCGCCATCACCTCCGGTTGCAACCAGGCCTTCTGCGCGGCCATCACAGCACTGGCGGGGCCGGGTGACGAGGTGATTCTGCCGACCCCGTGGTATTTCAACCACGCGATGTGGCTCTCGATGCAGGGCATCGAAGCGACACCCCTGCCGTGCAATGAGGACCTCCTGCCTGACCCCGAGCAGGCCGCGCGCCGCATCACGCCGCGCACCCGTGCCATCGTGCTGGTCACGCCCAACAACCCGACCGGCATGGAATACCCGCCCGCGCTGATCGCGGCTTTCCGCGACCTCGCCCGGGCGCGCGGGCTCGCGCTGATCATCGACGAGACCTATCGCGACTTTCTCAGCCATGACGCAGCTCCGCATGACCTGTTCACCGATCCCGTTTGGGACGACACGCTGATCCATCTCTACAGCTTCTCCAAGGCCTATCGCCTGACCGGGCACCGGGTCGGCGCAATGGCGGCAAGCCCGGCGCTGCTGGCGCAGATCGAGAAATTCCTCGACACAGTAACGATCTGCCCCACGACACTCGGCCAGCGCGCTGCCCTCTGGGGGCTGGAAAATCTCGCCGACTGGCTCGCGGGCGAACGCGCCGAGATATTGCGCCGGAAGGCCGCACTGAACCAGAGCTTCGGCGCGCTGGAGGGCTGGCAATTGCGCAGTTGCGGGGCCTATTTCGCCTATGTCGCCCAACCGTTTGACAGCCCTTCGGACCAGTTGACCCCCCGCCTTGTACGCGAGGCAAGCCTGTTGATCCTGCCCGGCACCATGTTCACGCCGACTTCGGACCCATCCGGCGCGCGGCATCTGCGCATCGCCTATGCCAATGCCGATCTTGCTGGGCTGTCTGAACTCACCCGGCGCTTGCAGGGCTTTGATCGCTGAGCGCTTGCTCTTTGGGGTAGCTTTGCTTCCACACGGCCAGAAATTCTATGGCGGGGGGGGCGCTTCGCGCGCGCCCGGCTGCCACTCAACAGGATAAACCGCCGCATGTCGAAGAAACCCACGAAACAGAAACTCACGCCCAAGAATATCGCCGCAGGCTTCCTGATGGCGCTTCTGGCCATCTCGCTGTTGGGTTTCGGGGTCGAAGGCTTTGGCACGCGGACCACGAATGTGGGCACGGTCGGGGATCGTGACATCACCACCAATGAGTATGGCCGCGCCCTGCAGAACGAATTGCGCGCCCTACAGGCGCAGTTCGGCCAACCTGTAACCATGGAACAGGCGCGGCTCTTCGGCATCGACCAGGTGGTGCTTGAACAGCTTGTCACCAGCGCCGTGCTCGATAACGAGGCTGACCGGCTGGGAATCTCGACCGGCGATACGACGGTTCAGCGTGAGATACTCGCCATCAGCGCCTTTCAGGGGCTCGATGGCCAGTTTGACCGCGAAAACTATCGCTTCGCGCTGCAAAATGCAGGCATGAGCGAACGCGAATTCGAGACTTCAATCCGCGAGGATATCGCCCGCAGCCTGCTGCAACGCGCGGTCATTTCTGGCGCAAGTGCCCCTGACTCGATGGTCACGCCGCTGCTTGAGTTTCAGGCCCAGACACGCGATTTCAGCGTCACCACCCTGAGCGCGACCGAGTTGACCGAGCCTGTGGGCCAGCCCTCACAGGCCGAGTTGCAGGCCTTATACGAGGCTGAGATTGCCAATTACACCCAACCGGCCGGCAAGCGCATCGAATATGCCTGGATCACGCCCGACATGATGATCGACGTGATCGAGGTCGATGAGGAAATTCTGCGCGAGGCCTATGCCGCTCGCTCTGCCGAATTCTCCCGTCCCGAGCGGCGCCTTGTCGAGCGGGTGGTCTTCCCCGATCTGCAAACCGCCGAGGAAGCCCGCGCACGCATCGACTCTGGCGAGGCGCGGTTCGAGGACCTTGTCGCAGAGCGCGGCCTCGATCTCGACGACACGGACATGGGCGATGTGACCCGAGCGCAGCTCGGGGTCGCCGGGGATGCTGTCTTCGCGCTCGACAGCCCCGGCATTGCGGGCCCGGTCGAGACCTCGCTTGGCCCGGCACTGTTTCGGATGAACGCCATTCTCGCCGCGCAGGAAATCAGTTTTGACGAGGCCCGCGAGCAGTTGCGCGAGGAGCAATTAAGCGATCTGGCGCGGCGCGCGCTCTCCGAAGACCTCGACCTTTATGAAGACCTGCTGGCGGGCGGCGCAACTGTACGGGAACTCGCGGCCGAGACCGACATGGAATTCGGAGAGATCGACTGGCGCCCGGATCTGCGCGAGGGCATCGCGGCCTATGAGTCCTTCCGCGACGCGGCGCAAGCCCTGCAAGAAGGCGATTTCGCCGAGATCATGCCCTTGGAAGATGGCGGGCTCTTCGCACTCGAATTCATTGAGCCCCTGCCCGAGGCGCCCCTGCCACTCGGCGAGATCCGCACGCAGGTGACGCGCGACTGGCAGAATGCCCGTATCCTTGAGGCGCTGCGCGAACAGGCCGAAGCGCTCGCCACGGCCCTGCGCGACGGCAGAGAGGCACCCGCAACCGCGATCGCGCCTGTGCGCTTCGACGGGATGACCCGAACCGATATCCTGCCCGACCTGCCGCGCGATCTGGTGGAGGCTGCCTTCGAGATGAGCCCGGGCGAGATCCGCGTGATCGACGGCACCAACCGGGTGCATCTTGTCCATCTGCATGACATAGCGAGCCCCGATCTTATGCTGGATGATGTTGCGCGTCTGCGCAGCACCATCGAGGAACAGATCGAGCAGAGCGTCGCGCAGGACCTGTTCGGCTATTTCGCTGCCACGCTGCGCGACGGGACACCAATCCGGCTCGACCAGCAGATCATCGAGGCCGTGCAGGCCGGGTTGTAAGAGAAAATGGCCGCGCTGACCCCCGATTTCGCGACATTCGAGGCCGGATGGGCACGCGGCGAAAACCAGTTGGTCTATACCCGGCTCGCGGCCGATCTGGACACGCCTGTCTCGCTCTACCTCAAGCTCGCCGCGGCCAGCCGCGACAGTTTCATCCTTGAATCGGTGACCGGCGGCGAGGTCCGGGGGCGCTATTCGATCATCGGCATGAAACCCGATCTGATCTGGGAATGCCATGGCGCGACAAGCCGGATCAATCGCGACGCCCGGTTCGACCGCGACGTCTGGCAGAAGCTGGAGGGCTCGCCGCTGGAGACATTGCGCGCGCTTCTTGCCGAGAGCCGCATCATCATGCCCGAGGACCTGCCTGCGGCCAGCGCAGGCCTGTTCGGTTATCTGGGCTATGACATGATCCGGCTTGTCGAGCATCTGCCGGATGTGAACCCCGACCCCATCGGTGTGCCCGATGCCGTGCTGCTGCGCCCCTCGGTCGTGGCGGTGCTCGATGGAGTCAAGGGCGAGGTGATCGTGGTAGCGCCCGCATGGCACAATACCGGGCTGAGCGCACGCGCGGCCTATGCGCAGGCCGCCGAGCGGGTGATGGATGCGGTGCGGGATCTGGAACGCGCTGTGCCGCAGGCACCGCGCGCTCTTGAGGGGGCGGGCGGACCTCACGGCGCGCCCGTATCGAATTTCGCCAAACCCGATTATCTCGCTGCCGTGGAGCGCGCGAAGGAATATATCCGCGCTGGCGATATCTTTCAGGTCGTGCCCTCGCAGCGCTGGTCACAGCGTTTCGCCCTACCGCCCTTCGCGCTCTACCGCTCACTGCGCCGCACCAACCCCTCGCCCTTCATGTTCTATTTCGACTTTGCCTGTGCAGGGGGCGCGTTTCAGGTCATCGGTGCGAGCCCCGAGATTCTGGTCCGGCTGCGCGATGGCGAGGTCACGATCCGCCCCATCGCCGGCACCCGCCCGCGCGGCGCCACACCCGAAGAGGATCGCGCGCATGAGGCGGACCTGCTGGCCGATGAAAAGGAACTGGCCGAGCATCTGATGCTGCTCGATCTTGGGCGCAATGATGTGGGCCGCGTTGCCAGGATCGGCACGGTGCGCCCGACCGAGGAATTCATCATCGAGCGCTATTCCCATGTCATGCATATCGTCTCGAATGTGGTGGGCGAACTCGCTGAGGGCGAGGACGCCCTTTCGGCGCTGCTGGCAGGGCTCCCAGCAGGTACGGTGAGCGGTGCGCCAAAGGTGCGCGCGATGCAGATCATCGATGAGTTGGAGCCCGAGAAGCGCGGCGTCTATGGCGGCGGTGCCGGCTATTTCGCCGCCAATGGCGAGATGGATATGTGCATCTGCCTGCGCACCGCCGTGCTGAAGGATGAGACCCTCTATATTCAGGCCGGGGGCGGTGTGGTCTATGACAGCGACCCCGAGGCCGAATATCAGGAGACGGTCAACAAGTCGCGCGCCCTGCGCCGGGCAGCCGAGGATGCGGGGTGCTTTGCGGGCGGGAATAGCTGAGCCGCAGGCACAGCGGCCTTTGATCTGGCGCCATCAGGCGCGGGCCATGACCGGGGGCGTGGTCGCGCTGCGCGCAGTTCGCAGCAACCGCTCTGCGATCAGACAGGCCAGCGCGAAGAGCGCGATGCCTGCGGGCAGGTCGATCAGATGATGGCCACCATGGATCGCCGTCGCCGGGAGCATCGGCAGGTTAAGGAGCAGGAAGGGCCAGAACAAGAGGGTCCCGCGTGCGAACCACACCGCGAGCACCGCCATCACGATATGGAAGGACGGAAAGGCTACCGTGCCAAGAATCTCATGCCGGTAGATGACCGCCTGTCCGAATTCGGCGAGATGCATGAGTTGCGCACCATAAGACGGTGTCACCAGAAGCGAGGCGGCCTCCACAGCGGCGGGGTCGGGGCTCAGATATGCTGACGGGCCGAACGAGGGCCAGACTATCCAGAAAACATACGTCATCACAGCTCCGAGCATTCCTGTGAGCAACAGGTGATGCAATTGCCAGACGCGCAAGGTGAGTCCCAGGAAAAGAAGCAGTATCAAAAGCTGGCCAAGCGATGAGATATAGACAGCGGCCAGTCCCTTAGCCAGCAGCGGATACTGCGCCAACCATTCCACTGCATGCACCCAGTCGTAACCGAGGAGCGCATCCATCGCGAATAATTGATCATCGATGAGCGGGCGGTGCAGCGGGAAACTGAGCGAAAACACGAGGGCGAGGAGACTGGAGAATATCGGATACAGACCGAGTGCCACCATCGTGATTGAGATACGTGCCGCGTTTGGACGCAGGCGCAGTGCCAGCCCAAAGGCGATAATCGCGCCATTGACCAGGAAAACCGGACGGAACTCGGGCCAGGAGATCCGCGTTTCCCCGACCATAAGCAGGATAGCCATCACCAGAGCGACAGTGCCGATGATAATGAAGGTCAGAACCTCGCCTCGATAGAGCATGACGTTTCCCGCGCTAATGCCTTGAGCCGCGTGTAACCGCAGTATCCCTCATAAAAGCGAGGAAAGCTGTCAGAACTTGGGCGTATGCCTGACCATTATCGGGAACCTGTCGTGGGGGAATCTTGCAGGGCCTCGAGAATCTGCATGGCGCGGTCTGCTTCTGCACAAGGCACGAAAACATGGTCATGATGAAAACCGGCGACCATGTTGCAAGGGATGCCCGCTTCCGCCAACGCGCCCGCAACAGCGGCGGTCAGCCCCACGCCTTCGAGCGCGGAATGCACTGTTAGCGTAATGCGCGCGAAATGCGGCGGCGCGCTCGGCAAGCCAAGCGCTTGGGCGGCCTCGCATGTCAGGATGAGGCTCACGCCTTCCGCCTCGCGGAAAAGCCCGCATGACTGCGTCACGATCTGAGCACTGAGCGCCTCGGGCGAGGTCGTGCAGAACACGTAAACGTCCGGGTCGCGCATCGGGTGCATCTGCGCAATCATTGCGCGGGAGTGGCTGACCCTCAGGCCGGGAGTCATCTCAGGGGGCATCATCGCCTGCCTCTCGCCAGCCGCGCGAGGCGCGCTTGCGCGCCCCGCCCGGTCCGCGTCATTCGGCTGCCTCGGCATAGCTTTCCACAGGCGGGCAGGTGCAAACCAGATTGCGGTCGCCATAGACATTGTCCACCCGCCCCACTGGCGGCCAGTATTTGTCGCCCCGGAAACTGCCCGGCGGGAAGCAACCCTGCTCGCGCGTATAGGCGCGGTCCCAGTCGGCGACCAGATCCTCGACCGTGTGCGGCGCGTGGCGCAGAGGGCTCGCCTCGGCGCTGATCTCGCCCGCTTCGACGGCCTTGATCTCATCGCGGATCGCCAGCAGTGCGGTGATGAAACGGTCGATCTCGGCCTTGGTCTCGGATTCGGTGGGCTCGACCATCAGCGTGCCCACCACAGGCCAACTCATGGTCGGGGCATGAAAGCCATTGTCGATCAGTCGTTTGGCGATGTCATCGACGGTGATGCCCGCCTCGGCAAAGGGCCGCGTGTCGAGGATGCATTCATGCGCGATGCGCCCCTTGTTGCCCATGAAGAGGATGTCATAGGCCCCGCGCAGCCGCGCGGCGATGTAATTCGCGTTCAGGATCGCGACGCGGGTCGCCTGGGTCAGCCCGGGCCCGCCCATCATCAGCACATAGGCCCATGAGATCAGCAGGATCGAAGCCGAGCCATAGGGCGCGGCGCTCACTGGCCCCTCGGCCCCGCCGATCTCGGGATGGCCGGGCAGGAAAGGCGCGAGATGCGCCTTTACCCCGATCGGCCCCATGCCGGGGCCGCCGCCGCCATGCGGGATGGCAAAGGTCTTGTGCAAGTTGAGATGGCTCACATCGCCACCAATCTCGCCCGGCTTCACCAGCCCGACCATGGCATTCAGATTCGCTCCATCGATATAGACCTGCCCGCCATGCTCATGCGTGATCGCGCAGACCTCGCGCACGGTCTCCTCGAAGACACCATGGGTCGAGGGGTAGGTGATCATGCAGGCTGCAAGCCGCGCGCCCGCATCGACCGCCTTCTCGCGGAAATCATCCAGATCCACATCGCCATTCGGTGCGGATTTCACCACCACGACCTTCATCCCGCACATCTGCGCCGAGGCCGGGTTGGTCCCATGCGCCGACATCGGGATCAGGCAGATATCTCGGTGAGCGTCCCCGCTTGCGCGGTGATAGGCCTGAATCGTCAACAGCCCCGCATATTCGCCCTGCGCGCCCGAATTGGGCTGCATCGACATGGCGTCATAGCCTGTGATCTCGCAGAGCTTGGCCTTGAGATCGCTGATCGCCTCAGAATAGCCCTGCGCCTGATCGGGCGGGCAGAACGGGTGCAGCGAGGCGTAATTCGGCCATGACAGCGGGATCATCTCGGCCGCTGCATTGAGCTTCATCGTGCAGGAGCCGAGCGGGATCATGGCACGATCAAGCGCAAGGTCGCGATCCGAGAGGCGGCGCATGTAGCGCATCATCTCGGTCTCGGCGCGGTTCATGTGAAAGACCGGGTGAGTGAGATAGGCGCTCTCGCGCAGGAAGCCCGCCGAGAAGCCCAGCCCCCCGCGATGCGGCGGCGCGCCGTCGATCCCGAAGACACGCAGCACGCGGGTCAGCACCTGCTCGTCACTGGTCTCGTCAAGCGAGATGCCGACGAAGTTACTGCCGATCTTGCGCAGGTTCAGTCCTTCGGCGCGCGCGGCGGCGAGAATGCCTGTCTGGCCGACACCCACTTCGACCGCGATCGTGTCGAAATACTCCTTGACGACGACATGCGCGCCTGCGGCCCGCAGCGCGCGATAGAGCCGCTGGGTCAGGAAGTGCACACGCTCGGCGATGGCGCGCAGGCCCTTCGGCCCGTGAAACACTGCATACATCGAGGCCATGACCGCCAGAAGCGCCTGTGCGGTGCAGACATTCGAGGTGGCCTTCTCGCGACGGATATGCTGCTCGCGAGTCTGCAGCGAGAGGCGATAGGCCTTGTTGCCGCGCGCATCGATGCTGACGCCGACAATTCGCCCCGGCATCGAACGCTTATAGGCATCGCGGCAGGCGATGAAAGCCGCGTGCGGGCCGCCATAGCCCATCGGCACGCCAAAGCGCTGCGCCGAACCGACCGCGATATCCGCTCCCATTGCGCCGGGCTCCTTGATCAGCGTCAGCGCCAACAGGTCGGTCGCCATGATCGCCACGGCTTTGGACGCATGCAGCGCCTCTATCTGAACGGCGAAGTCGCGCAAATCGCCATAGGTGCCGGGATATTGGAAGATCGCGCCAAAGACCTTGTCGGCTTCCAACTCGTCAGGCTCGCCAACGATCACTTCGATACCCAGCGGCGCGGCGCGGGTCTGCATCACGGCGATATTCTGCGGGTGACAATTCGCATCAACAAAAAACGCCTGCGCTTTCGATTTCGCGACCCGCTGCGCCATCACCATGGCCTCGGCACAGGCGGTGGATTCGTCCAGCAGCGAGGCATTGGCGACCGGCAGTCCGGTCAGATCCGCGACCATGGTCTGGAAGTTCAAGAGCGCCTCCAGCCGTCCTTGGGCGATTTCCGGCTGATAGGGGGTGTAAGCAGTGTACCAGGCCGGGTTCTCGAAGATATTGCGTTGGATCGCGGGGGGCGTGACAGTGCCATAATACCCCTGCCCGATCAGCGAGGTCATGACCCGGTTCTTCGCCCCGACCGCGCGCAGCTTGTCGAGCAACTCGCCCTCCGAGAGCGGCGCCCAGGTCAGCGCCTCAGCCTGTCGCAGATCCGCCGGAATGGTCTGCTCGATCAGCTGATCGAGGCTCTCGCAGCCCAACACCTCCAGCATCTCGGCCATTTCCTCGGGTGTGGGACCGATATGGCGGCGATTGGCGAAGTCATAGGGGTTATAGGCCGTGGGCGTGAAATCCATTGCAGAGTGCCTCGCAGTAAGGACAAAAGGTCAGGGGCGCGAAAAGCGGGCCGCGCGCCTGACGCGGGCGGGTGGGTGGGGCGACAGGCGCGCGGCCCTGCCCCCCTCAAGCTCAGCCAAGGAATTCCTTGTATTCATCCTCGGTCATGAAATCATCGAGCACGCTCAGGTCGTCAATCTTCATCTTGAAGAACCACGCATCGCCCTGCGGGTCCTCATTCACGAGCCCCGGCGTGTCCGACAGCGCCTCATTCACCTCGACAATCTCGCCATCGACCGGGGCCAGAATATCGGACGCCGCCTTGACCGATTCGATCACGCAGACCTCATCGCCCTTGGCGACCATCGCCTCGACCTCAGGCAGTTCGACAAAGACCACATCGCCAAGCTGTTCGGCGGCATGGTCTGTGATGCCCACGACCACGACATCGCCTTCGACGCGCAGCCATTCATGTTCTTCGGTGTATTTCATCGCGCAGGCTCCTCAGCGCTTGTAGTTGGTCGGGTGAAACGGCAATGCACAGACGGTAACGGGCAGGCGCTTGCCGCGCAACTCTCCCCATAGGCGGGTGCCCGTCTGCGCGGACGCAGCCGGCACATAGCCCATGGCAATCGGCGCTTCGACCGAAGGGCCAAAGCCGCCCGAGGTGACCTTGCCGATGGCCGACCCACCCTCAGGGGCATCCCAGAGCACAATGCCCTCACGCATCGGTGCGCGGCCTTCGGGACGCAGACCCACACGATGGGTAAGTGGTCCGGTCTCCAGCTCCTCGAGAATGCGCGCCGCCCCCGGAAAACCGCCTGCTCTTGCGCCGCCTGACCGACGTACTTTCTGGATCGCCCAGGTCAGACCGGCCGTGACCGGTGAGGTGCCCTCGTCGATGTCATGACCATAGAGGCACAGGCCCGCCTCCAGCCGCAGGGAGTCGCGCGCGCCCAGACCGATGGGCGCGACCGTGTCCATCGCGAGCAATGCGCGGGAAAAGCCCTCGGCCTGCGGGTCGGGAACCGAGATCTCGAACCCGTCCTCGCCGGTATAGCCCGAGCGCGAGATCCACAATTCGCCGAAAACTGCCGTGACCGAGATCACATCCATGAAGCGCATCGCCGCCACATCCGGCACAAGACGCGCGAGCGCGGCCTCGGCCGCCGGACCCTGAAGGGCCAGCAGTGCGCGGTCGGTGACTGGCACGACCTCGGCCACATCCGCCAGATGCGCCCGCAAATGCGCGATATCCTCGAATTTGCGCGCGGCATTGACCACCATCAGAATGTGATCACCACGATTGGCGAACATCAGATCATCGAGGACTCCGCCCGCGTCATTGGTCAGCAACCCATAGCGCTGACGCCCCTCGGCGAGCCCTACCACAGCCACCGGCATCAGCCGCTCGAGCCCGGCATCCAGTGCCTCCCGGTCGCCAAGCGGGCGCAAGATCACCTGCCCCATATGGCTGACATCGAAAAGCCCGGCCCGCGCGCGCGTGTGCAGATGCTCTTTCAGCACCCCCATCGGATACTGCACCGGCATCGTATAGCCTGCGAAAGGCACCAGCTTCGCGCCAAGCTCCAGATGCAGCGCGTGGAGCGGTGTGCGATTCAAACTGTCATCTGTCATTCTTGCGCCCCGTGTCCCGGTCATGAAGCGAGGACCAGCCCCCGCCTGTCATGCCCCCTCTGTCCCTTTCGCCTGAGATCGCTATCCCTTCGGCGGGTGCACACGGCACCTCTCTCCAGAGTCTGTCCTCGGATACGGTCCTTTTGCCTGAGAGTTTACCGGGGCGGTTGCTCCTTCGGCCCTGACGCGCGGTCAGTGTCTCCCGTATCCACGCTCTGAGTGCTACGCGATCAGGGGGCCGTTTGGCAACCCCTTGCGGCAGAGCTTGCGCCGGCCCTTCAAACACGCCAGATAAGGTGCATGAGCGACGCGTTTTTCTTTGGCTATGGCAGTCTCGTCAATCGCGAGACGCATGATTACCCCGACGCCGAGCCCGCGCGGATTCGCGGCTGGCGACGCGAGTGGCGCACTTCGCACCGCTTCGGGCGCACCTTCCTGAGCGCTGTGCGCGACCCAGAGGTTGCCATCGACGGGCTTGTGGCGCGTGTGCCGGGGGCCGACTGGGCGGCACTCGACGCGCGCGAGGCGGGTTATGCGCGCCATGTGCTCTCGGGCCATGAATTGCAGGCCGCGCGCCCATTGAGCGCACAGGTCTATGCGATCTGCGACAGCGAATCCTTCCTGCCGAACGCGGCACATCCGATCCGGCTGAGTTATCTCGATGTCGTGGTAGCCGGATTCCTGCGCGAATTCGGCCAGGCGGGTGTCGCGCATTTCTTCGAGACAACGACCGGCTGGGCTGCGACACTCGATGACCGTGAAAAGCCGCTCTATGCCCGCGCACGCCCGGTCAGCGCCGATATCCGCAATCGCGTCGATGCACATCTGGCCGCGCTTGGAGTCGCGCAAGGCGGATCAAAGCGGGCGTGAGGCCCCGATCAGGCCACAGCCTCCATCTCGGCGATAATGCCGTTCACCACTTCGGCCATCAGCCCCTCATCCTCGCATTCGGCCATCACCCGTACCAGCGGTTCGGTGCCCGATTTGCGGATCAGGATGCGCCCACGGCCTTCGAGCCGCAACTTGGCATCCTCGATAGCCTTTAGTACTTCGGCTTTCGACAGCAGATCGACGCCGGGCGCATAACGCAGGTTTTTCAGCATCTGCGGCACCGGCTCGAAACTGCGCGCCAGCATTGAGGCGGGGCGGCTCGTCTCGATCATGGCGGCGAGGAACTGCAGGGCGGCGATCATGCCATCGCCCGTGGTGGAATAGTCAGTCATCACGATATGGCCCGACTGCTCACCGCCCAGGTTCCAGCCGCCCTGACGCATGCGTTCGACCACATAACGATCACCAACAGGTGTGCGCTCCAAGCGCAGCCCATTGGTTTCGAGATAGCGTTCCAGCCCAAGATTGGACATGACAGTCGCCACCAACACCCCCTCGCGCAGCATCTGCGCCTCGCCCCAGCGGCGGGCGAACAGCGCCATGATCTGGTCGCCATCGGCGACCTGGCCGCGCTCGTCGATCAGAATCACGCGGTCGGCATCGCCATCAAGCGTGATGCCAAGATCGGCGCCAGTTTCCAGCACCTTGGCCGCGCAAGTGCGCGCATGGGTCGAGCCGCAATCGAGATTGATGTTCAGGCCATTGGGCGCGACACCAATCGGGATGACATCGGCACCAAGCTCCCAGAGCACTTGCGGTGCTACGCGGTGGGCCGCACCATTGGCACAATCAAGCACGATCCTGATGCCGGAAAGATCCGTTCCACGCGGCAAGGTGGTCTTGGCGTATTCGGCATAGCGCCCTCCCGCGTCATCAATGCGCTTGGCGCGGCCGATATTGGCGGGTTGTGCGGGGATGATCTCGCCCGCGACAATGGCCTCGATGGCGGCCTCGTCCTTGTCAGAGAGCTTAAACCCGTCCGGCCCGAAAAACTTGATGCCATTGTCCTGATGCGCATTATGGCTGGCCGAGATCATGATCCCCAGATCAGCCCGCATCGAGCGGGTCAGAAACCCCACGGCCGGCGTCGGGACAGGCCCGAGCAGCAGCACATTCATGCCAGTCGAGGTCAGCCCGGCAGTCAGCGCGGTTTCGAACATATAGCCCGAGAGCCGCGTGTCCTTGCCGATCACCACCCGATGCCCGCTCGCGCCATCGCGGCGAAAGTGCCGCCCGGCAGCGGCACCGAGTCGCAGCGCCATTTCGGCCGTCATCGGGTAACTATTCGCTGTCCCGCGCACGCCGTCAGTGCCGAAAAGCTTGCGTGTCATGCCTGTCCGTCCTCGTGTCTTTCGCCTAGCGCTTGCCAGAGCGCCAGTGCCTGTCTTGTTTGCCCCACGTCATGCACGCGCAGAATTTGCCCACCCTGCGCTGCCGCATGCAGCGCCACGGTCAGCGACCCGGCCAGCCGGGCCTCTGCTTGGGCGACCTGGCTCAGAGTGCCGATGAAACGCTTACGCGATGCGCCGATAAGGATAGCACAGCCTGCAGCATGCAGGAAAGGCAAGGCCTTGAGCAGGGCGAGATTGTGCTCAAGCGTCTTGCCAAAGCCGATACCGGGGTCGAGAATGATGCGCTCAGGCGCGATCCCGGCGCCGATGGCGCGGTCCCTTGCTTCGACCAGCCAATCGAGCACATCGAAACGCACATCCTTGTATTGCGGGTTGTTCTGCA
>REER01000032.1 GCA_007694945.1 Paracoccaceae bacterium | reverse complement strand
CACCGCCCTGAAACTCGGGTAGCGTGTCGTCTCCCAAAGTCAGCGTGAAGACCTGATCGAGGGGGCCGGGCTCCTCACCGTCATCACTCGATCCGCCACAAGCGGCCAGCGAGACGGCCATCAGCGTCAGCCCGGAACCTTTGGCGGCACGCTTGGCATTTTTCGATTCCCAGGCTTTCATAAGCCGTGCGAGTGCGGGGTTTTCCGCGACTTCCGCATCCTTCGTGAGATCCTTGAGGGTCTCAGGTGTCATCATGTTCATGCTCTTATCCTCATTGTGCAGCCTTTCTCGGCCAGCTCTCCAGTTTGTTGGCCTCTGGCAAGTGACCTCCACCCGCCAAGACTTCGCGTCAAGTGACAGGACCCCACACCCGGTTGTTACCGCCGCGCCCTGTGGAAAACGCAGCAAAGTACCGGAGCCAAGGCCCTCACTGACCCTTTAACTACCACATGAGGTCCCGACGCGCTATCGAATATGGGAGTGGGCATCCTGTCCTGTTGCTCAATCGCTTCAGTGCTGACATGCTCCGGGGCTGGATAGAGCTATGAGGCCAACTCATTGTTGAGCAGGGTTTTTTCGTATGGCAAGCAGAACTCGGGCGTGACACACAAGATAAGCCACACGAGGTCGGAGAGCATACCACACTGGCCAGATCGCTGTCGCGCGCGGATGCCGTTATTCTCGCCGTCCCGAGAAATACGGGCCGTGCGGCGTTGTCTTTCCGATCTCGGCATGCACGTGGATTGCGGACCAGCATGAGCGCTTTTCCAAGCACATTGGGCGCCCTTTCCCAATGATCTGGGGGGCCGAGGCGCAGGCAGTCCGATTCTACCGATTCTCTTCTCGGTAGCAGACGCGGTGGGACTTTCGCTATTGATTGGAAAATGGTGCATGCTGATAAGGAAACCGCGACCGCAGCATGTCCTGCGCGGCCTCAAAACCGATGCCCCTGTAGAATCAGCGGCGTGATCATTTGCTGAAGTGGGAAGAAAGCATGTCCAGTCAGAATGAGTTACGGCAGGGCCCGAAGCGCTTGGCCAAAGCCGTCGAGGCGGGGCTGAAACGGCACATCCTGTCTCCAGCGCATGCAAAACTCAGCCGTTTGAAGCGCTGGAGCCCCAAACAACCCGACTTCATGGGCGCTTGGCCGGATCATGCAACGGCTGTCGCCAATATCCCGCGCCGTTGGGTGCCGACATACAATGACCCAGACGTTGCGCTCTTTGCCTTCGAGTGGATGTGCAAGATGCGGCTCTGGGACTATCCGGTGCTGTTCTGGCTAAGCAAGCTGCAACGACCCGACCTGCGGGTGCTGGATGCAGGCGGTAATCTGGGCGTGAAGTATATTTCCTTCGCCAACTATCTCGATTTGAGGGAAATTGACTGGACAGTGTTCGAACTGACGGAAACGGTACGCCTTGCCGAACGGATGCAGCAGGAAGGCCGGGTTCCGTCCGAAATCCGCTTTATTGACCTGATGGCCGAGTCTGGGCCTGTGGACCTCTTCCTGTGTTCAGGGCTGCTGCAGTATCTCGACACGCCCTTCCCTGAATTCGTGGCGCAACTCTCCACTCGTCCCAAGTATATCCTGCTCAACAAGGTCGCAACGCGTGATGGGCCCTCTGTCACAACGCTCGAGCGCATTGGCCCCGCGCGCGTACCGTATCAGATGCGCTGCAGGGACGACTTCGAAGCACAGCTTGCGCAGATGGATTACGTAATCGTCGATCAGTGGGAAATCTCAAGCTTGTCGCATGTCATCGACACGCATCCTGACCTCGGTAGCAGCGTTAGCCGAGGGTATCTCCTGCGCAGGCGCGATTGAGAAACGCCCCCACATGGGGGGCGGGTCCGTTATCAAGAACTCACTCGCCGCGCACCCCGTCGGAAATCCTTGAGCGATGGCCTGACGGGTTTTGCCCGCGTTTCGACCGAACGCTCTGCGGCATGGGCAGCAAGCGCGCGGATGGTCGGGTGCTGCAACAGGTCACGGGCGTCAAGGTCGAGGCCATCCGCCAGCATGCGCGAGGCGATGCGGAACACCTTTAGCGAATCGGCACCTAGGGCGAAGAGTGTCTCGTGGGTGCTGATATCCTCCAGCCCCAACACATCGCGCCAGATGTCGGCGATCCTTTGCTCGAGCGGTGTTTGCGGCGCAACTGAGCTGACCAGCGCCACTGTGGTTTTCTGTTGTTGCGGCGTGGGCAATGCCTTGCGGTCCAGCTTGCCATTCAGGGTTTGCGGTAGTTTCTCCATCATCACCCAAGCGCCGGGCACCATATAGGCCGGCAGCTTTTCCTGAAGCGCGCGCATCAGCCCCGCCGGCGTCGGTTCTGCCCCGGCGCTTGGCACCACATAGGCGACAAGCTGGGGCAATCCGTCATGGCCCTTGCGCAGCGCCACTGCGGCCTTGTCCACCTCGGCCAAGCCGCGCAATGCTGCCTCAACGTCGCCGAGTTCAATCCGGAACCCGCGCAGCTTGATCTGGCTGTCGCTGCGCCCCAGAACCTCGATGGTGCCATCCGCCAGCCTGCGCGCGAGATCACCGGTCTTGTAAAGCTTCTCCACACCTCCGGACAGGGCCACATCGCGAAACGCCGCCTTGGTCAGATCGGGCCTGCCGAAATAGCCAAGCGCCAGACCATCGCCGCCGATATTCAACTCACCGATCACACCGACCGGGACCAGTTTGTCCGCCTCGGAAAGCACATGCAGGCTGGTATTGGCGATGGGGTAGCCAATGGTAATGCGCTGGGCATCCGGCTCTATCCTGTGTGCTGCCGACCAGATTGTCGTTTCGGTCGGGCCGTACATGTTCCACAGCTCTGCACCCACGGCTGTCAATTGCTGCGCCAGATCTGCCGGGAGTGGCTCGCCCCCGATCAGCATCTTCAGCCCCGTTGTGGGTTTCAACCCTGCCTCCAGCAGCATCTGCCACATGGTCGGCGTCGCCTGCAGCACAGTGATATCGCCCTGCTCCAGCCGCTCGACCAGGCGGAAGGCGTCGATCACTTCCTCATTGCGGGCGAGCACTGATCGCCCGCCTGTTATGAGCGGTAGGAAGATTTCCAGAACGGCGATGTCGAACGAAATCGTCGTCACGGCGAGGATCGAATCTGACGCGTCGAAGCCGGGGACTTTCGCCATCGAGGTCAGGAAATTAACCACGGCCCGATGCGGGATCTCGACGCCTTTCGGTGTCCCGGTCGAGCCAGAGGTGAAGATCACATAGGCGGCAGCGTCAGGGCTGACGTCATGCTGCACCGGTCTGCTCAAATCGCCGTCAAGATGGCTGTCGACACCCGGCAGACCCAAGGCCGTTGCAAAGGCCGGAGCAGTGTCCCCGTCATGGATGATGGCCGCGCACTGCGCTGTTTCCAGGATCAGCTTCAACCGCTCCTCCGGTTGCTTGGGGTCAAGCGGCACATATGTGTGCCCCGCCTTCAGAATGCCCATGAGTGCGATCACCATGGCGCAGGTTCGGTCAAGCGCCACAGCGACGCGTGCGCCGGGCTCGGGCAGCAGGCGCTGAACCTTGGCGGCCATCGCATCGCTTTGCGCGTCGAGTTCGGCATGGGTTAGCCTGCCATCCTGCGCCTCCAGCGCGGGTGCATCGCCATGGCGTGCGGCGCCCTCGCGCAGCAACTCGGTCAGCGTTACGGCAGGATAGTCCGCGCCAGTCGCGTTCCATTGCGTCTCCAGCGCGCGCGCCTCTTGGCGGTTCAGCAAGGGCAGGTCCTGCACACATGTCTCGCTATCCTCGGCAATAGCCTGCAGCAGCGTATCGAGATGCGCTATCCAGCGCGCAACCGTGGCCTCGTCGAAGAGGTCGGGATTATAATCCACATCGAAGCGCAGCCCGTCGCGGCTCTCGATGACATTGAAGAACAGATCGAAATTGACAGCCGTCTTGCGATTGGGGGCCGCTGTCACCTCAAGCCCGTCCATGCGCAGCCCGTCTGCCAGCTTCTCGAGGTTGAACTGCACTTCGGTCAACGGCAGACGGTTGATCGAGCGGTCGATATTCAACGATTGCACCAGCGCGCCATAGGTGGTGTCCTGATGGTCGAAGGCGGCCAGCACCTGATCGCGGATATGGGCGAGGTGCTGCGATGCTGGTGCATCGGGTGCGAAGCTGGCCCGGATCGGCAGGAATTTGACGCAATGCCCGACAAGTTCTGGCGACTCCAGCAGAGCTTGCCCCCCCGTCGGCACCCCGATCACGAGGTCATTGGCTCCGCTCAACTTGCCCAGCATCAGATGTAGCCCCGCAAAGAGCGTCGCAAAGAGAGTGCAGCCCTGTTTCGCCCCGGCGGTGCGAAACGCCTTGAGGCGCGCTTTGTCCAGATGTGTGCTGTAGGTCGCGCCATTGAACGACCGGCGGCCTCCGCGCGGGCGGTCAACCGGCAGTTCCGGCAATTCCGGGATCGACACGAATTGCTGTCGCCAATAGGCCTCGACCTTGTCGGACGGCGCAGCCTGCGCGCAGGCCAGGGCATGGGCGGCGAATGAGGGGGCCGCAGGCAGGTCAGGTGCATGCCCTCTGACAAGCGCCGAATAGATCGCGCCCATCTCCTCCAGCAGCACATTATAGGACCAGCCATCGCAGATGATGTGATGCGCATTGAGGATCAGACAGTGATTCTCCTCCGCCAGCCTGACCAGATGGGCCCGGATCACCGGCCCGTTGACAAGGTCGAAGGGTAGCCGTGCCTCGGCATCGGCAATCTCTTCCAGCGCTGCGTTCGGGTCGGACGCGTCGCTGACATCATGCAGTGGCAGATCGAGCGCGAAGGGCGCGGTCACGTCAAAGGACGATCCGTCACGCGCGAAGACCAGACGCAGCGCGTCATGGCGGGCGATGAGCGCATCTAGGCTGCGCGAGAGCGCTTCGCGATCCAGACGCCCGCGCAGGCGCAGGAGGGTGCCCTCGTTGAAACTGGTCGACGCCAGATCGCCCATCTGTTCTGTCATCCAGATTTCCTGCTGCTCATGCGTGAGCGGCACGCGCTGGGGCAAGGCGGCTTGGGTCTGGGTTGGGCGCGCAGCGGCGGGCCTGGTGCGTTCTCCGGCCAGAATGCCCACGCTCTGCAACTGGTCCACGGCATCCTCGATCAATTCGCCGATCCGGGCGAAATCGGCATCGGAATGCGCTGTGGTCATGTAGCCGTTATACCCCTCCTGCACATGTACTCCGGCCAGGCGAAGCAAGGGGTAGAACAGCGCTGCAGAGGGCGTGTACTGCACCAGATTGAAGGTGAACCAGCTTGAATATCCGCTGATCAGCCGCGGCAGGCCGCGCCGGTCGAACATGGCGTCGTACCCTGCCACCAGCGCCTCGGTGCGCTGCGCCGTGCGCGTCCAGAGATCATCGCCCTGAGCCTCCATATGTTTCAGTGTCGCGTCGACAGCCGCCAGGACCAGTGGATGGCGCACGAAGGTGCCCGCGAAGAAGGTCGGCGGGCATTCGGGGCGCGAGGCGTCGCCGTAATTCCACGGCCCGCCATCAAGCGCATTCATGAAGCGCGCATCACCCGCCAGCACGCCGATGGGCATGCCGCCGCCGACGATCTTGCCATAGGTCGCCATATCGGCCCGGATACCCCAGACGCCCTGCATACCGCGCTTGTGGACGCGAAAGCCGGTCACCACCTCGTCAAAGACCAGCGCCGCGCCCCCCTGATCGGCCAGCGCGCGCAATTCGCGTACGAATTCGACAGGGCGATGTTCGGGGTGGCGGCTCTGGACAGGTTCGATCATGATGGCAGCGATCTCGTCGAGATTGGCGCGAATCCAGTCGAGCGATTCAGGCGCGCCATAGGGCAGAACGCTCATGTTGCCGAGCGCCGAACGCGGGATACCCGGTGCGATGGGCAGCGCTGCGGTTGCACCCGAGCGCGCCGAGCCCTTGACCAGAACCTCGTCGAACTGACCGTGGTAATCGTTCGAGAACACCACTACCCGGTCGCGCCCGGTAACCGACCGGGCCACGCGCATCGCGGCCATCACGGCTTCGGAGCCGGTGTTGCAGAAGGTCACGCGCTCGTGGCCGGTGAAAGCCGCGAAATGCGCGGCAACTGACCCGGCCAGATCAGCCTGTGGGCCGATGGCAAAGCCGCGTTCCATCTGGGCCTGCACTGCCTCGATCATAAAATCGGGCGAATGGCCGAAAGCGGTCTGGCCGAAGCCGCTGACGATATCGAGAAACTCGTTGCCGTCCACGTCCCAGATTCGCGCGCCCTTTGAGCGCTGGGCGACGATGGGAAAGACCATCTCTTTCCATTCGTCGCGAAAGCCGGTCGCCGTGCGGGGGTCTGCCAGTGCGTCCCGGTATCGAGCGGTCAGGGCCTTGGAGCCTGCATGTTTCTGCGCATAGCGCTCCGCCAGATCGCGGGCAAAGGCAAGCTGTTCACTGGTCAGTTCAGCAGTGCCGCCACTCATGCCGCGACCGATGGTGTAGCGGGGTGGTTCTTTGGTGGCGCTGGTTGGCTCGTGGGCGGCAGTGCCGGGGGCAGGCGCCGAACCCGCGAGGGCAGGGGCTGGGCTGGTGACGTGTGCCGCGCCGACCGTGCTGCCCCCCGACAGCGCGTGCAATTGCTCCGAGAAGAGCGTTTGCATCGCCTGCAATTGCTGCTGGATCACGCTTTCCATCCCGGTGGCCGCGCCTGACGGCGCGGCAGTCAACTGCTTGGGCACTGGAGCCGTAATCTGTGCTGTCTGGGCTTGTGGCTGGACGGGTGCAGGGGCAGGGGCGGGCTCGGCAGGCAGGCTCTGGTCGAGATGCGCGGCCAGCGCATTGATCGTCGGGAAATCGGACAGAAGCTGGCGGAATGAAATCTGCAGTTTGTAATCGCGGTTCACCCGCTGGCTGACCTGCCCCAGAAACAGCGAGTCGAACCCGAGTTCGAGGAAACTCGCGCCTGTCTCCCCGGTTCCGATCTCCTCGCCGGAAAGCTCTGACAGAAGCGCGCAGAGTTCGGTGGCGAGCCTTTGCTTGCGGTTCTCCTGCGGGGTGCGTTGCGGCATGATTGGACCTGTATCTGCGAGTGAATGTGGGCTCTCGGCGGCGGGCCTAGTGACCGCGCGGCGCACAGAAGGGGGTGGGTCAACCCAATGGCGTTGACGCTCGAACGGATAGCTGGGCGCTGCGATGCGCCGCGACTCACCCCGGCGCCAGAGACGCCAGTCAAGGCTGACCCCCGCGCTCCACAACCCGCCTGCAGCAGCACAGAGCGCCACCTCGTCGGCAACTTCGCGCTGGTGATCGGGCAGCGAGGTGAAAATCCCGGCATGGCTGTCGCGCGCGAGGGTCTGCCCAGCAAATGCCGCCAGAGTCCGCCCGGCACCGACCTCCAGAAAGACCGGCTTGTCTTCACCGGCCAAGGTCCGCAGGCCCGTCTCGAACGCGACAGTCTCGCGGGCCTGCCTTGCCCAGTAATCCGGGTCACAGGCCTGCTCTGGCGTGATCCAGTCACCGCTGACGCAAGAAACATAGGGGATTTCAGGTGCGCGCAACTCATGTTTATGGATTTCGGCCATCAGAGGCTGTATGACTGGGTCGATCATCCGTGAATGAAAGGCGTGCGAAGTGTGCAGTGGCGCGCAGGGTATGTCCTGCGCCTGAAACTTTGCCGCCATCTCGTCGATAGCCTCTTGCGGGCCGGCCAGAACGCAAAGCTTGGGAGCATTGCGGGCGGCAATCTCGACGCTGTCATCGATGAGGGGGGCGATATCATCCGCTGAGGCCCGCACCGAGAGCATCGCGCCCTCGGGCTGGTCCTGCATCAGCCGCCCGCGCGCGGCGATGATCCTCAGACCGGCCTCGAACTCCATAACTCCGGCCAGTGTCGCCGCTGCAAACTCGCCTACCGAATGCCCGATCATCGCGCTGGGTCGAACCCCGCGAGCCATCCAGACCTGCGCCGTGGCAACTTGCGCCAGATAGAGCGCGGGCTGGGTCAGCCGCGTGTCGCGCAAGGTGCGGGCTGCCTCGGCATCGCAAACATCGCCAAAGCAGAGCAATTGATTGATATCGATCCCCAGAAGCGGCTCCAGCACGGCGGCACCACGGTCGATGCACTTACGAAACACGGGCTCGGAGGCATAGAGCCCGCTGCCCATGCCCGGATATTGCGACCCCTGACCGGGGAACATGAAGACGACCGGGGGCGCATCTTCCGGGGCCGGGGTCAGCTTGCCCAGAGGCTTGCGTAACGCCGTGATCGCCTCTGCGGCTCTGGTGCAGGCCACGGCACTGCGCAGCGGAAACGCTGGCCGCCCCGCTTGCACGGTTAGGGCCAGATCAGGAAGCGAGGGAGCTTCTGCCTCGATGAACGCCGCCAGATCCGCGCGCATCTGCGCCAGCGCCTCGGGGGTCTTGGCGGCAAGGGGCAGGATGACTGGTCTCTCCGAGGCTTGCACCTCCGGAAAAAGGGGGGCTTCCTCCAGAATGACATGCACATTGGTGCCGCCAACGCCGAAAGAGCTGACCCCGGCGCGGCGCGGTGCGTCAGAGTCCGGCCATGGCGAGAGTTCTTTTGCAATGCGAAACGGGCTGGCATTGAAGTCGAAATTCGGATTTGGCGCGCGGAGGTTGGCGACCGGCGGGATCGTGGCATTCCGGAGCATCAGCGCAGTCTTGATCACACTCATCACACCGGCGGCAGCATCCAGATGCCCGATATTGCCCTTGACCGAACCGATAGCAATTGAACCGGCGTCACTGTGTTCGCCAAAGACCTGCGCCAGCCCCGTCAGTTCGACCGGGTCACCCAGCGGGGTCGCCGTGCCATGGCACTCGATATAGCCGATGCTTGAGGGCTCAATTGCGGCATCCTCCAGCGCCGCGCGGATGGCCCCGGCCTGACCGTTCACCGAGGGCGCGGTATAGGCGATCTTGTCCGAGCCGTCATTGTTCATCCCGACCCCGCGGATCACGGCAATCACCGGATCTTCATCGCGCAGGGCGGCCTGCAACGGCTTGAGCAACACCACCCCGGCACCATGACCGAACACGGTCCCGTTGGCATCGGCATCGAAGGGGCGGCAGATACCATCGCCCGAGACCATGCCGCCTTCCATCGCCATATAGCCACGCCGCTGCGGGAAGGTGATCGAGACACCGCCCGCCAGCGCCATGTCACTTGCGCCCGAGCGCAGGCTCTCGCAGGCTTGCGCGATGGCTGTGAGCGAGGTCGAACAGGCGGTCTGCACGGTCAACGCAGGCCCCTTGAGATTGAGCTTGAAGGACACCCGCGTTGCCAGACTGTCTACCCATGAGCCGGTCAGTTCGGCATAATTGCCGACCTGGAAATTCGAGGTAAAATCCTCGACCCTTGTGCGCTCGGCAAAGATATTGTGCAGCGCATAGGTATTGGCCGACTGCCCGGCAAAAACCCCGACACGCCCCCGAGTCTCCAATGGGTTGTGACCGCCGCGCTCCAGAGCCTCGTAGCAGAGTTCCAGGAACACGCGGTGCTGCGGGTCCATCACTGCCGCCTCGCGCGGCAGGATGCCGAAGAACTTTGCGTCGAACTTGTCGGCATCATCCAGAAACGGGCGCACTGGCACATAGTTCTCAGAGGTGCGCTCGGCATCGGTGAACGAATCCTCCAACTCGGCGTGATCAAAGCGCCGGATCAGGTTCCTGCCCTCGCAGATCGACTCCCAGAATGCGTCCATCGAGGCGGCCCCCGGAAAGCGCCCTGCCATCCCGATGATGGCAATCGCATCGTCGGATAGCGTTTTCCCCGCAACTTCTTCCGGTACATCCGACGGGTCACCCAGACTGCCGCCCGTTGCCATAGGCTGTTGCGAGATCAGCGCGGCAAGACTGCGCGCCAGATCATGCAGGCGCGGGGTTTCGAGTAACGTTGTCACATCGACCTGAAACCCAAGGCATTGCGACAGCCGCTTCTGCGCGCGCACCAATTGCAGCGATGTGCCCCCAAGCTCGAAAAAGGTCACATTCCCGGTAGGTAACTCGCAACCAATAACCTCGGCCCAGATTTGCGCGATCTGGCACCGGAGGGCTGTTGGCTCGGAAGTGCTGGCGGTTTTATCACTCATGAACCATCCTCGAACCACGCAATGTCCGGATAAGCCCCATCTGCGGACCGAAGCATGCGCTTATCACCCTGCGGCATGACCCGTGCTTCAAGGCGAAAAGATGGCACCGCGGCTTGAATTGACCACGCATGCGTGAAATTGCATGCGCACCGGTTGGGATTGTGCAAGTATCTCGTGTAATCGAGCAGATCGCGGGCGATTGTTTCAATTCTTGCTCCTGTTCAATGAAAAAAGCCTCTTTGCAGCGCGGCGTCTTCTGACAATTCCCGTTCAATCGTCCGTCGGCTCGCGCTCATGGCGCGCTCGCGTGCTATCGAGGCGATGGCGCAGGTTGCCATAAGAAAGACAGTCGGGTCCGGAACCGTCATGCTGAGGAACATGGCCGTCAGTTGGGCCAGCGCTGCAAGCTGGGCACTGGCATAGACGCGGCGGAGGTTTGGCTCGGCGATCTGATAGGCGGGTCGTCCAATGGTCAGCCACAGGAACAGCAGAAAGGCGAGCGTCCCCGGCAGGCCGACACTGCCCAGAAAAACCGGTAGCATTCCGTTTGACCGCAAGGACCCGGCCCCGGCGCCCAAACCCCAAGTACTGGAAAAAGCGTTCATCCCCGCCGCACTCCAGGCGGACCGCTCGACCCCGGAGAGCGAATCGAGCTTGGAGAAGAACAGCCGGTCCAGAAGGTCAATCAGGATTTCCAGAACCGGGGTGGCGCCGATAACCGCAATCGTCGCTGCAAGCCCTGTCGAGAAGCCTATGATCTTGATCAGACTATGTCGCCGCCGGCTCTTCTTCAGAATGCCAATGAAGGCCTTCAGCGCAAAAACCCCGACCACGATGCCGAACGCGGCAAAACCGGTGGACGAATAGGAGAGGATAACAAAAACGGCGCTGAATGCGGCCAGCAGAAAGTCGCGCCAGCGGTAGTTATATCCCCAAGCCTGCGCAAAATACGCAAAAAACGCTGCCGAGGCCGCACCAAAGGGGGCCGGTTCGGCAAACCCACCTATGGCGCGTCGAAATCCGCCCATGGTCTGCTGATCGTGCAGCGTATAGGTCGCGGTCTGGAACCAGGAGAGAATCGTATCCAGTTCCAAGAGGTTCAGGGTCGCGAGCACGATGTTGATCGTGGCCGCAACTGCAAGCAGGCGTTCGCCTGCAATCGCCCCGTTGCGTCGCAGCCAGCCGCAGAAGGCGACGAAGAAGCCGAAGCCGATGAGGATGTAGAAGGATTGCGACAGGTTCGAGTTCGATGGGCCGACCGGTGCAACGACAGAGGGGAAGTTTGGGTCAATGCGGATCCCGGTCGCATTGCGCCCAATCGGCACTACCAGAAACGAGCCCTGAAACAGACGCGGCAACACCAATGCCGAGAAGACCGCATAAACTGCAAAGAGCGCCAGTGCGATGGTGGCGAAATTCACCTCGACACGGCTGAGTGCAGGGCTTGTCAGAGTGCGGGCCGCTGCAAGCCCGGCTGCGAGCGCCGCGAAAAGCACGGCGGCCGTGATGGACAGGTCACCGAGCGCAGGCAGTTGGACGACGGCGAACATGCCGAAGGGGAGCATCGCCAGCGTCATCAGATAGGGACCTGAGCGCAGACGCAGCACGGCATAAAGCCACAAGGCCAGAATGGCAAAACTCGCAGGGAAAAGAACCATGCTGTTCTACGTCTCCAGTTACTCCCGAAACCTTAGTCTTTCATTTTGACCTGACTAAGGTCGGCCCCTTCACACCGTCAAATCGGGCAGGCGAGGGTTTGATCGTTGCGGTGTGACGGATGCAGGTAAATATGCCTGCGCAGACATGTCGGGGCCGCTGTGTGCACTGCAATGGCACCGGCAAGTTCACTGCCAAGGCCCAGATCAAGCAATCTCCACTGCGCTGGGTCGTCACTGGCGTCTTCGATCCGGGTGATCCGCGCCGCGGGACCGGGGTCAAGTGTCACATCAAAACTGTCAAGCGCCCGCGCGAGACCACTGCCGCAAGCCTTCAGGTAAGCCTCCTTCCGTGTCCAGCCGCGATAGAACGCCGCGATCCGATTCGGACCGAAATGCCGCTGCAAGTCGCGTTGCTCCTGCGCTGAGAAGACCATCTCGGCAAGCCCCTCCTCGACAGGGCGATGCCGTTCGATATCTATCCCGACCACAGGGCCGGAGCTGATCACTAGCGCTGCCCAGCCGTCACTATGGCTAAGGTTGAATTGCGGTCCATCGCACAGCACGGGTTTGCCGTACGGGAGGTATTGGAAGACCAGATCTGCAGGTTGCTTGCCGATCCGCTCCGCCAGTATCTCGCGCATCTTTCCGCGTGCGACGATGAAGCGGTTGCGGTCGTGCGCTAACACAAACCGGTTTGCGCGCATCTGCTCGTCAGGCGACAGATGCGCTGCGTAGCCGGCGCGCCGCGCATCATCGATGTCAAGCGGCCAGTCCCAGAGATCAAGCTGAATGGTCATGGTGCATCTGCTGCTGTTTGTTCAGGACAGGTTCATCCCACTCGTTTGCAGCGGCGATGCCGTCGTCTTGCTCGGGCGCAGGGCCGCCCCGATGCCGCGCGGCCAGTGCTCTCTGAACCACCTGCGCGAACTCGGCGCGAAAGCGTTCAGCCGAGAAACCCTGCGCGTGTTGCGCGATCCGGGCGGCATCAAACTGATCCGCGCGGCTTTCAAAAGCGTGAACGGCTTGTGCAAGGCTTTCGGCATCCTGTTGGTCGAAAAAGCAGCCCGTCACGCCGTCCACCACGCTGTCGAGCGCACCGCCGCGCCCCAGCGCGATCACTGGCGTGCCGCAGGCCATCGCCTCGATCGGGACGATGCCGAAATCTTCTTCGCCCGGAAACACCAGCGCGCGCGCGTTCTGATAGATGCCCGGCAGGTCGGCGAAAGTAACGCGGCCCAGCATCTTCACATTTGGCGGCAGGTTCCGGCTCAGCGCTGTCCGTTCCTCGCCATCACCGACGATCACCAAGGGTTTGCCCAGCTTCCGGAAGGCCGCGATGACGATATCGGCGCGCTTGTAGCGCACCAGTTCTGACACAAAGAGGTAATAGTCGCGCGCCAGCGCGCCCTCAGCCAGCCCATAGGCATCCAGATCGACCGGCGGGTGCACCACCTCGGCAGAGCGATTGTAATAACGCTGCACACGGCCCGCCACGAAATGGGAATTGGCGACAAAGCTGTCCACCCGCGCTGCGGTCGTCATATCCCATTGCCGCAGCCGGTGCGCGAGCCGCGAGAAATAGGCGCGTCCAAGCCTGCCCAGATTTGCGGCGTAGTCGGGGTAATGGTCCCAGATATACCGCATCGGGGTATGCACGTAGCAGACATGGGCACTGCCTGGCGGCGCAATCACCCCTTTTGCGGGGCCGCTCTCCGATGAGATCACCAGATCATAGCCGCGTAGATCAAACTCCTCCAGCGCGCGGGGCATCAGGCCGAGGTATTTCTGATAATGCCGCCGCGCTCCCGGCAACCGCCCGATGAAACTCTCGTTGATGCGATGTGCTGCGATAGCTGGCGATATACTGGCCGGGTCGCAGACATGGGTGAAGATGTCGGCTTGCGGGAAAATCCGCAGGATTTCCTCCAGAACCTTCTCGCCGCCCCGCATGCCGACCAGCCAGTAATGGATGACCGCAACGCGCAGCCCAGCAAAGGCGGGGTCAGTATCCAGCATAGCTGTAACTCTCTTTGAGCATCTCGTCATCAGGGTCGACCTGGGTCATGACAGTGCCGAACAGTGATGCGCCCGCCTCATCAAGGCGACGCAGGGCTTCCTGCACGGATTTGGCGGCGGTTCGGTTGCTCTGGACGATCATCAGCGTGTCATCCGCATGGCTGCTGAGAAAAAGCGCATCGGGCGCCGCCAGCACGGGGGCCGTATCGATGATGACCAGATCATAGTGTTTTGAGACGGTCGGCAGCAGTATCTCGCTAAACTTGTTTGAGGTGATCAGATCGCCTGGGTTTTTCACCGGTCTCAGCGGCAGCATGATGTCGAAGCCAAAATCTGGCAGGTGCTGGATGGCGTCTGCGAGTTGCGTTTTCCCTTCCAGAAAATCGACAAGGCATCCGCCCTCGGGGTCGGCGCCTATCGCGGAGCATCCGACCGAGCGGCGCAGATCGGCATGGATCACCAGCACCGCCACCCATTTTTTCGCCAGCGTATGCGCCAGCATCAGGCTCGTGGTCGTCTTGCCCTCGGCCGCCACCGACGACGTAATACTGAGCGTTTTTGGGCGGCAGGTGCCGCGCAGATCAAACAATTTGACGCGAATGCTGCGGACTGCCTCCATGAAGGGTGACTGCGCGGAGTCGTTGATTTCCTTGATGAACCATGACCGTTCTCGGCGCATTTCGGGGACGAAGGGCACTGCCGAGATGATCGGCAGACTGGTCAGCGCGCGCAGAGCATCCGCAGACCGGACGGTTTTGTTGAGCGCTTCACGCACGAAGGAGGTTCCAACTCCCGCAGAGAGGCCGAAAAACGCTGCAAGTGCCAGCAAGAGCGGAACGCGCGGCTCTGATGGGGAACTCGGGGGGCGTGCCTGGCTGATGATCTGGGCATCGGGAAGCTGGATATCTGTTTGTGCGGCGGTCTCCATGAAGCGCGCCAGCGTCGTTGAATAGGTTTCGCGAAGGGCATCTGCCGACCGCTCCAGTTGTTCCAACGTGACATTCGCGGCCGAGACATTGGCTTTGCGCTCCTGAATCTCCTGCATCGCGGCGAGGAGTGAGGCCTCGCGGTTGGTTGCTATCTCCATCTGGCTGCGCAGGGACTCGATCTGGCGTAGCAATTCGGCCTCGATGCTGCGCTCCAGATCCTCGATTTGCGCGGTGACACCGACCAGCCTGCGGCTCCGGTCGCCCAGCGACTGCGCGATCTCAGCGCGCTGGCGCAGAAGCTCTGAACGCTGCTGCACCAGCGTTTCCAACAGGGGCGAACTGACGATGTCGGCCACTGCGTCGAACCCCTGACGCTCGTAGAGGCTCTGCACCATTTCATAGCGGAAGGCCGCATCCGAATGCTCGATTCGGGTCGCGATATAACGGCTGTTGAGGTCCGACAGCAGTTGTTCGGTCGCTTCTGTATCGCCCCCGAACTCTTCGGTCATCTCTGCGCGAAAGGCCACTGCCGCACGATCGGCCTCTTCGACCTGGCGTTCCAATTCGGCAATCCGCGCCTGCAGCCAGCCGGTTGCGCGTTCGGTCGCGTCGCGCTTTACGGACAGCAATGCCTCGACGTACTGTTCCGCGACGGTATTGGCGATGTCGGCGGCTAGCCGCGGCGTACTTGCCTTGGCCGAGATGCGGATGGCGAAAGACACGCCGACCTGCGAGGCGGTGATGTCGCGCTGCAGCCGGGCGATTGTAGCGGCCCGTATGTCGTCCTCGCTCATGGGTTCTGCCGTGCCGCCTCCGATCAAGCCGCGTACGCTGCGGACGGCACTGCGCAGCAGACCGGTATCGCGTTCTATGCGCGGGTCATAATCGGGGTGCTCGGTCAGATTGAGCGCATCGACCACCCGCCCGATCAACATGCTTGAACGGATCAACTCGACTTCACCAGCAATGACAGCCGGCGTTGCATTCAGGTTTGAGACAACCTGCTCCGAACTCAAGCCGCGCTCTTGCCGAGTCTCAAGCAAAACTTGCGCGGAGCTGGTATAGGCTGGAGCGATCCGCTGCACCAGAATGAAGGTCACGAGCACGGCAGCCACCGTCAGCCCGAGAATCAACCATCGATCCCGACGCAGGACAGAGACAATGTAACCAAAATCAACCAGATCCGTTGCAGCATCAAGCGTAGCGCTCCGCAAAGGAGACACCCGCTGCAAATCCTTGAGCAAGTATTTGCGCTGATCTGGCTTCATATCCGCTCTGTCACATCGAATTGTGGTTATTTAACGCTCATTTTTCGACACTCGGTCGTCGAGTCCTGTATTGGGTCCGAATGACCACGATCGGTTTGTCGTGGCGCTCACGAAGGCGACCGGATGCCAGGTGCTCCCGAAGCCATTGGCACGACAGAGTATCAGGCCTTGTCCTTCGCGATCATTATGCCGGATTAACCATCACAAGGCACCGCTTTTCACAAGAAAACATGATGTGATCATAATATGGCTCCCCGGACACGTGGCGCGGGAGGGTCGGTCGGGTTCGGGAGTGCCGAGTGTGCCCGAGCACTGATCATCTCGCGATACAGCTGCATGATCTTGTCGCACCAAGCGTCTTCGGACTGCGCAAAACGATCTCGAGTTACGTGGGCTTTTTCAGACATCTGCCGGACCAGTGCATCGTCGCCAGCGATCTGCGCCAGGACTTGTGCCAGATGATCTCCATCTCCCGCGCGGAAAACCAGGCCGACACCTGCAGCCTTCACCTCTGGCGCCATCAACACACCCTCCGAAATTACCACGGGCAGACCAGAGGCAACTGCCTCGACCAGCGTCAGACCGAACGGTTCCGGACCAAGGCTGGGCACAATGACCGCGCGCGCCTGCCCTGCAAATCGTGCGAGCCCCTGTCTGTCCTGCCAGCCGGCGAACTGGAATTCGGGATAGTCGCGCTGTAACTGGGCACGGTCTGCACCGTCGCCCACAAAACAGACATGTACCTCCGCCTTCCGCGCCGCCTCGGCCAGCACGAAGACGCCCTTGTAGGCATGAATGTCACCGACGAACACAAAGCCATGTTTGGTTTCAGGCCGAGTTGCTCTGTTCAGGAAGGGCTGTGCCGGGTTCCTGATCACACAGGGCCGGGCTAGGCGCCGCGTACCACGCTCCAGATAGTCCTGCATGTCTTCGTGAATCAGGATAACGCGCGAGTCAGTCATGAAGTCGCGGGTCACGCTATTCTGCACGCCTTGGCGCAGCACCCGCCAAAGCTTATGCGCCGCACTGCGTTTGTCACAGTTACGGAAGGTGCAGGCAAGCGAGAGAGGTGCGCGCGCGCATTCCGTCCCGCTGCGATAGTCAAAATACGCCCCATTCGGGCACGCAAGGAAATAGTCATGCGCATGAATGACGACCCGCTCGCGCAGTGGATGTAACGCACGAAAGATCGATGGTGAGAGCGTCTGCAGAAAGCCATGAAGATGGTAGATCGTGCGCGGCGTATCGATCTTTTTGACCAGCGCCGCCAGCGAGGTTTTTGCCTCTCCGTTCCAGATACCGCGCATGGCAGCAAGGCTTTTCCGTTGCTCCAGAAGTGAAGCGCCTGCCACACCCCAAACGACAAGGCCGGGATCATCGGCCGACCCCGAATTGCACTTGTTCATATCGCCGCAGAACAGCGTTACTGGAACATCGCGCTGTTGCAATTGCTCGGCCAGCAGCAATGCCAGTTTTGAAGCACCGCCCCGGACACGCGAATAATCGCTGATCACAACGACCTGATCCGGAGTGTCGTTGCCCGCAGTCATTTCAGTTTCTCGGCCCTCTGGGGGCACAAGCGACCTGAGGCGAGGTCCTTCAGGGCCAGCAGATTCCCACGCAACCGCCCACGACGGTCAACCCATGCTTCCGGGCGAGGGCTCCGCAACAGGTTCATACCCAGGTTCCGCAGCATGATTCGTATGGCGCGGGGGAAACTCATGGTGCCCTTCCAGACCAGATAGCTAGGGTTCGCAACCTGCGAATAGCCGAGCTTCAATCCCGGTGTCCGCCAGACCTTCGTGCCCATATGGACCCCCTGCAAGGTGTTGGAGTGCACGATCTCACCAAATGCGGCCATTTGGCGCGAATAATCGAGGTCCTCCAGCCAGCCATAAAGCGGCAGATTCGCGTCGAAGCGGACCCCATGCTCAAGCGCCGGCCCCGCGCGCAAAACCATGTTGCAGCCGTAACAATTATAGACGGGTCGTAGCTTCGGCTTGCTCACAACCTCCTGTTGACTCAGCAGGTGCTCGGCCTCTTCGAACCCAAAACCGGGTCCGATGATTCCGTCAGCGATCACATGACCGGTCGCCATCACAACCGAGGGATTTTGATCGAAGAGATTGCGGACCTCTTCGCAGAAATTGGGCGCCATCAGAAAGTCATCGTCGATGAAGATTACGATATCATCTGGTCCGACCCGATCCAGCACCGCATTGCGTTGTCGGCTGCAGCCCCGTTCTCCAACGACGACTTCTGCGGGAAGGACCAGATCATCCGGGTTGACGTCCGAGGGTTCTGCAATTGCGATGATGACCCGGTCTGGCTTGACTGTCTGTCGAGCAACATGGGGCAGCATTCCCGTCACAATCTGAGGCCGGCCCGCTGTCGCAATAGCTACAACCAGTTTCGTCACTTCGACACCCTCATCCGCGGAGCGGACGCCAGAACAACCGACTTTGCGCTCAGTCCCAACCTTTTGGAGGGCTGGAATATCTACTGTGGAGCATATGTTGCCCCGAGGTTGAGCTTCGAAGCCTTGGGGGGTCACAAACTCGGCACCACTGGGTCGCGATTGGGTTGTCATGAAAACACCGTCCGATGTTGGTTATGATCGCGCCCTGCTGAGAGCCACGACAACGCGCTCTTCGGTTCATTTTCATTTGCATTGATGAGAGCGCAGGCGAATTCGTATAGCCCTGTTTTTCTGCAAGCCAATACTCTCGTATTACTGTCAGCGGTTTTGGGCCGTTTCAGAAGAAAGCGAAAAATTGCACAGGTGGGGTGCATAAATCCTCTATTTGTCGCGCGAGAATTAATCTCTTTCATAGCGCTGCAACCCTCTTCGGGCGACCAAATACACATGCGCCTCATGATATTGATAAAATGAGTTTATCCTTCATTTCGGGATTACTCAACTCATCTTTTTTCGCCATCTTTCCGCCATATTCCAGCCATAATGCTTATGAACTTTTCACAAATACAGAACAGAGTTTTATTTAAGTTGAATTGATCTGAATACGGAAACAACCAAGCGGCTCGAATGGGTTCAGAACCATTTTCCTGACGGTTTGTGCGACAATATGGGTGACACTGCCGGTGATTCTTGGCAAGAATCGTTTCCGTCATCCTGAGGCAAGAAGCCGACGGGAGGGCGCGCATGAGGATCGTCACGGGTAACAAGCAGAAGCGTCAGCTTGGCATTCTGTGATAAGCTGGAAAACTGGGTTATTCAGCCGAACGATTTTGGAGTCACGCATGGAATCGGCACCCCTGACAGAGATGATTGGGCGCTTCCCGACAACCTTCTCACAGCAGAGCTTCTTGTTCCGGGAGCTGGCCAAGCCAGGCGATCCGGAGTTGAACATTGCCGTGCGCTGGGAGATATGCGGCAAGTTCAGCGGCCCGCAGCTTGAGAAAGCGGTGCAGCGGATCATCCAGCGTCACGAGATTTTGCGCACGCGCTTCATTGTCGACAACGGCGAGGGTTGGCAAGAGGTGGTTGAGTCCGTGCCGTTTCGGCTGGGTATGGTCGATCTGCGCGCGGTCGCGTCTGAAGAGCACGAGAGCCGCGTCGCAGCGATGGCACGAGAGCTGGCGAACCGGCCTTTCGACCTGTCACAGCCCTGCCTCTTGCGCATGACACTTGTCCAGCTTGCAGCAGACCGGGCGGCCATTCTCATCTCAGCACATCACATCGTTTTTGATGGCTTCTCCATCGGCGTGCTCGGGCATGAGCTTGGCCAGATCATGCAAGCGCTGGCCGAGCGTCGCGACCCGGACCTGCCCGAACTGGACCTGCAATATGGTGATTACGCGCTCTGGGAGCAGGAGTTCGAAGCGTCCGGCGCGCTGGAAGAGGACGGGTCTTTCTGGGAGAGCCGACTGAAAGACGCGCCCTATTTCGAACTCGAGCCAGATTTTCTCCGTCCCGCTGGGCTAGAGACGACTGGCAAGACCATTGTCAAAGCGTTCCCGACAGATTTCGACGAGCGCATGGTCGCCTTCAACAAGTCCTCTGGTATCTCGCTGTTTACCTTCGGCGCCGCCGCGCTGAGCGCCGCGCTCCACCAGTGGAGTGGCAAGACAGATATCCTGTTTGCGACCCCCGTCGCAGGTCGGACCGATGTGGAAATCGAGAGACTGATCGGCGTTTTCATCAACACATTGGTCGTGCGGATTGACGCGCAGCCTGACGCGAGCCTGCGCGAGCATGTCGGGCACGTGGCCGATCTTGTTACCGAAGCGCTGCTGCATCAGAGCTACCCTTTTGACCGACTGGTTAGGCGGCTGAAGCCACGGCGCGACGCCAGTCGGCGTCCGCTGGTGTCGATCAACCTCAACATGCAGCGCGCCTTTCTGCAGGAAAGGCGCTATGGCGATTTCGAATTGGTCTCGGTGCCCTCGCATATGCCGGGCATCTTCTACGATCTGAATGTCCAGATTGTCGGGCGCAACTCTGGCTGGAAGCTGATGCTCGACTACAACAC
>REER01000012.1 GCA_007694945.1 Paracoccaceae bacterium | reverse complement strand
AGGTGGTCTGCGACCTTGCCCAGCGTCAGCAACGTGACGTTCTGCTGACCGCGTTCCATCGCGCTGACATGGGCACGGTCGACATCCATGGCTGCCGCCAGCGCGGCCTGCGTCAGCCCGCGGTTTTCGCGGTAGCGCTTCAGATTCCTTGCAAAAACAACGCGGATGTCCATCCGCAGGTAAAAAGCCTATCGCGTATTTTGGTGCGACGTATTATAATGCTCAACTGCAAACCCAACCGACCGCATTCTGTTCTTGCATGTGTAATCTCATGTGTTTCTATGGTCTCAACGGCCGAGAGCCGAGGGGGAAACATGTCAGCCAATGGCACCATGCCGATCTCTGATCTGGCACCACGCAGCGACGACCTGACCGACTATGATCACGCGCACATGACGCTCTATTTGCGCCTGTTCGACGCCGTCGAAAGCGGCGCCAGCATGCATGAAATCTGCAAGGTTCTGTTCAAGGTCGATGCCGACAAGGAACCGGAGCGCGCCCGCAAGATGTATGACAGCCACCTTGCCCGCGCCCAGTGGATGACGCAACATGGCTACCGTAAGCTGCTCGAGGGCGGAAACGGCTGAAACACGCCTGAACGCGGTGCGGATCGGCGAATTCTCGCAAAAGTTGTGCGCCATCCTGTGTCGCGTCGTCGTCGAACCGTAGCAGAGCGCTATACTTCCTGCCCATCGCAACCTCTGATGTGGAGATTCGCCATGATCAGGAATTGGCGCGACGATGCGGCTTATGCGCATTTCAAAAGCCTTGATCTGTCAGGTCTGGCCTGGGAATGCTTGCGCCGCAATTCCAACTATCGCGCAGACTACCCGCTGATGCGGGATGGATTGAAATCGCCAGCAGCATGGGGGTTGCGATTTCCCGGTTGATCCGGAGATCGAAGCCCCGAATGCCCCCGTGTTCTGGACCCCCTCGATCGCTCCGGCGGCGGTTGGGTATATCGTGCCGGTCCCCGGTGGCGAGGTTCAAACGCTGCGCATCGATGCAGAGGATGTGACCGTCATCGGAACGCAGGACGGGCTTATGTGCGTCCGCCTGCCCAGCGGCGCCTTGCTGGTGCTGGATCCGCAGTGCCTGCAACATCCGATAGGAATTCTGCTGCCGCTGGATGACCATTGGGCAGCACGGCTCGACACGCTCAACGCGCTACGGGCACAGATTCTGGGCCGCAAACAACCTCCCTCTCCCCTGACCTCGCAACAGCGCCGGCGCATTCTGCTTGCGCTGCGCACGCTCGATGCGCGCAAGGATCGTGCCAGTTACCAGCAAATCGCGCGGCATTTCTTCGGGGCAGATGCCGTATCGCGCGAGCATTGGAAGACCAGCTCGCTCAAAGCCCAGATCGCGCGTCTTGTTGCCCATGGCACGCATCTGACCACGACGGGCTATCGCCTTCTTCTTCTCGGTCGCGGACCGACCGGGCGCAACAGAACGCGCAAATAGCTCGCCACTGGCACCCCAGACTCCGGCCTTTTCCCCTCCCGAGCCTTGCGCGCCCCAGGGGGTGACGATTTCGCGTCGCGATCTTCGTCATCCCTCCCCAGGGCGCAGTTGCGTTTTGATGACCTCCGACAGCCCGCGGCGCGCCGCTGCGAGGCCCAACCACCGGAGATGCTCAAATGCCCGACCCCAACGCAGGACTTCCGCCCCGCTACCTCAGAACCCCGGAAGCTGCCCGCTTCCTTGGCCTGTCAGGCCGCACCCTCGAGAAACATCGCACCTACGGGACCGGCCCGCGCTATTCCAAGATCGGCGGGCGCGTCGTCTATGCGGTCGATGATCTGCAGGCCTGGGTCACACGGGGCGAGAAGACCTCGACCTCGGACGAGACCCAGGATCGCGTTCTGCCCGCCAAGCGCCATGCTGCCATTTCGCCGGCCTATCTGCGGCGGGGGCGCTGAGCCGATGCAGACACAAGTCCATTTGACATGGATCGAGGGCCGCATCGAGCGCTGGATCCGCTTCGGCCGCATCGCCGAGGAAACCATCCTGACGCGCACCGAAAAGCGCGTGGCCTTCGCGCCTGGCGCGATCTTCGCGCTCGTGCGCTGGTCGTCAAACGGCTACGGCACAGTGGAAAGCCGGATCGATATTCAGCGCGCCGTCGGTGCGGGCGCGCGCTGCTCCACGGTTCCCTGCGTTACGCCAGGCGGCGAGCTTTTACTGCGCCTGTCCGGCTGGCCAAAAGTGGAAGCAGCGCTGCGGTCGATCGACGTCGTGGACAGCTATGGCATCGCGCCGGAAGAGGTTTGCCCCGATCATTGGCGGCACGTCCACAACCGCCTGACTGCCGGACTTGCGCCGCGTGCCTATACGCCAGCCAGACATGCCGCGTGGCTCAAACGCCGCATGGTGACGACATGAGGACCGCGGTTTTTCCGCTCCTTGCGGCCGGTTTGTCCTTCGGTCTGCTTGCGGGCGCACAGATCGACCGCGCGCCTTGGCTGATCTGGAATGCGTCGGCGAGCGTGCCGGTCGGTCTTTACGTCGTTCGGCCTTTGCGTGCGCCATCTCGCGGCGATCTCGTTGCGGTGCGCCTGCCTGACAATATCGCGGCCTTTGTCGTTGCACGTGGCTATGTCGGCGTCGATACCCTGTTGCTGAAACATGTTGCAGCGGTCGAGGGCATGACCGTCTGTCGCGACGGTCTTGTCATCACCATTGACGGGACTGTGGTGGCCCAGGCCGTCCGCTTTGATCGTCAGGCCCGACCGCTTCCACGTTGGGCGGGGTGTGTGGTGCTCGGGCCCGACGCGGTGTTTCTGCTCATCGCAGACGTTCCGGACAGTCTTGACGGGCGCTATTTCGGCCCGCTGAACTCAGCCGCAATCCTCGGACGCGCTGTCCCCATCTGGACGCGCGGAGGGGATGAGTGATGCGTGATTATTCGCCACCCAAGCGCCGCGGATCGGTATGTGCACGGACCGCGCTGGCGCTGATCCTGTGCACCACTACCGCACTGGCACCGACCGTTGTGATCGCGCAGGACCGTATATCCGCTGCATCTCAACAGCGCGCTATCGACGCTTATGTTGCAGAAGCCGCGCACCGATTTGGCATTCCTCAGCACTGGATCCTTGCCGTCATGGAGGTTGAAAGTGCGGGCAATCCGCGTGCTGTCAGCCACGCGGGCGCCATGGGCCTGATGCAGGTCATGCCCGGGACCTGGGCCGAGTTGCGTGCTGCCCACCAGCTTGGCGATGATCCCTTCGATCCGCGCGACAACATCCTGGCCGGTGCCGCCTATCTGCGACAGATGTATGATCGGTTCGGATCGCCCGGCTTTCTCGCGGCCTATAATGCCGGGCCTGCGCGCTACCAGGATCACCTCGATACCGGGCGCGCCCTGCCGCATGAAACCCGCAATTACCTTGCCATCCTCGCGCCGCTCATTGGTGACGGGACCGACCTTGCGCAGACAGTCAGCCGCCCGCAAAGGCCGCAGGACTGGCGCGACGCTCCGTTATTTGCAGGGACAGTTGAAGATGGTCAGACTCCGGGTGATGACGCCCAAGCGATCGCAACTGACGCATCTCGGAACGGCATTTTCGTGCCTCTCAGTCGGGGGCAAACGCCATGATCCGGGGAATCGCATCATGGCGAGGTCTGGAAAACTCGGTCGTAGGAATGTGCCGGGGCTGGTCGACGCGCAGGGTCTCAACAGAAAGAGCGCGAGATAAAAGAGGTGCCGCAAGCGGACCTCAAGCTGTTGTTTCTCTACGAGGATTTGCGCGGCACATCCAAGCTGCACGCCGCAGGGATTCATCTAAAGTACTGATTTCGAGATATTCTTTGTGCGGCAGCATGTACTGCGAGCGAGTGCGGCCATGACCCGGCGCGACACTGATCTGCGCATCCGCCCCGGGCGTGTCCGCGACGGCGGCAGAACCTCGAAGCAGTCGACACGCTTCGTCAGTGAGGTCATGCGCGCTGCCCGGAAATCCGGGCATACCGGCTATCGTATTGGCGCGGGCAACACGCGCTCCGGCAAGGCCTCGTTCGGGCGCGGACGCTTTACCAGAACAGCCAAAGGCCTGACCCGCACCTCCCGACGCGTTGTCGTTAAGGCGCGCATCGTGCGCCATCAAGGCCAGCGCTTTCGCTCCGCCCCCATGGCCAAGCATCTGGGCTACCTGCAGCGCGACGGCGTCGGTCAG
>REER01000111.1 GCA_007694945.1 Paracoccaceae bacterium | reverse complement strand
GTCGAGGAAATCAGCTGGGCCAGCGGCATTGACGAAACCGGCCGCCCGATCTTCAATCCTGAAAACCGCCCCGGCAATCCGGCAGACTCGGCTGATGGCGAGCGCGGTGAAGTGGTCTGGGCCGTGCCGGGCTTCCTTGGGGGCAAGAACTGGCAGCACATGGCCTATTCGCAGCGCACCGGCTACTTCTATGTGCCCGCGAATGAATGGGGCATGGATATCTGGAACGAGCCGATCACCTATCGCCAGGGTGCCGCCTATCTGGGCGCGGGCTTCACCATCAAGCCGCTGTTTGATGACCATATCGGCGCGATGAAGGCGATTGACCCCAATACGATGGAAATCAAGTTCCAGGTCAACAATGCCGCGCCGCTCTGGTCCTCGGCCATGGCCACGGCGGGTGGGCTGGTGTTCTACGGCACGCCTGAGGGCTATATCAAGGCCATCGATGATGAAAACGGTGAGGTGCTCTGGCAGTTCCAGACCGGTTCTGGCGTTGTGGGCCAGCCCATCACCTGGGAAGATGAAGATGGCGTGCAATGGCTGTCGGTTGTCTCTGGTTGGGGCGGCGCCGTGCCGCTCTGGGGCGGCGAGGTCGCGCAGCAGGTCGCTTATCTGAACCAGGGCGGTTCGGTCTGGACCTTCCGTATCCCCGACGCGCTCTTGGCATCAGCCGAGTGATCCGCGTCGAGAGGTGACACGGTCTGAAGAACCCGGCCTTCGCGCCGGGTTCTTTGCTGTCTGGCCCATAGTCGAAAGTCGCATATGCGCATGCTGCAACCTTGCTTATCCTGCATTTTATGCTCGTGATTCTGCGCCTCATGTTTCTGTCGCTGCTGCTGCTTGCCCCGCCTGCGCAGGCACAGGTGCTAACGCCCGAGCAGATGCAGGCCTTTGTCCCGCCGCCCTTCGGTCTGGGTGAAGCGCTCAATGAAAAGGGGCTTTACCGCGTCGTCAATTCCGGCGGCGCACCTGCGGGCTATGCCTTCACCACCCAGCCCTATGCGCCGTTGCCAGGCTTTGCCGGTGCGCCTATCAATGCGCTGGTCGTGCTGGACCGCGATGGCACATTTGTGAGCGTACGCGTCGTCCATCATAACGAGCCGATCTTCATTTCCGGCATGGGCGAAGGCCCTTGGCGCGAGTTTTTCGAGCAATATGCGGGCAAGTCGATCTGGTCGCCCATGACCATCGGCACGCCCTATGGCGGCGCGGATGCAGGCTCGTCATTGGTGCATCTGGACGGGATCACAAAAGCCACGGCTTCGGTGCGGATTGCCCATGAATCAATCATGGCCGCTGCCCATGCCGTTGCGCGAGAGCACATGCAGGGCCGGGTTGCCGCCCCTGCCGCGCGGCCTGATTTCGACCATGATGAGGCGCTGAGCTGGGCCGATCTGGTTGAACAGGGGCTGGCGAGCCATCTGCGCGTCACCAATGCCGAGATCGACGCGATGTTTCAGGGCACGCGCTGGGCCTATTCGGACCCCGCCGCGCAGGCTGATCCAACCGGCCTGTATCTCGATCTCTGGCTGGTCGATGTGACACCGCCCGCATTGGCCCGCGCAGCGCTTGATCAGGGTACGATCGACCAGATGACACGGTTTCGCGGTGTCGCGCCCACAGATGAATTCCTGCTGCTGATCGACGCGGGCCGCCATGGTCTGGTCAGCGACACATTCGTGCGCAACACCTCGCCCGATCTGATCAAGGCCGAACAGGGCGGCTTTCCCATCGCGCTGCGCGACGCCGATTTTCTGGTCGATCTCGCGCCGGATGCGCCCGAAGGTACGGCGATGATCCTGCGCACTGACCGGCGGCTGGGATTCAATCCTGCTGAACCCTTTACCCTGATCGTTGAAGCCGTGCGCGAACATGGCTTCATCACGCCCGAAATCGGACGTGTGGCGCTGGAACTGGAGCATCAGACCGACGAGCGGTTTTTCCTGCGCGAAACAGTCTTTACGCCCCTGCCGCCATGGCTGGAGGCACTGTATAACCGCCAGATAGATTTGATTGTGTTGGCGCTGGGGCTGGCCGCGCTCGTCTGGGCGCTGGGCGCGCGGATGAACCGTTTTGCGGGCTGGCGCCATTTTACACCTGCGCGACTGCTGATCCTTGCCGTGATGACAGGCTTTGTGGGGTTCTGGGGGCAAGGGCAATTGTCCATCGTGACGCCGCTTGGCGTGCTGCGCACCGCCCTTGAAGGCGGCGCATATACATTCCTGCTCTATGACCCGTTTTCACTGATGGTCTGGGCGGCGGCAGGGCTTGGCTTCGTGCTCTGGGGCAGGGGGCTATTTTGCGGCTGGCTGTGCCCCTTTGGCGCGTTGCAGGAATTTGCGCATCATCTGGGCCGTCTGATGCGCCTGCCACAGATCGACCCGTCACCATACTGGGACAAGCGCCTGAAATCGCTGAAATATGTGGCCCTTGGCGGGTTGGTCGGTCTGGTTGCCTTTGCGCCCCAGCATGTCGACACCGCCGCCGAAATCGAACCGTTCAAGACCGCGATCACCGTGTTTTTTGTGCGGGAATGGGTTTATGTGGCCTATGCCGTGTTCTGGCTTGTCCTTGGCATGGTGCTGTTCAAGGGCTTTTGCCGCTACCTCTGCCCGCTTGGGGCCGTCATGGCCATCGGCGGGCTGATCCGCGGGCGCGACTGGATCGCGCGGCGCAAGGAATGCGGCAGCCCGTGCCAGCTTTGCCGGGTGAAATGTCAGTATGGCGCAATCGAGAAATCCGGCAAGATCGCCTATTCCGAATGTTTCCAATGCCTTGACTGCGTGGCCATCCATGACGATGAAAAACGCTGCGTGCCGCTGGTTCTGGCCGCGCGCCGCGCCGGACGACCAACCCCTGACCTCTCTGCCCCACCGCAAGAGGCCCCGGCATGAGCAAGCTGTCGCGCCGTCGCCTGCTCAGCATAGCCGCCTGCGCCGCGTTGGCCGCGTCCAGCCGCACTGACCCAGTGCCGCGCCTGACATGGCACGGCGTGGCCTTCGGCGCAGATGTGTCGATCACGCTGGACGGGCCCGAAGAGATAACCCGCCCCGCGCTGGCCCGTGCGCGCCACGAGATCGAAGCCCATGAGCGCCGCTTCAGCCTGTTTCGGCCCGACTCCGATCTGGTGCGGCTGAATGCGCAAGGGGGCTTGCCCGATCTGGATGCGCGCTGGCGAAACCTGCTGACCCTTTGCGATCAGTTGCACCACGCGACCAATGGCGCGTTCGACCCCACGATCCAGCCGCTGTGGCATGCCCATGCGTTCGGAGGTGATGTCGAGGCAGCCCGCGCGCTGGTCGGATGGCGGCGCGTGGCGCTTCCAAACCCGATGCAGCGTGGCCTGCATCTGGATGCAGGGCAGGCGCTGAGTTTCAACGGCATTGCACAAGGGGCCGCGACGGATGCCGTCAGGGACAGTCTGAAAGCCTCTGGATTGACCCGCGTGATGATCGATATTGGCGAGGTGGCAACGCTGGGCGGGCCATGGCGCATCGGTCTGTTCGATCCCACGGCAGGCCAGTTTGCAACGCTGAAGCTGAAGGATATGGCGCTTGCTGTCTCCAGCCCGGTGGCGTTGCGCCTTGATGCGGTTGCATATCATATTCTGCATCCCAAGGGCGATTTGCGCCCGTGCTGGTCAAGCGTGGCCGTGGCCGCGCGGTCTGCCGCTGTCGCGGACGGGCTTTCCACAGCGGGCTGTTTCATGCGCGCGGCAGAGCTTCAGCGTTGCGCCCGCCAATTGCCACAGGTCCATCAGGTGCTTGTGACCCATGAGCAGGGGAACGAGCGTGCATTTTCGATCCCGCTTTGAGATGAGAACGGCAGTGCAAAAGTGAGCCACGAAAGTGGCGTGATAATCTCGCTGCGGGCAGCGTAGAATGTTGCCACTTTGGCCCGTACGTCCAACAGCAGAAGAACAAGGTGTCAATTTGGTCCTCTGGTTAGGCGCCGATGAAAAGATCGCAGGTCTGAAGAATCGCGAGAACTTGCAAGCTTCTGATCTGGAGAAGAAACTTGAAGAAAGCCTGCCCGTCGAGCTTGTTGACAAGATTGACATAGTGGTTCTCGACCCTGCGAGGCGCTCAAGCCATGAATCATTGCAACCGCCATTGCAACCGCGTTTGAAAGGCGGCCTTGGCGAAGTACGCGGCAGCTTGGGTCAGCTCGACCGTCCGGTATGG
>REER01000046.1 GCA_007694945.1 Paracoccaceae bacterium | reverse complement strand
AGATTGCCCCTGAATTTCTCGGCAATCCTGTTCATGCAGGGCCGCGATCGCCCGCTGGGGAGGTGGTTGCGGGCCAGATCGGCCCAGAAGGTGTCATAGGTGATGGTGCCAGAGGCCGGGAAGGGCGGTGCACTCTTCTGATCCTGATGATTTTCAGGGGTAATTGATTTATCTTGGAAATCTTTCTTCTTGGGCGGACTCGAGCTGTCCGGGGTGGCTTGCAGCTTGCGCTTGAACCAGTCGCAGAAGCCTTTGAGCCGCACGCGGTTGAGCAGGTTCTTGTAGCGGTGATGCGGGTTCTTGCGGTATTCGCGGGCGATGAGGCCGAGGGCTTCGAGATCGGCCAGCCAGCGCCGGATCGAGCGCACGGTGACACTGAAGCGCTCCGCCAGTGCGGCATTCGCCAAGGGCCGCGTCTGAAACGCCCGCCCGGCCGAGAAATCATAGCGCTGCTGTTCGAGAAACCCCAGAAGATCGATCAGGACCGAGACTTGCGCGCGGCTGACATGGGCTTTGAGGAGAGGACGCACGACATCCTCGAGATAGGTGCGGAAACTTGCGCTGCTTGGCTTTGGCGCAGAGGGGAGAGGGGACATTTGCCTTTGATCTTTCAAAAAAGGCAGGCGACAGGCCGCACGCGATCATTCGCACAAAATGCGTTTTCTCACTTGCGTTGGAGGAGAGTTCAGGCTAAAAAATCCATGATTTTGTTGGACTTTCCAAGGCGGACACCTTGGAGTTTGCTAAGCCTGTATTTCTCCCCCGTAGGTCTCCTGCGGGGGGATTTCAGTTTTGGGGTGTGGGCTTCAGGCGTTTCCTCTTTTTTGATGGATGAGACGGCCAGCGCGGCCCTGCAGAGGGCTCAGTAATTCACGAACTCGGTATGCTTGCGGCCTTCATGGTCCTCATAGCGGATGGCGACCACGCGCCCGTATCCGCCCCAGAACCCGCCACCGGGCCAATTCTCATAATGCGAGACGCGCCACTCCCAGCAGCCATTATCGGTCTCGCGCGCGCAGACCCGGATCGGCACACGCCGGATGCGATCAGAACCGGCCAGCCATTCCGGCCCATGACGCAGACTGGCACTGACCCAGCGATGACTGCCATCTTCCAGATAGACGCCGCGCTGCGTGTGATCGCGCCACGACCCTGGCGGATCGTCGCGGTCCATGGGCGGTGATGTGCGGATATGATAGATCTCGATCGCATCGCGGTAGCCGCGCACTTCATCGGTCAGCCCATCAGGGCCAAGCCGGACCTCGGGGCTGCCAGGCGGGGGGACGAACCCTGCAGGCAAGCCCAGTGGACAATTCCAGAGCTGCAAAGGCGGGGTGACCGGCCAGGGCGTGATGCGCCGGATCATCGTGGCTTTCGCGGCCATGCATTCCGCACTCGCAGGAAACCCGCCCGCAAGACATAGAAGGATCGCACAATCGATGGGATAGGCGCGGGCAGGCGGGCTGTGCAGGAGCGCAGCGCCAAGCGCCAGGCCGGCCAGGGCCGCGCGGGAAATTGACATGGGGGAAGGTCCTTTCGCTCAGATAGAAGGGGTGTGGTCCCGAGCCGATCGCGGGTCGGGAGAGGCTCTGATCACGGGGGCGCGCCGCGCAGAGTGTCGAGAAACACGCCATATTGCGCTGTGACCTGGGCGGCCTCACGCAAGGCGCGGTCGCGTTCGGCATCAAGGCAGCGGAAATAGGCCTGCACATCGGCGATATAGGTCTCAAAATCTGCGCGCAGCAGATCGGCATAGGCGCGCATGGCCGCGCTTGACTGGGGCAGATACGGTCGCTCGGGAGGCGTGCAGCCAGCTGCGAGAGGTGACGTGGCACCAAAGGCAAGGATTGCCAGCGCCCATTTTGCGTTGCGCGCATATGACATGAGCAGGGCAAAACTCCTTTTGCGCCTTTAATGTTGTTCTGTCCTGATGTAACACGTTTAGCCGAGCAGGATGATTTTCGTCAAGATAATAATATTGTCTTGCTAACGTTATTATTGTTATGTATCGAACGCGGTGTTACGACACCGTGAGCACGATACTGCACCCCTAGCAGGAGAGGAGCCACGGGAAGGCAATGATAGAAGAAACACCAAATGTGGTTACAGAAGACGGATTGCGCAGCCTTCTTGGCAAGGGCTACTTCATCGAAGTGGTCTGCAGGCAAGCTGGCGAAAAGCGTCACAACACCTGGCACGGTATCTGGGTTGTGCGGGCGGTCTCGGCCGATGGCGGTGACGAAAAACTGCTCGTCACCAGCCGCAGCGTTCTCAAGGTGCGCGAGTTCAAGACCATCGTGGGTCTGGTCAGCTTCCTGGCCGAGATGGGCAGCGACGCTGCCAGAATCCCGCTCAAAGAGGGTGGGCGCGAGCGTCACGCTATCCCGCGCACGGGACCGGTTCTGGTCAAGGACAGCTGATCGCGCACTGGCGCTGGCTGTCGCATTGGGTACAGGCGTTTGTTCCGCGCCCCCGGCCCTCCTTGCACAGACTGGAGCCGACGGTTTCATCTTCCAGGTCAGCCCCGATGGGCAGCTGATCGATATCGCGAACGGCACGCAGTCGCTGCACGCACCGATGCGCTCCGACGCCGCCCCGGATGGGGTGCAGACGGACCGCCTTTTTCTCTTTGCAAGACCACGCGGGTCTGACGCCGAAGGGCCTCTGGCGCAAGTTGCGGCGCTTGCCCCGACACCGCGCGCTGTCCGCGCCGCCCCCGAAATCCTCCATGCGATCGAGACCACGGCGCTGCGCTATGGCGGCCATGCGGCTTTGCGCGAAGCGGGTCTGTCGGTCACGGATTGGGCGCTGTTCTACCGCGCCAATATCGAGGTCGAGAGCGCTTATAATCCACGCGCGCTCAGCCACGCAGGCGCCATCGGGCTTGGCCAGCTGATGCCCGGCACCGCGCGTGATCTGGGCGTTGACCCCCATGATATCGCGCAGAACCTCGACGGCTCGGCGCGCTACCTTTTGATGATGCTGGAGCGCTTCGGCGATCCGGCGCTGGCGCTCGCCGCCTATAATGCCGGTCCCCATGCGGTCACCCGCCATGGCGGCATTCCCCCATTTCGCGAAACCCAAGGCCATGTGGCCCGTGTGACTGCCGTGTTCCAGCGGCTCAGAGGAGATATCTCGTGACGTCCCAACTTTCCCCCATGACCGCGCGCGCGGTCACTTGCGCGCTCATGGGCGCGATGGCGCTCATCGTGCTGGCAGGCCCTGCCATGGCCCAGAGCATCGATCTCTCGCCTGTGCAGACGCTTTTGCAGGGCATTGTCGATGCGATCACCGGCCCTTTGGGCATTGTGATCGGCACCCTGGCGTTGATCGGTGTGTTTCTGTCCTGGCTTTTCGGGATCCTGGATTTCCGGCAGGCGCTCTGGGTGGTTGTGGCGATTGCGGGCATTGCCGCAGCCCCCACCATTGTCGCTGCCATCTGGTCGACCTGAGCGCTGGGAGGTCGTGCACGCCATGGCTGAGCAATCGCGTGTCTTTATCGGCCTGCTGAGGCCGCCCAAGCTGATGGGCCTGCCGATCATGTATGCCATGGTCTGGATGTTTGGATCGACGCTGCTGTTTTTGTGGGTGCAGAGCTGGCTGGTGCTTGTGGCGGCAGCGACTGCCTGGCCGGCGCTGTGGAAAGCGGCGGATTGGGACCCGAACTTTCTCGATGTGCTGGTGATCACCTTGCAGGAAACCCCGCCCTCCCTGAAGCCCAAACCCTTTGGAGGCCAAAGCTATGCCCCGTGATGATCTTCTGGCCGCGCAGGACCAGAGCGCAGATCTCGATCCGCTCACAGCGCTGCCTGCCTGGGCCAGGGGCGAGCCGCGGCTGTCGATGATGCTGCCCTATGTCAGCCTCGTCACTGACCGGACAATCCGGACGCGCGGCAATGAGTTGATGCAATGCATCCGGCTCGAGGGGGTGAACAGCACCACGAGCGAGGACGCCCATCTCGACCGGATCGGCGGGCTTTTGGCAGGCATCGTCGCGCAAGTGGGGACGGGGTTTTCTTTTTATCTGCACAAGGTGTCGAAAGCGGTCGATGTAACCTTGCCGCCCATCCCGGGCGAAGGGTTCGCGGCGGCCGTCGATCAACGCTGGCGCGCGCATCTGGGCCAAGCGGGGCTGCGCGACAAGACCCTGACCCTGACCGTGCTGAAGCGCCCCGAGACGGGCAGCCGTCTGCCCTTCGGTCTGGGGGCATCCCGCGC
>REER01000013.1 GCA_007694945.1 Paracoccaceae bacterium | reverse complement strand
CACGCCGCGCTGCCGTGAAGAGCAGAATCTCGGTTTCTGGCGACCAGCGCGCGGGTGCGCCTTCGACCAGCAGGCGGCGGATCTCCTCGGCGCCGGGCGCGCCGCCGGGCTCGCGGGTTAGCAGGGCCTTGGGCCCCAGAGTCTCGGTCAGCCGCCGCGCCTGCGTGGATTTGCCGGACCCGTCAATGCCCTCAAAACTAATGAAACGCCCTGCGCCAGCATCCACCATGATCAGTTGATAACGTCGCGACTGGCGCCCATGATCATGCCTGCCAACCGGCTGGCCGAGGCGCGGGCGCGGACCAGGAAGCCGCCTTCGGGAACATCGGCACCCGCCAGCAGGGGCAGGTTAACTGCCTCCATATCGGGCACGTCAACCACCAGCGTCGCGATCTGGTCGCCCGCTGCAATCGGGGCAGGGATCGGACCCTCATAGACCACACGCGCGTCGAGTTGGCGCCGTGCGATCGCAGGCATGAGAATATCGCCCACCTCGCCCAGCACCAGGGGCACGCTTGGCGCGTCGCCCAACCAGACTGGAGCCTCGCCCATGACCTGACCCTCTTCGCCGACGCTGACCCTTGCGAACTGACGGAAAGCCCAGTTGATGATCGCCTCGGCCTCGCGCACGCGCTCGGCCTCGCTGCCGAGCCCACCAAAGGCGAAGACGATCCGCCGCTCGCCCTGACGGGCCGAGCCTGTCAGCGAATATCCTGCGGCCGAGGTGAAGCCGGTCTTGAGACCATCCATACCGATCCCGGCCCCCAGAAGCGGCACGCGATTGTTCTGGGTGATGTCGTTCCAGGTAAAGGAACGTTCGGCAAGATAAGGATAGTACTGCGGAAATTCGGTGATGAGATGTTCGGCCAATATGCCCAGATCGCGCATCGACATCAGGTGATCGGGATGCGGCCAGCCCGAGGAATTGGCAATCGTGGTGTTACGCATGCCCAGTTCGCGTGCACGCCGTGTGGCGAGCTGGGCAAAGGCATCTTCTGTGCCGGCAAGGCCTTCGGCGGCAACCACCGAAGCGTCATTGCCAGACAGCACCGCAATGCCGCGGATCAGATCCTCGATCGTGGGCTGGTCCGTCGGTTCAAGGAACATGCGCGAGCCGCCCATGCGGTAGGCCCGCTCAGAGACCCCGAAGGTCGTCTCAAGCGTCATGCGGTCATCTTCGAGAGCCTCGAAAAGCATCAGCAGTGTCACCAGCTTGGACATCGAGGCAGGGGGCAGGGGGACATCGGCGGCCTTGTCGAGCAGGACTGTCCCGGTCGTGAGGTCGCGGACATAGGCCGATGAAGCGCGGGTCTCAAAGCCACCGACCGACTGTGTCTGTGCCGGTTGCACGATTCCTGCCATACCCAGCGCCAGAGCGAGTCCGGCGGTTTGAATGAGCTTGCGCATGGGCTCCCCCGATAGTTGTTTTCCTGCCGCGTTGCCTGGTCCTAGCGACGGACAGTATAGGCGTCATTAAAGCCCAGCGACTTGACGCGCGCAAGCATCTGGCGCTGCGCAGCAGCATCGCTGGCCGGACCCACGACAACGCGCCAGAAGCTGTTGCCCTGCGCGCTGCCGGTCACGACCCGCGCCGACAGATCAGCGCCTTGTGCCATGCGCTTGGCGTTGCGGGCATTATCCTCGACGCTGAAGATACCGAGCTGGATATAGGGCCGCTCCAGGCCGCTGGCAGGAGCCGTTGCTGCGGCGGGTACCGGGGACGGGGGAGGCGCAGCGGGCGCCTCGGTCATCGCGGTCTGATCGACGGGTGATGTTGGGTCGATTGGCATGGTCTCGATGCTGTCATCGGGCGCGGCTTGCTGATCACGGCGCCCGAAGATGCGCCCGAGCAGCCCCTGACGGCGGGGCTCGGCCTCCGCTGTGGGTGTGGCTATCTGGGTCTGTGCAATGTCGTCCGGTGCTTCCGCTACCGCTTCAGGCTCGGGACGCTCTGGTTCCTGCCCTGTTGCCGCCACATCGACGGCTTCAGCCGGTTCCTCCGGTGCCATCTCAGGCTCGGGCGCTGGTTCTTCGACACGCAGCGCCACGACTTCGAGCATGGTCGGCGCACCGGCGAGCATGCCAATGGCGGTCGCGGCCTCGCCCGAAACCTGGAAGGCGGGGCCGGGATTCACGCGCTCGCGTGTGAACAGCGAGCCGACGGCCTCTTGTCCGTTCTCGGTGTTGCGGATGATTACCCGTTCCGGCGTGCGCGCATCAGGATGTGCGACCCAGACTCCGCCGAAAGAGGGGCGACCGTCCCATAGCGCGTTTTCGCGTTTCGAGAAAATCTCCGGGTCCTCGACATCGCGCTCGATACTCGCGGTGCTTCGAGTGCCCTCGCGGGACGTGGTGCCGGAACTGCCTTCCATGCAGGCTCCGAGGCCAAGGCTGGCGGTCAGGCACAGGCCCAGATACCGATAGGTCGAACTGCTCATGACTGCCTCTTTAAGCCTCTACGCCTCGTTTCAGCCCTGATCTTGCGTCAGGTGTTCTATGCACGCGAATGGTGTGTGGCAGTTTATACTCCAGAACCCCGGGGAAAACAGCCCGCCATTGGTCGATTATCTTTCCCACGTTGCATCTTAGCGCCAGCCTGCCGCAGACGAAAGCGCGATTGCCCGACCGCGGCGCGCGCGGGCGGAAGCTCGCGCGCTTGTGACCGACGTAGAGCCTCTGGCATGAGGCTCAGTCGGAAGCACCACTTCGGTCACGCCAGCGATTGACCAGCGGATAGCGCCGGTCGAGCCAGAAGGCGCGGTTGGTCAGCCGCGGCCCCGGTGCGGACTGGTAGCGTTTCCATTCCGAGATCGCGACCAGATGCGCTACACGCTCCACAGTTTCACGCTCGAACCCCTGCGCAACCAGATCGGCCACCGATTGGTCCTGCTCGACCAGCCGCTCCAGGATCGCGTCGAGCACCGGGTAGGGTGGCAGGCTGTCCTCGTCACGCTGACCGGCGCGCAACTCGGCCGAGGGCGGCTTGTCGATGATGCGCGGCGGGATCACTTCATCGCTCGGCCCGGCCATCCAGTCGCGGTGATTGGCGTTGCGCCAGCGGCAGGTCTCGAACACGCGGGTCTTGTAGAGGTCCTTGATCGGGTTGTAGCCGCCATTCATGTCGCCATAGATTGTTGCGTAGCCGACCGCGACCTCGGACTTGTTCCCAGTCGTGAGCAGCAGCGCGCCGGTCTTGTTCGAGAGCGCCATCATCAGCGTGCCGCGAATGCGCGATTGCAGGTTTTCCTCGGTCACATCCGGCTCTCGCCCTGTGAAAAGCAGCGCAAGGGCTGCCTCCATCGCGGCGCGGGGGCCTTCGATGCCAATCTCGTCGAGCCGCACGCCAAGGCGGCGGGCCAGATCGCTGGCGTCCTCAAGGCTCTCGGGCGCGGTGTATTCCGAGGGCAGCATGACACAATGCACATTCCCGGCCCCCAGTGCATCCACCGCGATCGTCGCCACCAGCGCCGAATCGACCCCGCCCGAGAGCCCCAGCAACACCTTGGAAAACCCCGATTTTCGCAAGTAGTCGCCAAAGCCCACCAGCATTGTGCGATAATCCTGCTCCACTGCGTCGGGGAGCTTGGCGCGGTTGCCCTGCTCGGCCTGCCAGCCTTCGGGCGTGCGGGTGAATTCCACCGTCTCGATCGCCTCATCATGCGCGGGCAGTTGCAGCGCCAGCTTGCCGCCGGGGTTGAGCACGAAACTCGCCCCGTCAAAGACCTGATCATCCTGCCCGCCGACTAGGTTGAGATACACCAGCGGCAAGCCGGTCTCGACCACGCGCGCGACCATATGCGCCATGCGTGTGTCATAGCGCTCGCGGGCATAGGGTGAGCCATTGGGAACCAGCAGCATCTCGGCCCCGGATTCAGCCTGCGCCTCGGCCACATCCCCGTTCCAGGCATCCTCGCAGATGGGCGTGCCGATGCGGATCGGGCCTGAGCGATAGGGGCCGGAAATATCGCCGGGCGCGAAAAGGCGCTTTTCGTCGAAGACCGAAGTGTTGGGCAGGTGATGCTTGCGGATCACGACCTGCACGGCACCCCCTGACAGCACCGCCCAGCAATTATGCAACCGGCCACGCTCTGCCATCGGCAGGCCGATGCCGAGCGCCGGGCCATCGGCGCAATCCTGCGCAAGCTCCATCAGGGCCGCGCGCAGGTCGGCCTGAAAGGCCGGACGCCAGACCAGATCCTGCGTCTGATAGCCCGAGAGGA
>REER01000016.1 GCA_007694945.1 Paracoccaceae bacterium | reverse complement strand
CGCGATAGGGGGTGGTGTCGTAATGCGCGCGGTAGCATTTCGAGAAATGCGAGGGTGAGGAAAACCCTGTGGCCAGCGCCACCGCGATCACGCTCATATCGGTCTGCATCAGCAGGTTGCGCGCGCGTTCCAGACGCAGCTCCATGTAATAGCGTTTCGGGCTGCGGTTGAGGTACCGCCGGAACAGCCGTTCGAGCTGGCGGGTGGACATTTCGACCTGTTCGGCAAGGTCGGGCGGGCTGACCGGCTCCTCGATATGGCTTTCCATGATCTCGATCACCCGTGCCAGTTTCGGGTGCCGTACCCCGATCCGCGCGGGAATCGAAAGCCGCTGGCTATCGCGGTTGGTGCGGATATTGGAATAGACAAGCTGGTCGGCAACCGCATTGGCAAGGTCGGGACCATGGGCATTGGTGATCATAGTCAGCATCAGGTCGAGCGGTGCGGTGCCTCCCGCCGAGGTCAGCCGTTTGCCATCCATCACGAAGATGGCCTTGTTCAACTCTATATCGGGGAAATCCTCGGTCACTGCCGTATGGTTCTCCCAATGGATGGTGGCGCGGTGCCCGTCGAGGAGCCCCGCCTTGGCAAGCGTCCAGGTGCCGGTGCAGAGCCCCCCCAGCGCATTGCCATAGCGCGCGCGCTTGCGCAGCCAGCCGAGGATGCCGGGGCTGGTGGCGCGCTGCACATCAAGCCCGCCGCAAACGATGATAAGCGCATCCGGGCTGGTATCCTCCAGCCCTGCATTCACGGCGATCTCGGTGTCGTTCGAGCAGCGCACGGGTGCCCCGGTCTCGCTGACCAGACGCCAAGTATAGAGCGTCCGGCCCGCGACCCGATTGGCGAGTCGGAGCGGCTCGAGCGCTGCGGCGAAGGCCATAAGGGTGAAGCGTTCAAGCAGCAGGAAGATGATGGGCTGCGCCTGCGCTGGCTGGTAGCGTGCCGTTAAGGAAGAGGATCGTGGCGCCATGTTTGTCTGTGTGCCAAATGTGTGACGACAGACAGAACCAAAGTTTCAGCGCCGCCGCAAGGGCAATCCGTTTGCATGCGCGGATGCGGTTTTGTATAGCAGCGGGGTCGTCTCGCGCGACCGCATGACGGAACAGAGTTCGGAGGCTCCAATGACCACAGGCTGGACCAAATCGACATGGCGTGAACGCCCGCGTATCCAGATGCCGGACTATCCGGATCAGGACGCGCTAAAGGCGGTCGAGGCGCAGCTTGCGAATTATCCGCCACTGGTCTTTGCGGGCGAAGCGCGTGCACTCAAGCGCAAGCTCGGCGCGGCGTCGCGCGGCGAGGCGTTTCTGCTGCAAGGCGGCGACTGTGCCGAGAGCTTTTCGGAATTCACTGCCGACAGCATTCGCGATACCTTCAAGGTGCTGTTGCAGATGGCCATCGTGCTGACCTATGGCGCGAAAGTGCCTGTGGTGAAGGTGGGCCGCATGGCGGGGCAATTTGCCAAGCCCCGCTCTGCGCCGACCGAGGCCGTGGGTGGTGCGGAACTTCCGAGCTACCGCGGCGACATCATCAACGGCTTCGACTTCACTCCCGAAGCGCGCATCCCCGATCCGAACCGGATGTTGCAGGCCTACACGCAGGCCGCCGCCAGCCTGAACCTGCTGCGGGCATTCTCCAAGGGTGGCTATGCCGACATGCACCGCGTCCATGCCTGGACGCTTGGCTTCGCCGAGGGCGAGAAGGCCGAGCGCTACCGCCAGATGACAGACCGCATCACCGACACGCTCGATTTCCTGACCGCCGCAGGCATCACTTCGGCCACGAATGGTGATCTGGCGACAGTCGATTTCTACACCAGCCACGAAGCGTTGCTGCTGGAGTACGAGGAAGCGCTCTGCCGCGTCGATTCGACCTCGGGCCTGCCAGTGGCGGGGTCGGGGCACATGCTCTGGATCGGCGACCGCACCCGCCAGCCCGATGGCGCGCATGTCGAATTCTGCCGCGGTGTGCAGAACCCGGTCGGGCTGAAATGCGGCCCCTCGATCACTGCTGATGATCTCAAACGGCTGGTTGCGACGCTCAACCCCGAGAACGAGCCCGGGCGGCTGACGCTGATTGCGCGCTTCGGCGCGGGGCAGGTGGGCGACCACCTGCCGCGCCTGATCCGGGCGGTGCGCGAGGAAGGGGCCGAGGTTGTCTGGACCTGTGACCCGATGCACGGCAACACGATCAAATCTTCCTCGGGCTACAAGACCCGGCCCTTCGAGTCGGTCCTGCGCGAAGTGCGCGAATTCTTCGCCATCCACAATGCCGAGGGCACCATCCCTGGCGGTGTGCATTTCGAGATGACCGGCAAGGACGTGACCGAATGCACCGGTGGACTGCGGGCGATCACCGATGAGGACCTCTCGGACCGCTACCACACGGCCTGCGATCCGCGGCTCAATGCCAGCCAGTCGCTGGAACTGGCTTTCCTTGTGGCCGAAGAACTGGTCGGGCGCCGCGAAAAACTCGCTGCCGCGATCTGATCTTTCATCTTGCCCCGAAATACTCACGGGGATTTTCAAGGGGGGTGTGCCCCCTTGAAGCAGGGAGTTTGAGGAACTGCAGTCCTTCACGCCCCCTCCCCGGAGAGCGCCAGATGCCAATCCGCGAAGCCACCCCCTCCGACGCGCCCGCCATCGCCGCGATCTGGAATCCGATCATCCGCGACACGGTGATCACCTTCAACCCGGCCCGGCGCTCTGCCGAAGAAGTCGCGACCATGATCACTACCCGCCAGCGCGACGGGCACGCATTTCTCGTGGCCGAGGAGGGCGCAGCCCTCCGCGGCTTTGCGAGCTATTCCCAGTTCCGCGCCGGGCTGGGTTATGCCCGCACCATGGAGCACACGATCAACCTCGCCCCCGAGGCGCGCGGGCTGGGGCTCGGGCGGCTTCTGCTAATCGCACTCGAAACTCATGCCGCCCGTGCCGGGCATCATGTGATGGTCGCCGCGATTACCAGCGGCAATGCCGCCTCCATCGCCTTCCACGCGCGGCAGGGTTACACCCATGTTGGCACCATGCCGCAAGTCGGTTGGAAATTCGGCCAGTATCACGACTTGACGCTCATGCAGAAGTTGCTCGCGCCCTGATCCGCGATGCCTAGAGCTGAGCCAACCTCTCCACCAGAAGCGCGAAATAGCCATCCGCATCCACATCACCGATGAAGGTCGCATTGGGCGCGCGCTTGGTCACGCGCCACCAGTCGGCGACGGTCATGCCTAATGTCAGGTCCGAGCCGGTCTCGATCTCGACATTGATCTCGCGCCCCGAAAACAACTCGGGGCGCAGCAGATAGGCGACAGTGCACGGGTCATGCAGGGGGGCACCTTCGGAGCCGTATTTCTCCTTGTCGAAACGCTCGAAGAAATCGGTCCAGCTTGCCACTGCCGGCCCCACCCGGCCCGCCTTGCGAAACGCCTCGACCCGCGTGCGGGTGGTCAGCGCCTTGTGGGTCACGTCCAGCGGCATGACAGTGAGCGGAACCCCTGCGCCAAAGACGATCTTGGCGGCCTCGGGGTCTACATAGATGTTGAATTCCGCCGTGGGGGTAATGTTGCCGACCTCGAAATAGGCCCCGCCCATCAGCACGATTTCCCGAATGTGCGGGATGATATCGGGAGCGCGCTCCATCGCGGTGGCGATATTGGTCAAGGGCGCAATGGGGCAGAGCGTGACAGTGCCCGGGGGCTCGGTGCGCAGCGTCTCAATAAGGAAATCGACCGCGTGTTGATCCTGAAGGGGCATGGTCGGGTCGGGCAGGGTGATGCCATCGAGCCCGGTCTTGCCATGGACATTCTCGGCCGTGACCAGTTTGCGCCGCAGCGGCCTGTCGCATCCGGCAAAGACCCGCGTCTCGGGCCGCCGCGCCAATTCGCAGATAATGCGCGCGTTCTTCGCCGTCAGATCCAGCGGCACATTGCCCGCGACACAGGTTAACCCCAACAGGTCAATCTCGGGCGAGGCCAGCGCCAGCAGGATCGCGACCGCGTCATCCTGGCCGGGGTCGGTGTCAATGATGATCTTGCGTTTGGTCATGATGCCCTCATTGGTTTTCTCGCAAGATGCGATACTCTTGCCATGGGCGCAATCGCGACGGTCACGCATAGGCGAAAGATTCCATTTGACCGACGCGGCGTTGCGTGTCAAAGAAATGAACGAATGTTCAGTTATGGGAGGATAGCGCGATGTTCATGGCATCGATGGCATTCGATCTGGGCGAGGATGTGAATGCGCTGCGCGAGATGGTGCATCGCTGGGCGCAGGAGCG
>REER01000113.1 GCA_007694945.1 Paracoccaceae bacterium | reverse complement strand
GCGGTTCTGCCAGCGGACCCAGCAGAACCTATGCGACGAACTTTAGATTCGGGTGACTAGGTGTCTGGCCCGTCGGAAATCTTCTGCCGTTTGGATGCGCCAGCCTGTCAGTCCGAGCGGCCACCTGGCGACCTTCGGCCAAGAGATTGGCACTACGGCTTCAGTCGTCTTTTCTGCCATCGGGGTGCTGGGTGCCTTTCACTGCGCCCGGCTTGCCGGTAACCAAGTCGTTCTCCATGTAGCGCACAACGTCATCGGTGGAGAGCACCTTGGCCACGGTGCTTTCGGCGATCTTCAGGGCGATCTGCTGGTTTGCCGTGGCGGTGGCGACGGCATCGCCGACCACCACCACATCATAGCCCCGCGAATTGCCGGCGTAGGCGGTGCTCAGCACGCATTCATCAGTCCACAGCCCGACGATGACGATGGTATCGATCCCGTGGGCCTTGAGCTTCTGGTCCAGATAGGAATTGCCATCTTCGTCAAAGGTCCAGAACATGTCCAGATGCTTGCCGTGGTAGAACCACCCATCGGCCTCCTCGTCCCCGGTCGGGGCTATTTCGGCCATCGGCCTCAGGCCCGGCGCACCGGTGAAGACATAGGCGGCGTTTTCCGGGGCGTCGGGGCGCAGGCCTCTGGGGCCGTACCAGCGGTCCATGGCGTTGGAAATCCCGTCATCGAACCGGCGGCTCCAGGCGCTCCATGCAATGCACACCCCATCACTGCCGGATTGTGCAGCACGAAACCTGTCCAGAATTCTCATGATGTTGGGCAGAATGTCACCAGCGTAGGCCCGGTATTCTTCTTGGCAATCATCCAGAAGCAAGGCGATCCGGCGCGGGCGGTCGGTCAGCTCCCACGCAGCCCAGAAGGCAATGGGCGTCTCATTCGGGCCATCGGGGGTGTTGCTGTAATTCGGCATCGGCTCCATCGCCAGCGCCATGTCGCGATGCTTGCAAGGCTGCTTTAGCGCTTCTTTCAGGGTCGGGATCTCGGGTGGTTGCGGTTTCATCACAAGGCTCCTTCTGGTTTCCATGGCGCGCCAACTTCATCCAGCGTTGGCGGCTTTTCGTCTGCGCTTGCAGGTCCTACCTGGCTGCGGCCCTGTTCAGCAGCGTCAGCGCCCTCTCCAGGCTGTCAGCAAGCGACCCGGTTGTGGAAATGCTCTGCCACTCCGTGATGGTCGGCGCGCCCGCAAGTTGTTTGGCCAGCACATCAGCGTTGGCGTCTGACGCGCCGGGATCGCGCGTTTTCAGTCGCACCTGCAGCTGGTCAGGATCGGTCTGCAGCCAGAGCCCGCTGAATGGTACGCGGGCAGGGCTTGCCGCAGCAGCGATCCGCGCGCGATCCTCGACGCGGTCATGCACGGCGTCAGCAATCACGCTGACCCCATCAGCAAGAAGCCATTGCGCGCGCTCTGCCATGTCTGCGTACACCTGCGCCGAGACATCGGGGCTGTAAGCCTTGGCCGGCAGCGCCTGATCGGGGGCGGTGTTGAACATGGCCTTGCGTGTGCGGTCGCTGCTGATCACCCTCGCGCCCGGGGCAACACCAAGATGAGGCGCAAGCGCTTCGGCAAGGGTCGACTTGCCGGACCCGCTCAGGCCCCCAATAGCCACCAGCCGTGCCGCTTGTGGCTTGAGCAGGCGCTCGGCCAGATCGAAATAGGCGCGTGCCTCCTCCGCCAGCGCGGCCCGATCGCCGATGGCGGACATGGTCTGGGTTGCAGTAACATGCGCGCGCACTGTGGCGCGCAAGGCCGTGAAGAAGGGCATCAGCACAAAGCCATCTTCCTGCGACCCTGTGTCGAAATATCGGTTCACCACGCCGGATGCTTCGGTGCACAAGCCGCGATGCCACAGATCCATCGCCAGAAATGCCAGATCATAGAGCACATCGACAGTCGCCAGCGCGTCGTTGAACTCCAGGCAATCGAAAAGCCGCACGCGTCCTGCGTGCTGGCAGATGTTGCGCAGGTGCAGGTCGCCATGACAGCGGCGCACCTGACCCGCCTGCGCCCGCGTCTTCAGCCGTGCGGCATACGCTTCAAGGCTGGCCTCGAACGCGGCGGTGAGGCGCGAGACCTCGTCTGGCGTGAAGACATCGCTTGGCTCGAAGCCCGCGACGTTGATTTTCAGAACACCGGCAATGTTCTCCACGCCGTCAGCAGCCGCATCCACTTCGGCTGCGGCATGAAGGGCCGTGATCTCGCATGCCAGTTCGTCCAGATTCTGCGATGTCAGTGTCCCCTTCTGCGCCATGCGATCGAAGATGGTGTCCTGATCGAAGCGGCGCATCTCCACCACGGCATCAAGAAGTGGTCCTGTCCCGTCGAATTCGGGGCCGTCATCGCCTGTCGTGATCCGGCGAAGCGCAAGATAGAGTTCCGGCGCGGTCCGGCGATTGAGGCGCAGTTCTTTTTCGCAGGCAGCCAGCCTTTGCTCCGGGGTTGAGAAATCCAGATAGGGCAGCTCCGCCGCACGCTTCAGCTTGAAAGCCCGCGCGCCGATCAGGAACAGATGGGAGATATGGGTGTCGATCCTTTCCACAGATCCCGTCAGCCCGTGTGTTTCGGGATCCGCCAGAAAGGTCTTTGCCGCTGTCTGCCCATTTTGACCCATACGTTCCCTTTCCAAGCAATGGCGCCAGCGATAGCAGATCGCGGTCAACATGCATTGATACGGGTCAATCGGCCAAGACCATGATCCTTCTGGCCGCGCGCCTGCAAATCAAGGCCATTCACAAGCGCCGGGACACCCGGGTGGCAAAGCCTATCGTGGCGAGCAGCGGCGCTGCGGCCGTTGCAAGCAATGCTCCCCGCAGGCTCGTTGCGTCCGCCAGCACGCCCATGACGGCCGGACCTGCAACGCTGCCCACAGCGACACCGATGAGGGCGGCGGTGAAGCCAAGCGACCCCCGGCCTGGAAACAGCCGCAGGCTCCAGAATGACAGGATGGCGCTGATCATCATCACGGCGGCGCCGTGCAGCCCTGCCGACGCCAGCACCGCGCCCCAGCCACCCGGCCACAGGGCGAGCAGCACAAGCGAGCCGGTGAAGGCTGCAAATATCACCCCAAGCAGCGCAACCAGTCCAATCCATGCCTCAAGGCGCCCGGTGGTCAGACCTGCAAGCCCGCAGATGCCGTAGCTCAGAAAGATCATGGCCGCTGCCCCTTCATCGGGCAACCCGTCAAGACCGCCAGAAGCCACGACATGATCGGCTGCAAAGGCAAGATAGACCGCGTTGCTGATGCCAAAGCAGAGTGCGGCACCATAAAGGGGCGCGACATCCCGGCGCAGAAACCCGCGCGTGTCGGTGGTCCGGGCGCGTTCGGCCACGCGTCCCCCGGGAACGCCACGCATCGCCACAATCGCCCCCGCCAGGCCAAGGGCGGCGAACATGCCCCAGACCAGTCGCCAGTCGAATGCCCCGACAGTCACGCCGAGATACAGCGCCCCGGTCGCGCCAACGCCCACTGTGGTTCCCGTGGCGATTGCCGAAAGTGCACTTGGGCGCGCGGCCGGGGACACCACGCGTTCTGCGGCGTCATTGAACGGTGCCCAGCAGAAACCCGCACTCGCCCCGGCAAGCGCGATGCCCGCCGCCAGACCCGTGCTGCCTTGGGCCCCCGCGACAAGCGCGAAGCCCAGTGCCGCCGAACCGGCGCCCAACACGACAGGCACCCTCTGGCCGACGCGCGTGCCAAGCCAGGCCGTCATCGGCAGCGCTGCAAGAAAGGCCAGAAACCCAAGGCTGGCGATGAACCCGGCCTGCGTGGTGCTCAGGTCGAACGCCTCGCGGAAGGTGGGCAGGAACAGGCCAAAGCCCATACGCGCAGGGCCAAAGCTGATTGCAGTGGCGACAAACCCGGCTGAGGCCAGCCAGATGGTTGGTGTCACGGGAACCATGATGGCAGGTCAGTCAAGCGCATCATGTCCGATACTCTCGCAGCCTGACAGGTCAGAACCCACCTCAACAGGCAGGTCTTTTTGCAGTTGCCGCAACGCCCCGCGCAATCCTTCTTCCAGCACCGGGTGATAGAATGGCATTGCCAGCATCTCGGACACCGTCAAGCCGCGCTCAATGGCTAGGGCGATCAGATGGGAAAGGTGTTCGGCTGCGGGCACGCACATCTCGGCACCCAATATCTTGCCGCTCGCCCGTTCTGCGTGAACACGCAACACACCTTCTGCATGTCCCATTATACGGGCGCGGCCCTGTCTGGAGAAATCTGCCTCTGCGCTGACAATGCTCCTGTCCTGAATGGCTGATAGGGGGTGGCCGACGCGGGCCACCTGTGGTGATGAGAAGGCAATGGACAGAGGTGTACGGCGGCAATGGGACTGCGCCCGGGCATTTGGTGCCGCATTGCGGCCTGCGATATGCCCCTCATCTGCGGCTTCATGCTGCAGGGCGCGGTACGCATTTGCATCACCCACAAGAAAAACCGGCAGATCACCGATGCGCTGCGTGGTCGGGTCAAGCTTGGGCAAGCCGTCATCGTCCAGCAGCACGCCCAGGGTATCGAGTCCTAGATCTTCAACATTCGGACGCCGCCCCATGGCCAGCAAAACTGCGTCAGCCTCGAACGGGCCGCCCGAGCCCGTCACGCGAATAGCCCCGTTTTGCGCCTCCAGTTCGGCGGGTGCCCCCAAATGCAGCGTCATTTCCCGCTCCAGAAGTGGTTGAAAGGCTGCGAGCACCTGCGCGTCGTCAATGCCCGCCAGCCCATCCGCTGCATCAAACCCCGCAACCGATCTGCCAAGCCGCGCCAGCGCCTGCGCAATCTCGACCCCAATCGCCCCCATGCCGATTACTGCGATGCGGTGCGGCAGGTCCGTCTGCTCGAACAGGCTATCCGTCGTCAGAACACGGTCGCCAAAATTGGCCCAGTCACGCGGCACGATGGGTTGGCTGCCCGGTGCCAGTATGATTGCGCGCGCCTTGATCGTGTCGCCATTCACTGCGATGCAATCTGGGCCTAAAAGTCGCGCACGGCCTGAAATCGCGCGGTCGCCAAGCGTTGACGGCACCGATTCCGGCCCGGCCACAAAACTGTCACGTAGCTTGCGCACATGGGCAAGCACGGCCGGAATATCGACGCGCAACGCGTCTGTTTCGCGTATCCCGAAACTGTCCATTGCATGACGGCGGTGAAAGGCATTCGCCACCTCGATCAGCGCCTTGGAGGGCATGCAGCCATTGGTGGCACAGGTCGTGCCCCAATGCCCGTCATTGACCAGCAGAAAATCGTCGGTGTAGCGCCGCACCTCGCGCAGGGCAGACAGCCCCGCCGTACCTGCGCCCACGATGATTGTGTCCATCTTCATCCCGCTATCCGTCCATATCCGCTTCGCGTTTGGTGACGTGTTCGGTGCCCGGTTCATGCTCGGGTGGGCTATAGGTGGTAAAGAGTTTCAGCATGCCCAACCCGGTATTGCGAAAGTTGTGATACGTGCCTGATGGGACGATACCGACATCGCCCTCGGCGATCTTGCATTCCACATCGCCAATCTTGGCCATACCTGTGCCTTGCACGAAATAGAGCAGCTGGTCGTGGCCTTCATGGACCTCGCCGCCAATCTCGCCGCCTACGGGAATTGCCATCAGCACCAGTTGCGTCTTCTCGCCCGTCCAGATGACCTTGCGAAATTCGTCATTTTGACGTGCAAGCTGCATGATCGGCAGCGAAAGCTTTTCTGTCTCTGACATCTTGTTGGCCTCCTTGGTTTCATGCCTGCACCATGCCCTTGCAGTCTGTTATTCGTCGTTAACTTGGGTCAATGCCATGACCCTGAAAATGCGTTTCAATGGTCTGATAAGCAAAAGCCACCATTGCAATTACAAGGAGATCACGATGTCCGAACGCGAACAGTATGTCGAAAAGGCCAAGGCTCGTATTGACCAGTGGAACGCAGATATCGAAAAACTGCAGGCCAAGGCCGATGAGGCCAAGGCCGACGCGAAGATCGAATATGAAAATCAGATCAAGGAACTCCGCGCCCAACGTGACGAGGCCAAGGAAAAGCTGGACGAGATGGCCGAGGCCAGCGACAGCGCGTGGGATGACGTCAAGGCAGGCTTCGAGAGCATCTGGGACAAGGCTACGAACACGTTCGAACGTGCGAAAGAGCGTTTCAAATGAGGGAGGTGGTGCCGATGAATTTCCATACCCGTCGTCTGAAGGTCGGCGCCTTGGCCTGAGCGCTGAGTTGCGCCCTTACCCTGCCCGCCCTTGGGCAGGACGATGCCGAGCTGACCACGGTAGATGATGTGCGCGCCGAAGTCTCCAAGGCGATGGAGGCTGTTGCGGAGTATTCCGCGCAGGAGCGTGACGAAACGCTGGCCACCGTCCGCGAGGCGCTAGACCGTCTGGATGCCGAGATCGAGCGCCGGGAAGAAACCTTGCGCGAGAACTGGGCCGACATGGATGACGCTGCGAAAGAAGCGGGCCGTGAGCAGTTGCGGTCATTGCGGCAGGCCCGCAACGAGATGGGCGAGCGTTATGGCGCGCTGCAGGAAAGCACCGGCAGCGCCTGGGACGAGCTGATGGCAGGCTTTGCCAATGCCTGGGATGCGTTCTCGGATCTGTGGAAAACCACTGACAGCGAGTCCGAAAACAATTGATCGGTTGGCCCGATGGCTCGGCGACCACGGCTTTCCGGCCTGCGCGCAGCTGGCGTGCGGGCCGGTCAGTCGTCGCCGTCGACCTTCTCGGGCAGATCGTCGCGGGGCGTTGCGGCGAAGTCTTCCAGTTCTTCTTCGCTCATGGTGTCGAACATCTCCTTCGAGGCCCCTTGGAGGCTTGATTTATAAGCCTCACCCCGTTTGACAGCCAGCGCGGCCCCGGCCGCTTTTTGCTGGGCTTTCGATTTTGCGGGCATGATGATGCTGTCCTTCCGATTGATGGGCCCGCGCGCGTGAACGTGGCAGCCCGGCGCGCGGGCGGATGCTCTGGTTAGCGTGCGGTGTACCCACCATCGATGACAAGTTCCGATCCGGTCACGAATTTTGCGTCATCGGACGCCAGATAGGCGATCCCGGCAGCGATATCCTCTGGCGCGCCGACATGGCCGATGGGGTGCAGGTCATCAAGCCCCTTGCGAAACGCTTCCGCGCCCTCGTCCGACGCCTCGGCAAGCTCGGCCACCAGCGGTGTCCAGATAAAGCCGGGATGAACCGAATTCACGCGGATACCTTCGCTTGCATAGAGCAGCGCATCGGTCTTGCTCATTAGCCGCACCGCCCCCTTGGAGGCGTGATAGGGCGGCAGATCGGGCGCGCCGACCAGGCCGTAGATCGAGGACAGGTTGACGATGCTGCCGCCGCCGGCCTTTTTCATGTGGGGAATTGCCGCCCTGGTGCAGTAGAACACGGCATTCACGTTGACCTCGATCACCTTGCGCCAGTCCTCGGGGTCGATTTCGTGGGTCGGTTTGTCGACCCCGGCAATGCCGGCGTTGCTCACCAGAACATCGATCTGGCCAAAGCGGTCGGCAACGGCGTCGAACACCTTGCGCACCGCGTCCGGGTCTGTGACGTCAAGGTGCCAGTGGTGCGCTGTGCCACCTTGTTCCGTGATGGTGTCGCATACGGCCTTGCCATCGTCAGCCTCGATATCGGTGACGGCGACATGTGCGCCTTCTTCGGCCAGGCGCGGGCAGGTGGCCTTGCCGATGCCCTTGCCGGCGCCGGTGACGATACAGATTTTTCCGTTCAGGCGTTTCATGAAGGGTTCCTTTCGCGTTTGCTGATGCAGCTTCGGGATCTCCTGTGCCGCAGGAAGTGCGGTGTGGCACAGCATCTTGCCGCACGCGCGGCTGTCTGATCGTTGCCCTTGTGGCGATGCCGGTCAGACGTCGTCAGGTGGCCCGGCTGGCACCTCATCCGGCAGAGGCGGGGCTTCGGAGGGCCCGGGCAGTGGTGTTTCCCTTGGTGGCCGGGGTGTTTCATCCGGCGGGGTGGGCACCTCCGGAACAGGTTGTTCCGGCACCTCTGGCATTGGCGCGGGGGTTTCGTCCGGCTTCGGGTCTTGTGGTGCTGCTGTCATGTGCGAAGTGACTCCTTGTTGTGGTCGCGGATGGCGACCAGCCGTAAAAGGGTAGCAACTGCGCGAACCGGGTGCATTAACACGAGTTATCCGGTGCAGACGCGGTCTTGCACAGATCCGATCAGCACCGCGCACCCAAATTGGCAATAGGATTTGGTAACCCGCCCTTCAACCGGACGACATTAACGCGTGTTAATGGCGCGGGATGGCCGAGCGGGTAAGGTGCGGTTGAATCTGGCGGCGTATCAGTGCCGCGCCAAGGGCGGCGCGGCGCTGGGCATGTGCGCTGTGGGCATTGTCCCGGAGGGGCAATTGGCCCAGCCAGACCTGAAAGACAACCGAGGCTCTGGCAGGACGCAATGCCAGAGCATCCAAGGGGAAAGAACTTTGATCATGCAAGATACTGAAATCGTCCTGTGTCATCCCGTTCGTACGGCCATCGGCAAATTCGGCGGCAGCCTGAAGGCCATTGCCGCGCCCGATCTGGGCGCGCTGGTCATTGGCGAGACGGTCCGGCGCAGCGGCCTTGAGCCCGAAAAGGTCTCGTCGGTCGTGTTCGGCAATGTGATCCAGGCGGGGGCGGGCATGAACCCGGCGCGGCAGGCCACGCTCAACGGTGGCCTGCCCGAATCGGTGCCGGCCATGACCGTCAATCGTGTCTGCGGATCGGGGGCCGAGGCGATCGCCTCGGCCGCGCGGCTTGTGCGTCTGGGCGAGGCCGAGTGCGTGATCGCGGGGGGCATGGAGAACATGGATCAGGCCCCCTATCTGCTGGATCGCGCCCGCTGGGGCTACCGGATGGGGCCGGGCAGGATCGATGACGCCATGTTGCGCGACGGGCTCAACGATGCCTTTTCAGGCGAACATTCCGGCTGGCATACCGAAGATCTGGTTGCCGAACACCAGATCAGCCGCGAGGCGCAGGACGCCTGGGCGGCACGGTCGCACCAGCGGTTCTCCAAGGCGCAGGAGGCGGGCCATTTCGCCGATGAAATCCTGCCCGTGGAGGTCAAGGCCAAATCGGGCAAGACCGAATTCAAGGAGGACGAAGCGAACCGCGCGGACGCCACCGCCGAAGGGCTGGCCAAGCTGCGCCCCGCATTCCGCAAGGATGGAACCATCACCGCAGGCAATGCGCCGGGGCTGAATTCCGGCGCGGCGGCGATGATTGTCACCACGGCGGGGTTTGCGGCCGAACACGGGCTTGAGGTTGCCGCGCGGCTGGTGGCGAGCGGCGTGGGGGCTGTTGCGCCGGGCATGTTCGGGCTGGGACCGGTGCCTGCAGTGCATCAGGCGCTGGAACGCGCCGGATGGTCGGCAGGCGATGTCGAGCGCGCCGAGATCAACGAGGCGTTCGCCGCCATCGCCATCGCCGTGGCCAATGAGCTTGGGTTGTCCGGGGATTGCGTCAATCCCGAAGGGGGCGCCATCGCGCATGGCCATCCGATCGGGGCGACCGGGGCCATCCTCGCCACCCGGCTGATGCATTCCATGGCGCGCGACGGTCTTCGGCGCGGGCTTGTCACGCTGTGCATCGGCGGCGGGCAGGGCATCGCGCTGCTGCTGGAGCGCGAGGGGTGATGCCCCCGGCAGCACGAAAACGAGACGGAAAGGAACAGGTACATGAGTGATCAGACCAGAACCGCCCTTGTGACGGGCGGCGTTCAAGGACTTGGCGCTGCGGCAGCACGGGCGCTGGCGGATGCGGGCGTGCGCGTGGCCGTTTCCCATCTGGGCGCGGGGGATCAGGCAAAGGCCTTCGGCGACCAAACCGGCATGCCGGTTTTCGAGTGGGATGTGAGCGATTACGACGCCTGCGTGCAGGGCATGAAAGACGTTGAAGAGGCCATCGGACCGGTGGATATTCTGGTCAACAATGCCGGCTGCAACAAGGATGTCATGTTCCACAAGATGGACCGCGAGGACTGGGACATCGTGCTGCGGGTTGATCTGGATTCCATGTTCAACGTCACGCGCCAAGTCATCGGTGGCATGCGCGAACGCGACTTCGGGCGCATCATCAACATCTCCTCGGTCAATGCCGCGCATGGGCAGGCAGGCCAGACCAATTACTGCGCGGCAAAGGCCGGGGTCGAGGGGTTTACCCGCGCCCTGGCGCGCGAATCCGCAGCCAAGGGGATCACCGTCAATGTGATCTCACCGGGCTATGCCGACACGGCCATGGTTGAAGCGGTGCCCGACAAGCTGGTCGAGAAGATCATCGAACAGATACCCCTTTCGCGCCTGGCCGAGGCTGACGAGATCGGGCGCTGCGTGCGGTTCCTTGCCTCGGATGATGCAGGCTACATCACGGGTGCCACGCTTTCCGTCAATGGGGGGCTGCGCATGGGGTAAGGGCCGTTGTCCCGCCCGTTTTCCCGAATTCATGACTCAGAGGTTCAGATGCCCGACACGCGAATGGAAACCCGTAACGCCGAGAAGGACAGCCGCAGATCGCGCAAGCCTGAGCCCGCAAAGTCGCGCGATGCGCAGGATGAACAGGCGGACGAGCCCTGCGATCTGGCGCCCGCGCCGCCCGAGTTTGTCCACCGCTCGCCCTTCGAGATGCCGGACCGCTACAGCACCAAAAGCCTGGATCGCGCTGCAAACGCCCATCTTGCGCGCTTCACGCTGGGGGTGACGCCTTACGGGCTGGCATCGACATTCTTCAACTGGGGCGTTCACCTGATGGGCGCGCCCGGCAAGCAGCTGCAACTGGCCGAGAAAGCCGCGCGCAAGGCAACGCGCCTTGGCCTCTACATGAACCAGCTTGCGCGTGACCCCAACACGCCGGGCTGCATCGAGCCGCTGCCCCATGATCACCGCTTCGATGACGACGCCTGGCAGCAATGGCCGTACAACGTCATTCATCAGAGCTTTCTGCTGACCCAGCAATGGTGGTACAATACGGCCTGCGACATCGACGGCCTGTCCGAGCGCGAGGCGCATGTGGTGTCCTTCATCATGCGGCAGATGCTGGACATGGTGTCGCCTTCGAACTTCATCGCCACCAACCCCGAGGTCGCCGCGGCCACGATGCGCGAAGGCGGCGGCAATCTGGCGCGCGGGATGCAGCATTTTCTGGAAGACTGGGAGCGCGCCATTTCCGGCAAGCCGGCGGTGGGCGCAGAAGATTTCATGCCCGGCCGCGAGGTGGCAACGGCGCCGGGCAAGGTGGTGTTCCGCACCCATCTGCTGGAGCTGATCCAGTACGCCCCGCAGACCGAAAAGGTAAAGGCCGAGCCGGTCATGATCGTGCCGGCCTGGATCATGAAGTATTATATCCTTGATCTCAGCCCGCATAATTCGCTGGTCAAGTATCTGGTCGAACAGGGTTATACCGTGTTCATGGTGTCATGGCGCAACCCCACGGCCGAAGACCGCGACAAGGGCATGGCCGATTACTTTGACGCAATCGAAGAAGCCTTTGGCGCGGTCGAGGCGATCGTGCCTAAGCAGAAGATCCATGGCATGGGCTATTGCCTGGGCGGCACCCTGCTGGCGGCCAAGGCCGCACAGATGGCGCGCGATGGGAAGGACAGGCTCGTCTCGCTCACCCTTCTGGCCACGCAGGTCGATTTCAGCGAACCGGGCGAATTGCAGCTGTTCATCAGCGAAAGCGAAGTCTCGTATCTGGAAAACATGATGTGGGATCAGGGCTATCTGGACACCAGGCAGATGGCGGGCGCGTTTCAGTTGCTGCGTTCGGCCGATCTGGTCTGGTCACGCTACATCCGCGAATATCTGATGGGCGAGCGGCAGGAGATGTTCGACCTGCTGGCCTGGAACGCCGATGCCACGCGCCTGCCATACCGGATGCACAGCGAATACCTACGCCAATTCTATCTGGGCAACGAACTGGCGCAGGGGCAATACCGCATGGGCGACAAGCCGGTGACGCTCGGCGCGATCGATGTGCCGATCTTTTGCGTGTCCACCACCTCGGACCATATCGCGCCGTGGCGGTCCGTGCACAAGCTGCACCTTCTGGCCAACCCGCCCGTGACATTCGTGCTGACCACCGGCGGGCACAACGCCGGGATCGTCAGCCCGCCCTACAAGAAGAAGCGTACGTTCCACATTCACACCATGGACAAGGATGACCCCTACATCCCGCCCGAATCGTGGGAGGACTTGGCCGAGTTGCGCGAGGGGTCATGGTGGCCTGCCATGGTGGAATGGCTGGATGCGCGCTCCAGCGGCGAGACATCGCCGCCGAAGCTGGGCACCGGGAAGGGCAAATACCGCGCGCTTGAAAACGCCCCCGGAACCTATGTTTTCCAGCAATGAGCACGGAAAGCATGATCACCAACCGGACCATTGGCAGCCTGAAACCAGGCGACAGCGCGCATATCGAGCACCGGGTTTCAGTGGGCGACATGCGCAGCGTCACGGCATTCGCCTCTGATGCCTCGGCGCAAAGGGTCGACAGGGTGCTGGCTTCGGATCCGGATTTTCGCGCAGCCCTTGCACAGGGCGGGGTCGCGGTGACCTTGCTTGTCAGCTTGATCGCCACGCGGTTCCCGGGCCCGGGAACCCGGCTCAAGACCCTGGCGCTGGATTTTCCCGGCGTGTTGAAGCAAGGTGATCTGGCCGTTGCCGAAGTCACCGTTGCATCGATGGATGAAGAGGCGCATGAGGTGCAGCTTGATTGCCGCTGCCGCCGTGAGGACGGGCAGGCAATCGTTTCTGGGCGGATCTCAGTGGTCGCGCCCGACACGCCGATATCGCGGCCTTTCGGCCGCCCGGTGGCCATGGAAAGCGGCCAGCCCCCCGACCGCTTCGAGCAGATCGAAGAGCGTGCCCGCGAAAAGGGGCCGATCCGCATGGCCGTGGTCAACCCGGTCGATGCGCCCTCCATCGAGGGGGCGATCAGCAGTGCGCGCGCGGGCCTGATCGATCCGGTGCTGTTCGGATCAGAGCGGGAGATGCACGCCGCGGCCAAGGAAGCGCGGGTGGACCTTTCCGACATCGAGATCCATGACACCCCCGATCCCGAGGACGCCGCGAAGGCCGCGGCAAGGCTTGCCGCCGACGGCGGATGCGATGCCCTGATGAAGGGCAGCCTTCATACCGATATCCTGCTCAGGGCCTTGCTTGATATCGACGAGTTGCGCACAGCGCGACGCCTGAGCCATGTCTTTGTCGAGGATGTGCCCGGATATCCGCGCTTGCTGCTTGTCTCGGATGGCGCGGTCAATATCAGCCCCGATCTGGAGACGTTGCGCGATATTGTGCGGAACGCCATCGATCTGGCCCATGCCATGGGCATCGAACACCCGAAGGTCGCACTACTTTCGGCTGTCGAGACGGTGACGGATGACATCCCTTCCACCACCGCCGCCGACGCGATCCGCGAAATGGCCGAACGCGGCGATATCACGGGGGCCGATGTGGACGGCCCGCTGGCCATGGACAACGCGGTTTTCGAAGAGGCCGCGCGGATCAAGGGCATCACGTCCCCCGTCGCCGGTCAGGCCGATATCCTGATCGCGCCGGACCTCGAGGCGGGCAACATCCTCGCCAAGAGCCTTGATTATCTGGCAGGCGCCGAAGCAGCGGGGATCGTGCTCGGGGCGCGTATTCCCATCGCGCTGACCAGCCGCGCCGACAGCGCCCGCGAACGCCGTGCATCGGCCGCCTTCGCCGCGCTGGTCGCGGCGCGCGGCGCGTGAAGGCGGCGGGTTCTACTCTTCGTCCGCGATCTTCCAGTGCTCCCGCAAGGTGGTGATCATGTCATGCGGCAGGCCGTAATACCGGCCGATTTCAATATCGCTCAGCCCGTAATCGACCATGGCTGCCAGCGCCTCGGCCGGCATCGGGCCGAGCGCCTGCAGGACGCGATAGGCGTCTTCCATCGAAAGCGCCGGCAGACGGGCAGCACAGGGCAGGCAGCGCGGCATGGGAATACTCCGAATTCCGAGCGAGCCTAAAAGCCGGTTGCGCCGCCTGCATTGACTTGCGTTAATGAGACAAGGCGCGCGCTCTTGCAGGATGCCTGCCGAAGGAGCCACATACGCGAACAGGTAGAAAGCGGAGGCAACTTGAAGGACATGCTGGTCGGCAAGGTCATGTCATCACCGGTGATCAGCGTAACCAACGCGACCACAATCCGCGCCGCCGCGGGGAAAATGCGCGCGCATGGTGTGGGCACCTTGCCCGTACTTGAAAATCAGCGGCCCGTTGGCATCGTGACCGACCGTGACATTGTCACGCGTGCACTTGGCACCCCGGGTTTCGCGCCTGGCCCGGAAAACGGAATACGCGATATCATGTCGCCCGACGTGATAACCTGTTTCGACAATCAGCAAGTGACCGAAGCGGCGGCGCTGATGGGCGAAAGCCAGGTGCGCCGCCTGCTGGCGGTCGACCGCGCGGGCGCGCCGGTGGGTATGTTGTCTGTCGGCGACATTGCCGAACATGTGTCCGAGGAACTGGCCGGGCAGGTGCTGGGCGAGGTCAGTGAAGCGCGTGCGCGCGATGCGCGTTCCTGAAGCTGACTTCACGCCGCAGCACCGGGAATGATATCCCGGCGAAGCATTGTAAGATCGACCTCTGCAAGGTCCGCCAGCGCATACAAGTCATGGATATTGATGTCCATGTGGTCCTCGGTCGTGATGAGACCCTGACGGTTCAGGCGCCGCAGCGTGCGGCACACATGGACGGATGACAGCCCCGTGAATTCACCAAGTTGCTGCTGGCTGAGCGGGACGTGAAAGGCGCCATCCTCGGTGGCCCCGATCGCCGTCATTCGCATGCAAAGCTCGATCAGCGCATAGGCGACACGGGTTTCGGCGTCGGACTTTCCAAGCCGTAACATGCGTTCGGCTTGCCGTGCCCACGCCGCCTTGGCCAACTGGCTTTCGCAGCGGCGCAAATCGGGCAGGTCTTTCATCAACCGCGACCATGTCGTGGTGTCTATCACGGCCACGTTCGAATCGCACAGGGCCTCCAGCTCGACAAAACTTGTCTGACCGTCGGCGGCGGTCGGATCATATGATTCGCCGGGAAGGATGAACTCGACGATCTGTCGCTCCCCATCCGGCAATGATTTGGCGACGGCCAGCCATCCCGACCGGACAAGGTAACGTGCCGGCGAAGCCTCGCTTTCCATCACCAGCAGGGCGCCCTTCGACAATGCCCGCGTCCGGTCGCTGAGCAGTCTTTCAAGCTGGGCATCTTCCTGGCCGTCCCACGGCGGGCGGACATCCTTGACCAGGAGACTTGCAATGCCGGATGAGCGGTCTCTCGGTGACATCATGCACTCCGTAACTCGCCTGCTCTGGATGCAAAACCTCTCGGCAGAGCCGGAAAATGCAGAACAGATCAGCTAACCTTTGCGTAGGCAAGATACCACAGCAACTGTAGGGCTGGAAGCAATCGGTCCAGCCGGGGCCTGTTTGACGCAAGTTAATGCCGACGGGACGGCCAACTTGATAAGCATTTTTGCAGGTGATGCTGCCTGTGAAAGACGGAGTGAACAGATGACGAAAGACAAATCGCAGCCCGATTTGACCGAACTGGCGCACAAGACCCAGGCGCTTTTCATGGGCAACGGCGCCGGCGGAGCGCAGTTCGAAAAGGTTCTGGAGATGCAGGACCGTCTGCTCAGGGAGGCCGAGACCTTCACGCGCCAGTGGTTCGAACGACGCCACGAGGCGACCGAGACCGCCCTCAAGACCCTGCAGGAGGCAAATTCGAACGGCGCCGCCGATCCGACACAGGCCATGCGCGCCATGGCCGACTGGCAGCGCGGGTCAATCGAGCGTCTGAGCGAGGATCTGCGCGACTGGACCGCGCTCTGCATGCGTTGCGCAGATACGGCAAAAGCCGTGCAGCTTGAAGCGGCATTGCCTGACGCGGAAAAGGGCAAGGCAGCCGGGGAAAGCAGCAAATCCTCGTCAAAGTCAAAATCCGGGGCGGCGGCCAAGGCAACGCCCGTATGACGGCACCCGAGGGCGGGGCCGCGGGTGAGTCTGGGGCGTGATGCAGGCCCGCCGTCCCCTTCGCGCTCTTGACCCAGGTTAATGCCGAAAGTCCGCATCCGACCATGATCAGGGGGATGAAAGCGCTGCGGCCAACGCCGCCGACAAATCGGAAGGTGAACCACGATGTCCATGCTCAAGGTGATAGAAGTCCTCGCCGAATCCGACAGGAGCTTCGAGGACGCCGCACAGAATGCGGTGACTCAGGCTGCGAAATCGGTTCGCAACGTGAAATCCGTCTACATCAAGGAAATGAATGCTGCCGTCGAGAATGGCAGGATCACAAGCTACCGGGTGAACGCAAAGATCAGCTTTCTTCTGGACGGTCAGGACGCCGGGTAAACCAGGCAGTCGGCAGCGCTGCATCCTTTTGCGATCAGCGCTCGCCCTTGCCGAGTTCTTGAGCTTTCCCGCGCTCAAACCCACAATGCATTTATGCATGAACAGGTCGGGGCATGGCCATGCCCCGACCTTTTGATGATAATCAGCCGCTTCGGTGATGCTGAGGAAGCGAGACGCATGGCGAAAGATGATCAGCCGTCCATTGACGATGCCGACAAGAAGGCGTGGCACGCGCTCTCGAAGAACGACGCGACAAGCGCGCTGGATGTGGACCCCGAGCAGGGACTAGACGATGCGGCGGTAAAGGCGCGGCGCGAAGAATTCGGGGAAAACCGGCTGAAACAGGGCAGCCGACAATCCCCCCTGCGGCGTATCATCAGCCAGTTCAACAATCTTTTCATCTATCTTTTGCTGGTCGCCGGTGTCGTGACCGGGTTGCTTGGGGAGTATCTTGACAGCGGCGTTATCTTCGCGGTGGTTCTGATCATCGGCGTGATCGGCTTCATTCAGGAAGGCCGCGCCGAGCGCGCGCTTGAAAGCGTTCAGAAAATCCTCTCGCATGACGCGCGGGTGACCCGCAGCGGCAAGAAGCGCAAGATATCGGCGGAAGAGCTGGTGCCGGGCGACATTGTTCACCTGGAGGCCGGTGACAGTGTGCCCGCAGATCTTCGTCTGCTCCGCGCGCGCAACCTCCAGACACAAGAGGCGGCGCTTACCGGTGAATCGACCGCGGTCGAAAAATCCATCGATCCGGTGGATGAGGATGCCGATATCGGCGACAGGGGCAGCCTTGTCCATTCGGGCACGCTGGTCACCTCGGGCACGGGAACCGGTGTGGTCGTTCGCATCGCCGAAGATACCGAGATTGGCCAGATTAGCAGCATGCTGTCAAAGGTGGAAAGCCTGCGCACCCCTCTGATGCGCAAGCTTGACAGCTTCACCCGGACGCTCAGCGTTGCCATTGTCGGGGTGGCGGTTCTTGTCCTTCTGATCGGTGTCCTTGTCTGGGGGCGGGACTGGGGCGAGATGTTCTTCGCTGCCGTCTCGATCGCCGTCGCCGCGATCCCCGAAGGCCTGCCTGCGGTAATGACGGTGACGCTCGCCATCGGGGTTGAGCGGATGGCGAAGCGAAACGCGATCATCCGAAAGCTGCCCGCTGTCGAAACACTCGGCGCGGTCACCACGATCTGCGCCGACAAGACCGGCACGCTGACGCGCAACGAGATGACCGTGAAGACCCTGCGCACCGCCACGGCGGAGGTCAAGGTCGAGGGCGTGGGCTATGCGCCCGAAGGCAGCTTTACCATCGGTGATGACGAGGGTGCAGACATCACCGAACATTCCGACCTGGCCGAGATGCTGCGGATCGGCCTGTTGTGCAATGATGCCGAGTTGGCCGAGAAGGATGGCACGTGGCGCCCGGATGGCGACCCGATGGAGGCCGCGCTGATCGTGCTGGCCCGCAAGGCCGATCTGGACCCCGACTCCGAGGCCGGGGACCGCCCCCGGAAGGACTCGATCCCCTTCGCGTCGGAACGGCGCTACATGGCGACGCTGCTCAAGGATAGTGAGGGCGACCATGTCATCTACGTAAAGGGCGCGCCCGAGCGGCTGCTTGAAATGTGCAGCAAGGAGCAGCACGGCGATGAGGTGCGCGAGCTGGACCCCGATCAATGGACAGACTGGGCCGATCAGATCGCTAAGCGCGGCCAGCGGCTGCTGGCTGTTGCGCGCAAGGACGTGAGCGAGGCCTCGGAACTCTCCGAAGAAGACGTTGAGCAGGATCTTGTCTTTCTGGGTCTGTTCGGCCTGATCGACCCCGCGCGTGACGAGGCGATCGAGTCGGTCGGCATCTGCCACGATGCGGGCATCGGCGTGCGGATGATCACCGGCGATCATGGCAAGACCGCCGCTGCGGTTGCGCAATCGCTTGGGCTGAAGAACAGCGATCAGGTGCTGACCGGGCGAGAGATTGAGGATATATCCGACGACGATCTGCCCGACCAGATTGCCGAGGTGAATGTCTTTGCGCGCGCCAGCCCCGAGCACAAGCTGCGGCTTGTGAAGGCGTTGCAGTCCAAGGGGCAGATCGTCGCCATGACGGGTGACGGCGTGAATGATGCACCGGCCCTGAAGCGCGCCGATATCGGTATCGCCATGGGGCAGGAGGGCACCGAGGCCGCGCGCGAAGCATCCGCCATGGTGCTGGCCGATGACAACTTCGCCTCGATCGAGTGCGCGGTCGAGGAAGGCCGCGTCGTCTACGACAATTTCCGCAAGTCGATCCTGTTCCTGCTGCCCACCAACTTCGCGCAGGCCTTCATCATCGTGCTTGCCATATTGCTGGGTTTTGCACTGCCGATGACGCCCGTGCAGATCCTCTGGATCAACATGGTCACCGCCGTGACCCTGGGGATCGCCTTTGCCTGGGAAAAGGCCGAAGGCGATCTGATGACCCGCGCGCCGCGCCCCACCGATGAGGTGCTGCTGACCGGCTTTGTTCTGTGGCGCACCGCCTTTGTGGGCATGCTTCTGCTCAGCGGGGCGGGGCTGCTGTTTTACATTGAACAACAGGACCCGGAGACGCCGGTGGAACTGGCCCGGACACTGGCCGTGAATGCGCTGGTCATGGGGCAGGTGTTCTATCTGCTCAACACCCGGGCCTTCAGCGCCCCCGCCTGGACGCTGTCCGGGCTGACCGGGAACAAGGTAGTGCTGATCGCCATTGCCGCGATCATCGGGCTGCAACTACTGCTGACCTACGCCCCCTTCATGAACACGCTGTTTGCCACGGAGCCGATGGATGTGCGGAACTGGATGCTGTGCATCCTCGTTGGTCTTGGAGTGTTCGTTCTCGTGGAAGGCGAAAAGATGCTGCAACGGCAGGGCTATCTACCCTTCACATCCGAAACGCAGGCGCGGGCAAGGGATGAGACAAGCGGGAAGGAAAAGGCAGACGCCAGGGATTAGACACCCCCGCACCCCGGCCGATGAACTGCAAGCACCATGAAGGCGATCTGCGCTGTTGCCTGCATGGCGCGACAGGCCTCGGGGGCGCCTTCATTGAAACCGAAAGGAAATCGGCATGTCCAACGACGCAACACAGCGGGCAGAACTGCACCGCATGGTGATGACAGACCACATGTGCCCCTTCGGGCTGAAGACCCTCGATCTGCTCAAGCGCGAAGGCTACGAGGTCGATGACCATCACCTGAAATCGCGTGATGAGGTTGAGGACTTCATGGCGCGCAACGATGTCAAGACCACGCCGCAAGTGTTCATCGGGGACAAGCCCGCCTTCCGCTGGACGCGGCTGTCGTGCCGAAAGTTCCGCGACAACGAGGTCCGGCTGCAGTTGCACACCCTGGCCTACAACCTGGCCACCTTCTTGCGCTGCATCGAGCTGCCCGAGGCCATGGCGGACTGGTCGCTCACAAGCTTGCAGTTGAAACTCATCAAGATCGGGGCCCGCGTCGTCCGCCACGCCCGCGCCATCACCTTCCAACTGGCCGAGGTGGCGGTCACCGGCCCGATGGTGCGCGCCATCCTCGCCGCCATCCGCCGATTGCGAGCGCCACCGCTATGCACTTGACCGCGGTTCGGACCCAAACTGAACGAAAGCGGCAGGACAGGTCCGTCCGCCGCGCTGAAAAACACCGCCGTCGGAACAGAACACGGCGGTTTCTCGGCCTGATCCGCCCAGTTTCCGCAGCCTACGCGACCGCAAGTGCCGCTGAGGGCGAAAACGCTTGTCCAGCGGTCGGATTCAGGCGAATTTCATGTCAGTCGGCACGCCACTTGGGGAATGTCGGATAGAATGGTGTCCAAATAGGAAATAGTCAATAAAATAAGGGGTGTATGGTGATGCAGGGGGTCGTGGCGGAGAGAGCGGGATTCGAACCCGCGAGACGGTTTCCCGCCTACACGCTTTCCAGGCGTGCGCCTTCGACCACTCGGCCACCTCTCCGATGAGAGCCTCTTAACGTGAGGGCGTTGCCATGTGCAAGCCCCAGTTCTGCGCTGCCTCAGCCGTGGCCCTCGTGCCGAGCGCACAATCAACTGTTATGGCGACGACACTGACAGGTCAGAGGTGCCCAGCGTAAATCTGTACCAGACGGTCGACGGCGGTCTCGGGCGCCAGTTCCTCGCTCTCGCCCGTGCGGCGTGAGGTCAGTTCCACCACGCCCTTTTCCAACCCGCGCGGGCCGACGGTGATCCGCCACGGCAGGCCGATCAGGTCCATCGTTGCGAATTTGGCGCCCGCGCGCTCGGACCGGTCATCATAGAGGGGATCCAGCCCCTTGACCACCAGCGCGTTGTAGAGCCCCTCGCAGGCGGTATCCGCTGCAGCGTCGCCTTGTTTCAGGTTCACGATCCCGGCATGAAACGGCGTCACGCCTTCAGGCCAGATAATGCCCTTGTCATCATGGCTGGCCTCGATGATTGCCCCCAACAGCCTTGACACCCCGATACCGTGGCTGCCCATATGCACCGGCATCCGCTCGCCCTTGTCATTCACGACCACTGCGCCCATCGCATCGGAATATTTGGTGCCGAAATAGAAGATCTGCCCGACTTCTATCCCGCGCGCCGAGCGACGGCGGTCCTCGGGCACCTGCTCGTGAAACACGGTCTCGTCATGAGTCTCATCCGTGCGGGCATAGCGCGAGGTGAATTCCTCCAGCACCGCACGGCATTCCTCGACGGAATCGTAATCGACCTCACGCTCGCCAAAGCGCAGATCGGTGATCTGGCTGTCATAGAAGACCTCGGACTCACCCGTCTCGGCCAGCACCAGGAATTCATGCGTGTCATCGCCGCCAATCGGCCCGCTATCGGCGCGCATGGGGATCGCCTGCAGGCCCATGCGCTCATAGGTGCGCAGGTAACTCACCAGATGGCGATTATAGGCATGCAGTGCGGCCTCCTTGTCGATGTCGAAATTGTAGCCGTCCTTCATCAGGAATTCGCGCCCGCGCATGACGCCGAAACGCGGGCGGATCTCGTCGCGGAATTTCCACTGGATGTGATAGAGCGTCAGCGGCAGATCCTTGTAGCTCGATACATGCGCGCGGAAGATGTCGGTGATGAGCTCCTCATTCGTCGGCCCGTAGAGCATGTCGCGGCCATGCCGGTCCTTGATGCGCAGCATCTCCTCGCCGTAATCCTCATAGCGCCCGCTCTCGCGCCACAGTTCGGCTGATTGCAGCGTCGGCATCAGCATCGGGATATGACCCGCGCGGACCTGCTCCTCATGCACGATCTGCTCGATCCGACGCAGCACCTTGTAGCCCAGCGGCAGCCAGGAATAGATGCCAGCCGAAGCCTGCTTTATCATGCCGGCGCGTAGCATCAGCCGGTGGCTGACGATCTGCGCCTCGGCAGGGGTTTCTTTCAGCACGGGCAGGAAATATCGGGACAGGCGCATGACAGACTCCGGTTGACGCAGCGCACCGGGTTTAGGCGGATGTGCAGGCAGGGGCAAGGGCTGCGGGGACCCCGGTGTTCACCAAAGCAGGCAAGCTGGACCTCTATCCCACGAAGCGCCGCGCGCTACCGGTTCATGGCGCGGCTGAGGATGATGACCGGCAGGATACCCACGACGACAATCAACAGCGCCGAGGTTGAGGCTTCTTCCAGCCGCCCGTCCTGCGCCAGCCGGAAGGTGCGGATGGCGAGCGTGTCGAAATTGAAGGGCCGAAGGATGAGCGTGGCGGGAAGCTCTTTCATGACGTCGGCAAAGACGAAGATCGATGCTGCCAGTACCCCCCGGCGCAAGAGCGGCACGTGCACCCGCCGCAAAACCCCCCATGGGCGTTCTCCGAGATTGCGGGCGGCGTCATCCATGCTGGGCGGGATGCGCTGGAAGGCCGAATCAACGGTTTTCAGCGCCACGGCCAGATAGCGCACGACGTAGGCAAAGAGCACCGCCACCACAGTGCCGCTTAGCAGCAGACCCGTCGAGATGCCGAAATTCGCGCGCATGAAACTGTCGACCGTGTTGTCGAAGAAGCCCAGCGGCGTCAGCACGCCGACGGCGATCACGGCGCCGGGCATGGCATAGCCCATCGACGCCGCCTGCATCGCCCCGCTGATCGCCACGCCGCCCTGTTGCCTGCGCGCATAGCTCAGAAAGATCGCGAGACAGATCAGGATCAGCGCGGCGCTGCCCGCGAGGATGACACTGTTCTGAATGAAGGCAAAGAAACGCGGACCCCAGAACGGGTCGCCTGCGATGATCGACAGGCGCAGCAATTCGCCTGCGGGCAACAGAAAGCCCAGCAGGACGGGGACTAGGCAGATGAGCGCCGCAAGCGCCCCCTGCCCGCGCCCGAGATCAACGCGCTTGAGCGCGCGGGAGCGCCCACCGCGATCCGAATCGAAACGCCGGCTACCCCGGATCACACGCTCGATCAGGAAAGCGGTCGCGACAAAGCAGACCAGCAGCGCGGCGAGTTGTGAGGCCGCAACCGGTGAGCCGCGCCCGAACCATGTGCGGAAAATCCCCGTGGTCATGGTCTGAACGCCCAGATGCACCATCGCGCCATATTCAGCCAGCGTCTCCATCGCGACAAAGGCCGCGCCTGCGGCAATCGCAGGCCAGGCCATGGGCAGCGCGACGCTCCGGAAGGCGCGCGCGCGGCTGTGCCCCAGCGCGCGGGCCGAATCCATCATGTCCTGCGACTGGCTGAGAAAGGCCGCGCGCGACAAGAGATAGACATAAGGGTAGAGCACCAGCGCCATCAGCAGGATCGCGCCGGGCAGCGAGGCCATCTGCGGGAACCAGTAATCCCCCCGCCCCCAGCCGAACAGTTCGCGCAGCCATGTCTGGACCGGCCCCCAATAGCTCAGCCGATCGAAATAGACATAGGCGATCACATAGGCGGGCATTGCCATGGGCAGCATCAGCGCCCACTCGAACACGCGCCTTCCGGGAAAGTCATAGGCCGCCACCAGCCAGCCGGTCGTGACCCCGATCAGCGCCGCCAGCGTTAGCACGCCCGCGACCATGATCAGCGAGTTCTGCACATAAAGCGGCAGCACCGTCTCGGCGACCTGCCCCCAGACCCCTTCAGAGGAGACGAAGGCGCGGCTCATTACGGTCAGGATCGGCAACAGGATGATGGCGATGATCACAACCGCGACGGCGGTCCATGGCGAGAAGCGCCAGCGCGCGCGGCTGTAGCTACGGGATTGCGATTCCAGAGTGGCGGTCATATCGGGCTTTCGAAAGGCGGTAGTTTTGTGCCTACAAATTGTTGAGTGTTCTTGTCAAGCATTCGGAAATGCGTTAACTCCCGCACAAGGTAGGGTTTCCCTTGCCGAATGGCCAACCCAGCGGGCGTGCTGCGCCCCAGGCAGGCAAGACACAATCACAAGGAGTCTTTCCATGTTTCGAGCCGCAGCTGTCTCGACCCTCGCGCTGAGCGTCGTACTTCCGGCCTTCGCTGATGAAGTCAACCTCTACTCCGCGCGCCACTATGATACTGATTTCACCATTTTCGAGGCCTTTACCGAAGCGACTGGCATCACTGTGAACCTGATTGAGGCGTCGGGTGACGAACTGATGGCCCGGATTGAATCGGAGGGCGTGAACAGCCCCGCCGATCTGTTCTGGACTGTCGATGCGGGCCGCCTGCACACGGCTGTCGAGCGCGGGATGTTCCAGCCCACGCAAAGCGATGTGCTGGAAGAGCGGCTTCCCTCGGATCTGCGGCATCCCGACGGGCTGTTCTATGGCGTGACCACCCGCGCGCGCGTGATCTACTACAATGTCGAGAACGGGCGCCCCGAAAACGTCAATACTTATGAAGATCTGGGGAACCCGGACCTGGGCCTGACCGTCTGCCTGCGCACCTCGTCGCACGTCTACAACCTGTCGCTGATGTCAGAGATCATCGAGGTGCATGGCGAAGAGGTGGCCAAAGAATGGGCGACCGGCCTCCTTGGCAATCTGGCGCGCCAGCCACAGGGCGGCGATACTGACCAGATTCGTGGCGTCGCGGCGGGGGAGTGCGATCTGGCGGTGGCCAACAGCTACTACTGGGGCCGCCTGCAGGTGTCGCAAAACCCGGCCGATCGTGAAACGGCCGCACGCGTTCTGCCGATCTTCCCTAACCAGGACGATCGCGGTACACATGTCAACATGTCGGGCATGGGTGTGCTGGCCAATGCGCCAAACCCCGAGAATGCGCTCGCCTTCATTGAGTTCATGACGACGCCGACCATTCAGTCGATTCTGGCTGACCAAAACAATGAGTGGCCCGCAGTCGAGGGCGTGAGCGTTGCGGGTCCAATGCGCGACTGGGCCGATTTCACGCGTAGCGACACCAATGTTGCCGTCTACGGGACCAATCAGGCCACCGCGATCAGCATCTTTGACCGCGTCGGATTCCCCTGAGGGTCTTGCGCGCCCGACCGAGGCAGGCCAGCGCGACTGCGCTGGCCTTTGTCATTAGCGACGTGCGACGGCATCCACGCACGGCTACGCCTCTGCCTCGGCCTCCTCTTTCGCCGTGAGTTGGCGCACGGCATAATCTGCCGCATCGTCGAAGGGCTTGAGCACGACACTCGCGCCTTGATGCAGCAATTCATCGGCCTCGGCCATTTTCTGCACAGACAGGAACACCCGGCCCCGATAATTGGCCGACCGCAGCCCGTGCAGCAGCGCAAGCTGGGGGTCGGCTTCGGTCAGCGCACCGCGGTCGCGCGGTACCGCCGAGACGACGGCGTCGACCCCTGATAGGTCCATATGCGCCACGAATTCCGGGTCGGTCGCGTCACCATAGGTCGCATCCAGCCCCATCTTGCGCCAATTGGCCAGCGCCTCGGGGTCGAAATCGACCCCCAACACCCGGTAACCCATCTCCTGCAACCGCGCACCTATACGGCAGCCATAACGACCCAGCCCGAAGATGATGAACTCATACCCCCGCGGTTCGGCGACACCTTCCGTGTCGTCTACCTCGCGATGAGCTTTGCGCCGCTCAAAGATGCCGAGGAAGGGCTCGCAGATGTCATAGAGCTTGTGCGACCAGGTGATCATGTAGACCGACAGCGCGATGGTCACGAGCCCCACCAGCGTCACCAGCCCCATCGCCTCGTTCCCGACATGGCCGATGGTGATGCCCATTGCCATGAAGATCAGCGAAAACTCGGAAATCTGCGCCACGGTCAGCCCGGCCAGAAAACCCGTGCGCTTGCGATAGCCCATGAACCCCATGATCGCGAGCACGATCAGCGGGTTTCCGATCAGTACGAAGAGCGAAAGTACGATGGCCGGGCCGATCTGATCGCCGAGGGTGGAGAGTTGCAGCGCCGCACCAAGGTTGATGAAGAAGAACAGGAGCAGGAAGTCGCGTAGAGAGGCCAGCCGCGAAGAGATCGCCTCGCGGAACTCGGTCGAGGCCAGCGAGACCCCGGCCAAGAGCCCGCCCAATTCCTTGCCAAAGCCCAGAAAATCGCCAAGCGCCGCCAGCGAGGCGGCCCAGCCCACGGCAAAGATCACCATCAATTCGGGCGAGCGGGCGACGCGAGACAAGAGCGGATTGGCCACATACTGGATGAACAGCATCACCGCGCCGACCATGGCGGCGCCGCCAATGAAGACCTGCGCGACCTCCCAGACCCCGCCCGTATCTTCGCCAAGCCCCACGCCGATAGCCGAGAGCGTGACCATGGCGAGGACCACGAAAATATCCTGCACGATCAGGAAGCCCAGCGCGATCTTGCCATGCAAAGCGCCAATTTCCTGCTTGTCGGACAACAGCTTGACAATGATAATGGTCGAGGAAAAGGTCAGTGCAACGGAGATATAGAGCGAAGTGACCCAGTCGATGCCCAGCGCTAGGCAGATGAGAAAGCCGAAGAAAGCAGTGAACGTCACCTGCCCCAGACCCGTGGCCACCGCCACCTTGCCGAGGTTGCGCACAAGGTTCACGTCCAGCTTCAGCCCGACAAGAAACAGCAGCACAGCAATGGATATCTGGCTGAGAGTCTCGATGAATTCGACCGAGGACACCAGCCCCAGCGCATCCGGCCCCGCCAGCACACCAACTGCGATAAAGGCGACAACCAGCGGTTGGCGCAGCATCAGGCCGACAAAGCCGACCCCGGCGGCCAGTAGCACCAGAAGCGCGATTTCATAGAAGATCGATGCGTTTGCTAAGTCCACGTCAGCTCCTGTTGCTGCCCTTGCTGGCTGGATATCATCCCGATCCGTCCTCTGCCAGTGGTGGTAAGCACGGTCTCTTCGGCGCCGCTAGGGCACTTGCCGCGCCTTGATCAGCGCTGCCGCACGGTCCTTCAGATGCCCAAGCGACAGCCGGTCGAATTGCGAGAGCAGGAAATCCGGCTCACTGGCCGGTTTCAGATGATGCTCGATGGCCGGGTCATACATGGCGAAGACCCAGGCCAGAATATCCTGATCGCGTGCTTGTCGATAAGTCTTGCGGTCCCAGCGCGCGCGCAGCGGCACCCCGATCTGATCGAAAAAGGCAAATGTCTCTTCCAGCCTGAAAAAAGACTTCGTCGCATAATCGACATTGACCCCGTATCGGTTTCGGACCGTCAGCGCCCCGCCTGCACTGTCGACATAGCTCAGCGACCGACAGCGCGGCGCGATCTGGCCGCGTGCGATCTCGCTGCCCTTGCGTCGTTGCAGCACGGCGATGTCCTGCTTGACCCGCCCCAGAAGCTGGCGACCATGAATGGCCGAGCCCTCGGAAAAGATCAGCACCTCCGCGCGCGCATAATGCTGCATCTGCTCACGCAGGCTCAGCGCCTCGGGGTAGATGATCCGCACCCCCAGATCGCGCAGGCAGGCAACAAGATAGCGCTCTGCGGCATGGAGGCCCTGCTTGTGGTCGAGCCCGGCGCGAGTCACGAAGGCCACGCCCTCGGGTCGCTGCCGCCCGAGGTTTCCGGCAATCCGCGCTTCCAGCAGCCGCAGATAGGACCTTGGCGTGCGCGGTCCGTTCAGATGCTCGCCCTGCGCTGCGATATGCACCTCGCGAAAGACAGTCGGGCGGTCGACAAAGCGCAGGCGGTCGCGCGGGATGTCGAGCCAGTCCAAGACCGAGCAAACCATTGTCGACGGTGCAGGCCGTTTGTCGGTCCGCAAGCGGCTGAACACCAGCGGCAGGTCAGGACGCTCTGCCAAGGCCTGGGGCAGGCGCGGCACGATTTCGGCCACCAGATGCCCGAAATGGACCTCGTGCAGACCTGCATAGATGACCGGCTCGTCCACGACTGCGGCCCCCTCGGCGGTGAACTTGGGCGGCGCACCAACCGGGCGCCCCCGCCGGTTCTGTCGCGCAAGGGTCTGGGCGTGAAACTCGGGCCAGAGCACTGCCGAGGTATTGCGGTTATGCGCAGGCCCGATCAGCAGGTTGCGAAAGACCATCATCGGCGGCAGGCTCCGCCCCCTGCCCGCGCTCTCGCTACTGCGCCGCGATGAGGCAAGCAATTGTGCAGGATCAAGGGGCACGACAGGTCTCTCGCTCCACGCAGGCTCTCCCGGGAACGCTACAGGAGGGGCCTGCGGCACGCAAGGCGCAGCGAGAGGCGGCGAGAGGCAGAACAGAACATATACAGAACATCCGCTTGACGCGCGAGCCATTGCCGTTATTTCTGCCGCAATGGAAAACCCGGTCCTTGTCTGGTTTAAACGCGATCTGCGCCTGAGCGATCACCCCGCCCTGGCTGCGGCCGGGCCCCATGTGCTGCCCGTCTATATCATCGAGCCCGATTACTGGCGCCTGCCCGACACATCAGCGCGGCAATGGGAGTTCACGCGCGAAGCGCTCATGAGCCTGCGCGAGGCGCTGGCCGCGCGCGGCCAGCCGCTCATCGTCCGAACGGGAGAGGCCGTGATCGAACTGGCCAGGCTGTGCCAGCGCTATCGGATCACCCTCATGATCAGCCATGAAGAGACCGGCAATAGCTGGACCTATGCCCGCGACCGTCAGGTCGCGGGCTGGGCCAAGGCGAATGGCATCGAGTGGCAGGAACTGCCGCAAAGCGGCGTAGTGCGACGGCTGGCCAGCCGCGATGGCTGGCAGGGCGCGCGCAACCGTTTCCTCCGCGCAGGCGTTGCGCCCGAGGTAACGGCGCTGGCCCCGGTCTGCGAGGTCGCACCCACACATCTGCCCGACGCGCGCGCCCTTGGCCTTACCCCCGACCCCTGCCCGCATCGCCAGACCGGCAGCCATGCCGCGGCGCGCGACCAGTTCAAGCGGTTTCTGGATCAGCGCATCGCGGGCTATCGGCGCGGCATGTCCTCGCCGCTCAGCGCCGAGCGCGCATGCTCGCGGCTCTCGCCCTATCTGGCGCTGGGGCTCTTGTCGGTGCGCGAGGTGGAACTGTCCCGCCAAGAGGCCCGCGCGGCGAAACCCGACTGGGCGGCAAACTTCAACAGTTTCGCCAAGCGCCTCGCCTGGCGTGACCATTTCATCCAGAAGCTGGAGGACGAACCCGCAATCGAGCATCGGTGCCTGCACCCTGCCCATGAGGCTCTGCGCGAGAGCGACCCTGCGCGACTGCAGGCCTGGTCGGCGGGTGAGACCGGCCTGCCCTTTATCGATGCCTGCATGCGCTACCTGCGCGCCACCGGCTGGCTGAATTTCCGCATGCGGGCGATGCTGATGTCCTTTGCGAGCTATCACCTCTGGCTCGACTGGCGTGCGACGGGCGCGCATCTGGCGCGGATGTTCACCGATTACGAGCCCGGCATCCACTGGAGCCAGAGCCAGATGCAATCGGGCACCACGGGCATCAACACGCTGCGCATTTACAACCCGGTCAAACAGGGTATTGATCAGGACCCCGAGGGACGCTTCATCAGGGCGTGGTTGCCGGAGTTGCGCGATTGCGACCCGCGTTTCCTGCACCGCCCATGGGCCGCGCCGCAACCGCCCGCGCAATACCCCGCCCCGATCATCGATCTGGAGGCCGCTGGACGCCATGCGCGCGACGTGATGTGGAGCCTGCGGCGCGCACCCGGGTTTCGCGACCACGCGGCGCAGATCGCGCAGAAACACGCTTCACGCGCCCGCAACACGGATCGCAGCAGTGCGGGCGCGACGCGCGCGGCGCGCAAGCGCCGCCCGGACCCAGCGCAGCTCAAGCTCGATATGTAGACACCCAGCGCGCCCTAGCCCAGGAATGGACGCGGGCACTTATCTCGACCGCTTGCACCTTCGCGGGCCTGCAACCTATGGCGCGATGGCAAGCGCAGTATTGGCTGCGACCAAGTGAAGGTGATTATCCGCGAAATCATTTGGGCCGATGGCTTTGTGGCGGGCTTTCATGGCGAAGCGCTGACCCTGACCGGCTGGCAAACCACAAAGGGCAGCGCAGACGTGAGCCGGGAAGCCTTTGGAGCGAAATTATGAGCGATGGCGCAGCGCACGGCACAGCAAAGAAGCGGGCGGAGCGCAAAGGGTCACTATTTAGGAGTTGGACCAAACCCCCAATCCCATTTTTCTATTAAAAACAAGCGCTGCCCTGAAGCTACTGGTGCCGCTGAAGGGACTCGAACCCCCGACCCCATCATTACGAATGACGTGCTCTACCAGCTGAGCTACAGCGGCACCGTGTGGCGGTCTTTAGCACCGGATTTCAGGTGCCGCCAGACCCTTCAGGCAGTTTTTTCGCCGCTCGTCCCGCTTTCATCACTCCCCGAGGCGACCTCACCCTCGACCACATCGGCTTGCGCCTCGGCCGGTTTGGGCAAGCTGCCGACGATCAGTGGCAGAAGCTCGGTTTGCGTCGCCGAAGGGCCCGAAGAGTCAGGCGCATCGCGCCATTCCAGCGTGTCGAACGCACCGCAATTGTCGCAGATCGCCTGCCAGCTTGCATGGACGTGCTGACATTTTCCGCAGACCCATTGCGGCCCGCGCGGCGCTGTCAGCGCCTTGGCGAGCCAACCGCGCACGACCGCATCGTCCGCCCCCTCGCCACGCTCGATAGCAGCCATGATCGTCAGCGAGCGCACATTCGGCGCCGTCTCATAGAGGTCGCCAAGTGCACGGCGCGCAGCGGGGAAATCCTCGGCGGCGATCAGGAGTTCGGCCTTGAGCATACGCGTCTCGGGCTCATTCGGGCGCATCTTTGTGAGCTTGCCGAAACGCGCCAGCCGTTGCTGCGCGCTTTCGTCCTTCTCGATGGCGGCAAACGCGGCAGCGAGATCGGGATGCGACTTCACTTTCCACGCCTTGCGAATAACCCTCGCAGCGTAACTCCCATTGCCCTGCGCGACCAGCGCCTGCGCTGCGGCCACGGCGGCGGGGATCAGGTCGGGGGACAGGCGGTTTGCCTCGATCGCGGCCTCGCGTGCGCGGGCGAGATCACCCTTCGCCGCCAGTGCATCTGACTGCTGCAGCGCCAGGATCGCGTCGCGCCTGCGCCAGACATCGCGCGGCAGCGTGCCCGAGGATTTCTTGACCTGCAGCGTCTTGCGCGCCCCGCCCCAATCCTCGGCCTCAGTCTGAAGTTCGAGCAGCGTGTTCTGCGTGGCCTCATGTGCGGGTTGCATCTCCAGCGCCTTGGCCGCAAGCGCGCGAGCCTTTTCCTTGTCGCCGGCATCGAGCTTGCTGCGCATCAATCCCTGCACGCCGACAAAACGGCTGCGATTGTCATTCAGAAGCGCCTTGTAATGCTCGATGGCCAGTTCGGGATTGCCCTTCATCTCGGCCGATTGCGCGATCAGAAGCGATGTCATCATCGGCCGATTGAGCAACTTATGCGCCTTCTCGGCCTTGGCGATGGCGGTCCGGCCATCGCCTTCGGCCTGCGCAATCATCGAGGCCAGCAGCGCATCAAGCCCGCGCTTCTCGCGGTTGCGCATGAAGAAGCGGCGGATCGCGGTCTCGTCGCCATTCATGAAGCGCAGCACGGCAAAGGCCAGTCCGATAAGCTTGAGCACCAGCCAGAGCGCGACAAGAAACGCGACAAAGGCGATGACGGCCTGCATCGGGCCAAGTTCATATTCCATGTCGAAGATACGCAGCCCGACCGTCTGGCCGCTATCCATCACCTCGCCGGCCCCCCAGGCCAGACCGATGACAATCGCCACAAAGAGCAGGATCTTGGTCAGTGTCCAGAACATGAAAACTCCCTACTCTGTCGTTATGGCAGCAGTGAAATCAGGCAATGCGGCTTCAGCGTCAACGCGCGCTTGCGCAGCAGTCAGCCAATCGCCCAGCCCGGCCTGAGCCGTTTCGGGCAGATCGGCAATCTCGTCTAGCGCAGAAGCCAGGTCCCCCGCCTCAAGCGCGGCCCCCGCGCGCGACAGCACGGCATCGGGGTCATCCCCTTCTCGCGGCGCAATGGAACGAGCGCCCACTTGCGCGCGGAAGAAATTGGTCAAGCGCTCGACATAGCTGTCGGCTTCAGCATCTCCCAGCGCCTCACGCAGCGCAGCCCGCGCCGCCGAGGGAAACTGCTCCTGCAGCGCTTCGAGCGTCGGCAACCCGTCTCGTGCCGGGACTGCGAGAACGTCGGGCACATCGACTCCTGCCTCGTTCAGTTGCGCGACAGCCTGCGGATAGGGCGACCCTGTCTCGATCCCGACCCGCATCATTTCGAGCCCGGCCTGCGCAAGCGCCGTATCGACAGCCGCTTCGGCTTCGACCACGCGCCGTTCGGTCAGATCGCGCAGATCGGCCATGTCTTCCATGAGCGCTGCGATCTGTGCTTCAGTCTCTGCAAGTGCCGCGCGCAGGGCGTCAAGGTCACTGCCCTGGGCGGCCAGTGCCTCGTCGCGTTCGGCAGCAAGCGCAGCGATCTGGTCTTCCAGCGGGCCGAGATCGGGACCATCCGCTGCATCGAGCGTCTCGCGCAAGGTGGCCAGTTCCGACTCGATCGCCTCGAGGTCGCTCGACGGCGCCGGCGTGGGCTGGTCGCGAAGCGCCGAGATCTCGGCTTCCAGCGGCGCGAGGTCGGGCATTTCGGGGATCTCGGGCAGCGCGTCAATCGTGGCACGCAGATCGGCGATTTCGGACTCGAGCGAGGCAATCTCGGCTTCTAGCGGCGCGATCTGGTCGCGCGTGTCATCCTCTTGCGGCAACAGGTAATGAGCGCCAAACCCTATGGCTCCTGCGGCAACGCCACCCAGGAGCATGGGGAAGAATCGGCCTGAGGAGCGCGGAGGCGGAGGCGCCGCGGGAGCGGAGGCTGCCGGTGGCACGCTGTCACGCTCTGATGATGTGCCGCTGCTGCCTGCCGTGGCTGCCGCTGCGGCCATAGCGGCCGGCGCAGCGCCAGCAGCTCCGCTCATGCTGCCGGGTTCTGGCTCTTCTGCCTGCTCTGGAGCCGGCTCTGCCACCTCGGGCGCTTGAGGATCCGCCTCGCCGGGCACATCAGTCGTCGTCGCCAGAGCAGGTGTGTCTGGTTCGGAAGGTGCGTCGGCCAAAGAATCCTCCGGCGCGGACATGTCATCGGTCGGCGTTGTCTCCGCCAACGTGAGCGCATCAGCTTCGGAGGGCGCGCGTTCCGAGGTGCCATCCGTCACCCTCGCGTCATCACTCGAAGTGGTCTCCGCGAGAGCCGGTTCGTCGGGTTCGGACGACGCATCCTTTGACGCGCTGCCTGACACCGACATGTCATCAGTTGGCGTCGTGTCCGCCAGAGTGGGGGTAGATGCGTCCTCTGCCGCAGCCTGGGCCTTTGCATCCTCGGCGCCGTCTGTCAGCGGAGGCGACTCCGGGTCGGTCTCACTGACCTGATCGGAGGCATCCGATGCCTCATCTTGTGCATCAGCAGCGCTTTCCGCGCCTGTTGCTTCCGCGCTGGTCGCGCCATCGGTCTCTGCGGGAGACTCCGCCGCTGCAGACCCGGTGGCAATATCCTCCGGTTCCTTGGTTACCGGCGCGTCCTGCGCATCGAGCTTGCCCTCATCCGCAAGTGCGTTCTCATTACTGGCGGTCTCGGCTTTGGCCTTGGCGCTCTCGATCGAGTCGGAAATCTCTGGCTTCGTCGTGGCGGAAGATGCCTGTGTTCCCCTGCGTTGCGTTTTCGAGGCCGCGCTTCGGCGGCCTGCACGGCCCTTACTGGTCGTCTTTCGCACCAAACCCTGATCCCCACTCCCTGTGCCGCATTGCTGCGTTTTGCTAGCGATACCTTATCGCGGCTTTTCTGAAGGCTCAAGCGCCGCTTGCACGAGAGTCAGTGCCGCAAGCATCGCAGTTGCGTCAGGACGCTCGGCGACCCGAGCGCTGGCCCAATCCACCCCTTGCGCGGCGCTCAAAGCCGATTTGCTTATGGCCAACACATGCAGACGCGCCTCTGGCGCGGCTGCTTCGCGCAAAGCCGCGACTACAAGCTGAGCCGAGCGCGGTGAAAACACCGGGATCACCAGATCACCCCCCTGCTTCAACCGTGCCTGACCCGCATCGCTCAAAGGTTGGGCAATCTGCTGATAAACACGGCAGGACTCCGTCGCGACCCCCGCTGCCCGCAACTCGGCGGCGACATCCATCGCGGCATGCGTGCCGCGCAGATGCAGCACTGGCTCGGCCAGCGCGGCCTGCAGCAGGGCGGCGCGCAGCGCTTGCGCGTCACCGCCACCCTCATGGACGATGTCGAACCCCGCCGCCCGCGCGGCCTCGGCGGTGCGCGGCCCGACACACCAGATCGGCCAGTCACGCCGCGGCGAAGCCGCGGCCAGCGCAGCAATGGCATTCTGAGAGGTGGCAATAAGCGTGCGCGCTGAATCCAGGCGTGCAGCAGGCGGTGGGGTGAGGGAGATGTGCAGGAGCGGCGCGATCAGAACATCACCGCGCCAGCCAGCGTCGCGGGCAGCGCGCGCAAAGCGCGCGCTGTCGACCTCGGGACGTGTGAGAAACAGGCATGGCAGCATGGATGCGCCCTGATTGCAGCGACAGGGTCCAGCACGGGATTGTGCGCCCAGCCCAGCAGTGGTAGCTGGAAAGCGCCCGCTTTGGCAACCGGAGCCCCGATGCCTTTGTCCCCCACTGCACCCCTCACCGTGCTTGGTATCGAGAGCAGCTGCGACGACACCGCCGCTGCCGTGCTGCGCCATGTGCCGGGTGCGTCGCCTGAGATACTGTCTTCGGTGGTGCTGGGCCAGCAGGAGCTACACGCGGGTTTCGGCGGGGTGGTGCCCGAAATCGCTGCCCGCGCCCATGCCGAAAAACTCGACCTCGCGATCGAGACGGCGCTCGAACATGCCGGGCTGGGGTTTGAGGCGCTGGACGCGCTGGCTGTGACCTCGGGGCCGGGGCTGATCGGGGGCGTGCTGTCAGGGGTGATGCTGGCCAAGGGGATTGCGGCGGCGACCGGTCTACCGCTGATCGGCGTCAACCATCTGGCAGGCCATGCGCTGACCCCGCGCCTTACCGACGGGATCGGCTTTCCCTATCTGATGCTGCTGGTCTCGGGCGGGCATTGCCAGTTTCTGCTAGTGCACGGAGCGGAGCATTTCACCCGGCTGGGCGGCACCATAGACGACGCGCCGGGCGAGGCCTTTGACAAGGTCGCGAAACTTCTGGGCCTGTTGCAGCCCGGCGGGCCAGCGGTCGAGGCCGAGGCGCGCGCGGGCGACCCCTCCCGCTTCGCCCTGCCCCGCCCGCTGGCAGACCGACCGGATTACGACATGTCCTTCTCGGGGCTGAAAACAGCCGTGCTGCGCGCACGCGACCAGTTGGTCGCCGCGCATGGAGGCTTGCGGCGGGCGGATCGCGCCGATCTCTGCGCCTCGTTTCAGGCGGCGGTTGCGGATTTGCTGGCGCTGAAAAGCACGCGTGCGCTGGAACTCTTGGAGGGTGAGCAACGGGTTTTCGCCGTGGCCGGAGGGGTGGCAGCCAATGCGGTCCTGCGCGCGCGGCTGAAAGAGGTGGCACGGGCCGCAGGCGCGCGCTTTCTGGCCCCGCCACTGGCGCTCTGCACTGATAACGCGGCGATGATCGCCTGGGCGGGGGTTGAGCGGCTGCGCGCCGGGGTGGCTCCGGGCACTGACCTAACGGCCCGGCCCCGCTGGCCGCTCGACAGTCAGGCCGCGCCCATGCTGGGCGCGGGGAAGAAAGGGGCCAAGGCATGAGCCCTTGCCTCAAGCCCGCGTTGGGCGGGGGGGGCGAGGGGGGCCGCGCCCCTGCGGGGCGCGGTTCGGCCATGCCTGTGGGTGTATGCCAGCCTGAAGGGGGCGCTGTGCAAGCAATGTCGCAGGCCGCGCCCCTGCGGGGCGCGGCACGGAGGTCTTGCGGATGAATGTCGCCATTCTTGGGGCCGGGGCCTTTGGCACTGCCCTCGCCTGCGCTCTGGGCGAGGCCACGCTCTGGTGCCGCGATGCTGCACAGGCCGCAGCGCTGGAGAAGGCGCGCGAGAATCGCGCGCGATTGCCGGGCGTGCCGCTGCCTGAGGGCGTGCGGGTGACTTCGGATATCGAGGACGTGACGGCAGAAACCGTGCTGCTTGCCATCCCGATGCAGGCCACGGCCGGGTTTCTCGAGACCCATGCCGCACGCCTTGCCCCGCGCGTGCTGGTCGCCTGTTCGAAGGGCGTGGACCTCGCACAACTGATGGGCCCGGTGGGTGTGATCCGCGCGGCCCTGCCCGAGACCCGCGCGGCGCTGCTGACCGGGCCGAGCTTTGCCGATGATATCGCGCGCGGGCTGCCCACCGCGCTGACGCTTGCCTGCCATGACGAGGTGCTCGGGCGCAGCCTGCAGGACCAGCTATCAACCCCCAATCTTCGGCTCTATCGCAATAGCGATGTGACCGGGGCAGAGCTGGGCGGGGCGCTGAAGAATGTGATCGCGATTGCCGCTGGGGTGGTGATCGGCGCGGGTATGGGCGAATCGGCGCGCGCGGCGCTGATGGCGCGGGGCTATGCCGAGATGCAGCGGCTGGCGCTCGATATGGGGGCGCTGCCCGAAACGCTGGCGGGGCTCTCGGGCCTGGGCGATCTGATCCTGACCTGCGGATCGGAAAAATCGCGCAATTTCCGATACGGGCTCGCGCTCGGGCGCGGTGAGGCATTCGACACGGGCACCACTGTCGAGGGTGCGGCCACAGCGCGCGCCGTCGCACGGCTGGCCAATACGCGCGGCATCGACATGCCGATCACGCGGATGGTAGCCGCCTTGATCGAAGGCTATCTGACCCTGCGCGAGGCGCGCGACGCGCTCCTCGCCCGCCCCCTGACCGAAGAATGAGGAGGAGAACTCATGCCACTCTACATGCTGCTTTGCACCGACAAGCCCGGCGCGCTGGAGACGCGCAAGGCCAATCGCGCGGCCCATCTGGATTATGCGGAACGGACTGGCTGCGTGGTGCTGGGCGGCCCGCTGCTTGATGACGCAGGCGAGATGGCGGGCTCGCTGATCATTGTCGAGGCGCCCGATATCGCATCCGCACGGGCCTGGAGCGCTGCAGACCCCTATGCGCAGGCGGGGCTCTTCGAGGACGTCCGTGTGCAGGAATGGAAACGGGTCGTCGGCTGATGCGCTATTGGCTGATGAAATCGGAGCCGGACGTGTTTTCCTGGGACGATCTCGTCGCCAAGGGGGATGCGGGCGAGGAATGGGACGGAGTGCGCAATTATCAGGCGCGCAATTTCATGCGCGAGATGCAGCTCGGCGACCGCGCGTTTTTCTATCACAGCCAGAGCGACAAGGCGGTGGTGGGGATTTGCGAAGTGATCGCCGAGGCCCACCCTGACAGCACCACCGACGACCCGCGCTGGGAATGTGTGGATGTGAAGGCAGTGCGCCATTTCGTAAAGCCGGTGACATTGGCGATGGTCAAGGAAGAGCCGCAACTGGCCGAGATGGCTCTGTTGCGCCAGTCGCGGCTGTCGGTGCAGCCGGTGACGGAGGCGGAATGGCGGATCATCTGCGCGATGGGGGGTGTTCATCCGTGAGGGGCCTCGGGGGACTGCCGTCCCCCGACCCCCTGCTTCAGGGGGAGCACGCTCCCCCTGAAACCCACGTGAGTATTTTCCGGCAAGAAAATGGGTCAATCCGTGGCTGCCCGCTCGGCGAGCAGATTGGTCAGCCAGTCAGGGTCCATCCGCGGGACCGAGGAGAGCAGCAACTCGGTATAGGGCTCGTGCGGCGGAGCGAAAACCTCTGCCTTGGTGCCTTGTTCGACCACGCGGCCGTGCTGCATCACCACCACATCATCGGCTATCGCGCGCACGGTCGCGAGGTCATGAGTAATGAACATATAGGCCAGCCCCAATTCGGATTGCAGCTTGTCGAGCAGCCGCAGGATGCCCTCCTGCACGATCTGGTCAAGCGCGGATGTCACCTCGTCACAGATGATGACCTTCGGCTCGGCAGCCAGCGCGCGGGCAATGCCGATGCGCTGTTTTTGCCCGCCCGAGAGTTCGGAGGGTAGTCGGTCGATGAAACTCCCGGGGTCGAGCTCAATCATTTCCAATAGCGCGCGGGTGCGCGCTTCGAGCGCGCGGCCCCGGAGCCCAAGATACATTGCCGCCGGGCGGCCAATGATCTGGCGCAGGGTCAGCTTGGGGTTCAGCGCCGTGTCGGCCATCTGGTAAATCATCTGGCACTGGCGCAACTGGTCGCGCGTCCGCGCGCGGTAATCGGGCGGGAGGGAGGCGCCCTCCAGCGTGATCTCGCCCTCGCTTGGTGGCAGAAGCCCGGTGATCACGCGCGCCACGGTCGATTTGCCAGAGCCGCTCTCGCCCACCACCGCAAGTGTCCGACCGGGATAGAGATCAAAGCTCACATCATGCAGCACCGGCTTCTTGCCATAGGCTGCGCTGACATTGCGCACGGACAGGAGCGGCGCCTCGCGTGGGGGCGGCTGGTCCGCGCGTTGGAAGCGGCGCACAGCCCAGAGGGTTTTGGTATAGGCGGCCCTTGGCGCGGCGAGCATGGCGCGGGTGTCGTTTTCCTCGACCTCTTCGCCACGCAGCAGGATCGTGATCCGGTCCGCCATCTGTGCCACGACCGCGAGGTCGTGGGTGATGTAGATCGCCGCTGTGTCAAAGGCGCGCACAGCGTCGCGTATGGCGGCCAGCACTTCGATCTGGGTGGTGACATCGAGCGCAGTGGTTGGCTCGTCGAAGATGATCAGATCGGGGCGGCAGGCCATGGCCATCGCGGTCATCGCGCGCTGCAACTGTCCGCCTGAGACCTGATGCGGGTAGCGAAACCCGATCTCTTCGGGGTTGGGCAGGCGCAGGCGGGTATAGATCGCGACTGCGTCCTTTTCGGCCTGCGCGCGCGACATCACACCATGGGTTACAGGCGCCTCGGCATATTGGTCAATAAGCTTGTGCGAGGGGTTGAAACTGGCCGCCGCCGATTGCGCCACATAGGCGATGCGCTTGCCGCGCAGACCGCGCTTCACGCGCTCGGAGGCCATGCGCAGGTCGATCCCGTCGAAGCGGATACTCCCCGCCGAGATGCGGCAACCATCGCGAGCGAAGCCCATGGCCGCGAGCCCCAGCGTGGATTTTCCCGCGCCCGATTCACCGATCAGCCCGACCACCTCGCCCCGGTGCAGGGTCAGGTTGACGCCGCGGAGGATGCGCAACCACTCCTCGCCCGCGCGACCCTCGATCACCAGATTGCGGATTTCCAGCAGCACCTCGCCTGTCATCCGGCCTGCTCCTTCAGTCCCGAGGCGCGATAGAGCTGCCAGTCGACCACGAAATTCACCGCCACGGTCAGCAGCGCGATGGCACCGGCGGGCAGAAGCGGGGTAATGTCGCCGAAGGTGATCAGCGTCGCATTCTCGCGCACCATCGAGCCCCAGTCGGCCAAGGGTGGCTGGATGCCGAGCCCGAGGAAGGACAGCGACGAGATGGTCAGGAAGACGAAGCAGAAGCGCAGACCGAATTCGGCCACGAGAGGGGCGAGCGCATTGGGCAGGATCTCGCGCCGGATCAGATACCAGCTGCCCTCACCGCGCAGCCGCGCGGCCTCGATATAGTCCATCACCACGATGCCCTGGGCCACCGATCGCGCGATCCGGTAGACGCGGGTCGCATCCACGGCTGCAATGACAAGGATCAGCGTCAGCACCGAGGTGCCAAAGATCGTGAGCAGCAAGAGCGAGAAGATCAGCGAAGGGATCGCCATCAGCGCATCGACAAAGCGCGAAAGCGTCTGGTCGAGCCAGCCCCCGCGCAGCGCCGCCCAAAGCCCCAGAAGCGAGCCCACGATGAAAGCCAGCGCAGTGGTGGCAAAGGCGATCCCCACTGTGTTGCGCGCCCCGTAAATCAGGCGCGAGGCCATGTCGCGTCCCAGCCTGTCAGTGCCCAGCCAGTGCTGCAGGCTCCAGGGCTGGAATTGCGAGCCTACCACCTCGCGTTCTGGAAAGGGCGCAAGCAGCGGCGCGGCCGACGCCACAAAGATATAGATTGCGATCACCATCAGCCCGAAAGCGGCAGTCAGCGGCATATCGGCCAGTGCGCTACGCCACTCCGTTGGCGCGAGTTGCATGGCCGCCCTGCGCAGCAGGGCGGCCAACCCGAAGGCCGCGACAATGCCAAATGCGAGAAAAAGCCAGCCCATCCCCTACCCTTTCGACATCAGGCGCGGGTTGGTCAGCGTCGAGAGAACATCCGCAGTGAGGTTCAAAAGCACATAGGCCGAGGCGAAGATCAGCGCTATGGCCTGCACCACGGCGATATCGCGCTTGGACACCGAATCGACCATCAACTGGCCCAACCCCGGATAGACAAAGACCACCTCGACCACCACGACGCCCGTGATCAGATAGGCCAGGTTGATGGCGATGACATTGATGATCGGCGCCAGCGCATTGGGCAGCGCGTGGCGCAGCACGATTCGCAAGGGTGACATGCCCTTGAGCCGCGCCATCTCGATATAGGGCTGCGCCATCAGGTTGATGATCGCGGCGCGGGTCATGCGCATCATGTGCGCCGTGACCACCAGCGTCAGCGTTAGCGCGGGCAGGAAGGCCATGTAGAGTTTCTCACCGAAGGTCGAGACCGGCGAGATCCGCACCATCGAGGGGAAATAGCCGCTCTGCGCGAGCCAGAGTACGAGGATGTAGGCCACGAAGAATTCGGGAAAGGAAATCGCGGTCAGCGCGCCTGCATTGGCCGCGCGGTCGAAGACCGAATTGCGCCAGAGCGCGGCAAGGATGCCGAGGATCAGCGCCAGCGGCACCGCGAGGGCTGCGGCATAGAGCGCGAGGAAGATCGTGTTGCCCAGCCGCGCGGCGATCAGTTCGGCAATCGGGCGGCGATTGGCGAGCGAGACACCGAAATCCCCCTGCAGGGCACTTGTCAGCCAGTTCCAGTAGCGTACCGGCGCGGGCAGATCGAGGCCCAACTGGCGGCGCAGCGCGGCCACGGTCTCGGGCGTGGCGGCCTGCCCCAGCAGCGTCGAGGCCAGATCACCCGGCAGCAGTTCGGTCGCGAAGAAGATCACGACCGACACGATAAAGAGCGTCAGCACCCCCAAAGCCAGCCGCTGCGCGATCATACGGATCAGAGCCGCCATCCATCCCTCGTTATTGCTTTTGCCCCCATTGGGGGAGGCCGGCCCCTGCGCTGCGCGCAGGGGCCGGGTGTGATCAGGTCATCCACCAGCGCTCGACGCAGCGGAACCCGTCGAGGTTCCAGTTGGCCGAGATCTGATCGGGCGTGCCGATATTCAGCGCCGTCGCCATGACGTAATTGTTGTTCATCGGGATCACTACCGCGCCTTCGAAGGACACGATGCGCTGCATCTCCTGGTACATCTCGCGGCGCAGATCCTCATCCACTTCCGAGCGCGCCTTGACCAGCAACTCGTTGAAGCGCTCATGCTCCCAGAAACTGTCATTCCAGGCCGCGCCCGAGGCATAGCCCGTGGTGAACATGTGGTCCTCGACCGCGCGGCCGCCCCAATAGCTGGCGACAAAGGGTTTCTGCATCCAGACATTGTCCCAGTAGCCGTCATTGGGCTCGCGCACGAGGTCAATATTGATACCCGCCTGCCGTGCCGTCTCGGCAAAGAGCGCGCCGGCATCAACCGCCCCGGAAAAGGCGGCATCGGCCACATGCAGAGGCACGGTCAGGCTCTCCATCCCGGCCTTGCGCAGATAGTAGCGCGCGCGGTCGGGGTCGAAGGACTTGGGCTCCATGTCGGCGTAAAAATAGCGGTTTGCCGGTCCGATCGGGTTGTCATTCGACACGGCACCATGCCCGCCGAGGATTTTCTCGACCATATCCTCGCGGTCGATGGCGTATTTCAGCGCCAGGCGCACATTGTTATCGTTGAAGGGAGCCGCGCGGCTGTCCATCGGGAAGACATAATGCGCGTTGCCGGGGATCGATATGATGCGCGCGACATTGCGCGCCTCGAGCATGCCGATTGTCGCCGGGTCGATCTGGTCGATCAGTTCCACCTGCCCGGTCATCAGCGCATTGAGACGCGCGGCCGAATCGAGGATGGCGAGGATCTCGACGCGATCGAAATGCGCCCGCCCCGGCTTCCAGTAATCCGGGTTGCGGTTCAGGCTCGCCTGCACGCCGGGCTCGAAGCTTTCGACGATGTAGGGGCCGCACCCATCGGTCGAGGTCGGGTCGATCTTGCCGTCACTGCCGGGCATGATGGCAAGGTGATAATCCGACATCAGGTAGGGGAAGTCGCCATTGGGCGCGTCCAGCGTGACCACGACCGATTGACCGTCGGCGCGGATTTCCACGACCGGGTCGAAGAATTGCTTGATCGCCGAGGTCGCATCCTCGCCCCGGTGATGGTTGAGCGAGGCAATCACATCATCGACCGTCACATCCTTGCCGGAGTGAAAGGTGACACCTTGGCGAATATGGAACACCCAGGTCTTGCCGTCATCCGATTCCCAACTCTCGGCGATCTCGCCAATCAACTGCCCATCGGCATCGACCTCGATCAATTGGTTATGGCGCGCGGCTGCAAAAACCTGCGCATAAAGGTTGTCCCACAGCCCCGGATCATAGCCGTCGGTGGTGTTGCCATGCCCCAGCCCGATGCGGAAGGTGCCCCCGCGCTGCGGCTCGGCGCGAGCTGCGCGCATCGAACCGGGCAGGATCAGCCCGGCCGCACCCAGCGCCGTGGCCCCTTGCAATATTCCGCGCCGCGTGAGCGCGCCTTTGCGCAGATCATGTGTCATGGTCATGTCTCCTTGGTGAATGCCCCGCCCTGCCCGACCGATATCGGCCCGGCGGCTGAGCTGTTATTGCGGACGGATGTCACAGTTCTGCGACAGTCGCGCCTTTCCCCTCCGCACGATGGCCCGTGTTCTCGCAGGCGTCAAGCATGACGCGCGTCAGCGCGTCATGCCCCCGAAGCCCCGCGCTGCGCCGCATTGCGCGCGCGCCCGCCCCGGCGGGCATTCAGCATCCCCTTTCGCCCCGGCAGATCCGCCATGACTGCACGCCGCGCCTCGGGGGTCATGCGCGACCAGGCGGTGATCTCGTCAATCGAGCGCAGGCATCCCGTGCAGAGCCGCGATTCAGGATGAATCACGCAGATATTTATGCAAGGGGATTCGATCTCACTGCGTGTCCGGATGGGCTCGGTCATGGCTGCTCTTCCTATCTGCCTCGAGGCGAAGATAACCTATTCACCGCCACCGACCAGACGCAATCGCACGCGTTCACCCTGTGCGGCAGCCCCGCACAGGCAGCGACCAACGTCTCATCCGCGCCGGATCACCGCCAGCCGGTCCAGCGCGCCCTGCAGGATCACCCCTGCCGCCACATGGTCGATCACTTCCGCACGTTTGCGCCGCGAGGTATCCGCCTCCAGCAGCGCGCGCTCCGCAGCGACTGTCGACAATCGTTCGTCCCAGAACCCTATCGGCAGTTCGGTGAGCCGTGCGAGATTTCGCGCAAAGGCACGCGTGGACTGGCAGCGCGGCCCCTCCGAGCCATCCATATTGCGCGGCAGCCCGAGCACCAGTCCGCCGATTTCGCGCGCCGCCACAATCTCCAGCAGCGCCGCCGCATCAAGCCCGAATTTCTTGCGCCTTATGGTCTGCAACGGGGTCGCGACCGACAGCATCCGGTCCGACACGGCCACACCGATGGTCTTCTCGCCCAGATCGAGGCCGGCAACTGCCCTGCCCTTGGGCAGGGCCTCGGCAAAGGTCTCGAAAGGCTCGAGCACCGACATCAAGGCTCGCCGCGCGACAGCCCGGCCTGCGCGGCACTCTCATTGATCAACGCAAGATCCTCCGCTTGCGCGGCAAAAATCTGCCGCGCCTCACCCAGAATGGCTTGCGCCTGCTCCTCACGGCCCAGCACTGACAACGCGCGGATCAGTTGCGCCCAGTCTTCAGCAGGTCCGCCCTCATTCGCCAGCCGTGCCGAAAGATTGCCGACCATCCCTTCGATCATCTCGGCCCGGTCTTCCAGGTCCATCGCTTCGGCCGCTTCGATATCGGCGGCGCTCGGGCCGGCCTCGGCTGCAGGTAATGGGGGAAGCGTGTAGCGCGGCTCACCTGAGATCCGCGCCAGTTCGGGCAGGGCGCTACGAATTTCCGCCAGCCAGGGAGCGTCGGGTGTGCTCACGTCATGCAGACGGCGCCAGATGCGGAACGTCATGTCGGGCCGACCGGTCTGGGCATACATCCGGCCAGTGTAGTAAAGCGCCACCCCGTTTGCCGCATCGCGGCGCAGGATCTGCTCGATCACCGCCTCGGCCTCGGGGGAGACAAAGCCCCCGGTCGCTATGACCATCAGATCGAGCAGATAGGCATATTCGCTCACCTCAGCGGCCTCACCCACAAGCGCGATCACACGCTCCTGCGCAGTGACGGCATCGCGATAATTGCCCAAACGCGCCTCGTTCTGTGCCAGCAATCTGTGGCCCATGACATCTTCGCTGCGCTCCTGCATCAACTCGCGCAGCTCCGCGACCATGTCTTCAAGCTCATCACGCCCCTCGAAGGGCTCGGGCTCGGGAAAGGCGGCGGCGAACTGGGCTTCAAGCTCCGCCTGCCTGGCGCGATTGCGCCGCGTCTCGGCAGCCTCGGCATGGCGTTCAAGCAGCGGCATGTCCCGATAGCCAGGCGCCCCGATGGTAATGTAAAGCCAGCCGCCGCCCACGACGGCCACCAGCACCACGCCCATCGCGGTCCAGCGCATGGCTGATGGCGCCGGCCCGCCGACCCGCCGCGCCCCCTCGCCCCGGTCCAGATCAAGGATGCGGCGCGAAATCTCCACTTTCAGCCGTTCGGCCTCCGCCTCGCCTAATATGCCGCGCGCAAGGTCGCGCTCGACCTCGGCCAACTGGTCGCGATAGACCTTCATCGCGCGGTCGGTCCCGTCTGCTGCCGCAATGGCGCCCGCTCGTGAAACGGCCCGCCCCAGTACCAATGCGACCCCCAGCGCAATCAGCGCAAATCCTGCATATGCCGCGAAACTACCCATCTCACCTCCGAAATCCTGCGCATTATCTACCCTCTACCGGACTTGCGAAAAAGCGCAAAACCGCCCATTGACCCTCACAATCGCGTCCGGGGCGACGGCAGGTCGCAGCCAGCCCTGATTGTGACGCTTCTGGAAAACCGGCGACAGACAGAGTAATCCAGAGAAACCGAAACAGATTGCCCGGAGCCTGCGCGCATGAAACGCTATTCCGCCTTTGCCATCGCCCGCGAGGCTTTTCGCCAGCACAAGGGCTGGCAGCGCGCCTGGGCTTCGCCCGAGCCGCGCGCCTCCTATGACGTGGTGATCGTGGGCGCTGGCGGCCATGGGCTGGCCACTGCCTATTACCTCGGCAAGCGTTTCGGCATCACCAATGTCGCCGTGATCGAGAAAGGCTGGCTGGGTGGCGGCAATACCGGGCGCAACACGACGATCATCCGCTCGAATTACCTGCAGGACCCCTCTGCCGCGATTTACGAGAAATCCCGCGCGCTCTACGAGACGCTGTCACAGGAGTTGAACTACAATATCATGTTCAGCCCCCGCGGTGTGATGATGCTCGCCCAGACCGAGCATGAGAAGCGCGGCTATCTGCGCACCGAGCGCGCCAATGCCCTCCAGGGTGTCGAGACCCGCTTCATCCAGCCCTCAGAGGTCAAGCGTCTGGTGCCGATCATCAATATCCACGGCCCGCGCTATCCGGTGCTGGGTGCGCTCTGGCAGGAACGCGCCGGAACCGCGCGTCACGATGCTGTCGCCTGGGGCTACGCCCGCGCCTGCTCGGCCATGGGCATGCATGTCATCGAGCAATGCGCCGTCACGGGTGTGGAGGCAGCAGGTGGGCAGGTGACAGCCGTCAACACAACGAAGGGCACGATAGGCTGCAAGAAACTCGGCATTGTTGTCGCGGGACACTCGGGCGCGCTGGCCGATATGGCGGGCTTCCGCTTACCGGTAGAATCGGTGGCGTTGCAGGCGCTGGTCTCGGAGCCCATCAAACCCTGCATGGATGTGGTCGTGATGGCGAACACGGTCCATGGCTACATGAGCCAGTCCGACAAGGGCGAGATGGTCATCGGCGGCGGCGCGGATGGTTACAACAACTACACCCAGCGCGGCTCCTGGCACCATATCGAGGAAACCGTGCGTGCGCTGGTCGAGACCTTCCCGATGATCTCGCGCCTCAAGATGCTGCGTCAATGGGGCGGCATTGTCGACATGACCGGCGACCGCTCACCCATCATCTCGAAAACCCCGCTCGAAGGATGCTTCATCAATTGCGGCTGGGGCACTGGCGGGTTCAAGGCCACACCCGGCTCGGGCTGGGCGATGGCAGAACTGATGGCCAAGGGCCACAGCCCGCTCACCGACGCCTTCACCCTCACCCGCTTCCGCGAGGGCCGCTTCATCGACGAAAGCGTGGCCGCAGGGGTGGCACATTGATGATCCGATTCCTGCCACTGCATGATTTTTCGCGAATATTGACGGATTCCCCCATGACAATCCTGCCTCGGCGCATACATTCGCTCGCGAACACTCACGAGGAGACACCATGCGCTTCCCCCGTATCCAGCGCGCCATCGCGCAGATCCAGTCGCAGCCGCAAAAAGCCGCTGGCTTCGCTTTCGGCATCTTCCTGCCGCTTGCTGTCGCCGGTCTCTACTGGGCGCAGACCACAGGGGGCCTCGCAGGCCCTCTCACGGACCCCCGCCCCCCGGCCTTCTCTGTCCCGGTGGACTGAACGCTCCACCCCGCCCTTTCATCTTGCCAAAAATACTCAAACGACCCAACCAAGCGGGGGGGCCTGATACATGCTCCTGCTGACCTGCCCCTGCTGCGGCGTCACTGCCGAGGAAACCGAATTCACCCCGGGTGGCGAGGCGCATCTCAAGCGCTTTGGCCCTGGCTCCTCGGATGAGGAATTCGACGCCTACATGTTCCAGCGCAAGAACCCGCGCGGCGTGCATTTCGAGCGCTGGCGCCATGCCTATGGCTGCGGCAAATGGTTCATCGCGGCACGCTGCACAATGACGCTCGAGGTCTTCGCCACCTACCCGGCCCAGACGCTCGAGCCGCCCGCCGAGGTCATCGAGAAAATCCGCGCCCGTCGCCCGGACTGGGAGGGCGCCCAATGAGCCATCGCCTGTCTTCCGGCGGTCGGTTGATCGACCGCGGCACGCCTTTGCGCTTCAGCTTCAACGGCAAGCAGATGTCCGGCTACAAGGGCGATACGCTGGCCGCCAGCCTGCTTGCCGCCGACCAGATGCTGGTCGGGCGCTCGTTCAAGTATCACCGCCCGCGCGGGGTTGTCGCCTCGGGTGCAGAGGAACCCAACGCACTCGTGGGCCTCGGCTCTGGCAACCGTTTCGAGCCCAATCAGCGCGCCACCTCGACCGAGCTCTTCGAGGGGCTCCGCGCGCGCAGCCAGAACCATTGGCCGAACCTTGATCTCGACCTGCTGGCGGTCAACAATCTGGTGCCGCAATTCCTGACGGCTGGCTTCTATTACAAGACCTTCCTCTGGCCCCGCGCCTTCTGGAAACACGTCTACGAGCCGATCATCCGCCGCTCGGCGGGTCTGGGCGAGGCTCCCGACGCGAAAAGCTGCGATGCCGACCGCTATGAGCAGATTTATGCCTTCGCGGATGTGCTGGTCATCGGTGGCGGGATTGCCGGGCTGCAAGCAGCGCTTGCAGCCGCCGAGGCAGGCGCGCGCGTCGCACTCTGGGAACAGACCGCGCATTGGGGCGGGCGGGCGCCGGTGGACGGGGTCGAAATCGACGGCAAACCTGCCGAGGATTGGATCAAGACCACAGTTGAACGTCTTGAAAAGATGGAGAATGTCGAGATTCGCCTGCGCTGCATGGGCGCCGGCATTCATGACCATGGCTATACCTTAGGCTATGAGCGCGTCTCCGACCACATCCCCGGCAGCCATGGCCCCCGTCACCGACTCTGGCGGATGCGGGCTGGTCAGATCATTACCGCCACAGGTGCCATCGAACGCCCACTCTCCTTCGCGGGCAATGATCTGCCCGGAGTGATGCTCGCCTCGGCCATCCGCGATTATCTGGTCAATTACGCAGTCGCGCCGGGCCGTGATGCTGTAATCGTCACCAATAATGACGACGCCTATCGCACCGCCATCGCGATGCGCCGCGCGGGGCTGGGCGTGGTCGCGGTCATCGATGCGCGTGCGGACGTGACGGGCGCGCTACCGCAGGCAGCGCGCTCTGCAGGAATCCGCATCATCGAAAGCAGCGGCATTCGCAAGGTCAAGGGCAGCAAGCGTGTCAAGGGCGTCGAAATCTGCGCCATCGACAGCCGCGGTGTTGCCTTCACCGAACAGCTCTCCTGCGATGCCGTGGGCATGTCCGGCGGCTGGTCTCCGGCCGTGCATCTGTGGTCCCATTGCGGCGGCAAGCTGATCTGGGACGAAGCGGGCCATTTCTTCCGCCCCGACCCCGACCGCCCGCCTACCGGGGCCGACGGCCGCCCCAATCTGCGCGTTTGCGGCGCAGCGAATGGCAGATTGGGCGCCGTGCTCGCCGAGGCCAATGCCGCCGGCCTTGAGTCCGCGCAGGCATTCACGCCCACCGCCGAAACCGGCCCCGCAGCGACAGATACCACCCATGACGAGGCCCCGATGGAGCCTGTCTGGATCATGCCGCGGCAGGCGGAATACGAGTTGCGCGCCAAGATGTGGCTCGATTTCCAGAATGACGTGAAAGTCTCGGACGTCCAACTCGCCGCGCGCGAAGGCTTCCAGTCGGTCGAGCATACCAAGCGCTATACCACGCTCGGCATGGCGACCGATCAAGGGAAGCTCAGCAATATCAATGGCCTCGCGGTGCTTTCTGATGCATTGGGCCAACCGATCCCGGCAACCGGCACCACCACTTTCCGCCCGCCCTATACCCCCATCTCGATGGGCGCGATTGCAGGCGGGGCCGTAGGCGATGTGTTCCAGCCGCTGCGCCGCACGCCGATGCATGACTGGCACGCGGCCAACGGCGCCGATTGGGAACCGGTCGGCCAATGGCGCCGGCCCTATACCTATCGCCGCGCAGGCGAGAGCCGCACAAAGGCGGTCAATCGCGAGGTGCGCAATGTCCGCGAGGCAGTGGGTCTGCTCGATGCCTCGACACTGGGCAAGATCCTCGTCTCGGGCCCCGATGCGCCCCGTTTCATGGACATGCTCTATACCAACATGATGAGCAGCCTGAAGCCAGGCAAATGCCGATACGGACTGATGTGCAACGAAAACGGCTTTCTGATGGATGACGGGGTCGTGGCGCGGCTCGATGAGAATTCCTTCCTCGTCCACACGACGTCCGGCGGGGCCGATCATATCCATGGCTGGATGGAGGATTGGCTGCAATGTGAGTGGTGGGACTGGCAGGTGCACACGGTCAATCTCACTGAGCAATATGCGCAAGTGGCCGTCGCCGGGCCACAGGCCCGGCGCCTTCTCGAAGGTTTGGGTGGGACGGATCTCAGCCGCGACGCGCTGCCCTTCATGGGCTGGACCGAAGGCAAGCTTGGCGGGTTTGACGCTCGCGTCTTCCGGATCAGCTTCTCGGGTGAGTTGAGCTTCGAGATTGCGGTGCCCGCCGGTCAGGGCCGCGCGCTTTGGGACGCACTGTTGCAGGCCGGTGAGAGCCTTGGCGTCATGCCTTATGGCACCGAAGCGCTGCATATCCTGCGCGCCGAAAAGGGCTTCATCATGATCGGGGATGAGACCGACGGCACCGTCATCCCGCAAGACCTTGGTCTCAACTGGGCCATCAGCAAGAAGAAGACCGATTTCCTTGGCAAACGCGGGATGGAGCGCGTGGCCATGCAGGACCCCGAACGCTGGAAGCTCGTCGGGCTGGAAACGCTCGACGGCTCGGTACTGCCACACGGGGGGCTTGCTGTGCTCTCGGGGCGGAACGCCAACAAGCAGGCCCGCACCGAGGGGCGTGTGACGTCGACCTATTACTCGGCCAATCTGGGGCGCGGTATTGCCATGGGGCTGGTCGCACGCGGGACGGAACGGATGGGCGAAGTGCTGCGCTTCGCGGGCCCAAAGGACAAGGTCATCAAGGTGCGGATCGTGGACCCGGTGCTGATCGACAAGGACGGGGAGCGACAGAATGTCTGACCAACTCTTAAGCGCTTTGCCCGGGGCGGCATCCGAGGGCTTCGTGACCGTGGCGGAAGCCGGGCTTCGCGGCATGATCACGCTGCGCGGCGATCTCGGACGCCTTACCTTCGCCCTCGCGCCGCTCGGGCTCGATATTCCCGCGCAACGGGCCATCACGCAGGCAGACGAGCGCAGCCTTGCCTGGATGTCGCCCGACGAATTACTGCTGATGCTGCCCTATAGCGAGGCCGCAGAGGCAACCCGCACGCTGCAGGAGGAATTGCGCGGCGAGTTCGCCACTGTGGCCAATGTCTCGGACGCGCGCGCGGTCTTCGCGCTCAGGGGCAAGGGCGCGCCCGATGTGCTCGCCAAGCTCTGTCCGGTCGATTTCGCAGCACTCAAACCGGGCGAGATCCGGCGCACTCGCGCCGGTCAGGTGGCCGCCGCGATCTGGGTCGCGGGCGAGGACGAGATGCGCCTTGTCTGCTTCCGCTCGGTCGCGCAATACATGTTCGATCTGCTGACCACTGCTGCCCTGCCCGGTTCGGAACCCTGCCTTTATTCCTGAGCGGAAAACCCGGGAGTTTTGGCGCTGCCCCTTGACCTCGGGCGGTGGAAGTCTCTTATTCAGGGCAGTCAAATCCTAACAACAGACGAGGAAAACGCATGTCTTTCACCCTTCCCGACCTTCCCTATGCCCATGACGCGCTGGCCGATCTGGGAATGAGCGCCGAGACGCTGGAGTTTCACCATGACATTCACCACAAGGCCTATGTCGACAATGGCAACAAGCTGATCGCGGGCACCGAGTGGGAAGGCAAATCACTCGAGGATATCATCACCGGAACCTATCAGTCGGGCGCCGTAGCCCAATCGGGCATCTTCAACAATGCCTCACAGCACTGGAACCACAACCAGTTCTGGGAAATGATGGCGCCGGGTGAGAAGAAGATGCCGGGCGAACTGGAAAAAGCGCTGGTCGACAGCTTCGGTTCGGTCGACAAGTTCAAGGAAGATTTCGCCGCTGCCGGTGCGGGTCAGTTCGGTTCGGGCTGGTGCTGGCTGGTCAAGGATCAGGACGGGTCGCTGAAAGTCACCAAGACCGAGAATGGCGTGAACCCGCTCTGCTTCGGCCAGACGGCGCTCCTGGGCTGTGATGTGTGGGAGCACAGCTACTATATCGACTTCCGCAACAAGCGCCCGGCCTATCTGTCAAACTTCCTCGAGAAGCTGGTGAACTGGGAAAACGTGGCCTCGCGGATGTGATCGCGGCTCAATTACCATAAATCGGAAAAGGCGGTTGCCGCTAGCGCAACCGCCTGTTTCTTTTTCTTTGCGCACGCCTAGAGAGGCTGCCGTCGATTTCCGGGTGCTCAAGGGTTGCGCCGCCGCGCCAAAGCACCCAACTCACGGTTATGCGCTACATTGGGCGCTGGAAAGAAGGAGAGTTACATGGCATTGCTGGCCAAGGGAATCTGGATCATCGCTGCGGGCGGAGAACGCGCCCTGTTTCTCGAAAATATCGGTACCCCGGACAAGCCAAAACTGAGCCTGCACGAGCGGGCAGAAAGCGACGGCACCGATATGGAACTCGCAGACCGGCCCGGGCGCATGCAGGATACCGGCAAGCAGCAACTCTCTGCCATGGAAATGACCGACCACGATCAACTTGCCCGTGACCGTTTCGCGGCGCAAGTTGCTGCCAAGATCAACAAGCTGGTGACGAAGAAGGGCATCGGGCGGTTGATTGTCGTTGCACCGCCGCATACTCTCTCGGTGCTGCGCAGCGAGATTTCCGACGCGGCGCGCAAAACAATCATGGCCGAGATCGACAAAGATCTGACACATCATCCGCTGGAAAAGATCGGCGCATTGGTCGCAGCCGATATTGACCCGCTCTGAGAGCGCAGGCCGCGCCTGAAAGGCGCGGCCCGGTCACAGCAGCGCTCAGCGCTTGCCGAAAAGCACCTGTTGCGCCTTGCGGTCACTCTGCACATTCGAGCGCATCTCTTCGCCCAGCGCACGCCCCGTTTGCACCGCCGGACGTGCGCCCAGCTCATCCAGCCAGCGTGCCATATTCGGCTTGTCGTCCAGCGTTTGCGCCTGCCCCTCCCAGAGTGTCGCCCAAGGCCAGATCGCCATATCTGCGATGGAATAGAAACTGCCAGCAACATACTGATTCTTCGCGAGTTGACGGTCCAGAACCCCATAGAGCCGTGCAACCTCATTGCGATAGCGATCCTTTGCATAGGGCAGATCCTGCGGCGGCTCAAGCGAAGGCGCGTATTTCAGGAAGTGATGCGCCTGCCCCGCCATCGGCCCGACACCGCCCATCTGCCACATGAGCCACTGATCGACCGCCACCCGGTCACGCTCGGAGGCACCATAGAAATGCCCCGTCTTGCGCGCCAGATATTGGAGGATCGCGCCGGACTCGAAAATCGAGATTGGTGCGCCATCCGGGCCGTCCGGGTCGACGATGGCCGGCATGCGGTTATTCGGTGCGATTTTCAGAAACTCGGGCGCGAACTGGTCACCTGCGCCGATATTGACGTAATGCACCTCGTAGGGCAGGCCCATTTCCTCGAGCGCGATGGAGATTTTCCAACCATTCGGGGTGGGCCAGTAGTGAAGGTCGATGCTCATGTCTGCTCCTACATATTGGGTTGCTGTTCAAGCTAACGATCCATCCGGCGATTCCAAGGCCCAACCAAAAAGAGGGCCGCGCAGGCCCTCTTCGTTTTCGCACAGGTGGCGCGGGTCAGCTTGCCGCGCGTACCGCCCGCTGGGTCATCACGCGGACCAGATGAGCGCGATACTCGGATGTTCCGTGCAGGTCCGAGATCATCCCATTCGCTGGCACTGACAGCCCTGCAACGGCCTCGGCGTCAAAATTCGACGACAGCGCTGCCTCGGCTTCGGCCCAGCGGAAGACACCATCCTCGGAAGCGCCCGTCACCGCCACCCGCACGCCCGAGGCATATTTCGCCACGAACACACCGGTCAGTGCAAAGCGCGAGGCCGGTTGAAGGAATTTGGCATAGGCCGATGCACCCGGAATCGGGAAGCGTACCTTGGTGATTAACTCGCCCTCGTCCAGCGCAGTGGTGAACATGCCCTGAAAGAAGTCATCAGCCGCAATCTCGCGTCGGTCGGTGACGATGGTCGCCCCGGTACCCAGCGCCGCCGCCGGATAGCAGGCCGAAGGGTCGTTATTGGCGATGCTACCGCCAATCGTGCCCCGCGCCCGCACCGCCGGGTCGCCGATCTGGCCCGCCAGCCCGGCCAAGCCGGGGAAATGGCTGGCCGCCTCGCGAGCGACGGTGGCGTGGGGCGTTGCTGCGCCAATCTCCAGCGCGCCACCATCGCGGCTGACGCCCTGCATCTCGGCAATGCCGGTCAGGCTGACCAGAACCTCGGGCGCATTGAGCCGCGCCTTCATAGAAGGGATCAGCGTCTGACCACCTGAAAGCGGCTGCGCCTCGCCATTGGCCAGCGCAGCGACCGCATCGGCAACGCTTGAGGGTTTCACGAACTCGAAATTATGCATCTTTCTTTCCTCCCTCAGCCGTTCATCGCCGCCCAGACGCGCGAGGGCGTCAGGGGCATGTCGATATGTTTGACGTGGGTGTGCCCTGCCCGGTGCAGCGCGTCGATGGCGGCATTCACCACCGCCGGCGGCGAGCCGATGGCTCCGGCTTCGCCGCAGCCTTTCACACCGAGCGGGTTATGCGTGCAGGGCGTGACGCAGCTATGATCCACCGTGAAGCCACGGACATCATCCGAGCGCGGCATGGCGTAATCCATGTAGCTGCCCGACAGAAGCTGGCCGTTCTCGTCATAGACGCAGTTTTCCAGCAGTGCCTGCCCGATCCCCTGCGCAAGCCCGCCATGGACCTGGCCTTCGACGATCATCGGGTTGACGATATTGCCGAAATCATCCGCCGCGATGAAGCGCAGGATGTCGATCTTGCCGGTTTCGGGGTCCAGCTCGATCTCGCAGCCATAGGCGCCCGAGGGATAGGTGAAGTTCGACGGGTCGTAGAAGGCCGTTTCCTCCAGCCCCGGCTCCAGGTCTTCTAGCGGATAATTATGCGGAACATAGGCCGCCAGCGTCACCCCGGACCAGTCCACGGATTTATCCGTGCCCGCGACCGAGAACTTGCCGTCCTTCAGCTCGATATCTTCGGGCGCGGCTTCGAGCAGGTGGGCCGCGATCTTCTTGGCCTTGTCGATCACCTTGTTGGTGGCCTTGACGATGGCCGAGCCGCCCACTGCCAGCGAGCGCGAGCCATAGGTGCCCATGCCCATTGGCGTGTTCGACGTGTCGCCATGGTGGATCTCGATGCTGTTCGCATCAACCCCGATCATGTCGGCCACGACCTGAGCAAAGGTCGTCTCATGTCCCTGCCCGTGGCTATGGCTGCCGGTGTAGACGCTGATCGAGCCCGTGGCATTCACCCGCACAGAAGCACTCTCATAGAGCCCAGCCCGCGCGCCCAACTGGCCGACAAGGTTCGAAGGCGCGATGCCGCAAGCCTCGATATAATGCGCGATCCCGAAGCCGCGCAGCTTGCCGTTCCTGGCGCTTTCCGCACGACGCGACTCGAAATTCGCGTAATCGGCTAGCTCCAGCATCTTGTCCATTGTGGCGTGATAGTTGCCCGTATCATAAACCACCGCGACCGGTGTCTGATACGGAAACTCCTCAGGCTTGATGAAGTTCTTGCGCCGCAGCTCCACCGGGTCCACCCCCAACTCGCGTGCGGCCTTGTCGACCAGCCGCTCGATCTGGAACGTGGCCTCGGGGCGGCCTGCGCCGCGATAGGCATCGACTGGCACTGTGTTGGTGAACACCGCCTTCACGTTCACATAGATCAGCGGGGTCTTGTAATTCCCCGCCATGAGCGTGCCATGCAGCCAGGTCGGGATCGAGGGCGCGAAGGTCGAGAGATACGCGCCCATATTGGCGTAGGTCTCGGTGCGGATGGCCATGAAATTATGCTCAGCATCGAGCGCAAGTTCGATCTTGGTCTTGTGGTCGCGGCCATGCGCGTCGGAAATGAAGGCCTCCGACCGGGACGAGGTCCATTTCACCGGACGCTTGATGATCTTGGCGGCGTAGGTGCAAAACGCTTCCTCGGCATAGTGGTAGATCTTCGAGCCGAACCCCCCGCCCACATCGGGCGCCACCACGCGCAGCTTGTGCTCGGGGATACTCAGAACGAACGCGCCCATCAGAAGCCGGATCACATGCGGGTTCTGGCTGGTAGTGTAAAGTGTATGCGTGTCGCCCCAAGGGTCGTAATCCCCCACGGCGACGCGCGGTTCCATCGGGTTGGCAACAAGGCGGTTGTTGGTCAGTTCGAGGCTGACCACATGCGCGGCCTTGCCGAACGCCTCATTCACCGCGTCCTTGTTCTCCTCGACAAAACCCCAGTCGTAGCAGAGGTTCGACGTCAGATCGTCATGGACCTTGGGCGCACCGTCTTGCAGCGCCTTGACCATGTCGACCACGGGATCAAGCTCCTCGATATCGAGGTCAATCGCCTCGGCCGCGTCGCGCGCCTGCTCATAGGTCTCGGCCACGACAGCGGCGATAGGGTCGCCGACATGACGAACCTTGCCCTCGGCGAGGATCGGGTGCTTGGGCTCCTGCATCGGCTGGCCATGTCGGTCGGTGACCTGCCAGCCGCAAGGAATGCCGCCCGCGCTCTCGAAATCGGTGGCGGTGAAGATCTTGAGCACACCGGGCATGGCTTCCGCCGCGCTGGTGTCGATGCCGTTGATCTTGCCATGCGCCACATCCGAGCGCAGGAAATGCACATAGGTCTGTCCGCGCAGATTGATGTCATCTGTATAGCGACCGTTGCCGGTCAGAAAGCGCGTGTCTTCGCGCCGCTTCACGCTGGCGCCGATGCCGTCATCCTTTGGCATGGTATCCTCCTGAATCCGTGATGTCATGGCGGGCACAAGGCACCCACCCTACAAATCTCATTCTGCGGCGAGTGCGCCCGCATCCTGCCCCGAAGCAGCCATCACTGCGCGCACAATGTTCTGATAGCCTGTGCAGCGGCAGATATTGCCTTCGAGGTAATGCCGAATCTCTTCCTCGCTGGGCTTGGGGTTCTCGGCCAGAAGGGCAGCTGTCGACATCACCATGCCCGGTGTACAGAAGCCGCATTGCAGCCCGTGATAATCCTGAAACGCCTGCTGGATCACGCTCAGGCTGCCATCGGGGTTGGTCATCCCTTCGACCGTAGTCACCTCGGCCCCCTCCAGATCAGCGGCAAAGGCCGTGCAGGATTTGACTGGCTGGCCATCGACCAGCACCACACAGGCCCCACATTGGCTGGTATCGCAGCCGACATGCGTGCCGGTAAGACCGATGAGATCGCGCAGATAGGTCGAGAGCAGCGTTCGCCCCTCGACTTCTGCGGCAGCCTCAGCCCCGTTTACCTTCATCATCACCTTTGGCATCAAATCCTCCCATGCCTGTCATTGACCGCAGTAAAACACTGTTCTGTGCAACTACATATCCGACTTTAGGCTTACTCGCGGGAAGCCTTTTCGGATACGCCCTCTTCCCCCAGACGACGCGGGCGCGGGCGCGAACCAATTTCACCCAGCAGACCGCCGACACCCCATGACATGATATCTGCAGGGGTCACGTCAAGCCCGCAAATCAGCCGCTCCATGACCCAGTCGGCGCCGTTGAGTTTCGGGCTTTTGGCGCAGCCCGGCAGGCCGACCACCGGGCGCCCATCGAGGCTGCCCAGAAAGAGCAGATTACCCGGATCGACCGGCATGCCGAAATGCGCGACCTCGCCACCGGCGCGGCGCAGCGCCCCGGGCGCCGTGTCATGGATATCCGAGGTGGCCGATCCCGTCAGGATCAGCAACAGATCGCCCTCCGCGCCGCGCAGCGCTGCTGCCAGTGGCTCCATGTCGTGCGCGACAAGGCAAGGTGGTGCGAGGCGCACGCCCAGCCGCTCCAGCCGCGCTTCTGTGACCGCATGGCCTTTCGCACCACTTTCCTCGGGCGAAACACGGGTCTGGATCAGCACAGCCCGTTGCAGCACCGGGGGCAGCAGTCGCAATGCGCTGCGCGCTTGCGAGCAGGCCGCCTCCAGCGCGGCGGCGGGCACCGCATAAGCGATGATCTTCACCGTCGCGACCATGGTTCCGGCCTCGACCCGGTGCAGGTGGGGCAGGGTCGCCACGGTGATCGCCGGATCAACAAGATTGGCGGCATGAATCTGCTCTGCCCCAACCTGTACCAACCCCGGCCCGTCGGCGACGATATTCACCCGCCCGGTGCCCACCGGGCGCAGTGAGAGCCCCGCGGCCTCTGGGTCGGGGACCAGCGCCTCGGCCAGCGCCAGCGCGGCGGCATCCTCATGCAGATCGCCGGGCTCCAGCCGTGCGACAGTCACCTCACTGACCCCGGCTTCTGCCAATGCACTCAGATCGGCCCGCGTCAGGTCTCGTCCCTTGCGCAGCCGCCCCTTGATCAGCGCCACGGAATGCGCAAGGATCGCGCCCTCAGCTTCTGCGAGTGGCACCGGTCCGAACTTCATTTCGCCCCTCGCAGTGCCAGCGTGATCTGTGCGAGCGTGGCGACGGCGATCTCCGCCGGGCTGCGCGCCCCCAGATTGAGACCGACCGGCGCGTGAATGCGTTCGAAATCCTCCTCGGTCAGTCCCGACGCGCGCAACCGCTCCAGCCGCTTGGCGTGAGTGCGGGTCGAGCCCAGCGCGCCTATATAAAAGGCATCCGAGCGCAGCGCGGTCATCAGTGCGGGATCGTCAAGCTTGCTGTCATGGGTCAGCGTCACAACGGCAGTGCGGGCATCAATGCCGATCGCGGCCAGTGCTTCGTCGGGCCAGTCCTGCGAGATCACCTCGCCCGGAAAGCGCCCCTCCGAGGCAAAGGCCGCGCGCGGATCGACAAGATAGGGGTCATAGCCTGCCAGCCGCGCCATTGGCAGCAGCGCCTGCGCGATATGTACGGCCCCTACCACAACGAGCCGCAGCGGCGGGTTGTGCAGCGTGACCATCAGCCCCGCCTCATCCAGTCCCGACTGGTCGGTGCGGAAGCGCGGCGCAAGCGCCGCGTCCTCGGGGCCTGCAAGCCTGCGCTCCCAAGTCTCGAGATCGGTCACGCAGGCGACGGGCGCGCGCGCAGCGCGCGCTTTCGTAATCTCCTCCAGAACCGTCTCGGGCAATGCAGGCTCCGCGGCTCCAACAGGCTCGATCAGAATCCGAATCGTCCCACCACAAGCCAGCCCGACCTCGAAGGCAGTCTCGTCGGCTACACCAAAGCTCAGCACACGCGGGCGGCCCTCTGCCAACGCATCCAGCGCCTCGACCACCACGGCCCCTTCGACGCAGCCACCCGAGACCGAGCCCATCATCTCGCCCGCGCCCGAGATCACCAACTGGCTGCCCGCCTGACGCGGCGCCGAACCCCAGGTCTCGATCACTGTTGCGAGCACGGCGCCCTGTCCCGCCCGATGCCAAGCGAGCGCAGTTTCGGGAATCTGATCAAATGACGGGTCACTCATCGCTGCCTCCGTGCATGCAATATGACAAGGATGGCAGCTTGCAGGCGGCTTGACAAATAGCAGAAAGGTCGGAGAGGCGCACGCGCCTGCGGATCAACTCTGCCAGACCTGAGGAGGGAACGCCTGCCTTACGATGGCCACGTCATCTGCGCGCGCGCCTGCGTCACAGGCATCACCCGCTGCCGCCAGCGCCGCTGCAGCGTGGCATTCACAATCCCCAAGGAATGGAACGCCAGCGCATGAATGTTGTTTTCGTGCTTTTCAGTCATGCGGGACGGTACAGCCGGACGCGCATTAGCCTCTCGAGTCTTGGTAGCAGTCATGTCAGTCCCCTCTGTTGGTCGGGTACATCTCGGAGGCTTGTTCGCTGCAAGGCAGCTACTGACCCGGAGACCCGGTTTTTGTTCAAATTAACACAGCTTGACCCGTGACACACGACAAACCGGAAAAAACCTGCATGCCGCAAAGGCCGCTGATGGTGAAGCAGGGCCGCGCTTCGCACGGCCCTGCTGTTCGTTGTCTATCCGCGTGAAATCGGGATTCGCTTCTCGGTCGGCGCCTCAATGGCCTTGCGCGGCACGCTGACCTCCAGCACGCCATCTTTCAGGGCCGCGCTCACCTTGTCTGCATGCGCGTCGGCCGGCAGTCGGAAGCTGCGCGAGAAGCTGCCATACTGACGCTCGGAGAAATACCAGGTCTCGCCCTTGTCCTCGCGCGTGACTTTCTTCTCGCCGCGGATCGTCATCACACCGTCATCGACAGTGACATGAATATCGTCCTCCTCGACTCCGGGCAGCTCGAGTTTGATGTGATAAGCTGCATCATCGGAGGAGGCTTCGGACGCGGGCGAGACGAACTCCGCCAACCGGGTACCGAGATGACGGAACGGCTCGCTCAGCGAAGGCCAGAACTGACCCAAGGGTGATTTCTCGATCATGATACCCTCCCGCGTGTATGATCGTCTCACAATCTTGAAGCGAGTCGATGGACGATACATTGACCTGTGTCAAACCACGGCCATGCTTCGCGACCGACCCCTGCCCTCTCGACAAGACGCGCAAAGCAGGCATGATGCAGAGCATGAGAGACTTGCGCGACCATCCGTTCCTGACCGCACCGCGTGCCCATGCCTTCGCCCATCGCGGCGGGGCTCGCGAGGTCGAGGAAAACACGATGCCAGCCTTCGCACATGCGGTGGGCCTCGGCTACAGCCATGTCGAGCTTGACGTGCATGCCACGCGCGATGGCGTGGTGGTGATCCATCATGATCCGGACATGAGCCGCATCTGCGGCGACCCGCGGCGCATCGCCGATCTCGACTGGTCCGAACTGCGCGAAATCCGCACGAAAGGCGGCGCCGAGATACCGCGGCTTGAAGAGCTGTTTGCGAGCTTCCCACGCCTTTTCGTCAATATAGAGACCAAATCCTCGCAGGCCGTGACTCCGCTCTGCGCGTTGATCAAGCGACTGGGCGTGCTCGAGCGGATCTGCATCGGCTCCTTTGACCCGAAACGCACGCGCGAGGCGCGTGCGGCCCTCGGGCCCGGGCTGTTGTGGTCGCCCGCGCATCTGCAGGTGGCAAAGCTCTGGGCACGCGGCTGGGGGATGCCCTTCGGGCTAGGGGATTTCGGTGTCGTGCAAGTGCCTGTGTCCTGGAACGGCATCGCGGTCATTACCCGCCGCTTCATCCGCGCGGCGCATGAGGCCGGTGTGGCAGTGCAGATCTGGACCGTCAACGACAAGCGCGAGATGACCCGGCTTCTCGACCTCGGTGTCGATGGGCTGATGACTGACTGCCCCACGCTGCTGCGCGAGGTGCTGGAGGCTCGCGGCGCCTGGCCCTCAGACGAAGACCAGAAGAAGCAGCACCGCAGCGTAGAAGAGAAATGACGCGACCAACACAAAGATATGCCAGATGGCATAGTGATAGGGTAGCTGTGTCCAGAGATAGAACACCACGCCCAGCGTGTAGACCACCCCGCCCGCGACCATCAGCACCAGCACCGAAAGCGGCAGCACGGCTGCCAGATCGGGCAGGATCATCAACCCGGCCCAGCCCATGCCGAGATAGAGCCCGAGCGCCAGCCAACGAAAACGTATGGGCGAGGCAAGCTTGAGCCCCACGCCCAGTGCCGCCGCGCCCCAGAGCCCAGCCAACAGCCAAAGCCCCTGCCCCGTGATCAGCGTGAAAGGCGTATAGGTGCCCGCGATCTTGAGATAGATCGCAGCATGGTCAAGCCTTTGAAAAAGCCAGTTCAGCGCCGGTTTCACGCTTGTGTTGTAGAGCGCCGAGGCGCCAATCATTGCGAGAAACGACAGCCCGTAGATCAGCACAGCAAGCACGAAACTGCCCGATCCGCTCTCGAAGCTGCGCATCAGCGCGGCCCCGACCAGCAGCGGCACGGCCAGCACTGCCAGCCCCAGCCCCGTGATATGGACCACCGTGTCCAATCGCGTCTCGGCGGTGCTGTATCTCAGTCGAGGCTGTGTCATCGGATACCTTTCATCACAACCAGCTTAGCGCAACGGGGGCCCCGTACAAGGCACGGAATCGGCACCAGAGCGCCTGACCATACGTCAACCCGCTCTGGCCAAAGCGCTTGATTTTCCGCCGGAACCCTTCTAGCCCCGTTGCATCCTTTTTCTGTGCCAAGGCCGTTTGCCCATGACCCTGCACCTTCACGCCGATGACCTGCCCGATGGGCTAGATCTTGGCCCTGTTGTGGCCATCGACTGCGAGTCGATGGGGCTCAACCCACATCGCGACCGGCTCTGCGTCGTGCAACTCTCGAGCGGGGATGGTGACGCGCATCTGGTGCAGGTCGCCCGCGACATGCAACCCGCTCCCAACCTGACACGGCTGCTGACTGACCCACAGGTGCTCAAGCTCTTTCATTTCGGTCGCTTCGACATCTCGCTGTTGCGCGCAAGCTATGGTGTCACCACAGCGCCAGTCTATTGCACCAAGATCGCCTCGAAGCTGGTACGCACTTATACGGACCGCCACGGGCTGAAGTATCTGCTGGCCGAACTTCTCGGTGTCGACATCTCCAAGCAGCAGCAAAGTTCGGACTGGGGCGCTGCGACGCTGACGACAGCGCAGCAGGAATACGCCGCCTCGGATGTGCTGCACCTGCACCGGCTGCGCGCGGCCCTTGACGAGATGCTCGCCCGCGAAGGCCGCAGCGATCTCGCCCAGCGCTGTTTCGACTTTCTGCCCACCCGCGCCGAGCTGGACCTGATGGGTTGGCCCGATACTGACATCTTCGCGCATTGAGGCGCCGCCAGTGGCCGATGCCCTTCCCTCCCGCCCACTCGCAGCCATGGCGCGCGTGCTGCGCCTGATCCTGCCACTGGGCGCGCTGGTCCTGCTCTCGACCATTTTTCTGTTCTCGCGCAGCATCGACCCTGATCTGGCGGTCCAGCAGGCCGAACTCGATATCGCCGAACTGACCCGCCAGCCGCGCATCGGCGCGGCACGCTTTGCCGGGGTCACTAGTGACGACGCCGCCCTGACCATCGAGGCAGAGGCCGTGCGCGCGATCAGTGATTTGCAGGCGCAGCATCCGCTGGAGTTGGAACTGGACGCGCCCGGCGGCGCGCTCGTATTCCCGTCCTCGCGGCAGGTCACCTTTCACGCCAGCGATGGGCGGCTGGACCAAGCCCAGAATCTGATGACCATGGGTGGCGAGGTCGTGCTAGCGACCTCGGATGGCTACCACGCTCGGATGTCAATCTTGACCGCAGCGCTCGACCGCACCGAGGTCACCGGGAGCGGCGGGATCACGGCAACCGGGCCACCGGGAGAGATCGAGGCAGATTCGGTCCGGGTGGCCCCTTCGCCCGCCAATCCGGACGGATATCTGCTTGCCTTCAGCGGCAATGTCAGGCTGATATATCGGCCAGATCAGGAATAGGAGCACAGCGCGTGCGAGCCACGGCTTTATTCGGTATCCTGCTGGCGCTCGGAACAGGCGCGCCAACGGCCGGGCTGGCGCAGGGCACCGGGCTCTCCTTCTCCGGGCTCGACTCGGTGCGCGGCGAGCCGGTCGAGATTCGCGCGGACAGTCTCGAAGTTGACAATACCACGGGCGAGACCGTCTTTTCGGGCAATGCCGTGCTCGGCCAGGGCAAGATGCGCCTTGCCGCGCCGCTGATCCGCATCATCTATGACGCGCGCGGTGACAATCGTATCCAGCGGCTGGAGGCGTCTGGCGGGGTCACGCTGGTGACGGCCGAGGAAGCCGCCGAGGCCGCGAATGCTGTCTATGAGGTCGAAGCGGGCACAGTCAGCATGCGCGGCTCGGTGATCCTGACACAGGGGCCGAATGTGCTCTCTGGGGACCAGCTCTTCGTCAACTTGCGCACGGGCCAGGGCCGGATGGAGGGCAATGTGCGCACCATCATCCAGACCAATCCCTGAGCGGATGAACGACTCCGCCCCAGAAACGGCCAATGCCGGGCAAGTCGCGCCGCAAAGCGGGGCGGCGCTCGAGATCCGCAATCTGCAGAAACGCTATGGCAAGCGCGTCATTCTGCGCGACGTCACGCTGCGGTTGGAACCGGGCGAAGTGGTGGCATTGCTTGGCCCCAATGGTTGCGGCAAGACGACCTGTTTCTACTGCATCGCGGGCATCGTCCGGCACGAGGGCGGGACTGTGCGCATCGACGGCCAGGACGCCACGAGCCTGCCGCTGTTCCGGCGTGCGCGGCTGGGGCTGGGCTATCTGCCCCAGGAAATGTCGATCTTTCGCGGGCTCAGCGTGGCGCAGAATATCATGGCGGTGCTGGAAGTAGCCGAGCCCGACCGCTACCGGCGGCGTGATCGGCTAGAGCAGTTGCTCGAGGAGTTCTCGGTCGCGCATCTGCGCGATGCACCGGCACTGGCGCTCTCGGGCGGCGAGCGGCGCCGGGTCGAGATCGCGCGCGCGCTGGCAGCCTCGCCGCGCTATGTGCTGCTGGACGAGCCCTTTGCGGGCGTGGACCCGATCGCGGTGGGCGAAATCCGCCATCTGGTAGCCGACCTCAAGACCCGCGGGCTGGGCGTGCTGATCACCGACCATAATGTACGCGAGACGCTGTCCATCGTCGACCGCGCCTATATCCTGCATGACGGCGGTGTGCTCAAGTCGGGCACACCCGCCGAAGTGGTCGCCGATGCCGAAGTGCGCCGGGTCTATCTCGGCACCGAGTTCCGGCTCGGCTGAGGGCGCCAGCTTATGCAGAGGGCATTGACATCCGGACCGGTTCTGTCGCCAAATAAGGGCAACTACAGCGCCCGGCCCGAACCGGTGGGAGTGCACACCTGCGCAGCACCCCAGTGCGCCCGAGGGAAAGAAGCAGGCGGTGCACCCGGGGCCGCCATCACAATGAGGAGACGCGCGTATGCGTTATCAGATCAGCGGCAGACATATCGATATCGGAGAAGCTCTGCAGACCCATGTCAAAGCCGAGTTCGGCGAATTGGTCGAGAAATACCAGCAGCGCCCGACCGACGCCGTGGTGATCTTTTCGCGCGATGCGCATAACCATGTCTGCGAGGCAACGCTGCACCTCTCGACCGGGCTGACCGCGCAGGCCAAGGCGCATGCGGGCGAGATCTATGCTGCTTTTGAATCCTGCCGCGAGAAGCTTGACAAGCAGTTGCGCCGCTACAAGCGCCGCCTGAAGGACCATCACCGCGACCGCGCACAGCCTGTCGAATTTGCCGGTGCGTCCAGCTATATCGTCGCGGGTGACAGTGACGAGGCCGCCGATGAGCCCGCGGACCTGCAACCGATGATTATCGCCGAGATGGAGACCCGCATCCCATCGCTCTCGGCGGGCGAGGCCGTGATGCAGATGGAACTGGCCCATGCTCCCGTGCTGGTCTTCCGCAATGAGCGCCATGGCGGGCTGAATGTCGTCTATCGGCGCGATGACGGCAATATCGGCTGGATTGATCCCCAATAACGCTATCTGTATCTCACCGGAACAGCCGCGCCCCCCCGTGCCCGGCAGCGCCTTTCATTCCTCTAGCCACCGGAGACCGACCGCCATGGAGATGACAAACTTGCTCAACCCCAAGGCCGTCCGGTTCATCGCCTCTGCGACCAGCAAGAAACGGCTGTTCCAGAGCATCGGCGATGTTGCCAAGACTGTCTACGGACTCAACACCGAAACCGCGATTTCGGCCTTGCAGGAGCGTGAAACCCTTGGTCCGACGGGCGTGGGGGGCGGCGGGGGCGGGGCCCCCCCCCCCCGGGGCGGGGGGCCCCCCGGGGGGGGGGGGTTTTTATGGGAGGGAAAAAA
>REER01000087.1 GCA_007694945.1 Paracoccaceae bacterium | reverse complement strand
CTGGATCGGCAAGATGTCGGGGCGGCAATACCCGGAATGGGCGGGCAAGCTGCATTTCTGGGCGATGTTTATCGGCGCCAACCTGACCTTCTTCCCGCAGCATTTCCTTGGCCGTCAGGGCATGCCCCGGCGCTATATCGACTACCCCGAGGCCTATGCGCTCTGGAACTATGTCAGCTCGATCGGCGCCTTCATCAGCTTTGCCTCCTTCCTCTTCTTCATCGGCGTGATCTACTACACGCTGACCCGTGGCGCGCGCGTCACCGAGAAGAATTACTGGAACGAGCATGCCGATACGCTGGAATGGACCCTACCCACGCCGCCGCCCGAACACACGTTCGAGCAGCTTCCCAAGCGTGAGGACTGGGATCGGCAGCGTCAGGGACAGCGCGACCCGCTGATTCCGGAAGCGGCAAAACCCGATAGCGCCTGACGCTCAGGCTCCGCGATGCCCGTTTATTGGGAAATCACACCACCGGCCCCGGGCAAATCGCCTGGGGCCTTTGCGCTGGCCTCTGGCGATGGTGCGGAATACCGACTGAAACTCGCACCAAATATCTCGATGGGCCCGGTTGGTTTTGCACGGATGATCGTCATCAGCGCGGGGTTCCTCGCGCTGCCACTGATCGCAGTGCTGGGTACGCCGGTGCTCTGGGGCCTGTTGCCCTTTGCCGGTCTCGCGCTCTGGGGCTTGTGGTATGCCTTGCAACGCAATCGGGCCGAGCGCGAGCGGCTCCGCGAGGAATTGCGGCTGACCCGCGAGAGCATCGAGATCCACCGCATCAATCCGCGCACACCCGCGCAGCACTGGCAGGCCAACCCCTATTGGGTGCGCCTCAAACTGAAGGAAAAGGGCGCTCCGGTCGAGAATTATCTGACGTTGGAAGGCGCGGGGCGGGTGGTGGAACTGGGCGCATTTCTGAGCCCCGAGGAGCGCGCCGAGCTCTATGACGAATTATCACGCGCCTTGCGTCATTTGCGATGAGGGTGATTGCGCTGGCCATGGGGCGATTGCGTAGCGTTGAATTGAGTATTTTTGGCAAGAAAATGAAGCGGGGCGGCACTACCGCCAGGCGCGGGTGAAGGCCGCCGCGACAGCCGCAGCCCGGCAGCGGTCGGCCTTACTCTCGGCTCCGGCGCCACCGGGATGAAACCGAAAGCGGAAGGCCTGCAGCCGATGTTCCGCGCTAGCTGGCGGGTAGCCAATGGCGTCGAGGCTCTCGGCCAGCGGTCGCTCCGCGCCCGTCCCCTCGGGCCAAATCGCGAGCCCTGCGCGCGCCAGCCGTCGCCAGTCGAAACGGGGGCCGGGGTCCTCCTTGCGCTCGGGCGCCATATCGGAATGGCCGATGACATCATGCGGCACGATGCCATGGCGCGCCATCACATCGCGCATCAGCCGCTCCAGCACCTGCATCTGCGGTTCGGGAAAAGGCTGCGCGCCGGTATTGACCAGCTCGATCCCGATCGAGCGTGAGTTGATATCCGACAGTCCCGCCCAGCTACCGGCCCCTGCGTGCCAGGCGCGCGTCTCCTCGGGCACAAGCTGCCAGAGCCTCCCGCGGGGGCAAATAACGTAATGCGCGGAAACCTGCGCGATCGGGTCGCAGAGCCGGTCAAGCGCGGCCTCGGTGTCGCGCATGCCAGTGTAATGCAGCACCAGCATATGCGGGCGCAACCCATCGCGGCGCGGGCCGAAATTCGGGGAAGCCCGGTCGCGGATCACTCGCGCGCGCGCACCGTGCGGGCAGCCTGGCGGAAGGGCGCCGGGTCCCACCAGCAGGCGAAACCATCCCCATCGGGATCAAGGTGGTTCGGATCACGCTCAGGGCCGCCCGCCGCCAGGAAAGCCTCTTGCGCGAGGTCCTGCGAGGGGAATTGCGCGCAGGCCGATTCCCAACGGCGCCAGCGTAGGGGGTGATTGCGCTGGTAGCGAGTCTCGCCGACATTATGGGTAGTCGAAAGCGCATAGACGAAGAGATTGGGTCCGCTCTGCCCCTGCCCCAACTCGGCGTCACTGACCCGCACAGGTGGCACAAAATCGCGTTCAGCCAACTGGTTATCCTGCGGCGTGCCAAAGGGCTGCGGGTTGAATTGCTGATCGCTCACACCTGAAGATCCCGGCGCGGCGGGCTGCGCGCTGGCCGTCTGTCCGGAGGACTGACCGTTACCCGTCTGTTGGGCTTGCTGCGCTGGCGGAAGAGGCGCGCCTGCAACCAGCGGCGGCGCTGTTGCGACCGTGGCGGAGGGTTGCATCTGCATGGCGGGCGCTTGAGCTTGCATTGTGGTTGGCTGCGCTTGTGGCGCGGTATTACCACGAACAGCGGCGACCGCTTCCTGACCGATGCTCATGTTCTGAGATTGCGCGAATTCCGGCGCATCAGTGGGCGCTTGGGCAACACGGCTCGCGTGCGCCTCTTCGGCCCGGCGTATGCGCGACAGTTCCTCTTGAGCGCGCATGTATTGCGCATAGTCCGAGAAGCCGACGCCCCGGCCGGTCGTATCGACGACATTGGAATAGGGTGCGGATGTGTCGCATGCCGACACGAAAGCAAAAGCCATGCTCACCAAGGTCACGGCATAAGGAACGCGCATTGCAACTCGCCTCAATCCATTTTTCGCGAGATTACCACCATTTTGTGGGTTTGGAAACAAAGCCTGCTGCGTTTTCAAGAACCTGTGCTGTCTTGAGCAACCCGCCCTCATCCCATGGCCGCCCGATCAGTTGCAGCCCAAGGGGCAGCCCCTGCGCATCGAGCCCGGCAGGCAGCGCAATGCCCGGCAGACCGGCAAGATTCACGGTCACGGTGAAGACATCGTTGAGGTACATCTGCACCGGGTCGGCCTCGGCCAACTCGCCGAGACCAAAGGCCGCCGAAGGCGTGGCAGGGGTCAGAATCGAGTCAATGCCTTGGCCAAAGACCTCTTCGAAATCGCGCTTGATCAGCGTACGGACTTTGCGCGCGCGGTTGTAATAGGCGTCATAGAACCCGGCTGACAACACATATGTTCCGATCATAACGCGGCGCTGCACTTCATGGCCGAAGCCATCGGCGCGAGTCTTTTCATACATCTGCGTGATGCCATCGCCCTGCGCCAGTGTCGCGCGGTGGCCATAGCGCACCCCGTCATAGCGCGCCAAGTTCGAGGAGGCCTCGGCGGGCGCAATGACGTAATAGGCGGGCAGCGCGTATCTGGTATGCGGCAGTGAAATATCAACGATCTCGGCACCGGCATCGCGCAGCATCTCGGCGCCCTTGGCCCAGAGCGCCTCGATCTCGGCGGGCATGCCCTCCATACGGTATTCGCGCGGGATCCCGATCTTTTGTCCACGAATATCGCCCGTCAGCATGGCCTCGAAATCCGGCACGGGCAGATCGGCGCTGGTCGAATCTTTGGGGTCATGGCCGCACATGGCCTCCAGCATGATCGCCGCGTCGCGCACGGTTTTGGTCATGGGCCCAGCCTGATCGAGCGACGAGGCAAAAGCGACAATGCCCCAGCGCGAACAGCGCCCATAGGTGGGCTTGATGCCGACCGTGCCAGTAAAGGCCGCAGGCTGGCGGATCGACCCGCCCGTGTCGGTACCTGTAGCGGCAAGGCAAAGGTCTGCTGCCACCGCCGAGGCCGAGCCACCCGAAGAGCCGCCAGGTGTCAGATCACGCTCATCTACTTTCCACGGGTTGATAACATCGCCGTAACACGAAGTCTCATTCGACGAGCCCATGGCGAATTCGTCCATGTTCAGCTTGCCGAGCATGACGGCACCCGCGTCGCGCAACTGCGCGCTGACAGTCGATTCATAGGGCGGGCGGAAGCCCCCAAGGATGCGCGAGGCAGCCTGTGACGGCACGCCCTCGGTGCAGAACAGGTCCTTGATGCCCACGGGAATGCCGCACATCGGGGGCGCCTCGCCGCTCGCAAGGCGTTTGTCAGCCGCGCGAGCGCGGTCCAGTGCCAGATCGGGGGTGTGATGAACAAAGGCATTGAGCCGCCCGGCCCCCTCGATCGCCGCAAGGCAGGTCTCGGTCAGGGCAACCGCGCTCACATCGCCTTTGCGCAGCAGGTCGCGCGCTTCCGCAATGGTCAGTGTATTGAGAGCGCTCATTCCACCACCTTTGGAACCGCAAAGAACCCCTCGCGCGCATCTGGCGCATTGGCGAGGACCTTGTCCTGAATATTGCCATCCGTCACCCCATCGGCGCGCCGCTTCAGCCGCATCGGCGTGACCGAGGTCATCGGCTCTACCCCCTCGATATCGACCTCGTTGAGCTGCTCCATGAAATTCAGGATATGGCTGAGTTCATTGGCCAACGCAGGCAGGTTTTCCTCGGGCACGGCAATGCGGGCCAGATGGGCCACCTTGCGCGCGGTCTCGATGTCGATCTCGGACATGGTCT